>JAYVPW010000057.1:0-30721 GCA_043777315.1 Spartobacteria bacterium | reverse complement strand
GACTTCGAGGCTCTGATGTTCCCCCACCACCAAAACATCCCAACCCACTAACCAAAAAACACACCAAACCCCTGTCCTCGTTTTCGAAGAAAGATCAGGTTGCCAATCGTTCGGTTGCGATGCTGCATGAGAACTGCTCAACCTGCGGCTGATTGCCCCTCGCCCTTCCCACCGCTAGAAATTGCACCTGTGTCTGACACTTCCCCCGAATCTCCCATCCAATCCTGCCCGGTCTGCGAAGCGCTGATCGATATTTCTGACGAGGAGCCGCTCGACGTGATCCCATGCCCGGGGTGCGGCGCGGAGATCACGGTGCGCGGGACGGTCGATCATTTCAGGCTGATCGAGGTCGCCGGACGCGGCGGCATGGGCGTCGTATATCGCGCGCTGGACGGAAGCCTAGACCGGGAGGTTGCCTTAAAGCTGCTACGAAAGGATCACAGTGATAACGCTGCGCTGATTGCACAACTGGAGTCGGAGGCGGCCATCACCGCGTCCATCAATCACCCGCACGTGGTGAAAGTCTACTCCACCGGCACGGATCGCGGGCGGTTTTATATTGCGATGGAACTGGTGGATAAGGGGTCGCTGGACGATCTGATCCGAATTCAGGGACGAGTCGCCGAGACTCAAGTACTGGAGGTTGCGATTCATATCGCCCAAGGTCTCCGGGCGGCATATCAATCGGGGTTGATTCACAGGGATGTGAAGCCTGGGAATATTCTCTTTGCGGATGCGCACACGGCAAAGATCGTAGACTTTGGCCTGGCGATATTTATGGCGCAGGAGGAGAGCGTCCGTGGCGAGATCTGGGGAACGCCCTATTACGTGGCACCGGAAAAGCTGGACGATAAGCCGGAGGATTTCCGAAGCGATATCTACTCGTTGGGTGCTTCCCTATTTCACGCGCTGGCCGGGCGCCCGCCTTTCGAGGCAGAAAGCGCTTCATTGGTGGCCTTGAAACACCTCAAGGCTCAACCGGTCAGCCTGCAGGCGTTTGCGCCTCATGTTTCAGGTCGCACTGCTTATATTATTAACCGCACGCTGTTGAAAGATCCAGACCAGCGCTATCAAAGCTACGACGAACTCATTGAGCATCTCGAATATGCGAGAGAGGAGCTGCTGGCGAGCCCTGTTCAACCGCAGGCTCAGCGAGTGGTATTGGAAGACGACCAGCAGCAAAAAGCCTGGGGTTGGGTGACGATGGGTATGATTGTGGTCATTTTCATTGCTGCGGGGGTCGTCTATGCGGTTCGCAATCGGAATGCGGACGATTCGGGCGATCGCCGAATTGTGGAACCAGGAGCCCAAATTGTGAATGTCGAATTGAGCGCGCAAGCCCAAGCGGCGCGGGATAAACTGGTGAATGGCGACGCTGTGGGAGCGTCTGCGGATTTCCGTAAAATGGCAACCCAAACAAAACTGGGTGAGGGAGATATGAAATGGTTGCTATTGCAAGAATCGCTCGCGGAGATGGAGGCCGGTGATTCAGCCGCCGCACAGGGAACTTTGGACAAAGTTCGCATGAATCCCATGGCTCCGACCAAACCGGAGGAAGTCAGGTTAGCAGCGTTCTTCAAAGATACTTCCGAGCGCATGTCTGGATTGTTGCCGATCGCTGCGGGCTCTTTTCAGGATGTTGGCAATGGAAGATACGAGATGTTTGGCCTGCTGCTTTTCGGGATCAAGAATTGGCAGCTCGGAAAGCTCGAGGACGCCACGGCTCTGCTCCGTCAGTTTCGTAACGTATCCGGGGACGGGCCGACGGCGTGGATCGCGGGATTGAAGCCGATTGCGTCACGATATATCGATAGCTTTACCAGGTTTCAAATGGCGGCAGACAAATTGAAATCGGCCAAGTCAATTGACCAAAAGGCGGAGGCGGTGCATGAATTGCGTGCCTTGGATCAGCGGTTTGCGTCGCGTGTGGAGACATTGACGGCGGCAATCGCCAACGATCTTTCAGCTTATGAAAAAATCCGCGCGCTGCCGCCGGCTGCAGGGCGTTAGAAGGTGCTCAATCGAAAGTCGGGCAAAGGCTGGGACGTTGCCGGAATGAGCATCGCGGATTGGGCATCGCTCCAAGTTTGGAATTACAACGGCACGGCCAACCAGCAATTTAACTTCTCTCCGCAACCTGATGGCGTTTACAAAATCGAGGCGGAAAATAGCGGGAAGGCGATCGAGGTCGGGGCGAATCCCGGACAGATTCGGCAATTCAAATGGAACGGGAGCGCAGGGCAAAAATGGCGGGTAGAGCCCGCGGGACGCGGCTTTTTCAAACTAATCTCCGTCCCGAGCGGTTTGGCGTTGGCGACCAATCCCGACGATCCGCTGAAGTTGATGGTCGCGAAACCGGGTGATGCACTCGAGCAGCAATGGCAAATCGTGCCGCTCGCCCTGGCTGTCGGCGAATGGACGGCGGCGGACGTGGGGCGTGTGAGCGGTCCCGGCAGCACGACGCGTGATCCGGCGACGGGAGCATTCACCGTCAGATCGGCAGGAATTGACATTTGGGGCGGCGACGATGCCGTCCATTTCGTCTATCAAAAAGTGGACGGCGATTTCGAGATTGTGGCGCGCGTGAAGTCACTCGAGAGAGTGGACTGGAGCAAAGCCGGCGTGTTGGTGCGTGAGTCGCTCGCGTCGAATGCGCGGAATGTGGCGGTCGTCATGGGGTCCGGGCATGGGGTCTCGCTGCAGCGGCGGCAGGAGACAAAAGGGCTGTCCACCAGCATCAAAGACGAGAAAATCCCGCTCCCGCGCTGGGTGAAAATCGTCCGGCACGGCGACACGCTGACCGGGTTTCATTCGGGCGACGGATCGGCGTGGATCCAGATTGCGGTGGAAAATCTGCCAAAATTGCCCCGCGAGGTTTTCGCCGGAATCGGCGCGATCTCCCACGTGGATGGAACGACGACCACTTCCGTCCTCGAGAGCGTGAAGCTGACCGCGGCTCCCTGATCCCGCCGCCCTCGGTGGATCGACATCGCCGGCGGTGAGCGGAGTGCTGCCTGCCATGCCACTTCGCTCCCTCCTCCGTTTCGCTCCCCTCCTCGCTCTCGCTGTTTTTGCGCCGGTCGCATTCGCCGCTCCAGTGATCGCTGCTCCAGTGATCGCTGCTCCAGTGGTCGCTGCTCCAGTGGTCGCTGCTCCGCCGCGCAAAATCCTCTTTTTCTCGAAGTCGAGCGGGTTCGAGCACTCGGTCATCAGCTACAAAAAAGAGCAACCGAGCCACGCCGAAAAAGTGCTGACGGAACTCGGCGCGAAGCATCACTGGGAGTTCACTTTTTCGAAGGACGGCTCACTCTTTTCACCGACCTATCTCCACCAGTTTGACTCGCTCTTTTTCTACACCACGGGCGATCTCACGACGCCGGGCACGGATGGTCAACCGCCGATGAGCGCCGCGGGAAAACAGGCGCTGCTCGATTATGTGGCGAGCGGAAAAGGGTTCATCGGTTCGCACAGCGCGGCCGACACTTTTCATACGGACAGCGAGTCGAAAAAAGGGCCGGACCGTTACGTGAATCACGGCGCGAAAGCCGATCCGTATGTGCGGATGCTCGGCGGTGAATTCATCAAACACGGAGCGCAGCAGGTCGCGAAAATGCGCTGCGTCGATCCGAAATTTCCGGGGCTCGAAAAGTCCGCGGCGGGCTTCGAGATGATGGAGGAATGGTATTCGCTGAAGGACTTCTCTGAGGACATCCATGTCCTGCTCGTGCAGGAAGCCGAGGCGATGAAAGGCATCGAATATCAGCGCCCGGCGTATCCGGCGACGTGGGCGCGGATGCATGGGAAAGGGCGCGTTTTCTACACGTCGATGGGCCATCGGGAAGACGTTTGGCTGAACCCGGTGTTTCAGGAAATTCTCATCGGGGGCATCTCGTGGGCGGTCGGCGATGCCAAGGCGGACGTGACGCCGAATCTGGCCAAAGCCGCTCCCGGCTGGGCGACCAACCCGCCATTTCCGCCGCCGGCAGAGCCGGCTCAAAAGGCACCGGCGTCCGCCAAATAACGGCTGGCTCCGAGGCTCCGATGAGGGGTTTCAACCCACGTCCTGCGGTCGATTCACGTTTCGGAAAAAGTCCCGCTGTTCGGGTTTGATCGGGCGCGCCGAGATCAGGTTTTGGCCGATCGCGGCGCGGACGAAGCACTGCATCGAACGATCTTCTCCGTGCAGATGCTCGTCCGCGAGAGCGAGACAATCACGGGTGTAAACGGCCGCGAGAGGCTCGAAACAGTCATCGCCGTGTGGCACCAAGCCCCTGCCCGTTCGCCCGGATTCTTGGAGCAGTTCGCTGAGAAAATCCGCGCTCATCTGCGGCAAATCGATCGCGAGAACGAGCAGCCTTTCCCACCGTGCTGCGCGCAACACCGCCGCGATTCCCGCGAGCGGCCCGAGCCCCGGCGACTCGTCGTTCACGATCGTGAGGCCGGATTCTGCGAACATCTCCGACCGGGGCGCGGAAATCAGCAACTCGTCCGGACCGGTCCCGCGCAAGGTGGCGATCTGATGTTCCCAGAGCCGCTGGTCACCAACCAGCAAGCCCGCTTTATCCCGGCCCATCCGGCTCGAACGTCCGCCCGCCAGCAGCACGGCGGTGAATGCGAATGGGATTATTTCGGCCACAGGTGTGGGTGCGGTTCAAACAGGAATCCGATTCATCGGAAACGTGAAATAAACTCGGTTTGCGCTGCGCCCAACTGTGGCAAATTCCGATCCATGCCGCTCCCCGCGATCCGCGTCCAGCATCTCTACCTGTCGCCGGGACACAATTTTTTCGGGCATCACGGCCTGCCGCCCGGCGAGCACGAGATGATCGCACGCGAGGAAATCCGATGCCTCGCGGGGCGTGGAATCGAAGGTGATCGCTTCCTCGATTTCAAACCGAACTACAAAGGTCAGATCACTTTTTTTGCATCGGAAATTTACGATGAACTCTGCGGCTCACTCGGCGTCCGGGACAAGCGGCCCTCGGTTTTCCGGCGCAACGTCATCACCGCCGGGATCGACCTAAACTCGCTCATCGATCAGGAGTTCGAGGTGCAAGGCGTCCGCTTTTTCGGGACGGGCGAATGTTCACCCTGTCACTGGATGGACCACGCCTTCGCCCCCGGCGCGGAAGCGTCGCTAAAAGGTCGCGGCGGACTCCGGGCAAAGATTCTTACGGATGGAAATCTCCGAATCACAGAGCGGCCTGGCGGGGATTGCGGCGGCGTTTCTTGACAACGGATTCACCCGCTGCCTTCTTCGCGATCCGTGCGTGATGCCCTCGCGTTTCTCTTTTTTTTGCTCCTGATTTTTCTGGGATGGAAGCAGCCGTATTCTGCCCACATGGAGGCGATCGCCGGCGCATGGTCCCCTGCGCCGGCTGAACCAAAGCCGCCGGCGGCCACGCCTCCTCCGGCGCTTCCCGCGCCAGCGATTGCCGCCCCGCGTTTGCCACCCCACAACGCCGTCCCTTGATCACTCGTGGCTCTATCAGAAAAAGCCAATGGACGAGCCGCACGACACGAAAAAGGCGATGAAAAATGCTCGATAGCTTTGGGAAATGGCTGGTCTATGTGGCGGTCATCGGCGCGATGCTCGCAATCGGCTGGAAGCAGCCGCTGCGCTACCGGTTTATGAGCACGGCGGACATCGATCGGATCGAGCATCCGTCCACGCCCGCGCCCACGACTCCGACTCCGGCCGAACGTCGCGCTGCCGCCACGCCAGTGCCGATTCCGTGGATGTTTGATCCAAACAGGAAGACGACGCTCGACCGCGAAAACTACAATCACAGCACGTCCGGCTCGGCGTACTCCCCGCGCCAATATTATTCGCCGACGCCGTATCCGCGGTAGAGAAAACGACGCTGTCGAGCTTGCCATTCGCTCTCGATGACGGAGCTCCCGCCAAGCCTTCCGCCCCACTTCGATTTCGCGCGTTGGGTTTTCGCGCGGCTGCTCGGGCTGATCTTTTTGGCGGCGTTCGTGTCGCTCGCCGTGCAAGTCTGCGCGCTGATCGGCGCGCGCGGCATCTCGCCGGTCGCGGAGCTTTTGCCGACCGCGCAAAAGCAACTGGGAGCGTCCGCTTTCTGGCAAGTGCCGACGCTCTGCTGGCTCTCCGCGAGTGACGGTTTTCTCATCGCGCAATGTGTTGTCGGCGCGGTTTTCGCCGCCGTGCTCGCCAGTGGAATCTGCCCCGGCCTGTGCGCGTTTTTGTGCTGGGCGCTTTACCTTTCGCTCTGCTCCGTCGGCAGCCCGTTTCTCGATTTCCAGTGGGACGCGCTGCTCCTCGAAACCGCGCTGCTCGCCACGTTTTTCCTTCCATGGTCGATCCGCCCGGATTGGCAGCGCACCACGCGCCTCGCGCGCATCGCCGGGGTGCTGCTGTGGTGGCTGCTCTTCCGGCTGATGTTCGAATCCGGCGTCGTGAAACTTTCCAGCGGCGACCCGACGTGGCGCGACGGGACCGCGCTGCAATTCCATTTCGAGACGCAGCCGCTGCCGCTCTGGACCGCGTGGTACGTGCATCAGTTGCCGGGCTGGATTTTGAAAATATCCACGTGGCTGATGTTCGGAATCGAGCTCATCGCCCCGTGGTTCATCGTCGGTCCGCGCCATGTACGCCGGGTCGCCGCGGGCTGGCTCATCGCCCTGCAAATCGTGATCCTTGCGACCGGCAACTACGCCTTTTTCAACCTCCTCGCGATCGCCCTCTGCCTCCTCCTGCTCGACGACGCGTGCTGGCCGCAGTGCTGGCGGACGCGTCTTCTCCGCTCATTTCCGCTTTCGGAAAAAACGGAGCCGGTCTGGCCCGCGTATCTCTTCGCCCCACTCGCCGCGCTGCTGTTTTTCAGCACCGCCGCGCAGCTCGCCGGTGCCTTTCCGGGCGGCACTCCGCTGCGCCCGCTGGTCTCGCTGATCGCCCCGCTGCGCAGCGCGAACGGCTACGGACTCTTCGCCGTAATGACCACCTCGCGGCCGGAAATCGAGATCGAGGGCAGCGACGACGGCCAGCTCTGGCGCTCCTACATTTTCAAATGGAAGCCCGGCGACATCCGCAACCGCCCGCTCCTCGTCGCCCCGCATCAGCCGCGCCTCGACTGGCAGATGTGGTTCGCCGCGCTCGGCGACGTCCGGCAAAATCCGTGGTTCGTGAACTTCCTCGTCCGCCTGCTCCAAGGCTCGCCGGACGTGCTCGCGAAGCTGGAAAAAAACCCGTTTCCCGACCACCCGCCGCGCTACGTGCGAGCCGTGCGCTACGACTATCGCTTCACCCATCTTGGCGAGAGTTCCGCGTGGTGGAAACGCGAGCGGCAGGGTCTCTACTGTCCTCCCATTTCGCTGCGAAACGAGTTGTAGCCGGCCTCGGTGAGGCCGACCGGGATCACAGATCCCGGCTACATCGGCCCCACTCCAGCACTTCGCCGATTTTTTTTTGTGAAGAAAAGCCGTCAACCCGCCGTCGGAGATCGAATCCAATATCGACATGAGAATCTTTAAATCCATCCCCGCACTCATCCTCGGCCTGGCTTTCGCGCTGCCCGTCACCGGCCTCAGCAAGGACAAACATCACGATGATCATCACGACCGCCATGATGATCACCACGATTCGCACTACCACGGTTACAATCACAGCTACGGCTCGCCCTACCGCTCGTCCGGCTACCGCAACTACGGGTATTCGTCCTACCGCGACTACGACTACGACTACGGATACCGGCCGTACTACTATTCGCGCCCGAGCATCGGCGTGGAATTCAGCAGCGGGCCCACTTACTACTCGTCGCCGACGTATCGAGGCCGCGTCGCGAGCAGCTACTCGGACAGCCTTGCGGCGGACGTGCAACGGTCGCTCCGCAGCCGCGGATACTATCACGGCTCGATCGATGGCGACGCCGGTCCCGGCACGCGGTCCGCGATTCGATCGTATCAAGCCCGGCATGGTTTGAACGTCACCGGTCGCATCGATTCCTCGCTGCTCCGCTCGCTTGGGATTCGGTAAAAATCATCATTCCACAATCCGCAGGCACCCGGCCCCGGAGGCGACATCGCCTCCGGGGTTCTTTGTTTTCGGGCCAAAATTGACACCCTCCGCCGCCACCGGAATAGTCGCCGCCTGTGTTTCGCCATCTCCTCGCAGTCGCCCTCGCCGCACTGCTTTCCCGCGCTGAGGCACAGACCGCCGCGCCTCCGGCTCCTCCCCGCTCGAACGTTTTTTTCGCGCAGAATCCCGACGCTGTTTCACGCTTCGACGAGCACGCGGAAGTGACGCGGCGGATGGTCGATCAACTCGTCATCGCGGCGACCGGGCAAAAGGATTTGCCCTCCGCGTGGCGCTCGCTCGTGAGCCCAAAAGACATCGTCGGCATCAAAATCAGCGCCGCTGGCGGACGTTACTTTTCCACGCATCGCGGTGTGGTCGAGACGATCATCGCGGGACTGGAAAAAGCGGGCGTCCCGCGGTCACAGGTCATCGTGTGGGACCGCGACGTGGCGAATTTGAATTCCGCGCAATTTCGCTCCGAACGCGGCGGGTACGCGGTGCGCGGCATCCCGCCCGCGGATGGCTACGACCGCTCGGCGGAGCTCACCGCGCCGGTGCTCGGCCGCTTGATTTGGGGCGATCTCCTCTTCCACGAAAAGCAGTTCAAGCGGCTCGGCGCGCGCGTCACCGAAGCCTCGCAACTCAGCTCCACCAGCCACCTCGCCACGATCCTCACCCGCGGCGTGACGAAGGTCATCAACGTCCCCGTCCTCAGCGACGAAGCCGGCTGCGGTGTCGCCGGCGCGCTTTACAACATGACCATCCCGAACCTCGACAACTGGCGTCGCTTCACCGCGCCCGGCGACCTTTCGGGCAGTGACTCGATCGGCGAACTTTACGCCGACCCGCGCATCGGCGGCAAAGTCGTCCTGCACCTCATGGACGGCCTCGTCGCGCAATACGCCGGCGGCCCGTCGGGCAATCCGAACTACGCTTTCGCGCACGCCACGATCTACGCCAGCAAAGATCCCGTCGCGCTCGACGCCACCGCTTTTCGCACCCTCGAAGCCTGGCGGCGCGAAGCCCAGCTCCCGCCGATCGGTCGCCGCGCCGAATGGCTCGCGACCGCCGCCGAATTGGGCCTCGGGCATTTTGCCGAAAATCAGATCGACCTGAAATCCGTGACCGTTCCGCGATGAAGACCGACGACCTCGGCGGTCCCCTGCTCGCCTCCGTTTCGCGCTCGTTTTATCTCACGATCCGCATCCTCCCCGCGCAGCTCCGCGCACCCATCGGCCTCGCCTATTTGCTGGCCCGCGCGAGCGACACGATCGCCGACACTGCCGACGCGACCGCCGAAATCCGGCTGCGGCATCTCGCGGGTTTCGGTGAAATGATCCGCACCGGCGCGCGCGAAAAACTTCCCGAATTGCAGCGTGAAATTCGCCCGCCCGATCCCGGCGAACGCGAGCTAATCGCGCAGCTCGACCGCTGCCTCGCGTGGCTGGAATCGCTGCCCGCGAGCGACCGCGCGGAGCTCGCGGCGGTGATGGAAAAGATCATCCGCGGGCAAACACTCGACCTCCAGCGCTTCGCCGGCGGGAGCGAAATCATCGCGCTGGAATCAGCCGCGGAGCTCGATGAATACACGTATCTAGTGGCCGGCTGCGTCGGGGAATTTTGGACCCGTATCTGCCTCCAGCATCTCCCGCGATACTCCGCGGTCGCGCCCGAGGAGCTGTGCCGGATCGGTGTGAACTTCGGCAAAGGTCTGCAGCTCGTGAACATCCTCCGCGACCTCCCCGCCGACCTGCGCGCGGGCCGCTGCTATCTCCCGGCCGATGAACTTCGCGCCGCCGGCCTCGCTCCCGCATCGCTCCTCGCCGAGCCGCAGCGCGCCCGTCCCGTCGTCGATCGCTGGCTCGCGCAAGCCGTCGCGCATCTCGCCGACGGTCATCGCTACATCGCGTCCCTGCGCTCCGCCCGCCTCCGCGCCGGCTGTTTTCTCCCGTGGTATCTCGGCCTGAAAACCGTGCATCTCATGCGCGAACGCCCGCCCCTCGAAGCCGCGCAGAAAATCAAAGTCCCCCGCTCCACCGTCCGCTCCGCCCTCGCCCTCGCCGTGCCCGTCGCCCTCTCGAATCGTGCGCTGGATTTCTGCGGATACGATCCTGCTTGATCGCGCCTCGGCGAAATCCGGGTAGCGCACTCGTCCCGAGTGCTGGTTTCGGCGTCTCGCCGAAACGGACTTTTGAAACGCGCCAATTTTACGACACGCGTTCCGAACAGAGACGGCTTCCAAAGTTCGTCCCGGCGAGGACGCCGGCACCTGCACTCGGGACGAGTGCGCTACCCTGCCTTCGAAAAGAAATTCCGCTGCTTCTCCGAAATTGGGCGCGCCAGTTTTTCGAGGACCAAAAGCATGTCTTCCCAGACCTTCCGCTTTTCGGTGAGCGACTGATTATGCAGCAGGTATGCGGGGTGAAACGTGGCCATCAGCGGGATGCCGCCGAACTCGTGCCAGCGTCCGCGGAGCCGCGCCATCGGCTGCGTTTCGCCGAGCAAACCCTCCATCGCCACCGCGCCGAGCGCGACGAGCACGCGGGGCTGGATGATCTCGATTTGCTGCTGCAAATACGGCAGGCACGTCGCCATTTCGGACTTCGTCGGCTTGCGATTTCCCGAGTCGCCGACAGGCATGTCGGGCCGGCATTTGAGGACGTTCGCGAGGTAAATTTGGGAGCGGTCGAATCCCATCGCGACGATGATTTTCGTGAGAAGCTGCCCGGCTTTTCCGACGAATGGCTCGCCCTCCAAATCCTCGTCCGCGCCGGGTGCATCGCCGACGAACATCAGCTCCGCCTCGGGATTGCCGATGCCGAAAACCACCTGCGTGCGTGTCGCAGCGAGATGCGGGCAACGCGTGCAGATCAAGGCTGGGCCTTGCATCGCGGCCAGTTGCTCCGACTTGCTCGCGCCCGCCGGGACGGGGATGCGGGCGAAATCAGACCTCGCGGGCGAGACTGCCGGAGGCGGCTCGGCGCGCGGCGGCTCGACTTTTGAAAAAGGTCGCGGCTCGCGCGGCGCGGGCTTTTCAGAGTGTAGGGCGACCGCTTCGGTTGCCCGCGGGGCAGGCGGAGCGCCCGCCCTCCGATTTGCGGCGAGACGCGCGAGCGAGTCGGCATCGGCGCGGAGTTCGGCGCCACTTTCGCGGAGATCGCGGAGGGTCGAATGGACGAGGTCGAGGGCGGCGGGAAATGGATTCATGGCAATGTCGGCGGCACGCCAGCTTCGAGGAAATCCGCGGGAATCGGCGACTCGAAATTCACGCGCTCGCCGGTCCGCGGATGGGTGAAGCCGAGCTTCCACGCGTGCAGCATCTGGCGCGCGAAACCGCCGCGCCGGCCGTACACGGCGTCGCCGAGCAGCGGGTGTCCGAGGTGCTTGAGATGCACGCGAATCTGGTGCGTGCGGCCGGTGTGCAGCGTGCATTCGACGAGCGACGCGCCGCCGATTTCGCGCAGCACGCGCCAGTCGGTGCGGGACGCGCGGCCCTTTTCGAGGACGGTCATTTTTTTCCGATCGACCGGATGCCGGCCGATCGCGGCCTCGATGATCCCGCTCTTTTTCGCGAGATGCCCGGACGCGAGGGCGAGGTAAATTTTCGTGATCTCGCGGCCGGCGAACTGCGCCGAGAGGCTCTGGTGGGCGAGGTCGTTTTTCGCCGCGACGAGGCAGCCGCTGGTTTCCTTGTCGAGCCGATGGACGATGCCGGGGCGCTGCTCGCCGCCGATGCCGGAGAGCGTGGGGCAGTGGTGCAGGAGGGCGTTGACGAGCGTGCCGTCCCAGTTTCCCGCGGCGGGATGGACGACCATACCGGCGGGTTTGTGGACGACGATGAGGTCGTCGTCCTCGAACAGCACGTCGAGCGCGATGGCCTCCGGGAGCGTGTCGATCGGGACTGCGGCGGGCTCGGTGAGCACGATCGTGTCGCCGGGGTGGACCTTCGCGTTGGGCTTGCCGACAGCGGTAAAATTGACGGTGACGTGGCCGGATTTGATCAAATCCTGGAGGCGCGCACGGGAGTGCGCCGGGATTTGCGCCGCGAGAAACTGGTCGAGGCGGGTGCCGGTGAATTCGGGTGGGACGATGATCTGGACGGGCGACACTCGGTTTTGAAAAGACGGCGCAACTTGAAACGCGCGGGGATTTTCGAGCGATGAAATTTCATCCGTCATCCTGAGCGAAGTGGAGCGACAGCGGAGCGCAGTCGAAGGACCTCTTACTTTTCCCCCGAGGACGCGCGCGTATCGCGGAGGGGGCAAAGTAAGAGGTCCTTCGACTCCGCTGCGCTGCGCTCAGGATGACGGGCTGGGCGCATTCCGCATTTACCGGCGTCTTCCGTTCTCCTAAATCCCCGCGGACTTATGGCTTTCCTGAACGACAACTATCTCAAGCTCCGCGCCGGTTATCTTTTTCCCGAAATCGGGCGGCGAGTGACGGCGTTTTGCGCGGCGAATCCGGACGCGGCGAAGCGGCTGATTCGCTGCGGCATCGGCGACGTCACGGAGCCGCTGCCGATGGCGGTGCGCGCGGCGATGCATCGGGCCGTGGACGAGATGGGCGCGCGCGAAACTTTTCGCGGATATGGCCCCGAGCAGGGTTACGAATTTCTCCGGCACACGATCGCGCAGGGCGACTACCGCGACCGCGGGCTGGACGTTTCGGACGACGAAATTTTTGTCTCCGACGGCTCGAAGTGCGACTGCGGCGCGATCCTCGACATCCTCGGCGACCGCAATGTGATCGCGGTGATGGACCCGGTTTATCCGGTTTATGTGGACACGAATGTGATGGCTGGACACACGGGCGCGGCGGACGCGGCGGGCACGTACGAGGGGCTGCTTTATCTGGAATGCAACGAGGCGAACGGCTTCGTGGCCGATGTCCCGAGCGCGCGCGCGGACCTCGTTTATCTCTGCTTTCCAAACAATCCGACCGGCTCCGTCGCCACGCGCGCGCAGCTCGAGGCGTGGGTGAAATACGCGCTGGCGAATGACGCCATTTTGCTCTTCGACGCGGCCTACGAGGCCTACATCAGCGAGCCCGGCATCCCGCATTCGATCTACGAGATTCCGGGGGCGCGGGAGTGCGCGATCGAGTTCCGCAGCTTCTCGAAAAATGGCGGCTTCACCGGGACGCGCTGCGCCTTCACGGTCGTGCCGAAGTCGCTGCAAGCCCGCACTTCCTCGGGCGAAAAGCACGCGCTCCATTCGCTCTGGAATCGCCGGATGAGCACGAAGTTCAACGGCGTCAGCTACATCGTGCAGCGCGCGGCGGAGGCGCTTTACACCGACGATGGGAAGGCGCAGGTCGCCGGTCTGCTCGAGCATTACATGGGCAATGCCGCGATCCTCCGCGAGGCCGTGGCGGCGACCGGACTCGGTGTTTGGGGCGGGGTGAACGCGCCTTACATTTGGGTGAAAACGCCGACGGGGACGACGAGCTGGGAGATGTTCGACCGGATGCTCGGCGAGGCGAATGTGGTGATCACGCCGGGCAGCGGCTTCGGCAGCGCGGGCGAGGGATATTTCCGCATCAGCGCGTTCAACAGCCGGGCGAACGCGGAGGAAGTCGCGCGCCGGATGCAGGCGCTCGCGTGGTGATCGCGTGACGCGCGACCCGGAGACGGAAGACTACCTCACGGCGCGGGGTTGATCACGGCGCTGCCATCCATGTGAACGACTACGCGCTCACGGCTACCGGGCGCGACTTTTCCTTCGATGAGGATGGTCGCCGGAGGTGAACTCGTCGTCAGTCCGGGCGTGTAAATAAAGCCGTTCGGGTCGCTGGGAGCGGCCTTCGACACCAGGATGCTCCGGTCTGGCAGATAGTTGGGGATCAGCGTTTCCAAAGTCGGGGGGAACTTCCCGTCGTTGTCCACGGCGTACATTTGGCAGGCGATGGCGAGCTGTTTCGCGTGGCTCAAATCGGACGTCGTCTCGGCCCGGCTGCGGGCTTTTTGCACGATCGGCAGCGCGACGCCTGCGGCGACCGCCGCCGGGACGATGAGCAGCGGCACGATCATCTGGCCCGCGCCGGTGGAGCTTTTTCCGACGGAGAGCCAGCCGTTGTCGAGGTGAGCGGAAATGGCGAAGGACGGGCCGGATTTCTGACCCATGAAGAATTTCGTGAACATCGCGCGTTGCTGCGGCGTCATGCCGGGTTGATGGGCCATCATTTCTTGCTGCACCCGATTCAGGAGGTCGGCGAAGGCCTGCGTGCCGAGCTGAAACCCGTTGCCCTCCGTCGGCATCCCGGCGGCGAGCCTCACGAATTCCGGCGTCGATTTGTAGCCGTGGCCGTCTTTTTGCGCGGCCAGCATGTCGCGGATGAGTCCGTCATCCGAGGCGATGATCAGCCGGTCGCCCCACTGCGCGGCGGTGGCGCGCGCGGTGAATTGCGGCGTCGCCGGGACCGGCATCGTCCGCATCCGCAGCTCCGGCTCATCGACGCGGATGACGCCCGGATTCGCTGCCATCGACTTGTCGATCTGCTTGAAAATGCGGTCGTCTTTTGTCTGAAGAACGAGCGCGAGCCGCGGTGTCGGAATGGTCTGCGGCTGGCCGGGGATCGGCAGCGAGATCGGCTTCGCGGGATCGAGCGTCAGGATGATGCCGCCCGAGCCGCCGAGCGAAGTGAGCACGTCGTCGAGCGGCATCCCGGTCATCGTCGGGAACTGCGCGACCATCTGATCGACCGCCGCTTTCGCTTCGGGAATGCCGGACTGCTCCACCGACTGTTTCACGATCCCGATGATCTGCGCCAGATCGAAGTCGGCGAAGCTGGCGAGTGCGGTGTCGGCTGGAAGAAAGTCGAGCGCGGCGAGCCGGTGGGGCGTTTTTCCGAACGCGGTCGTGAGGAATCCCCCGCCCTTCCCGGTCGCGTGGTGGACGAAAAGTTTGTTGCGATAGACGCCCGGCTCCAGCGCGATCGAACTCAGGCCGAGGCCGGTAATGTCCTCGACGCCGCTCTTTTTCACGAGGTCGGTCACGATCGTGAATGCCTTCGTGATCTGCTCGGTCTGCGCCGGCGTCTGCGGACCCGCGCTGGCGGAAAGTGCGAGTTCTTTCAGCGAAGCGATCTGCTGCGAAAGCACGCCGAGCCACTGCTGCGTGCTGAGGTAAAAGTAGAGCGATCCTCCGCGATCGAGCCGAGTCGCGACTTCGTCGAAGCTGGTCGGCTCCGCGGATTTCATCGACACCGGCGCGACCGCCGCGGTTCCCGTTTTTGGGATCGCCGGCGCGGTCTCCGGCTTCCCGTCCTTTTTGTCGCAGCCGATCAAGCCGAGCAGCGCGAGCCCGATGAGCGCGACAGGCAGCCCGGGAAATGGGGGTGATTTGAGCATTCGCGCATCCTCTGCGCGGCGCGCGGCGGGGCAAGCAGGGAAACCCGGCGAGGCCCGCCAACGGCACTTTCGATGCTATCTTCACGGGGAAAAACGGCTTTACGGCCGCGCCCGCGGTTGCCTATACCCCACGCCGTTCCCGACCATGAAAAGGATTCTCCCGACATTTTTTGGAATCGCCTTTGCCGCTGCCGCCAGCGCGCAGGGGCCGTATCACAGCAGCGAAGATTTCGCGCGCTACGCCGCCAAACTGCGCGAAAACGCCCTCGTGCAGTTGGAGCCGAAAGTCGTCGTCCCCACGACCTCGCGCACCGGCCAGCTCTCGGGTCGGTATCCTTGGAAAAGCGGAATCGTCACGACGACTTTTTGGGTCGGCGAAGGGACGAGCGCCAATAATCCGGTGCATAACCGCTCCAGCTCGTGGGATCTGGACTGGGAGAGTAGTTACGGCGGCTTCGACAACCCCGATCCCGTCCAACGGACGAGAGACTACATCCCGGCGAGATTTCAGCCGCGCCAAAACCCGTTTTACATTGCGCTGCCGTACAACGACGTGACTCGCGGCACGACCAAGCCCGAGTGCCGGCAGGTGATTCCGTGGTTCCACCAGGTCTTCGAGCGCGAGGGAAAAAGCGTCTGCCGCGATCGCTGGATCGAGATTCGCAACCGGCAGGGCAAGAGCTGCTACGCCCAGTGGAGCGACTGCGGGCCATTTCGGACCGACCATTATCAATACGTCTTCGGAAACGAGAAGCCGAAGCCGAACCTAAATAAAGGCGCGGGGCTCGACATCAGCCCGGCGGTGCGCGATTTCCTCGGCCTCGCGCCGACCGACACCACGGACTGGCGATTCATCGAATTCCGCGATGTTCCAAAAGGCCCGTGGGCCAAGTGGGGCGACAACAATACCTTCGTCCAAGTCGCGCGTGGCGGAACGGAACGCGTCGCCAGCACAGCGCCGCTGCCGACGCGTCGCCCGGCGGCGGAAATGCCGACGGTCGTGACCAAAAGCTCGCGATAGCACGCCGATCGCGCCGCGCTTTTTCCACCGCCGATGTCCTTTCTCGCCGCCGATGCGCTCGCCCTTTTGCGCAGCGCCCACGCGCAGGATCGGCTCGCCCACGCCTACCTGATCACCGGTCCGGAGGGCTCCGGGAAACGTGAACTCGTGACCGCGCTCGCCGGCCTGATCCTCGGCGTCGAGCGCGATCCGCTCAAACACCCCGACGCGCACCTCCTCGAGCCCGAGTCGAAAAGCCGCCGCATCGACATCGAAAAAATCCGCGGCCTCGAGCACCAGCTCCAGATGCGTTCGTCGCGCGGGGGCAAAAAAGTCGGCATTCTCTTCGACGCCGACCGCCTCGTGGAGCAGGCCGCGAACGCCTTTCTCAAGACGCTCGAAGAGCCCCCCGCGCAATCGCATCTTTTCCTCGTCAGTTCCCTGCCCGACCAGCTCCTCGACACCATCCTTTCGCGCTGCATCGAAGTCCCGATCCAACCGACGGAACGCCGCGGCGTCACCGACCTGCAGGGCGGCCTGCTCCGTGCGCTCAGCGATTTCACGAAGATCGCGCGCCCGGAATTGCCGCACGTTTTCCGGCTCATGCGCGCCTTTCACGAACTCCTCGCGCAGGCCCGGGAAGCCATCGATGACGAATGCGGAGCCGCTTTGAAAAAAGAAGAGCCGCTCTACAAACAGGTGGACAACAAAGCCGGGCTCGAGGACCGCGAGGAATATTACAAGGCGCTCACGCAGAGCCGCTACATCGCCGAGCGCTCCCGGCTGCTCGCCATCCTCGAGCAATGGTGGGCCGACGTCCTCCGCCAGAATGCCTGCCCGCCCGACGCCGCGCAGCCGCAGCTCGATCATCCCGAATTCGCCCGCGAGACCGCCGCGCTCGCGACCCGCCACACCGCCGCGCAACTCCTGCGCAAGACTTCCGCGCTCGTGCAGATGCGGGAAAATCTCGGCCGCAACGTGCAGGAACAGCTCGCCGTCGAAGTCGGATTTCTGAAGGCCTTCGCCGCGCCGGCCCTCGGCTGATTCCCACTCTCGTCTTTTTCTCCATCTTCATCCCCTTCCGCCCGACGGGAGGAGGAAGAGGCAGATGGAGAAAAAGACGAAGAAACGGAGCTACACCGCCGCGGCGACCCGCGACCCGAGCAGCACCTGATCCCCCTCGCGCGCGGCATCCACCCGCATCGCGCTCCCCGCCGCCTGCGCCAGCCCGCGCGCGTGCATCAGCATGCTCGAAATGAACCGATCGTCGTGCGCGGGATCGTGGTGAAACAGGAACAGCCGCTTGACGCTCGCCGACACCGCGAGCCGCACCACCTCGTCCACGCAGCCGTGCCCCCAGCCGATGTGCGACACGTATTCCTCCGCATCGTATTGCGTGTCGGCGATCAGCACGTCCGCATCGCGCAAAAACTCCACGAGGCGTTCCTCCATCGTGCAGGGCAGCGCGCGGCCATTCGACCCCGCGCTGTTTTTCGTGAAAGTCTCATTGTCCGGCATGTAAACGACCGAGCCGCCCGCCGTGAAAAGCCGGTAGCCGACACACACGCCCGGATGATTCATGAAGCACGCCTCCACCGGCGTCGGACCGACCGCAAATTTCATCTCCTTCAACTCCTCAATCACGATATTTCCCGGCATCTGATTGAGCGCGATCGGGAAATATGGGCTCTCCATCTGCCCCGCCAGCGTCGCCGCCAGCCCGTCCCGCGCCCCTTCATACCCGAGGATGTGCAGCTTGTTCCGCGCATCGTACGCCGGGAGGAAAAAGGGAAATCCCTGGATGTGATCCCAGTGCGTGTGCGTGATCAGCAGCGTCAAGGCGATCGGCACTTCATCGAACTCCGCCGCCAGCGCCTGCCCCAGCGCGCGAATTCCCGACCCCGCGTCGAGCACGATGATCTGCCCCGCCGTCCGCACCTCGATGCACGAAGTATTCCCGCCAAAAAAAACCGTCGAGGTGCCCGGCGTCGGGATCGATCCGCGCACGCCCCAGAACTTGATCCGCGTCGCCGCACCCTCGATTTCCTCCCCAACAACCGGCAGCGGCCCCGTCGTTTGCGCCGCCGGCAACACCCGTTCGAGCGCCTCCTCCAGCCGGAAAAACTCGATCGGCTTCACCAGATAATCATCCGCTCCAGCCTCCTCCGCCATCTTCCGATCCGTCGGATAATCCCGACCCGTGCAGACGATGATGCGCGTGTTCCGCAGTTCCATCCGCTCCCGCACCGCGCGGCAGACCGTAAAGCCATTCCCGCGCGGCATCAGCAGATCACACAAAATCACATCGGGCCGATGCTGCATCGCGAGCTCGATCCCCGTCTCCCCGTCGCCCGCCTCCAGCACCTCCCAGCCGTGTCGGCGCAAAATCTCCGCCGCCGGGGCTCGGCAATCGCCGTCGTCGTCGATGATCAGGATCGTTCTCAAAGGTTCGGGGATCGTTTCAGCTTGTTTGCAAAAGACAAGCCAGCCCAATGATCCGTCGGTTCGTGGGCACGGGAAAGGGTTTCGCCCCCAAACGCTTGCCGCCCCACCGCAAGGCTCCCTACCTTCCCGCCCCATGCACGTCGAAAACCTCCGCACTCCTCACGAAAAAATCCGCGGCCTGTGCTACTTCCCGCGGATGCTCGACAAAATCCGCCTCCACGCCGCCGGCACCCTCCCGCTGGAATATCAGGCCAATCTCGGCACCGGCTTCGACGGCCGCTGCGTCACCTTTTTGTGGGTCGAATATCCCGCGCTCACCGAGCGCGTAAAGCAGGCCGGCAGCGACGACGAAATCCTCGACTGGTGCTTTTCCCAAGGCCGCAAACCCAGCGACGACGAGACCGAAATCTTCAACGACTTCCTCCGCAAACGCGGCTGGAACGACGCGGCCACCGAAATCCTCCACCGCCGCCTCCGTGAAAACGGCTGCGAAGATCGCACCGACATCCAGACCATGTTCGACTACATCGACCTCGACGAAGGCCGCGACCCCCGCACCCGCGCCGCCGACGCGCCGAAGTAAAGAGTCGGCCCGTCCCCCGCGAGTCGCGGGCAAATCACGTTCGCGCACAATTTCAGGCGGCATAAAAACCGAGCCGCGCGTCACCCTCGTCGTCATCCTGAGCGGAGCTTCGGCTCTGCGAAGCGCAGTCGAAGGAACCCTTACTTTTTCCCCGCTCGAGACGCGACCGACCTCCAACCGCTAACCGTTCAGCAGCTCGTGCGAAAGCACGCTCAGACAATAAATCGCCGCCGTCTCCGTCCGCAAAATAATCGGCCCAAAAGTAATCGCCCGGCATCCCTGCACCCGCGCCAGCGCCAGCTCTTCCGGCGTGAAATCCCCCTCCGGCCCGATCAACACCAATGCGCTGGAAACGCTGTCGCCAAGCCGCTCCGCGAGCACCTGCTTCAGCAAACGCGCGTCACTTTCCAGCGAACCGACGAGCATCAAATCAAACGTCGGACTCCCCTCAAAAAACGTCCGCATCGACTGCGGAATCCGCACCGCCGGCAGCCAGTTCTGCCCGCACTGCTTCGCCGCCTCGACTGCCACGCGCTGCCACTTCTCCTGCTTCTTTGCCGCCTCCCCCCGATCGAGCTGCACCACCGTCCGCGTCGTCTGCAACGGCACGATTTCCGCCGCCCCGAGCTCCGTCGCCTTCTCGATGATCAGCTCCATGTTTTTCCCTTTCGGAATCGCCTGCGCCAGCGTGATCCGGCACCGCGGCGGCGCAGCTTCGACCCGCTCCACGCTCCTGCATTCGACCGCGCCGCGCTGCACCGCCGTGATCTCCGCGACGACCTCCGAGCCGAGCCCATTAAAGACCCGCACGCGATCCCCCGCCTTCATCCGCATCACATCCATACAGTGATGCGCCTCCGCGCCGGTCAGCGTCGGGCGATCGGGATTCCAGTCCGGCGGCGGGAGATAAAATCGAGGCATCGTCCCCCTCCGATACCAGCATCCATGCCGCTGCGCGAGCCACCGCCGCCCGCCGAACCTCCGGTTTTTTCGTCCGCGAAATCACGCGAAATGACGCGAAATCCAGAAGTTTGAATCCCAAACTTTCGCGTCATTTCGCGTCATTTCGCGTCATTTCGCGGACAAACTGTTCAGCCTCCCGCCCTCGCGTCTGCGAAATTGACTCCCGAAAAACGCGCCCCATCATCCCGCGCTCCCGCTCCGCCATGCTCGAAAAACACGTCCTCAAAATCACGCAGGAACTCAACCTCCAGCCCCGCCAGGTCGCCGCCACCGCACTCCTGATCGAGGAAGGCGCGACCGTCCCGTTCATCGCCCGCTACCGCAAAGAAAAGACCGGCGAACTCGACGAAGTGCAGATCACCGCGATCCGCGACCGACTCGAGCAACTCGGCGAACTCGACCACCGCCGCGACGCGATCATCACCTCCCTCAACGAGCGCAAACTCATGACCGACGCGCTCCAAACCCGCATCAACGCGGCGGAAACGATCTCGACCCTCGAAGACATCTACCTCCCTTTCCGCCCGAAAAAGCGCACCCGCGCCACCATCGCGAAGGAGAAAGGTCTTGAGCCGCTCGCCGAGCTTTTGTGGACGCAGGATTCGGCCACCGATCCCCTTGCGGTCGCTCAGGATTTCGCGGGCCGCGAATATGTCGTCGATGCAGTAAAATCAGTCATAAAAGACTCAACCGAAGCGCTCAACGGCGCGCGCGACATCCTCGCCGAGCGCATCAGCGACGACGCCACGATCCGTGCGAAAATGCGCGAGCTCTACCTCAAAACCGGCGTCATCAAATCGAAGGTCGTGAGCGGCAAAGAGGACGAAGGCGCGAAGTTCAAAGACTACTTCGACTGGACCGAACCCGCCTCCGCCGCGCCCTCGCACCGCGTCCTCGCCATCCGCCGCGGCGAGAACGAAGGCTTCCTCTTCTCCCGCCTCACACCGCCGGAAGATGAAGCACTGGCTTTGATCGAGCGCCAGTTCGTCAAAAACAAATCAGCCGCCGGCGAGCAGGTCCGCCTCGCCGCGCACGACAGTTTCAAGCGCCTGCTCGGCTTCGCGATGGAAGGCGAGGCGCGCATCACCGTGAAAAAGCGCGCCGACGAGGAAGCGATCCGCGTCTTCGCCGACAACCTCCGCGAACTCCTCCTCGCCTCGCCGCTCGGCCAGAAAAACGTCCTCGCGATCGACCCCGGATTTCGCACCGGCTGCAAAGTCGTCGTCCTCGACAGGCAGGGGAAACTGCTCGGCAACGACGTCGTCTATCCCGAGCAAGGCGACCGCAAATCCAGCGAAGCCGCGGAGGTCATCAAAGCCGTCGTGAAAAAATTCGAGATCGAGGCCATCGCCATCGGCAACGGCACCGGCGGTCGTGAAACCGAGAGCTTCATCCGCAAGCTCGGCCTCCCCTCCTCCATCCCCGTCGTCTCCGTCAACGAAAGCGGCGCCTCCATTTATTCCGCCAGCGAAGTCGCGCGCGAAGAATTCCCCAACCACGACCTCACCGTCCGCGGCGCCGTCTCGATCGGACGCCGCCTGATGGACCCGCTCGCCGAACTCGTGAAGCTCGATCCGAAGTCGATCGGCGTCGGCCAATACCAGCACGACGTCGAGCAGAACGCGCTCAAACGCTCGCTCGACGACGTCGTGATGAGCTGCGTCAACGGCGTCGGCGTCGAACTCAACACCGCGTCGAAACAGCTCCTCAGCTACGTCTCCGGCCTGAACGCCCGCACCGCCGGCAACATCGTCGCGCACCGCGACGAGCACGGCCCCTTCAAGTCGCGCGCCGAACTTCTCAAAGTCGCCGGCCTCGGCCCAAAGGCTTTCGAGCAAGCCGCCGGCTTCCTCCGCATCCGCGGCAGCGCGCATCCGCTCGACGCCAGCGCCGTCCATCCCGAGCGCTACGAACTCGTCGATCGCATCGCCGCCGACCTCGGCTGCAGCGTCCTCGATCTCCTCCGCGACTCCGCGCGCCGCGCGAAAATCAACGCGCAAAAGTACGTCACCACCGAGGTCGGCCTGCCGACTTTAAAAGACATCGTCGCCGAGCTCGCGAAGCCCGGTCGCGACCCGCGCAAACAATTCGAGGCATTCTCCTTCAGCGACGGAGTCTCCAAAATGGAAGACCTCCAGCCCGGCATGAAGCTTCCCGGCCTCGTCACCAACGTCACCGCCTTCGGCGCATTCGTGGACATCGGCGTGCATCAGGACGGCCTCGTCCACGTGAGCCAGCTCTCCGATTCGTTTGTCAAAAACGCCGCCGACATCGTGAAAGTTTCGCAGCGCGTCACCGTCACCGTCGTCGAAATCGACCTCCCCCGAAAACGCATCGCGCTCTCCATGAAATCCAAGCCCGAGCTCATCGCCCGCGCCGACCGCAAATCCGAAGCCGCCCCATGCGACCTCCGCCGCTTCGCCGAAACCAAACCCGCGCCCGCCGCCGGCAACGACTGGTTCAGCCAAGCGCTGCAAAAGAAAAAATAGCGCGGACGGTTTTTAAAAACGCGAGGGCCCGAACTCCGGGGTAGCGCACTCGTCCCGAGTGCTGGTTTCGGCGTCCCGCCGAAACGAACTTTCCTGACGCACCGCAATTTCGAAACACGCGTGTCTCCCAAGTCCGTCGCGGCGGGACGCCTCGACCAGCACGCGGGACGCGTGCGCTACCCCGGAGTTGCGCCGCGCACCTTCCCACCGTATCCGTCCCGCCTGTGCCGAATCCTTTACCAGACAGCCTCGGACGCCCATTGCGCGACCTGCGCATCTCCGTCACCGACCGCTGCAACTTCCGCTGCACCTACTGCATGCCGAAGGAAATCTTCGGCCGCGACTACGCATTTTTGCCGCGCAGCGAGCTTCTGACCTTCGAGGAAATCGCGCGCCTCGCCCGCATCTTCGCCGACCTCGGAGCGGAGAAAATCCGCCTGACCGGCGGCGAGCCACTTCTCAGAAAAGAACTCGAGCATCTCGTCAAAATGCTCCGCGACATCCCCGGCATCCTCGACCTCACGCTCACTACCAACGGCTCGCTTCTCGAACAAAAAGCCACCGCTCTTCGCGCCGCAGGGCTGCAGCGCCTCACCGTCAGCCTCGACTCGCTCGACGACAAAACCTTCGCCGCGATGAACGACGTGCAGTTCCCCGTCGCACGCGTCCTGCGCGGAATCGACGCCGCCCTCGCCGCCGGCTTCGCGCCGATCAAGATCAACATGGTCGTGCAACGCGGCGTCAACGACCTCCACGTGACCGCGATGGCACGCCGCTTTTCCGGCCCCAGATTCATCGTCCGTTTCATCGAGTACATGGACGTCGGGACGACGAACGGATGGCGTCTCGACGACGTCGTCCCCGCGTCCGAAATCATCGAACGCCTCGACGCCGAAATGCCGCTGGATCCTTTGCCAGCCAACTATCCCGGTGAAGTCGCCCGCCGTTTCCGGCACCGCAACAGCGGCGGCGAAATCGGCGTCATCTCCTCCGTCACCCAGCCCTTCTGCCGCGACTGCACGCGCGCCCGCCTCTCCGCCGACGGTCGCCTCTACACCTGCCTTTTCGCCGCCACCGGCCACGACCTCCGCGCCCCGCTCCGCTCCGGCGCGAGCGACGCGGAACTCACCGCGATCATCGCCCGCATCTGGTCGCGCCGCTCCGACCGCTACTCCGAAATCCGCTCCTCGCAGACCACCCGCTCTTCAAAAGCCGAAATGTCTTTGCTTGGCGGATAGTCGCGGTGCCGATCATTCACCCTTCAAGTGCCGCAGCGCCTCCATGATCGCCGGCATCACCAGCGGCAGGCATTCACCGATCGCGCGCGGATTTCCGGGCAAATTCACGATCAGCGATCGCCCCCGCGTGCCTGCCGTCGCGCGTGAAAGAATCGCCGTCGGCACTTTCGCAAACGACTGCATCCGCATCACTTCACCGAATCCCGGCAGCTCCCGCTCGAGCACCGCGCGAGTCGCTTCCGGCGTCACGTCGCGCGGCGCGGGACCGGTGCCGCCGGTCGTCAGGACGAGGTCGCATCGCTCCGAGTCGCAGAGCCGGAGTAGCTCGGATTCGATCAACGCGCGTTCGTCGGCGATGAGCACGCGCACCCATTCCACGGGCTCGGCGCAGTGCTCGGCGAAGACCCGCTCGATCTCCGGCCCGCTCCGATCCTCATAAATCCCCGCGCTCGCGCGGTCGCTGAGCGTGACACGCGCGACCTTCATTCCTTGCGCTTCACCGTCACGCGGATGCCGCCGATGACCATCGTTTTGTCCACCGCCTTGCACATGTCGTAGATCGTCAGCGCGGCCACGCTGACCGCCGTCAGCGCCTCCATTTCCACGCCCGTCTTCGCGGTCGTCGAAACTTCCGCGTAAATCCGCACCGCCTCCGGCTCGATCGAAAAAGTAATCTCGACCGCGTTCAGCGGGAGCGAATGGCAGAGCGGGATCAGCTCGTCCGTCCGCTTCGCCGCTTGAATCCCGGCGATCTTCGCGACCGTGAGCACGTCACCTTTCGGCAATGCCTGTTCCCGCAAAAGTGCGATCGTCTCCGGCCGGCAGCGCACTTCTCCCTCAGCCCGTGCGAGCCGCCGCTGCTCCGGTTTGTGGCCGACATCGACCATGCGGGCATTCCCACTTTCATCGAGATGTGAAAACTTCGGGGATGTTTCGGAGTCGCTCATTTTGCTGAGGAAAACGCGTTCAGCGTTGATCGAGCAACAGGCATTTCACGCACTCGCCCGCGGATGACGCGGCGGCTCCGGGCAGCACTTGAATCAGCGCGTTTGCCGAAACGAGACCGCACAAATCGCCCGAGCTCCGCCACCCGAGCGGACGGACCGTGAGCCGCCCGGCGTCGGCAAAAACACGGGCGGGCCAAAATGTTTCGCGGTCGCCGGATGCTGCCGCCAATTCGCTCGCGAGCGCCACGGAAACCAGCTCCCAGGCTGATTCCGCGGCTTCGAGACGTTCCAGCGCGAGGCGAATCGCGGCGTGAAAAACGACGAAATGCGACACCGGATTTCCGGGAATGACGAACGCCACCTGGCGTCCCCGGGTGGCAAAAACGAGCGGTTTTCCGGGGCGTAAATTGATCGCTCGAAAGTGAACGTGAAACCCGAGTTTCGTCACCGCCTCGACGCCAAAATCGTAATCCCCCACACTCGCGCCGCCGGAAATTAGCAGCACATCCCACGCAGATTCGGGGATCGATTTTACCTCTTGAATCAACGCGGCGAGTTCGTCGTGGCAGTGGTTTTGATGCGCGAGTCGCGCTCCGCGTTCAGCAAGCAGCCCGGCCACCAGCGTGGAATTCGAATCGCGAATCTGCCCCGATCCGGGCCTGACTCCGGGCGGCACGAGTTCATCCCCAGTGACTAGGTGAATGACGCGCGGTGGCGGCGAAACGCTCGGAGCGGTCGCGCCGACTTGCGCCAGCAACGCCAACTCCGGCGCCCGCAAACGCGTCCCCGCGCGGAGCAAAAGATCGCCGGTCCGCGCATCTTCGCCGCGTGCGCGGACGTGCCGCGCCGACTTACGCTCCCGCGGAATCATCCACGTTCCGTCCCTCGTCACGTCCTCCTGCATGATTACTTGCGAACTGCCCTCCGGCATCTGCGCGCCGGTGAAAATCCGCGCGCATTCACCCGCCGAAAGCTGGAATTCCGGCTGCGCGCCGGGACGAATTTCGCCGACGATATTGAAACGTTCCGAAGCGTCGTCGTGAGCCACCGCGTATCCATCCATCGCCGAGCGATCGAACGCCGGGAAATCTTCCTCGGCGACCACATCCTCGCGCAAAACATGACCGTGCGCGTGGGCCAGCGGAGTAGTCACGGCCCCGAGCGGATGGACGTGTGCAGCGATCGAGGCGCGAGCTTCCGCGAGCGAAATCATGGCGCGGAAAACTAGCCCGACGCGTTCCATTGGCGAGGGCGAAAGGGGCTGCGGATGTCGGGCTTCCAGCCTGACCCGGCACGCAGGCATCTTGCCTGCGGAACTCCACAACGACGGCGTGCTGGAAGCCCACCTGCCGAGTCAGGCTGGGAAGCCTGACTTCCATCGCGCAGACTTCCCCGTTGCCGCTCTCGTTGCGCGCGCCTTATTCCTCCGCGCATGTTGATCACGCTCCTCGCTTTTTCCCTCGCGCAGGATCGCCTCGGTTTTCGCGAGCGTCATCTCGAATGCGATCCGGGAGAATCGCCGCGCGCTTTGCTCGCGCGCGTTGCGCCGGACTTCGATCCGTCTTCGATGCGCGTGGCGGTCGATTGCGAATATCACGAATGGGATTCTCCGATCGGCGAGGCGCGGGAGATCGCGCTCATCCCGCCCGTCAGCGGAGGCTAGCCGATATGGAAACGCAGATCGTCTTCACCGATTCACCGATCGTGATCCCCCCGCTCGCGCTTCCCTCGCACGAGATCGGAGCGTGCGTGGAGTTCCAGGGAATCGTGCGCGAGCTGGAGCACGGGCAGCCGCTGGATGGGCTTGAATACAGCGTTTACGAGCCGATGGCCTCCCGCCAGCTCACGCGGATCTTCGACGAAATCGCCGCGGTTCATCCGGTTCACGCGATCACATTCATCCACCGACTTGGCTTCGTGCCGGTGGGAGAGGCATCGCTTTTCATCCGAGTCCTCGCGGCGCATCGCGGCGAGGCATTGGCGTTCTGCGGCGAATCGATCGATCGCATGAAACGTGATGTGCCGATCTGGAAACGTGTCCGCAACTGACACAGCGCGCGCTTTCGTCGCGATCACCCCAGCCGCTCGCCGACACTTTCGCACAGGCCGATAAACGTCTCCTCGGCCAGACTCAGCCGTCGGCCACGCCAGTGCAGCACGCCCCAGCGGCGCTTCAATTTGCGTCTCCCGAGCGGCAGCGTGACGAGCGACTTCTCTTTCAACTCCTTCTGCAAAGTCCACGGCGCGAGGATGCTGACGCCGTGCCCGAGCTTCACGAGTTCCTTGATCGCCTCCATGTTTCCCATGTCGAGCAGGCTGTGGAGGACGATTTGATCTTTGCGGAAATAGGCCTCGATCAGCTCGAAGGTGTAGCTCGCCTTGCCATATAAAATGTAGTGCTGCCGGGCGATTTCCTCGCGATTCACTTTCCCTGCTTTGGCCCACGGATGCAGCGGCGAGAGGACGAATTGCAGCTCGTCGGTGAAGAGCGGACGGAACTCGAGCGGCTCGTCGCGGCGCGGTTCCAGGTTCACCGCGAGGTCGATTTGATGCGCGCGGAGAATCTCGATGTTGTTCGGCGTATCGCCCGGCGTGATCGAGATCGCGCATTTCGGGAAGCTCTCCTTGAACTCGCGCAAGACCGACGGGAGCACGTATTGGCAGGCCGTGGTGCTCGCGCCGATGCGGAGCCGGCTGCTGCCCCACTTACCGAGATGCCCGAGCTCCGAGCGCGCCACATCCATCTCTTCGAGGATCTTCTCGGCATGGACGAGGAGCTGCTCGCCGGCCTGCGTCAGCACAACGGATTTGCCCATCCTGTCTAAAAGCCGACAGCCGATGTCGTTCTCCAGCGCCTTCATCGAGTGGCTGATCGCCGATTGGCTCAGGTGCAGCTCGTGCGCGGTCTGGGTGAAGCTGCTCGTGCGCGCGAGGATCGAGAAGGCTCGGAGTTGTCTGCTGTCTAGCGGATCGGTCATGGATGAGCAGGATTCATCATTCGCATCGAAAACTCGAAAGATATTTATGGGCACGTCACGACCGGCATGGCACCGCGCCAGCTAAATGGCATCGCATCGCCGAAGACCGCCACACGATGCGCAAAAACATTCACCGCCGCAAAAGCCCGCTCCGACTTGGTTTCGTGGCGCTCACCGATTCCGCGCCACTCGTCATGGCGCACGAATTGGGGCTTTTTGCGGCGCACGGTTTGAATGTGGAACTCCAGCGCGAACTCGGGTGGGCCACGATCCGCGACAAGATCATCTACGGCGAACTCGACGCCGCGCAGGCCCCGGCCGGGCTCATCGTCTCCGCAAGCTGCGGACTCGGATCGATGCAGGCGGACTGCCTGACCGGCCTGGTGCTCAATCTTCACGGCAACGCGATCACGCTCTCGCAAGCGCTGAGGCGGCTCGGGGTGCGCGATGGCGCGATGCTGCGCGCCCACATCCGCGATGGAAAACGCTGCACATTCGGCGTCGTTCATCCGTTTTCTTCGCACAATATTCTGCTCCGCATCTGGCTCCGTGCGCACGGCATCGACCCCGTGCGCGATGTGCGCATCGTCGTGGTCCCGCCCGCGCAAATGCACGGCAACCTGAAGGCCGGTCATCTCGACGGATACTGTGTGGGAGAGCCTTGGAACTCCGTCGCGGTCGCGGCCAGGACCGGATGGATCGCGGCCACCAGCGCCGATCTTGCACCCGGCCACATGGAAAAAGTGCTCATGGTTCGGCGGGATTTCGCGGAGCAATCCGAACCCGAGCATCTCGCGCTCATCGCCGCGTTGCTCGAGTCGTGCCGCTTTTGCGATGAGCCGCAAAATCGCGATCGCGTCATCGAAACGCTCGCGCAATCCAACTACGTCGGCGCGTCCGTCGAAACGCTGCGCATGAGCATGGCGGGCACCTTCGATTTCGGAAACGGCCGCGTTGAAGAGCAGCCCGACTTCCACATTTTCGCCCGCGAAGACGCCAATGAGCCATCGCTCGAACGCGCGCAGTGGCTCGTCCGCGGGCTGCACGGGAGCGGCATCGTGAGCGATCCCGCCGACGCTCCTCTCGACTGCGCCGCCGACTGGTTTCGCGCCGACATTTTTCAGCAAGCCAACGCACTCATCCCAACCATCACCACATGACCTCACCTGCTCCATCCACCCGCCAACCCTCTGCCAGCCTTGATCGCCGGCGCTTCCTCTCCACCACCGCGAAAGGGCTCGGGCTCGCCGCGCTGCTCAACGGCCTGCCCCGCGGCTGGGTCGGCAGCGCCTTCGCGAGCGACGCGCCGGAGACTGCGGAAATGAAATTTGGCATCATCGCGCTGACCGATTGCTCGCCGATCGTCATCGCTCACGAGAAGGGGCTCTTCAAAAAATACGGGATCAATTCCGTGGTCGCCAAAGGCGCAAATTGGGCTGCGATCCGCGACTCGCTTTCCAACGGGGACAACCAGGCCACGCACATGCTGACCGGCATGCCGATCGCCTCGACGATGGGCCTCGGCGGCGCGCCGAAGAAGCCGATGATCATCCCGTGGCTGATGAACCGGAACGGGCAGTCGATCACTTTGAAGAAGGAACTCGCGGGCAAAGTGAAGGACGATCCGAAGGCGCTGAAACCGCTCGCCGACGCCGCGAAAGCCGCGGGCACGCCGATGACTTTCGCGATGACTTTCCCGACGGGAACGCACGCGATGTGGATGCGCTATTACCTCGCGGCGGGCGGCATACATCCCGGCGACGCGCAGGGCGGTGGCGGAGACATTTCGCTCATCACCGTGCCGCCTCCGCAAATGGTCGCGAATATGAAGGTCGGCAAGATGGACGGCTACTGCGTGGGTGAGCCGTGGAATGCCCGCGCGATTGCCGACGAGATCGGCTTCACCGCGATCACCACGCAGGCGATGTGGAAGGATCATCCGGAAAAAGTATGCGCCTTCACCGCGGAATTCGCGGAGAAGAATCCGAAGACCGTGAAGGCCGTGCTCAAGGCCCTGCACGAGGCAAGCGTGTGGCTCGACAAGATGGAGAACCGCGAGGAGCAGGCGAACGTCGTGAGCGCGGCCACCTACATCAATTGCCCGCCGGAGACGATCCTCGGACGCCTGCAGGGCAAATACATCATGGGCGACGGACGCAAACTCCGCGATCCGAACTACATGATCTTCAGCGATCGGAACTGTAATTACCCGCAGTTGAAATACAGCAAGTGGTGGCTCACGCAGCTCCGCCGCTGGGGCTTCACCGAGGGTGCGCCGGACTACGAGGGCGTGGCAAAGCAGGTCATGCGTCCCGACATTTACGAGGAGGCGATGAAGGAAATCGGCTACGTGCACGGCGGCGCGAGCGAGGCACCGGAGACGTTCTTCGACGGCGCAACCTTTGATCCGAAGGGCGACATGGAGGGCTTCGCCGCGAGCTTCGCGATCAAGTCATTGAAGAGCTGACGCATGGATTTCATCAAGCGCTACAAACTCGACAGTCTGCTGCTGCCCTGCATCGGCATCGCCGCGTTCCTCGTCCTGTGGCTGGTCATCGCGGGGCATGTGACGGTGAAAAAATTTGTGGACGATTTCGGCGATCCTGTCGTGAAAACCACGCGCACCGGAATCTCCGCCGATCTCCCGACGCCGACGGAGACATGGAAGGCCAGCAAGCTCTACATCACG
>JAYVPW010000056.1:0-2199 GCA_043777315.1 Spartobacteria bacterium | reverse complement strand
CGCCTTCCGTGTTCCACGTTCGACGTTCGACGTTCGACGTTCGACGTTCGACGTTTTCCCCCGCTTCTTTCCGCGAGTGGTTTTGCTCTTCGGGGTTTTCCGCTTCTGAATCTGCTGGGGCTTCTCAGGAGCGGCTGTCGCCTGCTTCTTCGTGTTCACACCCGCGCCCGACTACGAGCGGCCCGCAGAAACGCAAGTTAGAGATTCGGGAACGGTTCGATCTCTGAAGCATCGTAAAGACTCGGACTCACCGGCCCCTCGCTCGCTTCGATGAAGCGGATGTGATTCGCCTTCGCGAAAGCCTTCCCGCACTTTCCTCGGACGTAGAAGATGAAGGTAAACGGTTTCGCTTTCGCATCGCCCATTTCGGGCCAGTAGTTTGTTGCAGTCATACCCAGACCACACAAACCACCCCTCCAATCGTCAACTCCCCACCTTCGCCAGCCGCGCCACCGTCCCCACACTCACCCGCAGCTCCTTCGCCACCGCCCGGATCGACGGCCGCGGCACCCGCGCCATCGCCTCCATCACCCGGCCCGCGCAGCTCGCCGCCACCCGCGGCCGCCCGATCTTCGACCCGCGCGCCTTCGCCGCCACCATCCCCGCCTTCGTCCGCTCCCGGATCAGCGACCGCTCGAATTCCGCCACCGCCATCAGCACATGCATCTGCAGCCGGCCCGCCGGATTGTCCTGGCTCGTGTCGATCCCCTGGCTCGTGCAAATCACCGCCACCCGGTGTTTGTCGAATTCGCTGATCAACTGCGCCAAATGCGGCAGCGACCGCCCCAGCCGATCCAGCTTCACGCACAACACGACGTCGAGCTCCCCCTTCCTCACCGCCCGCATCAGCCGATCCAGCCCCTCCCGCGTGAACTTCGCCCCGGAAATCTGATCGATGTATTCCCCCGGCGCGTCCCAGTCCTTCCGCCGGCAATACTCCAGCAGCTCCGCCCGCTGCGGCTCATGCGTCTGCTCCGCCGTCGAGACGCGCAGATACAATCCCACTCTCAGCGTTGTCGAAATGGTCGGCGTTTCCTCCACGCCGCGCGGCTGCTACCGACGTTCCACGCGCAGGGAAGAACAAAAGCCTGTTCAACAACCGCTCGCTTCTTGAACAGCCCAAAATCCACCCATTTTCAGGGGGTTATTTGAACGCCCTTTTACTCTGGAAATCCGCCCTCCATTTGCTCCCGGCTGAAAGTTGACAGTTTCGCGGCTCGTTTGTGTGGTCTGGGTATGAACACGACAACACCACCATCCGCCAATCGCCCCGCCCCGACGCACCCCGTCAATGATCCCCGCACGGGCATCATCAAGAAAAGCAGCACAGCGCAACTCATCCAGCCGGGAGCCAAAGTCACCCGCATCGCCAGCGACTACACCGGCGGGCGCAAAGGCGAGGTGATCGCGATCGACACCATCCGCAACCGCGCGCGCATTTACTTGCCGGCGCAAAACCGCCGCACCTGGGTGCGCTTCGCGGATCTCGCCCTCACCTGTTCCACGGTGGCTCGCTGATCCCGTCGAAGCCCCTACTTCGGCGGCTTCACCGAGACATTCCGCACCCCGCCGCCCTCCTCGATCGTCGTTGCTCGCACCGCGATCGACTTATCCGCGAAATCCTCCACCGCCTTCTTCGACGCCGTCACGATCTTGAAAAACGTCGCCTCGTCCACCAGCGCGCGCAGCTTCGCCACATCGATCCACTCCTTGTCCGGCGTCTTCACCTCCACCGCCAGCCGCAGCTTATTCCCCGCCGCGTCCGTCGTCTCAAAGCTGAATCCATCGATCCCCGCCGTCTCCAGCTCCGCGAACAGTTTCTTCCGCACCGCCTCGGAACTCTTCTTCGCCAGGTTCATCGCGGCATTCTCCAGATAGAACGTCCGCGCCGATGCTTTGTGAGCCTGTGTCGGCTCGGATGCGTTGGGCATCCGCCCGCCAGCTACCGACGCCCGGCGTTTAGTCGAGCCGATTCATCCTCCGCCATTTGCAACGCTGGCGGCGCGGGCAGCCGATCGATCTCCGGCGTGCAATACCCGGCCGTCGTCTCGATTTGCTTGTGCCCCATCGCTGTCTACACATCGCGCAGGGCCACCCCGGGCAGGTGCGTCAGATGCGTCGCATAGGCATGGCGCAAATGATGCGGCGTCAGATCGTCCGACGCCCCCGCCGCACGCACCCCGAGCTTGAAAGCCCGCT
>JAYVPW010000055.1:0-8526 GCA_043777315.1 Spartobacteria bacterium | reverse complement strand
GCGTTCCTGTTGCGGATCGATGGTGAAACGAGCAATGGGTCTGGCCATGCGCTCGCCTTGGCAGCGTCAGAGCGTTATGTCACGACATATCGTGAACGTGATACTAGAGGCCGGTGGGGTGGCGGATGACGGCGCCTTTGGCGGGGCGGCTGACGGTGGTCCAGCGGGGGCCGCGGGCGCCGGTGCCCCAGCCGGTGTCGTAGCGGAGGCCGGCGACGACGAGGAAGACGTGGCCGCGGCGGGCGTAGAGGCTGATCCATTTTCCCTCGCCGCTGCGGCCGTAGCTGCGGAACCCGGTCGAGGTGGTGGAGGCTTCGAGCCGCCCGGCGGCGCGCAGGATGTAGGAGGTGGCGCCGGAGCAATCGTAGCCGGTGTCGAGCCCGGGGCCGTGCCCGCCGCCATATTGATAAGGGAGGCCGGCGATGCGGTTGCCGGCGGCGACGGCGGCTTGGACGGCGGGGGGCGCGGAGGCCGGGGCGGTGGCGAGGCCGTCGGTCAGCGAGGCGGTGCGGCCCGGAACGTATTGGTAATGGTAGGAGGGCGAGGCGCAGCCGGTGAGGAAAAGCGCGAGCAGCAGCGCGGGAAACGTGAGGGCAAAAAAGAGGCGGGGCATCGCGCAGCAGAGCCTCGCAGCATCCGTGCCCGCAAGCTCATACTGCCGATTCTCCGGCAGTTCTTGTGCGCCACGGTCGGCAGCCTCGAAGAGGCCGGCTACAACGCCGAATCCGGGTCCGCGGCGGCGATGCGCTGCTCGCGGTCGGCTTCCTCCATGCCCTCTTCCACGAGCTGTTCGACAGCGGGAATCTCATCCTCCATGGCGACTTTCGGCACCTCGCGACCCGACTCGTCGGGCACGTCATTCCACGCTTCGAGGCTTGCGGTTTTTGGATCGACCTCGGGCGGCAGCTCGCTCGTGCGAATCTCCTGCGCGGCGTCGAGCAGCTCGGTTTTGTCGCGTTCGGGGTCGGCGGGATATTCGTCGGGTCTCATATTGCCAGACATTTCGGAGTCGGGCGTCTCCGCGGCTGTGATTGAGAACGGGTCGGCTTCGGAGGGCTGTAGGGCGGCGGGTTCGGTTGCCCACGGGCAGGCGGAGCGCCCGTGCTACAAATTTCCGGCGCGAATCCAGCGCCGGCGCAATGCGGACGCAGCAAAAATCCGGGGAGCGCGCTCGTCCCGAGGTCTGGTTTCGGCGTGCCGCGGAAACGAACTTTCCAAAGTCATGCGCTTGGAAAGAGCTGATCCGTGCGGGGAAAGTCCGTCGAGGCGGGGGCGCCTCGACCAGCACTCGGGGCGAGTGCGCTACTTGGATTTTCGGACACGCGGGGGTTTGCCTCGGCGGTTGGGATGCGCGGGGCGCTGCGACCGGCGCGGGGGGCGGCGGCGAATGTCTTGCACATGCACACACTTTCTCTCCGACAAATTTTTCGCTGCCTCCTTGCTGGCTGTTTCGGTCTCGTTGGTTTTTCCGTGCCGGTGAACGCGGCGAGCCTGCCGGCGGGGGCGTTTCCGGCGAATATGCCGGACTTCGATCCGATGAAGTTTTTCACCGGTCACACGCGTTCGTGGGGCGTGATCGAGAGTCGTGCGGGGGAGCCGACGACGCGGATCGTGACGGAGACTTGGGGCAAGATCGTGGGCGGGGAGCTGCGGATGGAGCAGGATCTTTTCATCGAGAAAAAGCCGCGCCAGCATCGCTCGTGGCGGATGCGGCGGATCGATGCGCATCATTTTGAAGCGACGGCGAATGACGTGATCGGGACGGCGAAAGGCGAGTCGCGGGGGAATCTGTTTCGCTGGACTTTCACGCTCGCGACGAAGCCGGGGAATGCGCTTTTCAATATCTCGATGACGCAGCGGATGTATGGGCAGCCGGATGAGCAGACGATGATCAACCGGGACGCGGTGCGGAAATTCGGGGTGACGATCGCGCAGGTGACGGAGCAGTTTCGGCGGGTGCGGTGATGTCTGACGACGGGAAGAATCGGAATCGCGGTGGGCGCGGATGGAACTGGGGATCGCTTGTTTCAGGGTCGTGAATTTGTCGGAGAGTTTGCGGGTTGGGATTGGTGGATGGTTTGTATTTGGACGCTGTGGAAAGTTCGTTTCGTCGGGACGACGAAACCAGCGCTCGAGACGAGCGCGCTACCGGGGAGCGATCGGCGCGTTGCGCTATTTAGAGCGCGGGGCTGCTGCCGGCGAGGTGGAGGAGGTCGAGGATGTCGCCGCGGAGGCGGAGAAATTCGGCGCTGCTGCGCTGGCGGGGGCGGGCGAGGGCGACCTCGATGGTGCGCTCGATGCGGCCGGGGCGCGGGGTCATGATGACGATGCGGTCGCTCATGTAGATGGCCTCGTCGATGTCGTGCGTGACGAGGAGCATGGTGGTGCGGCGGGCTTGCCAGAGGCGGAGGACTTCGTCCTGCATCCGCATCCGGGTGAAGGCGTCGAGGGCGCCGAGTGGCTCGTCGAGGAGGAGGACTTTTGGGTGATTGATGAGCGCGCGGGCGAGGGCAGCGCGCTGGGCCATGCCGCCGGAAAGATGGTGCGGGTAGGCGTTGGCAAATCCGTCGAGGCCGACGAGGCGGATGAATTCATCGACCTCGTGATGTTTTTCCGAAAGGACGCCGCGCGCGATGAGGCCGGACTGGACGTTGCGGCGGACGGTGAGCCAGGGGAAAAGATTCGGGTCTTGGAAGACGAGGCCGCGGCTGGCGCTGGGGCCGGTGATGGGCTCGGTACCGACGTGGAGTTCGCCGGCGCTCGGCGTGTCGAGGCCGGCGATGAGGCGGAGGAGGGTCGATTTTCCGCAGCCGCTGGGGCCGACGAGCGAGACGAGTTCGCCCGCGCGGACGGAAAGCGAGACGGCATCGAGGGCGAGAAATTCCGCGCCTTCGGGCGAGACGAAGCGCTTGCTCACGTCGCTGACGCGCAGGGCGGAGCCTTCGGCGGCGAGGGTGGAAATGGGTTCGATCAGTTCCATGCGAGAACGGAGTGAGGCATCGGAAGTCAGGCGTCCCCGCCTGACGAGGGAGGACAGGCTTCCAGCCTGTCTGGGCGGGGAGCGGGCGCGGTTACCATTTGATCATCCCCTTTTGCCAGACGAGGACGCGGTCGCGGACTTTGAAAAGCACGGTCATGATCGTGGAAAAGAACGCGGCCATGATGACGAGGGCGGCATACACTTTCCCGTATTCGGCCCAGCCCTGAGCCCACGAGAGATACCAGCCGAGGCCGCTTTTCACGCCGACCGTTTCGGCGACGACGAGGGTGAGAAACGACGCGCCGAGGCCCATGAAAAGGCCGATGAAAATATTCGGCATCGCGGCGGGGATCGCGATGCGGAAGATGAGGAACGCGCGGCTCGCGCCGAGGGTGCGGGCGACGTCGAGGTAGGAGGCGCGGGTGTTCGAGATGCCGGATGCGGTGAGCATGGTGACCGGAAACCAGACCGCGAGGGCGATCAGGCCGATGGCGGAAAACATGGCGCTCGGCGAGATGACGAGCGCGAGCGGAATCCACGCGGTCGCGGGGATGGGGCCGACCACTTTCAATACCGGCATTCCCCAATATCGCGCGGGCTCGAACCAGCCGATGCAGACGCCGGTGATGACGCCGCTGACGACGCCGAGCGCGTAGCCGCTGAGGAGCAAAATGAGCGAGTGCCAGGTCGAATCGGCGATCATCGCGCGGTCGCTCACGAGACTTTGCAGGACACCCGATGGACTCGGAAAATACGGCATCGGGAGCAAGTGAAAGCCGGATGTGATGACCTCCCAACCGCACATCAGCACGAGAGCGGCGGCGATGATTGGAAACATGTTGCCCATCCAGCGCCGGAGCCCCGACCAGACGGGTTGGACGGCTGCGGCACAAAGCGACGCCGTGAGCACGCCGATCAGCAGGAGCAAGTACGCGTGGCTTTCCACCCAAGGCATGATGTCGAACAGGGCCGCGATTCCCGTGACGGTCGGTTCGCTTCTCGAAATGAAAAGATGCAACGCGAGCGCGCCGGTGGCGGCGAGCGGGACGGTGGAAAGCGTCCGCCACGGGAGTCGCTCAGGTCCCGGCGCGCCCGCGCACATCGGCATGCTGATGGCGGCGGCGGTGATGCGGACGGGCTCGGGCGGGGCGGCGTTCACTTCGTGGCGACTTGGGCGGGCTGGTGCGCGCCGGCGACTTTCGAGGCGGGCGCGCAGCAGGTCGCGATTTTGAAGGGCGGGCCGAAGGTGGCGAGTTCGAGCGCGAGCCGGCGGTCTTGATCGGGCGGGATTTGGCCGCCGGCGATGGTCTCCACTTTCAAGGACTGGATCCATTCGTCGGTCACGCCGTCGAGGTGGATGAAGGCTTTTTTCACCAGCGCCGGGACATCGGTGGTCGGGCTGAGCATCCCGGCGGTCTTCATTTCCGCGGCGGCGGAAGCGACGGCTTTCTCCGCGCCGGAGACGCTCGGGATGTAGCGCAAGTTGCCGATCGCGGTGGTGTTGAGCTCGGGATTCGAGGCGAGGTATTTCTTCTCGACGGACATGCGGGCGGCGGCGCGGGGATTGGTCTCGACCCACTTTGCCCCGCGAAGCAGAGCGCGCGTGGCGGCGGCGGAGGCAGCGGGATTCGCGGCGAGGAATTTCCCGTTCACGATCACCGCGCAGCAGTATTCGTCTTTGTAAGGCGCGTCCTTTGCCTGGTCGGCGATGTTGCGGACTTTGCCGCCGGCGAGGAGCAGCGTGCCGATCGGCTCGGAGTCGGCGATGGCGTCGATCTCGCCTTTTTCCAGCGCGAGCCCGAGCTCGCCGGCGGGGAAGACGCGCCACTCGATTTCTTTCATCGCGTCGATGCCGTTCGCCGCGAGCACGCGGTTGGCGAAGATGAACGGCGGCGTCCCCATCCCCGGCACGCCGATCCTTTTCCCGCGAAGATCGGCGACGGTCTGCGGCCCCTTGCCCACGGCACCTTGCACGCGCAGGCAGCCGGTGTGGATGCCGGCGGTGAACTTCACGTCGAGCCCCTGCTCGATCGGCTTGAGAAAATACATGATCAGGTGGTGCGTGATGTCGTAGCCACCGAGCGCGAGCACGTCCTTGTATTTGCTCCACTCGCACTTCACGAGTTCGACTTCGAGGTTCTCGTCCTTGAAAAAGCCGTGCTCGACCGCCATGAAAATCGGCGCCTCGCAGGTGATGCCGATGTAGCCGACGCGGATCTTCATCGGCCCGCCTGATTGGTCATGCGCGTTCTCTTTTTTCCCGCAACCACCGATGGCGGCGGCAGCGAGGGCGGTCGTTCGGAGGAAGGTACGGCGGTGCATGGGCCACATTTCTACCCGCGGGTCGGCTTGTCAGGGAAATAAAACCTCGGTATCACAGCGAACTCGTAGTCGAGTGGCAGAAGGCCGGGCGGCTGTGGAAGACGGCGAGCGCCTGAGCCATCTCCCTTGCCCCTCGTTCCCAAGCTCTGGCTTGGGAATGCCGCTGTCTTCGACGCTCCCCTTCGTCGTCGCGAGCCGCACCGAACGCGTGAGTGCGGCGAAGCAGAGCTTCGGGACAGGCGCATTCCCAAGCTGGAGCTTGGGAACGAGAGGCCGTCGATGATGAAGCAGGAAGCCAGGAAGTTCCCCTCCGATTTCTTGGTTTTCTGGCTTCCTGCTTTAAAAAACATTCCCAAGCTGGAGCGTGGGAACGAGGGAAGGAAGAGTTAAAGACGAGGGCCGGAGAAAGGAGAGCTACTCCGCCTTGTTGAGGCCGGGGTTATCCTTCTCCACCCCGCTGTTCCAGTAGGCATGCATCTCCTCCACCGTCGCCGCCTTCAGCGGGCGCACGATGCGGAAGCCGAGGAACTGCGCGTCCGTGTGATACCAGATGCTCTTCGGCAACTGCGGATCCTGAATCTTCCACGTTTTGTCCGACGCCCGCCGCGCCCCGCTCCGCAGCTTCGCCGGATCGTCGTCGTCCCACGAGCCGCCGCGCGCCACATGCGGATACGGCTTCGTCGCCTTGTTCCACGGATTCGCCGCCGGCGAGTTGGCGTAAAAAGCCGGGTCGTATTGATCGATGCACCACTCCACCACATTCCCGAGGATGTCGTGCAAGCCCCACGGATTCGGCTTCTTCTTCCCGATCTTCTGATACTTGAAATCCGCATTCTTCCCCCACCAGCAATAGTCGCCCATCTGCTTCGGATCATCGCCCCAGAAGTAAGCCGTCGTCGTCCCCGCGCGCGCCGCATACTCCCACTCCGCCTCCGTCGGCAGGCGGTAAAAGTGGCCCGTCTTCGCACTCAGCCATTCGCAGTATTTGTTCGCCCCGTGCTGCGTCATCGAGATCGCGGGAAAATTGTCCTTCCCCATCCCGAAGCTCATCTCCACGTACGGCTGCGTCGGCCGCGTCACCGCATCAGTCAGCGCATTGAGGTCCGCCGGGAGCTGCTTCGTCTCCCGCGCCTTCTTCTCCTCATTCGGATACATGAAGAGATCGTACTCGTTCCACGTCACCTCGAATTTCCCCATCCAGAACGGCGCGATCTCCACCTCATGCACCGGCCCCTCGTCCGGCTTGCGCCCCGCCTCCGTCTCCGGGCTCCCCATCTTGAATTTCCCCCCCGGAATCGGCACCATCTCATAAGTCACATCCGTCCCCGTCAGCACCCCCGTGAACGGCTTCATCTCCGCCTCGCTCACCGCCGGCGTCGCCGCGATCCGCTTGAAAATATCGCCCACCAGCGCCGCCTCACCCGCCACGCCCTTGCCCGCGACCTCCTTCTTCCGCGCCACCAGCGCCAGCCCATCCGGCCATTTCGCGCCCTCATTGATCCACGCCTTCAGCGTCTCCGACTCGGCGGAAGTGAGACGCTCCATCGACCCCGTCACCTTATTCTTCGGCGGCATCAGCTTCTTCGCGTCATCCGGCAGCACCGTCGTCGTGTAGAGCCTGCTCTTGCTCGCATCCCCCGCCACGATCGTCGATTTCGAGTCCGTCGCCCCGGCGAAAGTGGTCAGGTCCAGATCCGTATCGCCCTTCTCGAATTCCGTCCCCTTCGGATTGTGACACCGCACACAATTCCCCTCCAGGATCGGCTGCACCTCCTTCACGAAATCCACCGCCCCCGCGCCGGAGAAGCTGAAGGAAACCAGCGCCGCGAGCGAGAGAGAGAGCGAGTTTTTCATGCGAAAGGGGGGCGATTCTTGCCCGCCCGCGCCCGTCCTGTCAACGCGCCGCTCACCGCGAAGAACACCGCGCAGCGCCGTCCAAACCCGTCATCCTGAGCGGAGCTTCGGCTTTGCGAAGCGCAGTCGAAGGACCTCTTACTATTTCCCCTCCCCGACGTCGCACGCGCCACCGGGGGGAAATAGCAAGAGGTCTTCCGACTCCGCTGCGCTGCGCTCGAGATGACCGGAAGGAAGGGCGCGGGTTATCCGCGGTCACAGTGGTTTTTGGCTGAAAGTGGCGGTTTATTGCAGTAACGCACGCTTCCATGTCATAAAACCGGCAGAAAACGGTGCGATTGTGGGCCACCTCTGCAGTGGCAAGGGGTCATCGCCCTTGCGAAAACGTTCCCGCTTCGCCCGCCGGCCCCACTCGCACTTGCCGAGGGGCTCCTCCTGCACCAGCGGTCCTCCCTCGCACTTGCGCGAGCGCCCCGGCTCAGCCAGCGCCCCCCTTTCCGAAGCGGAGATGATCTCAACCGTGTCGCGGAACCGGCTACGGACGGCTCGCCGCGAGGCCCGGCTGGGCGGCCTTCCGCACTCTCCGACCGGACGATGTTGATGAGTTACTGGTCGATTATGAACTCCGACCGAAACGTTTGGAACCCCGACCTGTTGCTTTGGATCCACTTCCGGTCGATTTTCAAGCCTGACCTGATCATTGAGAAACACTTCGATGAAATTCGCAAATCCCGGCATCACTCCAACAGCGGAATTCTAAGCGGATTGACTCCGCCTCCGCAGGCGCTCGCGGCGCTGGCCTTCATCAGCCCGGAGGGCTGGAGGATATTAGCCCCGGGTGCCAACCCGGGGTCCACCGTCCACCCACGAGCGCACCCTGAAAGGGTGCCGGAACCGCCCGCCGTCGCCACCCTTCCCGCGCCCCTGCCGGGGCGCTTGCCGTTATCGGGCCGGTTCCGGGGGTGTTCGCTTCGCTCGACCCCGGCTAATTTCCGTCCGTCCCTCCGGGACGCCCGGAAAGGTCGCGGAAGAATTTGATCCCATCCACGCCGCCATCGGCCCCCTTTTTCTTGTTCTGCGCCGGGTTGGCCTCGACGAGCGAGACGGCCCAATACTGGAACTGATACCGCCCGTCGTGTTCGCTGCGCTGGGCGAGGTCGCGCGCCGCGTCGAGGTCGCCGGGCGTGCCGATCACGTCAAACTTTAATTACTGATCTTTCGCTGTCTTAGCCTTGTCCCAAAACGCGTCCTTGAGCCGCTTTTCGATCAGCGAGATGGCGAGGTGGGTAATGTCGATGCCGATCCACTTGCGCTTGAGCTTCTGCGCGGCATGGACGGCGGTGCCGCACCCGCAGAAGGGATCGAGCACC
>JAYVPW010000054.1:0-30864 GCA_043777315.1 Spartobacteria bacterium | reverse complement strand
GAGGCGGATAATCGAAATGACTGTGTTTCACAGGACGAACGTAGCAACGCCTAACGACCCCAAGCTCAGCGACGGCGGAGCGTGGCGCGGTAGCTGCGAAGGTGGAACGAAGGACAGCATACGGACTACGGAGAAAGGTGAGCCGAAGTGAAAGCGCCCGGACGTGAATCAGCAGCTACCGTGACACGCGGAGCCGTTCGCTGCAGCGCATGGTTAGGCGACGGTTGTTCAGAGCGGTGGTCAATCATAACTTTTTGGAACGGTCGTTGAGCGCCATGAATTGCTCGATAGACTCTCGAATCGCATCGTCGAAGAATCTGTGGAGGACAGTAAGCGCAAACTGCAACGATGCTCCGCCAATATCGGGACTGTTTTCTTGGAACTCGATAAGATGGGGAATGATCGTTGAGCGCAAGACGGCGAACTCCCGGACGATCTCGCCGATGCCGTAATCTTCCTTCCAGCGGATGTTGCCGTGAAGGGCTGCGAGGCTGGCCGCGCGATCCTTGAGTTCTTCATTGGAAGCGTCACCAAGGCGTTGGTTCAGGCTATCGAGGAGCATTGGAAGGTGATCTCTGAGTTGAATCTCGTTCAAGGAGTCGGCAGATCGCTGTTTTGGGTCGCGCTGCACGCGGGCGCTCCACTCGGACAATAGTTGCTCGCGGCAACTCAGTAGAAACGTTGCGAGCCTGCTGCCGACGCTGTCGCTGCTCGGTGTTGGGCTTGGTGGTGTTGGCATAGTTATGTCAGTTGATTGTGTGTTTGTGGGGAACGCGCGGAGTCGCCTAACGACCCCAAGCTCAGCGACGGCGGAGCGTGGCGCGGTAGCTGCGTGGTGGAGCGAAGGTGACGGCAACGGACGTAGGACAAAGGTGGCTCGGAGTGAAGACGCCCAAGCCGGAGTCAGCAGCTACCGTGACACGCGGAGCCGTTCGCTGCAGCGCATGGTTAGGCGTTTCGTTCATTTGGGATTCATTCACGGTCGCGAAAGGCGGACGCGACAACACGCTCGTTTGTCGTGCCCGGGGCACGCTCCGAAATGGTCGCGGCGTCGCGGTCATTGGTGCGGGTCGGGCGAAGTGTGTAGTGATAACCAGCTCGGGCAAGAAACCGCATCGTCTCGTAACCGTAAGGCTCGGCAGTGTCGATGGTGTCGATGACCGTGGGGCCGGGTGGAATGAGGAAATGGTCGCGCATACGCCAGAACGCAGATGGCTGGCTATTGATGTAGCGGGGTGATACCTCGCGCCCAAGACCAAAGAAACCCCGGAAGCCGGGTGGGTTGTCAGATGTGAGCACCGCATGAGGGCGATTTGGTGGAAGGCTCCGAAATACATTGGGAGCTTCGCAGCCTGTGCTGGACAAGCAGACGAGCAGCACGAGAACAACTCTGCGCCACAAGAACGGCTGCTTTGTGCTTTCCTTCATAGGACGTGCGCAGAAACGCCTAACGACCCCAAGCTCAGCGACGGCGGAGCGTGGCGCGGTAGCTGCGAAGGTGGCACGAAGGACAGCATCCGAGCTACGGAGAAAGGTGGGCCGAAGTGAGCGCGACCGAACCAGAAATAGCAGCTACCGTGACACGCGGAGCCGTTCGCTGCAGCGCATGGTTAGGCGTTGCGGTCATTCCTGATTGGGCGTTCTTCATGGCTGCTTCGGTGCTGGTGTTGCTGTGGTTGTTGTCGTGCCCGTGGCCGGAAGCGAAGACGATGGAGGCGCAACTATCGCGGTCGGCGCGGACGAGTTGGCTGGCGCTGGCGGTGGCGCTGCTGGTGTTGGTGTGGCAACTAGCGCAGGCGATTGGATGGGTGATGCTGCAATCGCAGCGGGACGCTCGGGCCATAGGTGCGGCAGAAAGAGCGCCGCAAGCGAGATGGCGATGGCAACCCACGCCACGAACTCCGCGCGCCGAGCGTGAGAGCGCGCTGCTGCAACCTGATGGGTGTGATGGCGCTCCTTCTGTTCGTATGACGCTCGAAAAGATTGATCGGAACGCTCCGCCTCCGCTGCACGCTTGGCGTCTTGGAGCCATTCAATCGCGAGCAGGACGCCTGCGTGCTGCTCGCAGCCTGGAACCCATTGCGGAATCGTCGCCTCAAGCTCCGCAATCGTGCGGCCTTCGTGGCTCTTTGCGTATGCGTGGACCATCTCAGATTTCATTTTATGAGTTCTAAAAATACCAACGACGCAGCAACGCCTAACGTGAAGTGGACGAAATCATTTCGCATTTAAAGGCGAAACGGTTTCGTCTATTTCTTCTTGCTTCTCTGGGGAGAGCGGGAGAAATACGGAATGAGGTTCTGTTTCCACAAAATGACCATTTCAGCAGCGGACGATCTCCGCAAGCCAAAACTTCTCGACGAAGTCCGCCGAGCCATGAGGATGCGGCACTACAGCATCCGCACCGAAAAGACTTACCTGGACTGGATTCGACGGTTCATTCTTTTTCATGGCAAGCGTCACCCCACAGAGATGGGGGAGGCAGAAGTCAGTGCGTTCCTCACCTATTTGGCTGCAGACCGGCATGTCGCCGCCAGCACACAGAATCAGGCCCTCAGTGCGCTTCTGTTCCTCTACCAGCAATTCTTGCAGCGGAAACTCGGTTTTCTCGACAACGTGGAGCGCGCCAAGCGGCCCGTGAAGCTGCCGGTCGTCCTGACGAAAGTGGAGGCTCAGGCGGTGATTGCGCAGCTCGCAGGCAGCTACCGGATGATGACCAACCTACTTTACGGCAGCGGACTAAGGTTGCTGGAGTGCCTGCGTTTACGGGTGAAGGACTTGGATTTTGGGTATCACCAAATCGGGGTGCGCGATGGGAAAGGTGGCAAGGACCGGCTGACGATGCTGCCAGAGTCTCTGGAAGAACAACTGCAACGCCACTTGAAGAAGGTGAAGATATTGCACGAGGAAGATTTGGCGGATGGATTTGGCACGGTGCATCTGCCAAATGCCTTGGAGGGGAAATACCCCAACGCTCATCGCGAGTGGATTTGGCAGTATGTCTTTCCCGCCGCACGACGTTCTCTCGATCCTCATTCACAAAGGCACCAGCGTCATCACGTCAACGAGAAGTCGCTGCAACTGGCGGTGCAGAAGGCGGTGCGAGCGGCAGGAGTTGAGAAGGCTGCTACCTGCCACTCTTTTCGACATTCCTTTGCCACTCATCTGCTCGAAGCTGGCTATGATATCCGCACTGTGCAGGAGCTGCTGGGGCACAAGGACGTGAGCACGACGATGATCTATACGCACGTGCTCAATAAGCCGGGCCTCGGGGTTCGCAGTCCGATCGATTGAATACTTTCACACCCTCAACCTACAATGCGGAGCCCTACAGTCACATTGAGGGTGTGCCCGCCATTGCTCACAATGGACCGTGGTGACGTCGAGTGATCTTCGAGACCCATGACGGCTGTGAGATCATGTCCGGTAGGATTTGCCGCACGCGGAGCTGTCGATTTTATCCGGGACGGGGGTGGACGTGGCCGCCTTCAACGACGCCGGCATTGGCCCGCGAAGTGACGCGGTGATGGTGCCGTAGTCTTTCGACTGCCGCTTCGCAGAGCCGCGCCTACTTCATGACGCGGAGGATGAAGCTTTGGACTTTGGGGATTTTGCAGGCCGCGAGGACGGCGGCGGCTCGGGTGTGGTCGGAGGAGACCGCGGGCTCGCAGGCATACCAGGCGAGGAGCGGGACATTCGGATCGTCCTGATCCTCGGCGTGGGAGACGATGGCGGGGAGGACGTCCCAGCGCTGCGCGATGGGGATGCGCTGCATGGCGGAGGCGATGGAGAGGCGGACGATCGGGGAGTCGCTCTGCCTCGCGATCGAGGCGAATTTCAACAGGGCGGGCAGCGGCGGAGGGCCGTCTTCGCACATGAGTTGCACGGTCCACGCCGCGAGGTGGGGCTCGCTGCTGGAGAGCTGGGCGAGGGCGGTTTTCTCGCTCACGCCGCCGGTGGCGTGCAGCGCCCAGAGCGCGCGGAGGCGCTGGGGGACGTCGAGGGTGGCGTCGTCGAGCATCCCGGTGAGCTCGGTCTGCGCGTCGGCGTCGGCGCCGCGCTCCTGGAGGATGCGGCGGGCGTGGCGGACGAAGTATTCGTTTTTCTTGAGCTGCATTTTCACGAGATCGCTGGAGCGGATTTTCGCGAGATCGAAGGGTGAGATCTTCGCATTTCCGAAGCTGATTTTGTAGATGCGGCCGTTGGTGCGGTCGTGCGGCTGCTGGGGGTGGCAGGCGCGGGCGTCGTACCAGTCGCAGATGAAGACGGAGCCGTCGGGGCCGAGTTTCAGCGCGAGGCCGCGGAACCAGGTGTCGCCGGAGGTGAGGAAATCGGGCATCCGGTCGCCGATGTAGCCGCTGCCAAAGGGGGTGAGCGAATCGAAGTTCACGCGGTTGCCGTGGATGTTGTTCATCAGGATCGCGCCGCGGGCGCCCTTCGGCCAGTGGTCGCCGAGATAGACGAGGGCGCCGGCGTGGGCGTGGCCGCCGCCGGCGTTTTCGGTGGTGTTCGGGCCGATGCGCGCGCCTTTCGACCAGTCGCCGCCGGCGAAATGGCGGTGCTTCGCGATGGTCGGGATGTCCTCGAAGGCGCGCGGGTTGAAGTGCTGCCCGGACTGCCGCTGGTAGAGCCCGCCCTGCACGATGTGGAAGAGATGCGGGAGGACGGAGGTGGTGATGAAGGCCTGGCCGAAGTCGTTGAAGTCGAGGCCCCAGGGGTTGCTCGTGCCGTGGGCGAAGGCCTCGAATTTGCGCTTCGTCGGATGGTAACGCCAGACGCCGGCATTGATGGGGACGCGCGCCTCTTGCGCCATGCCGGGCGGGCCGACGAGGGAGTGGTTCGCGATGCCCTGGCAGCCGTAGAGCCAGCCGTCGGGGCCCCAGTTGAAGGAGTTGAAAAGCTCGTGCAGGTCGTCGTGCGCCCAGCCGTCGAGCAGCACTTCGGGCGGGCCGTCGGGGATGTCGTCGCCATTTTTGTCGGGGATGAAAAGAAGGTGCGGCGCCGAGCCGACGAAGACGCCGCCGAAGCCGAGCTCGATCGAGCTGACGCAGTTCAGCTTGTCGTAAAAGACGGTCTTTTTGTCGAAGTGCCCGTCGCCGTCGGAGTCCTCGAGAATGACGATCCGGTCGTGCCCTTCCGCGGCCCAATCGGGATACGACAGGTTTTCGCAGACCCAGAGACGGCCGCGGTCGTCGATGGCGAAGGCGATGGGCTGGACGATGTCCGGCTCGGCGGCGAAAACTTGCGCCACGAATCCCGTCGGCAGTTTCATCATCTTCACCGTCTCTTCCGGCGGCGTGGTCTCGCCCGGCTGCACCTTGAATTCCGGTGGCTCGCTCACCGCGCGGACGGAGCCGCAAAGCAACAGCGCTGTGAGCAGGAGGAAAAGCGGACGCAAGCCGAACGCTTTTTCCGAATGCGCGCGGCTGAATTTCGCCACGGCCAGACCCGGACAGATACGGTCAGCGGAGCAAGATTCAGCAGGAAAACAGGAAAACAGGAACGTCAGGATTCCATTCCTGTTTTCCTGTTTTCCTGCTTCTCCGGATCCTTGGTCCGAGTCTGTCTGTGTCTGTCCGTGGCTCATGGATTGATCTCCGCTAAAATTGCATCGTGCCGATCTCCAAAAAAACAGGCCGGCACTCCATCGAGTGCCGGCCTGCCCCAACCAAGGTAATTTTTTTGGCAGCGCAATCTACTTCTGTTTTTCGAGAACCGCAAAAGTCCGCTTGCCCTTCCGTTCGAGATTCAAAAGCACGCCTTTTTTTTCCTTCACATCCGCGAGCCCGATCGCAGAAAGCGCGCCGGAGGCGTTGGCCACGGCTTTCGTCTCCACCTCCGTGATGACGTCGTCCGCGCGGATGTCCGCCTTCGCCGCGGCACTCTCTGGCGCGACCTCCACGACGATCGCCCCACCCTTCCCGCGGTCGCGCAATTTCAAGCCCCAGCCCTCGTCCTTCGACGCCGCCGCCTTTTTCGGCGCGAGGTTCGCCACGCGCGTGATGTCCGCCGGGAGCTCGCCGGTCGTCACCGGAATCTTCATGAGGGTCCCGCCGCGATAGACGGTGAGCTGCACGCTCTGGCCGACTTTTTTGCGGAGGATTTCCTTTTGAAATTCGTGCGCGGTCGAGAGCCGCACGCCATCGACTTCGACGATGATGTCCGCGGGCCGCAAGTCGCTGCGATAGGCCGGCGCATTCGCCTCCACCGTGAGCACGACGATCCCGTGATCGATGCTGGCCCGCTCCCGCAGCTCGCTGTTTTCGCCCAGCGTCTGCAGCCGAAGCCCGAGATACGGCCGCTGCACGCGCCCGCCGGAGATGAGCTGCGTGCTCACGTCGGCGAGCATGTTCGACGGGATCGCAAACGCCAGTCCGCGCCCGATGCCGTTGATCAGCGTGTTCATCCCGATGATGCGGCCCTCGACATCGAAGAGCGGTCCGCCGCTGTTGCCGGGATTGATGAACGCGTCGGTCTGAATGTAGTCCTCGTAAAGAATCGTGTTCGAGGTCGGGCCGAGCAGCCCGCTCCTCCCCTTCCCGCTCACCCATCCGCAGGTGAAGCTGAAGTCCTGATTGTAAGGTGCGCCGATCGCGCAGACGAGCTGACCGATGCGCAGTTTGTCGCTGTCGCCGAGCTCCGCGGCCGGCAAATCCTTCGCATCGATCTTCACCACCGCGATGTCGGTCTTGTCGTCGGAGCCGATCACTTTCGCCGGGAGGGAACGCCCGTCCTTCAGCCGCACCACCAGCTTTTCCGCCTCCGCGACGACGTGTTGATTCGTCAAAATGTAGCCGTCCGCGCGGATGATGAATCCGCTCCCCTCGCTTCGCACCGGAGTCGGCAGCTTCCACTGCGGCGCGCGCTCTTTTCTTTCCGAGTCCCTGCCACCCTTTTTCGGCTGCTCTCCTTCTTTTGGAAAATCGAAGATTGGCAGCTCGTCCGTCCCTTCTTCTGCGTCCGCCTTTTTCGTCGCCTCGATCACCACCACCGCCGGCGCGACTTTCTCGAACACCGCGACGAACCCTTCATCCATCTGCCGCAAAATACTCATCGCCGCAGTCCCCTTTTCCGTCTCCGCACCTCGCGCCCACGGACTCGCGAGCAGCGCCAGCGGCAGGAGTGGGAGAAGGGCAGCGCGCAACATGGCCAGGGGCGATCACAGACACGCCGGTCTGGCCGCCGTTCAATGCGAGGTGGAAAAGTTCAAAGAGACTGTCCAGGAAGTCAGGCGTCTCGCCTGACCGAGTGCGTCTCACCCGGCGTGTCAGGCGGGACGCCTGACTTCCTCCGCGCCGAGATCCCTTCTTTCGACTTATTACACAGCCTCAAAGAGGGTGCGTGGACAGTCCGCAAACCCGGCGACTCCGTCCTGGAGCGCGCCGCTCCGTCGGCGCGAGTCTCTTAAAATAAGCATCTCGGCACCGACGGCGCGGTGCGCTCCAGTGCGTTGACTTCACGGCGGCTGCTCCTACCGTCCGCCTCTTTTTTAATATGGGCGGCCTCGTCATCAAACCTCGTTCACGCATCTACCACGGCCACGATTGGATCTACGTCAGCGAGGTTTTGAAGAGCTTCGGCAACCCGCAGGACGGCGACGTGGTCTCGCTCAAAGACGGCGCGGACCGCACGCTCGGCAGTGCGATTTTCAACTCGAAATCGCAGATCATCGCGCGCCGTTTCTCCCGCCAGCGGCAGGAGCTCGACGCCGATTTTTTCGAGCGCCGCATCCGCCAGGCCGCGGAATATCGCGCGCGCCGCGGGCTCGACCCGAGGCTCTGCCGCGTGGTCTGGAGCGAAAGTGACGGGCTCCCCGGCGTCATCGTCGATCGCTACGGCGACCACCTCGTTTTGCAGACGCTGACGCTGGCGATGGATCAGCGAAAAGAGCTCATCGTCGAGGCGCTCCGGGCCGTCCTCGCGCCGCATTCGATCGTCGAGCGGAACGACTCGCCGATTCGCAAAGCCGAGGGGATGGAGCTGATCACCGGGATGCTTTTCGGCGACGCGCCCGCGCCGTTTGCGATCACCGCGGGCGGCGTGGAATTCGAGATCGATCTCGTCCGCGGACAAAAGACCGGCTTTTACCTCGACCAGCTCGCGAGCTACGCGGAGGTCGCGAAGTTCGCCGCCGGTCGCCGCGTCCTCGATTGCTTCGCGAATCAAGGCGCCTTCGCTCTCGCCTGCGCGAAGGCCGGCGCGTCGAGCGTCACCGCGATCGAGATCAGCGCCGACGCCACCGAGCAGATCAAAAGCAACGCCCGCCGCAACGGGCTCGCCGTCGAAGCACGCGCCGCCAACGTCTTCGACGCGCTCAAGGAATACGAACGCGCCGACGCGAAATTCGACCTCATCATCCTCGACCCGCCCTCCTTCACCAAAAGCAAGAGCACCCTCAACGACGCCCTCCGCGGCTACAAAGACATCCACCTCCGGGCGCTGAAACTCCTCACGCCCGACGGCCTCCTCGCGACCTTCTGCTGCTCGCATCACGTCACCACCGCGATCTTTAAAGAGGTCATCAACGAGGCCACCGTCGATGCCCGCAAAACCCTCCGCCAGCTCGCTCTCTATTCGCAAGGCGCCGATCACCCGATCATCCCCACGCTCCCGGAGACCGAGTATTTGAAAGGCTTCCTCTTCGAACTCGCCCCGGCCCGTTGACCGGTCTTGCGCCCAGCCGCCGCTTCCCTTTTTCTCCGCCCCATGCTCCGAATCAAAGCTTTCCAAGGCCTCCGTCCCGCCCCGCCACTCGTCGAAGAAGTCGCCTGCGTCCCGTACGACGTCGTCGATCGCGACGAATCCGCCGCCCTCGCCGAGGGTCGCCCGAACAGCCTCCTCCACGTCGATCGCGCCGAGATCGATCTACCGCGCGAGACCGATCCGTATTCCGCCGAGGTCTATGAAAAGGCGCGCGAAAACTTCCTCGGATTGCAGCAGCGCGGCGCGCTCGTCCGCGAGTCGGAGCCGTGCGTCTTTCTGTATCAGCAACGCATGGGAAGCCACGTCCAGACAGGGATCGCGGCCGTCTGCCACATCGACGACTACGAAAACGACATCATCAAAAAGCACGAGAAAACGCGCCGCGACAAAGAGGACGACCGCACCCGGCTCATCGGCACGCTGAACGCCAACACCGGCCCCGTTTTCCTCACCTACCGCGGCACGCCGACGATCGATGCGCTCGTCTCCGCCGCGCAAAAAGGAGCGCCGCTCTACGACTTCACCGCCCCCGACGGCATCCAGCACACGGTCTGGCGCGTGGCTGGCGGCGAGGATTTTATTCGCGAATTTCAGAGCGTCCCCGTGGCCTACGTCGCCGACGGGCATCACCGCACCGCCAGCGCCGCGCGCGTCGGTCGCGAGCGCCGCGAGGCGAATCCGCAGCACACCGGCGACGAGGATTACAACTGGTTCCTCGCCGTCCTCTTCCCCGCAGATCAACTCCAAATCCTCCCCTACAACCGCGCCGTCAAAGACCTCAACGGTCGCGACGAAAAAGCCTTTCTCGACGAAGTCGCCGGTGCCCTCACCCTGCATCCCAGCGGCTCCGCCCAGCCCTCACGCTCCGGTGAAATCCGCATGTATCTCGCCGACGCGTGGCACGACCTCGAGTGGCAGCCCGCCATCGATGCCGACCCGATTTCCCAGCTCGACGTGACCGCCCTGCAAGACCGCGTCCTCGCCCCGATCCTCGGCATCGACGACCCGCGCACCAGCAAACGCATCGACTTCATCGGCGGCATCCGCGGCCCCGGCGAGCTCGTCCGCCTGGTCGATTCCGGCAAATCCGCCGTCGCCTTTTCCATGGCCCCGACCACCGTCGCACAGCTCATGGCCATCGCCGACGCCGGCCAGATCATGCCGCCGAAAAGCACCTGGTTCGAGCCCAAGCTCCGCTCCGGCCTCTTCATCCACACCTTTTAAAAAGCGCGCCGGGTCCTGCCGGCGAGCTGAAGATTGCAGGGCGGGCGCTCCGCCTGCCCTCGGGCAACCGATGCGGTCGCCCTACAATCCGCCCGAGTTCACAGCAGCCCATCCAGCACCGTCGCGAGCCGGAAACCGGCGAGGACGATCCGGCGGCAGGCGTCGTCGTTCGCCTTTTTCACGTAGTCGGCGTTGAGCGTGACTGCCGTTTTCCCGAGATCAGTTCCGAGCGCTTCGTAGCCGAATTTCACGCCGTCGCGGTGGCTCTCCTTCACCCAGCTTTCCGGCGTGCGCAGCCGTTTCGCCGATGCAGTCGGCGGAAATTTCGCGACCATCGCGCGGGCCATGTCGGTGAGCGGCTGACTCGCGAGCGTGGCGTCGCGCGGGACGATCCGGCTCTTGTCCTCGCGAATGAGGATCGTGCCGTCGGGCTGCACGAGCGCCGTCTGGCGATACGCGCTGTCCCAGAAATGGTGGAGATTTCCTTTCGGCCGCAGGTTCAAAATATCGACGCTATTCCCGCCGCGATCGTCGGCGAGCCCGGTCGCCGAATGCGAAGTCGTGTGCAGCGGCTGATGCGCGTCGCCGGTCATGTGCATCATCATCGCCAGCGCCTCGCGCGGCCCGAGCGTGAAGCTCCTCCCGAGATAATTTTCCGGCCCCGTCGTCCCATGCACGACGATCGCCCGGCAGCGCCGCCAGCCGCGCACGACATCCGCGAGACCGTCCGCAGCCGGACTCCCAAGTGGCAGCGGCCCGCCTTCCGCGGTGAAGTCGAGATGCACGAAATGCCAGCTTTGAAAGAAGCCGGGAAAGAACGGGCTCGAGCGCCGCGTGCCGTCGCGCACCTTGTCCATGAAAACGGCGGCGCTGACGGGGTCGGCGTAGGAATTCGGCCCGAACGTCAGCCCAGCCAGCGCGGCGGTCAGCTTCGCCTGTTTCTCCGGCGAAAGCTGATCGAAGGCGATGCGCGCGATCAGCAAATGCCCGCCGTCGTCCCAAGCCCGCGCGCGGCTCGGGCCGACGATCACGGCGAGAAAAGCGAGGATCGGTGCGACGAAGCAGAGCGGCGTTTTCATCGCGCGATGAGAACGCTCGGGATCGGGAGAAAGCGATACATTCCGACCGCGTGGACGAACTCAAAAGTGCAGAAAAAATGAGCGGAGCACGCACGAGATCGACCGACCGTCTTCGCGCGGCAAGCGACGCTCCGGTCGGTCGGGGACGCGAGGAAATGCCGGGTGAATCGACCGCGGTTTCGCCGTTGCCTCATCGCGCCCGGCGCGCAGAATGCCGCGCATGATTCCGCTGACCCGTCGTCACTTTCTCCATCTCGCCGGCGGCGCGCTGCTCGCGTCGCAGGCGCGCGCGATCGAGCCGTTCCGACGCGCCGGAAATCCGCGGCAACTCCGCGAAGCCTTCGCCGCGCCCGCCGCGCCCGCCGCGGTCACTTCGCTTTCCCTCTTCGACGGCAAAACGCTCGCAGGCTGGAGGCCGACAGACTTCTCCGGACAGGGCGACGTGACCGTCGAAGACGGCGCGATCGTGCTCGCGGCGGGCAATGATCTGACCGGCGTGAACTATCCCGGCGAGCTGCCGAAAACGAATTACGAGGTCGAGCTCGAGGCGAAGCGCGTGACGGGCGGCGACTTCTTTTGCGGGCTCACGATTCCGGTCGGCGAGGAGCATTGCACCTTCGTCGTCGGCGGCTGGGGCGGCGCGCTGGTCGGCATCTCGAGCATCGACGGACAGGACGCGTCGGAGAACCCGACGATGTCGTCGAAGAAGTTCGAGAATGGCCGCTGGTACAAGATCCGCGTGCGGGTGACCCCGGCAAAAATCGAGGCGTGGATCGACGACGAGCAGGTGGTGAACGTGGACATCGCCGGGAGCAAAATCAGCATGCGCCGCGGCGAGATCGAACTCTCCGCGCCCTTCGGCATCGCGACGTATCGCACGAAGTCAGCCCTCCGCGGGATCAAGATTCGCAAGCTATGAAGCTCCCCGCTTTCGCCGCCCTTCTTTTCACCGCGACCGCGCAGGCCTGGGATGCCGCGGGGCACATGCTCGTCGATCAAATCGCGTGGGACCAGATGAAGCCCGCCGCCCGCGAGCGCGTGACCAAACTGGTCCACGAACTCGAGGTGACGCACAACGAAGGCGAGCCCTACAACTTCGTCACCTCCGGCTGCTGGATGGACGATATGCGCTCGAAGAAAGGCTACGAATGGTCGAAGTGGCACTACGTCACGATCCCGTGGACCGCCGACGGAGTCGCCTTCGAGCTGCCCGCGCCGCCGCACATCGTCTGGGCGATCGAGCAGGTCACCGAAACACTGAAGGACCGCGAAAGCGCTGTGGCAAAGGCTTCCGAGGCCGTGGCCATGTTGATCCATCTCATCGGCGACCTGCACCAGCCGCTGCACGCGACCGACCGCGACGACCGCGGCGGCAACGGCGTGCTCATCCACGGCGTCCCTTTCACCGATCTCTGGCCGGGCACACTGCCAAACTTGCACGCGTTTTGGGACAAGGCATTTCGCTTCGATGCGCGTGACGGCCGGATCGGTGAAATGTGGGAAGCGCCGTTCGCCGTCGAGCGTCCGAAAGCGCCCGGCGATGGCATCATCGCGGCGGAGGCGGCGAAGATCGCGAAGCAGTTTCCGCCCGCGTCGCTGCCGGAACTCGAGGCGCATCAGGATGTGATTTCGTGGGCGAAAGAGAGCCACGCGCTCGGCTGCAAATCCGCCTACCCGGCGGACGCCGACCCCGCCGACGATCACCACGTCATCACCCTCACGCCCGACTTCGCGCACGCCTCCCGCCAGATCGCCGAGCGGCAAATCGCGCTGGCCGGATACCGCCTCGCGCGGGTGCTGAACGAGCTCTTCACGCCCGCGAAGTGATCGCATTGCTGATTGCTGATTTGAAGAATTCGACGCAATCGCCTCCGCGAATTTTGGTGCCCATGACCGCTTTCCAATCAGCAATCAGCAATCAGCAATCAGCAATCTGATGCGCCAATATTCGCTCGACCGCCACGCCGCACCTGGGGGTCCGAAGATCGACTTCGCGGCCGAGCTGAATCCTCAGCAACACGCCGCCGTCACCGCCCCGCCGGGGCCGGCGCTCGTCATCGCGGGCGCGGGCAGCGGCAAGACGCGCACGCTGACTTATCGCGTCGCCTACCTGATCGAAAACGGCGTGCTGCCGCAAAATATCCTGCTGCTGACTTTCACAAACAAAGCCGCGCGCGGAATGCTCGACCGGGTCGCAAACCTTCTGCCCCACGACATCTCCGGGCTGTGGGGCGGCACGTTTCACTCGATCGGAAACCGCATCCTCCGCCGCCATCCGACCGAGGCGGGATTCGCCCCGGGGTTCTCGATCATGGACCGCGAGGACCAGCAGGATTTGCTCGATGCGGTCATCGCGCGGCTTGGGATCGACACGAAAGACAAGCGCTTCCCGAAAGGCGAAGTCCTCGCCGACGTGTTCAGTTATTCGCTGAATACGAGCCGCTCGATCGACGAGGTTTTGGTCGAGAAATATCCGCACTTCCTCGAGTTCGCGCCGCAGATTCTCGACGCGCAAAAACGTTACGAAGCGAAGAAGCAGGAGGCCAATTCGCTCGACTTCGACGACCTGCTCGAAAAGACGCTGCGCCTGCTGCAAGGCCAGTCCGCGATCCGCGAGCGGTATCAGCGGCAGTTCCAGTTCGTGCTCGTGGACGAGTATCAGGACACGAACCATTTGCAGGCCGACTTCATCGACATCCTCGGCGCGTACCACAAAAACATCATGGTCGTCGGCGACGACGCGCAGAGCATCTATTCGTGGCGCGGGGCGGACTTCAAAAACATCCTCGACTTCCCCCGCCGCTACCCCGGCGCGCACGTCCACAAGATCGAGATCAACTACCGGAGCGTCCCGGAAATCCTCGGAGTCGCGAACGCCGCGATCGCCGCGAACGTGCATCAGTTCAAGAAAGAGCTCGTCTCCGCGCGAAAAGCCGCACCCGTGAAACCGGCGCTCGTCCCGCTCGGCGACTCGAATCAGCAGGCCGCATTCATCGCGCAGCGCATCCTCGATTTGCGCGAGGAAGGGATCGAGCTCGACGAAATCGCGGTGCTCTACCGCGCGCATTATCACTCGATGGAAGTGCAGATGGAGCTGACCCGCCACGGCATCCCCTTCCAGATCACCAGCGGCCTCCGCTTCTTCGAGCAGGCGCACAACAAAGACGTCGCCTCCTTTCTAAAATACGCGGTGAACCCGCGCGACGAGGTCGCCTTCAAGCGCATGGTCCGCCTCCTCGCCGGCATCGGCGCGCGCTCCGCGGAGTTGCTTTGGAACGAGGCGAAGGGGGCCATTTTTGAGCCGCGGAATCACACGGAAGGGACACGGAAGGAAGAGGGGGAGGCCGCTGACCATGAAGAAACTTGTAAGTCAACCGCTTCGGTTGCCCAGGCAGGCGAAGCGCCCGCCCTACAATCTTTGGGAGATGTCGCCACGAACGAAGCGCGCCCGGCGGTAGAGCAGAAACCGCAGGTGATCGCCGATGAAGTCTCCGACTCCCCTCCCCTCCCTTCCGTGCCCCTTCCGTGTTTTTCCGTGGCCAAACTCCGGGTCTTAAAAGTCCCCGCCAAGAGCCAGAAAGGCTGGGACCAGCTCTGCCACACGCTCGAAGAAATCGCCCCCGGCGGACGCCCGAACCCGCCAGCCGAGATGATCGCGAGCGTGATCGGCGCGATCTACGAGGATTACGCGAAAGCGGAATTCACCAACTACGACCAGCGCCGCGAAGACCTCCAAACCCTCGCCAATTTCGCCAAGCAGTACGAGAGCGCCGCCGAATTTCTCGACCAGCTCGCGCTCCTCTCCAGCCTCGATTCGGACCAGACCAAAACGACCGACGACGACGAGATGGTGACCCTCTCCAGCGTCCACCAAGCCAAGGGTCTGGAGTGGAAAGCCGTCTTCGTCATCTGGATGGCCGAGGGCATGTTCCCCTCCTCCCGCTCGCTCGAAAGCAGCGACGCGATCGAGGAAGAGCGCCGCCTTTTCTACGTCGCCGTCACCCGCGCGAAGGACGAACTTTACCTCACCTACCCGCACCTCCGCATGAACGCCGGCTACGGCGAAATGCTCCAGCGCCCCTCCCGCTTCCTCGCCGAAATCCCCGGCGAGCTACTCGAGGAATGGCAGATCAGCGGCGCGTATTGAGCTCGCGCGAAAAGCGAAGTCATGCGCTGCCGATCGGTCAGCCGGCGTGCTCGAGGTAGTCGATGACCTCGCGGCATTGGGGGTGGCCGAGGACGGCGTCGCAGCAGGCGCTCTCGACGATTTCGCCCGCGCCGTCCCGGACGCAGACGCAGGCGAGCCAGTCGGTGACGCGGCGCGCCTGTGCGACGTTGTGGGTGACGAGGACGATGGTGTGGCGGGTTTTGAGGCGGACGATCAGCTCTTCGATCGCCTGCGTGGAGCGCGGGTCGAGCGCGCTCGTCGGCTCGTCCATGAGGATGATTTCGGGCTGCACGGCGAGGGCGCGGGCGAGGCAAAGGCGCTGTTGCTGGCCGACGGAAAGCGCGAGCGCGGAGTGGCGCAGGCGGTCTTTGACCTCGTCCCAGAGCGCGGCTTCGCGGAGCGCGCTTTCGATGAGTTCGTGCTGCTCGCTTCGCGCGAGACGGCGCAGGCGTTTCGCGCCGAAGAGGACGTTTTCGCCGATGCTCGCGGGGAAGACGACAGGCTGCTGAAAGAGCATTCCGACACGAGCGCGCAACGCATTCACATCGACGCCGGGAGCGTGGATCGACTCGCCGCGCAGCCGCACTTCACCGGTGACGCGGAGCGCGGGGATCAAGTCGGTGAGCCGGTTGAGCGTCCGCAGCAGGGTGCTCTTGCCCGCGCCGGACGGGCCGATGATTCCGAAGACCTGGCCGGCGGAAACGTCGAGGCTGACGTGGCGCAGAAGGGGTTTGCCGCCCGCAAAAACGCCGAGATTGCTCACGCGAAGGAGGGCGTCGGAAGACAGGCGTCCCGCCTGTCCCGGCGGACAGGCATCCTGCCTGCCCACGGGCGCGCGGCAGGCGGGAAGCCCGCCATCCGGGACAGGCGGGACGCCTGTCTTCCGTTCTCGGGGATCAGACATTGGCTTCTTCGTGCATTTTCAAACGGCTGGGCAGGGCGATGAGGCTGAGCAGGAAAACGAGCGCGAGGAGGACGAGCGCGGCGCCCCAGAGTTTCGCACCGACGGCGGGGTCGAAGGAATCCTGCGCGAGGATGAAAATGTGATAGGGCAGCGACAGGACGGGGCTGTCTTTGATGCCGTGCGGCAGCGTCGCGCCGGCGAAGATCGTGGCAGTGAACATGATCGGGGCAGTCTCACCCGCTGCGCGCGCGAGGGCGAGGAGCGAGCCGGTGAGGAGGCCGCCCCAGGCCTGCGGGAGGAGCACGGCCCAAATGATCTGCGCGCGGTTCAGGCCGAGCGCGGCGGCGGCTTCGACGTAGCTGGCCGGGATGGCCTTGAGGCGCTCGATGAGGGAGACGGCGACGGTCGGCAGCATGGTCATGGCGAGCACGATCCCGCCCGCGAGCCACGATTTTCCCCAGCCGCACCACTGCACGAAGACGACGAAACCGAAGAGGCCGAAGAGGATGCTCGGGACGCCATTGATCGTGTAGAGAAAGGCGCGGAGGGCGCGGCGGCTGCGTTCGCCGCGCAGCCAGACGCGCTCGAGCAGGGCGAGGGCGAGGGCGGGCGGCGCGCAGACCGCGAAGGCGCTGGCCAGCAGGATGACGGTGCCGATGAGGTTCCAAAAGATGCCGCCTGCCGCGCCGACGAGCCGGATTTGCTCGGTGAGAAATCCCCACGAAAGCGCGGGACCGCCGCGCCGCGCGATGATGGTGACGAGCCCGACGAGAATGCCGACGGCGACCAGCGCGCAGAGCGCGGCGGCGACGGCGACGGCGAGGTCGGTGGCTTTACGCATCGGAACGTCTGGCAAAGGTCGAGCCGAGGATCGTCACCGCGCCGGTCATCGCGAGAAGGATCAAGCCGAGCCCGACGATGGCCGCCCAATGCAGCGGATCGCCGTAGGCAATGTTGGTTTCCGAGCTGCCGAGTTTGCTCGTAATGGTCTGGCCGGATTCGAGCCATTTGTTCACCGAGAGCCAGCGGGCGGGGAGGTTGTTGTCCTGCCGGCCGACGACGAGGAAGACAGCGATCGTCTCGCCGAGCGCGCGTCCGAATCCGAGCAGCAGCGCGGCTCCGAGGCCGCGGGCGGCCTGGGGTAAAGTGATCGAGAAAATGGTCTCGGCGCGCGTGAGGCCGAGGGCGCGGGCGGCGCGTCGTTGCGAGGCCGGGACGCCGCGGAGGGCGTCGTCGCTGAGCGTGACGATCGTCGGCAGGACCATGATCGCGAGGAGCACGCCGGCGGTGAGGAGCGTGTCGCCATTGAGCGGATCGAACCTCGCGAAGAGGTCATAAATCCAGCCGCGCAGGAGCAGGATTCCGAGCAGGCCATAAACGACCGAGGGGACGCCCGCGAGGAGCTCGATGAGCACTTTCACCGCGAGCCGTGCGGTCCGCGGGAGATACTCGGCGGTGCAGATGGCCGCGCCGAAGCCGAGCGGCGCGGCGAGCAAAAGCGCGATGAGCGAAACGATCAGCGAGCCGTAGATCATCGGTAGTGCGCCGAATTCGTGGGTGCGAAAAAACCACCTCGCGCCCGTGACGTAGCTCGAGCCCGCGTGCTGCCAGACGGGGGTGCTTTGCCACGCGAAAATCGCGAGGAGAAAGAGCACCGCGGCCAGCGAGAGGAGACCTAGGAACCAGCTCAGCGCGCGAGTCATGCAGCGATCGGCAAACGGCTATTTCACGAGATCGTTCAGCCGGAGATAGCCGTGCTTTTTCACCAGCTCCTGGCCGCGCTCGCTGAGCATGAAATCAACGAGCACTTTGGCCGCGCCCGCCGGTTCGCCATTCGTCAGGAGAAAAAGCGGGCGGCTGAGTGGATACGTTTTCGTCGCGATGTTGTCGTTCGTCGGCAGGACCACCTTGCCGTCGTCGAGCTGGATGCCGAGGGCGAAGACCTTCTGCCCATCGGCCCACGACGACGAAAGCTGCGAGAGCGCGCCGCGCGTCGAGGCGACTTTGTTGCGCGTTTCCTCATTGCTGCCGACCTCGGGAAAGCTGACCTGCGGCGCGGCTTTCGGACTGCCGTAAGCCCAATGCACGAAGACCTCCCACGTCCCGCGACCCGGCTCTTTGTTGAAGAAAGCGATCCGCTGCGGCTTGCCGCCGAGCTCCTTCCAATTGGTCACCTTGCTCTCGTAGATGTCCTTTGCCTGCTGCTTCGTCAGCGCGCGCACGCCGCCGTCCCAGACGTCTTTCGAGACGATCAGCGCGACCGCATCCTCGCCGACATGGATCGCGTTGAACTTCACCGTCGGATACTTCGCGCGGTCGTCGTCACTGATCGGCTTGGACGACATGCCGACCTGCACGAGGCCATCGCCGAGCATGGAAATCCCGCCGGAGCTGCCACCCTGCGTGTCCACTTGAATGTCGATCTTTTGCTCCGCGCGCAGAATTTCCGCTGCCTCGGCGACTGGAAGATTGACCGTGGTCGAGCCATTGATTTTCAGCGTCTCGGCGCGCGCGGCGAGACCGGTGAAAAGGGCCGCGGCGAAGTAAAGTGAGAGCGTATTTTTCAAGCGGACCGTCGCATAAAGCCCGGCCCGGCGGCTGGCAAACGCAAAGCGCGCTCAGCCCGGCAAGCGATCCATGCGAAAGGTGCAGCAGCCGAAATCGAGGGTCACGCACTCCCGCTCCATCCGCCGCCGGAAGGTCGTGGCGATGAAATATGCGACACCGGCACATGGAAGCCCGCGTCCCCGGACAGGCGGGACGCCTGTCTTCCGGCTCAGTTTTTCGGGATCGTCCACATGCGCTTGGAGACGACTTCCTGGACGACGACCTGATCGGCGCGGAGGTCGATGACTTTGTAGGTCGCCCCTTTTTCGCTCGGCCAGGTGAAGGTTTCGCCCTGCCGCACTTTCATCATCGTGCCGTCGGCGGAGGTGAGCACAGCGCTGGTGGCGCCGCTTTTGGAAATCATGTCTTTGACGAGGACGACCTTTTGTTTGGTCGCGGGGTCGGAGAGCTCGACGCGGGAAAGATCGACGGGCTGGCCGTTCTTGTCGGTGTCGTGGCGCGCGGTGATTTTCTCCACTTTCATGCCGCCGATGCTCTGGCCGATGGCGACGGTTTCGGTCTTCGGATCGCCGTCGGCGTGCCGGATGGTGGCACCGCGTTTATCGACGGATTCGAGGACGAACGGGACGCGGATTTCGGTGTATTCCTTGAGCCGCATGACCTTGTGAATGCCGGGCCGCGAGGCGGGGTCGTTCGGGTCGGTGTCGGCCATGAATTCGTCGCGGTTCGTCGCGCCGTCGCCGTCGGGATCGGCGTCGAGCATTTTGGGATCGTTGAGGTCGAGGTGGTGCTTTTTGAACCAGTCGTCATAGGCGCGATCCGACGCGAGCAACTCCGCGGGAATGTCCGCCAGCGCAGGATCCGCAGCCGATGCGGGTACGGAAAACGCGGCCTTCCCCTGCTCTGCCGCGGTGCCCGGCGCGTGGCTGGTGGGCTCGTCGATCTCGGTCGGCTCGGCGGCGGATTTCCGCGCCACTTCGGCGTGCTTTTTCCCGCAGGCAGAAAGGGCGGCGGCGGCGAGGAAAAGAGCGGCGAAACGGCGGGCAATCGGGTTCATGGAGCGGCGACTGTAGGCGGCAGAAGGGGATGATCAACCCCGCGGGATTTCACGCGTGGGACCAACCGAAAGTCATCCTGAGCGAAGCGACAGCGGAGCCGAAGGACCTCTTACTTTTCCTCCTCCCTGCGTGCGCCACGGAGGGGAAAAGCAAGAGGTCCTTCGACTGCGTTTCGCTGACGCTCCACTTCGCTCAGGATGACCGGAGAAGGTCGCGCACCTGCCGTTGTCGGGCCTCACCCGAGCTTGATTTGCTCGAGGTCGAAGCTCTTTGACTCGATGCCGAAATAGCGCTCGGGATGGCAGGTCAGGATGATGATTTGCAGGCGATGCGAGAGCTCTTCGAGGACTTGCAAAATGCGGGTGAGACGGGCGGCGTCGGTGGCGATGAGGACGTCGTCGAGGACGACCAGTTGGCGCTCGTCGTCGGCCAGCACTTGCGCCAGCGCGAGGCGGACGGCGAGGTGAACCTGCTCCTGTTCGCCGCCGGAAAGATTGTCGAGATCGACGCGCTCGGAATGGGCTGCGGGCGAGACGTGGCCGAGTTGCAGCGAGGCCCCGAGATGCAGCCCGCTGAAGCGGCGACCCGCGACCCGCTCGAGGATCGCGAGCGCGCGCGTCTCGACCGGCGCACTGACGCTGGCGAGCGTGCGGGCGCGATGCCGGGCGACGGTTTCGTGGAGCAGCTTGATCGCGGCGGTTTTGGACTTTTCGCGCGCGACCTCGTCGTCGAGGCGCGCGATGTTTTCGTCCAATTCGGCGAGTGCGCGATACGGCGCGTCGGCCGCGAGATTTTGCAGCCGCCCTTTTTCGAACATCTCGTCCTGCGCACATTTGCCAGCGTGGCCGCGGATGCCGGCGATTTGTTTTTCCAAGCTGGCGACGAGTGGAGACGGGTCGGCGGGGAAGGCCGCGAGCTTTTCGAGCGCGATTGCGAGAGCGCCACGCGCCGCGTCCCATTGCAGCGCGGCGTGCTGGATGGCAGTCGCGCGGGCTGCGTCGTCGAGCCCATCGGCGGCGAGCTGTTCGAGCTGGCGTTGCGCGGATTGCTGGCGCGCGCGGGCGTTTTGCAAATTGTTTTCGGCGAGGGCGATGGCTTGCCGCGCGCTGCCGGACTGGAGGTGCGCGTTCTGCCAAATCGTCTCGGCTGCACAAACGTCCCGCGCGGCGGCCTGGCGTTTTCGGAGGTCATCCGCGAGAGCCTCGACATCGGGCGGAACGCTCTCCCAGACAGGGTTTGCGGCGATTGAGATCTCGACGAGGCGTTGATGTTTGGCGCATTCCTGAAGCCAGTCTTCGCGGGTGCGCCCGGCGAGTTTTGCCGCGAGCGCGGCCTCGGCGATCGAGACCGTTTCGGCGCGCTGGCGCAGTCGGTCGTGCAATTCTTCGAGTTCCGCGAGATGGGCGGTGCCGAAGGCGCGCGTGAGTTCGCCGAGCCGGCCGGCCGCGAGGTCCGCGTCGCGGCGAAGGGTCTCGATCGTGCCCGCCGGGCCGCGCGCCTTGATCGTGCCGAATCCCGGGATGCGGACGGCGACCGCCGGCGCGCCTTTGATTTCGCAGCGTTCTCCGGCGGCGAGCGAGCGGCCGCCGGGATTCTCGGCAGCCTCGACGATGATCATTTCCGCACCGTCCGGGACGATTAGCAGGGTGATGAGCGAAGCTTCGAGCTGCGCGGCGGTCTCCACTTTTTTCTGCGCAGCGGCGCGGATCGCTTTCAATGTTTTCGCGTCCGGCGCGACGAGCTTCGCAAGGTCCGCTTTGGCGCTTTCGTGCAGGGCGGCGGCAGCGTCGATCGCGGCCAGGGTTTCGGTGATTCGCCCACATTCGGCGCGCGCATTCACGAAGCGCTGCGCGCTCTCGACGCCCGCTCGCGACTGCTCGATCGCACCCTGTTCCTGCCGCGCGGATTGCAGCGCCGCGCTCGCGGTTTCCTCGGCCGCGAGGCACTGCGCCGCCTGCCTTTCCAGTTCCGGCGACTGCGCGGTCAGCCGCCCGATCTCATCCTCCCGGGCGGTGCAATCGGCGCGTTGCTCGCGGATTTGCGCGAGGCGCGAATCGAGCTGCCGATGCTCCGCTCCGAGGCGCGACGCGTCCGTGGCGCGACGCTCTTTCTCGGCGAGAAGATCGCGGTATTGGTGGCTCTCCTCGCGCGCCTTTTCGAGCGCGGCGTTGGCGGCGCTTTCGTCGTGCGAGGCCCGCTGGCAAAGGGCGCGCAGGTTTTCGACGCGCCGGATTCCTTCGTCGAATTCGAGGAGTTTTCCCTCGACGCCCGGACGCTCCCGGCGGAGTCGCTGGAGCTCATTTTCGAGCGTCATCCACGCCGGCGCGCCCGCCCCGGCGCGCAGTTTTCCGCCCTCGGTGAAGCTCGCGAGGTAGTGCTCGCGTATTGCGATTTCGACTTCGCCGGAGGCGGAATCGGCGGCCTGCACATCGAGCGCGGCGCGGATGCTGTTCAGCAAACCGCCGGATAATTCGGCGCACGCGAGCCGTCCCTGCGGCGCCCACAAAACTTGAGCGAGCCCCCAATGTTCCTCGCCCGTCAGCCCGCGTCCGGGCTTCTCGCCGCCGAAGATCGCGCGCGCCGCGGTGTCGGCCGCCTCCCCTTCCGCCTGCCGCACGAACTGCCCGTTTTCCTTTCGCAAAACCTCCGCCATCCGTTCGCTGAGAAAGCGTTTCTGGACCCGATATTCGGAGCCGCCGTGCGCGAATTCGATCGCGACCATCGGGGCGAGATCGCGACCCCACGAGCGGAGCCGATCGATGCCGTCGCCGGACACTTTGTAGCCGTCGAAAAGGCCGCGCCGCAGCGCCTCGAAGATCGTCGATTTGCCCGCGCCGTTTGGCGCGTGGATGACGTTCAGACGCTCGCTGAATTCGCCGAGACGACACGCGTTGGCGAGGCAGCGCCAGCCCTGGACTTCGATCGCGCGGAGGATCATGCGGCGGTGTGGGTCGCTGCTAATTGATACAGCGCGAGGAGGGCGTGCGTCGCGCCGTCGGCGGTGATTCCTTCGCGGGCCGGGCCGGCGAATGATCCGTCGGAAAGCTGCTGCAATTCCCGCCCGGCCTCGCGCACGGGACCCGGCGGGAGGCTCTCGATCCACGCGGAATCTTCCGGCCGCGGACGCAGCCCGTTGGCGTCGATCCGGGCGAAAAGAAAGCGCGCCCGGCACAGCTCCTCAATGCGCGGAATCTCGCTCATTTCCACAGCCGCGAGCAGGCCGGTGAGGCGCAGGTCGAGTAGCCGAAATTCGGGGCGATCGAGGGTTTCGATCTCTTCGCGCAGCCGCTGCAGGTCGCCGGCTCGAGCGATTTCGGCGTCCCGTTTTTCCCAGGTCAAACGGCCAGTCTGAAGTGGCGTGATCACCGGCACGGAGCCCGGCGCAGCGATCTCCACGAGCAGTGCGCGGCCGCTGTCGCGCTCGCCGAATTTCGTCGTCTCGTGCGAGCCGCAGTACGCCATCCGCACCGCGCCGCTGGCAGCGGGATACGAGGCGAAAGAATGCCAGTGACCGAGCGCGAGGTAGTCGAGCCCGGCGCGGCTCGCGGCATCGCGCGCGATCGGGTGATCGGGCTCGTCAACGGGGACGCCTTGCACCGTGCCGTGCGCGAGCCCGAGGCGGATGCCGGCCGCCGCGCGCGCGTCGATCCAGCGCGTCGGATCGTCGAAGGAATGCTTTTCGCGGAGCGGGCAGGGAAAGAGCGTGCCGCCGGGAATCTCGAGCGGACGCGCCTCGGTGCAAATCGTGAGATTTCGCCGCGCGGACCATGCCGGATGTTCCCAGACCGAGCCCGGTCCGAGGGGATCGTGATTGCCGGGAATGAGAAAAATCGGCCCCGGAAAAGCGCCCGCCAAATCAGCGACCTGCTGCACGAGCACGCGATCGACGCCGTGATGTTCAAACGAATCGCCGGCGACCAAAATGAACTCGGCCCGATGCTCCTGCGCGAGCGCGACGAGCCGCTGCAGTGCGGCCAATCGTGCCGCGCGCACCGCCGCTCCCGCCGCGCCGACGTGAGCTGCGCGCATGCCCATCTGCCAGTCGCCGGTGTGGAGAAATCTCATGTTTGCGCGGCGAGGATAACGCTGTGTGTCAACCGCGACGAACCGCTCGGTTCAAGCCATTCCCCCATCCGGCGCTCGGGGTGCGCCCCGCTTGTTCGGGCACCCGATTGGCCCGACAAAGAACGCATCACTTTCCGCTCGTTTCGGCGGGCACATTCTCCAGGGGTGGAGCGCTCCGCACGGACCAATTAAATGGCCGTGCGGGGCAATTTTTTTGTCCGGATGCGGCCGACGTTCACGTGTCCAATGTTTGGCGGGTCGCCGATATTTGAAGCGGAGCGGCGTCGGGGCTTGCGGCGACGCTGGGAGATGCGCGAGGTTTTTTTGATGCAGATACGTCGATGCATCGGACGCTCGGTCGAGGGGCGGGAGCAGATGATTTTTGAAAAGTGCCGAGGCGAAATCTCGGAACCCGCCGCTCGCTCGACGCTGCTGATCGGCGGCATGCACGGCGATGAAGGCGCGACCGTGAGTCTGCTCGAATCCTTTGCCACACAGGAACTCCGCGAGATCGCAGCACCGGTTTTCGTCCTGCCGTTGTGCAATCCGGACGGCTTCGAGCGGTGCTCGCGTTACAATGCCCGCGGGGTCGATCTCAACCGAAACTGCAGCTTCAACTGGCACTTCGAGAGCGAGGAACCCGCGGGCCCCGCGCCGTGGTCGGAGCCGGAGATTTGCGCCCTGCGCGACTTCATCCTCGCGGTGCAACCGGCGAAGATCGTGAGCCTGCATTGGGCGCTCGCGGAGCTCGACGCGGACGGAGTGCAATCCACGGCTCTCGCGCAAACGATGTGGGATTCGCTCGAGGAAAAAGAGCGGCGTCCGTACCGGCTGCGGGTCACCGAGCCCGGTCGCGGGCAGCGTCGGCTGCAAAAAACTTACACCGCCTGCCCCGGCTCGCTCGGCCAGTGGTGCGGCTACGGCCTGCACTATCCGGACGGCAGCGCGCCGGCGATGATCACACTCGAGCTCCCGTACGATGCGCGCCTTCCCGATCGCCCCGAGGACCTGCCCCCGGATCATCTCGCCACGCTGCGCGAAAGCTGGCAGCGCGAGCCGGACGACTATCTCCGCGCAGTGGCGGGGCCGGTTTTCAAAATGCTCCGCGCCGCGTGCCGGCATTGAGTTTTTTCTGGTGGAGATCGCGTTGCGATGCCTCTCGGGGACGAGGCGTTGCGCCGCGATGCTCTCGATGTTTTCTCACCGCGAGCGCCGGCTTTGCGCAGCGGTCAATGGCGGCAATTCGGCGTCGGTCGGCGACGTCGTGGACTGCACGTAGCGCGCGGCCGAGGCCTTGAGTTCAGACCAGCGAATCGACTCGTGCGCGGGTGCCCAAACGATGTGGCGGAGCAGGCTGCGCCATTCGACGATGGCGCGTTCGAGGTCGCCTTGCCGCAGCGATTCGGTGAGCAATGTCTGCCGCGCCGTTTGATGCTCCACGACTTCGCGCACGACCTCGCTGGCACCTGCTCCGTACGCGATCGGCACGCCCATTTCCAAATAGCCCGGCAAATCCGCGCGGTCATAAATTTTCTGGCAAAGCGCACCGAGACGTCCGCCGAAAGGCGAATCGTCCCCGGCAAATCGTGGACCCGCGCGGAGGTTTGCGAGATCGAAGATGAGGTCGTCGATCGGGTAGCTTTCGTCCTCCAGCGCGGCGGCGACGGCGAGCCCTTCGCCGTGCTGGAAAAAGCTGAAAATCGTCCCGCGCCGCGTCGGGCACCCGTCCGCGTCGATCAGGCCGAGCCGCCGCCACGCGTGAGCTGGGGAAGGCGTGATTTCGACCGAGCTGCACCACGGAAGCTCGGTGCAGCCGCGGCACGACGCGGGGAGCTCGCGCCGTTCCGGCGGATCGATCAACGCGCGTGCGTGCGAGTCGATCCACGTGCGAACCGGGTGCTCGTCGAAAGCGAAACGCGCCACGAGTTGCTCACCGCGCCGGACGAGTGCGGTGAGCCGGGGCGTGGGGAAGGATTGTAGGGCGACCGCCCCGGTTGCCTCCGCGGGCAGGCGGAGCGCCCGCCCTACAGTGCCGACCGGAGCCGTGGCGAGTTCGGGCAGGCGCGGCCGCAGCTCGTTTTCCAGCGTGGCATCATTGACGCGTGATCGTTTGAAAATGCGCCGCAGCCAAGGTGCGAGCGCGAGCGTGCCATCGCTTCGTCGCGTGCCGACCGGGAGCTCGCGGCCGTACCGTTTTTCGCCGGGCGATTCGAGTTTGCAGAGGCCACCCGTGCCGAGCCCGTCGAGGGTGCGCGCGAGCGACAGCGCGGGCCGCCAGCGACCTTTCTCGAGAACGAGCGCGTCACCGAGCGGAACCTCATTTTGTTGTGGCGCGCGGCTCTCCCATTCGCCGCGCGAGTTCAGGATTTCGATCACTCTGCGGCGCGCGAAACGGGCGCGTTCCATGTCCACCGACAACCCGCACGGCCTCGGCCCGGTCTCGCGCGAATGCTCCACGCCGAGCGAGATTTCGACCGGCGTGAAAAGCCGCCGATTCAGCTCCAGAGCGGCTCCGAAGGGTTCGTCGCCTCGATCGCACGCGCCGCGCATCACCGCGATCAGCGTCGGCCAATCGACCGGATTCGCCCGCCGGAGTTGGCGCGGGCGCGCGTCGTGCAGCCGCGGCGCTTCGGTGATGAGCGCGTAGCCCGCGTCGTCGAGCCCGCGCCGTCCCGCGCGTCCGTACATTTGCAGGAGCTCATCGGGCTCGACCTGCCGCTCGAAATTTCCGGCCTTGTAACTCGTTCCAGTGATGACGACCGAGCGCATGGAAAAGTTGATTCCCGCGGCCAGCCCCATCGTCGCGACGACGACACGAAGCTGCCCATTTTTCGCGAGCGGCTCGATCAGGCCGGCGCGCTGCGCGTAGCTCAGCCCGCTGTGGTGGAAGGCCACGCGCGCCTGCAGCATCCGCGCGAGCCGCGAGCCGGCGAGCACCTGCTGCTCAGGCGTGAGCGTCAGCGGCTCGTCCGGCGGGAGGGCGGCGGCGAGCTGCTGCGCGAGTTCCTCGGCGGCATTTCGGCGCGGCGCGAACATGAGGATCGGGCCGAGATCGGCGCGTAACGCGTTCGCGATCAAACGCGGCCACCAGCCGCGAAGGCCCGCCGGTGCTTGGTTCGGGAGCGACAGCAGGTCGATCTCCTCGAGCGGCACCGGCCGTTCGCCGTGCGAGACGAGCACGGCATCGCGGCCGATGCGGCGCAGCCATTCCACGATCGCGCCGGGATTCCCGACGCTGCCACTCAGAAGCAAAAGCTGCGTCCCCGGCGGCGCGAGCGCGAGCGACAGCTCGTAATTCACGCCGCGCACGGGGTCGCCGATCATCTGATATTCATCGACGACGAGCAGCCGCGGACCGGTGCGGGCGAGGAATTTTCCCTTCTGCGTTTCCAGCGTCGCGACGAGCACCCGCGCATCGAGCCGCAGCGCGAGATCGCCCGTCGCGATGCCGACGTCCCAGCCGCGCGCCCGCCATTCCGCGCGTTTATCATTTGCCAGCGCGCGCGTCGGCACGGTGAAAATTGCCTGTCCCCGCAGCGCCGGATACAGCAGCTCGAAGATGTATGTTTTGCCCGCACCGGTCGGCGCGTGAACGACCACATCCTTCCCGCTGCGCAACGCGTGAACGGCGTCCTGCTGCCAGAGGTCCGGGATGACGAGGCTGTTGAGGAGCGCGTCGATATGGATTCAATCGCTCGCGCGCGGCGATTTTCCCAGCGAGCGATGATCGCGCTCGAACGCCTCGTATCGCGGCCGCAACCGCTCCCAAAAGTCCGCCCCCGCAGGATCGCGCGCGATCTGCTCGCGAGAGAATTTTGCCCACTCAACGCCGCTCATCCGCGCCGGGAAAACATGCACGGGAATCTCGCGCTGGCCGTGATCATGCACATCGAGCGCGATCAAAAATAGCTCCTCGATCGCGGCGTCACCGATCGGCAGACAGCCGATCGTCACGTCCTTACCATGAATGAAAATATCGCCGCCGGGATGCTCGGGATCAGCGTGCCGGAGATCGTCGGCATTCGGATAATTCAGCCCGAGCGAGAGGTGATATGCGCTCTCCGCATTGAAGCGGTCGATCACGTAAAATCCTTCCGGCACCTGCCGGTCCCCTTCCCTCCGCTTCGGACCCGGCGAGCCGGACGACGCGAGAATCGGGAACGTGGCGATCCGCCGAAACGCACCCTCGTCGCCGCGCGCCCACAGTTCCAATTCCGCCTCGTGCTTGAACGCCCTGAGAAAAATCTCGCGCGGCGGATACGACACGCCGGCGAGCTGGCATCGCTCGCGAATCAAGCTGCCACGGGCCTTGCGGGCTCGCGTGATCCGATCGGGGCCGCTGAGTTTTTCCCAATCGTCCGGCACGCGAGTCGCGAGAAACCACGCCGCCAGCGCAGATGCAGCCACAGCGAGGCCGATGAAAATCTTGCGCATGAACGGCGGAATCTTCGTTGCGCCCGACGCGTCCGCCACGAAAAATCCGCGTGATGAAATACCGCCGCTTTGGTCGCACTGAAATCCAGATGCCCGTCTTTTCCTGCGGCGGGATGCGCTATCAGCACCAGTGGGACGACTGCCCGCCGACGGAGATTCCCGAGGAAAATCAGCGCAATCTCGAGGCCACCGTTTTGCGCGCGCTCGAGCTCGGCATCAACCACATCGAGACCGCGCGCGGCTACGGCACGAGCGAGATGCAGCTCGGCTGGCTGCTGCCGAAATTGCCGCGCGACGCGATGACCGTGCAGACGAAAATCGCGCCGTTCGCGACTGCCGCGGAGTTCGTCGAGACCTTCGAGACGTCGATGCGTTATCTGAAACTCGGGCACGTCGATCTGCTCTCATTTCACGGGATCAACAACGCGGAATTGCTCGACTGGACGCTGCGCCCCGGCGGCTGCATGGAGGCCGCGCGCCAGCTCCAGCGCGAGGGGCGCTGCCGCTTCATCGGCTTCAGCACGCACGCGACGAACGACATCATCGTGCGCGCGATCGAGAGCGACGAGTTCGATTACGTGAACCTCCACTGGTATTTCGTGAACGACTTCAACTGGCCCGCGGTCGAGGCCGCGGCGGCGCACGACATGGGCGTTTTCATCATCAGCCCGACCGACAAAGGCGGGATGCTTTACCAGCCGCCAGCTAAAGTCACCGAGCTCTGCCGCCCGCTTTCACCCATCGCTTTCAACGACCTCCATTGCCTCGCCCGTCCGCAGGTCCACACGCTCAGCGTCGGCGCGGCGCGACCCTCGGACTTCGACGAGCACGTCGCCGCCCTCGAGCATTACGAAAATGCCGCAGCCATCTCCGCGCCGATCGCCGCGCGGCTCCGCGCGGAAATGGAGCGCACCCTCGGGGCTGATTGGTATGCCGGCGGACTGCGCGATTTGCCGAATTACGACGCCCTCCCCGGCGAGATCAACGTGCAGGAAATCCTGCGCCTCTGGACGTTTGCGAAGTCGCTCGACCTCACGGACTGGGGAAAGATGCGTTACAACCTGATGGGCAACGCCGGCCACTGGTTCCCCGGCGCGAACGCCGCCGCGTTCGATGCGGATCAAGTCCGCTCCGCGCTCGGCGCCCACCCTTTCGCCGGGCGCATCCCGCGAATCCTCACCGACGCGCACGCGCTGCTCTTCGAGACCCCGAAAAAGCGGCTCAGCGAAGGCGGGTAACCGACGGCCGCGCAGGTGACGCCGCTTCCTGCGACCTCAGAGGGCGTCTAAAAAGTCTGTTTCCAAGATGGAGGTGTAGGGCGAGCGCTTCGCTTGCCCCGGTGCGGGTGGCCTCCCGCTCCGTGGCTGGCGGTGCGCCAGCCCTACACCACCCACTTTTTAGACGCCCTCTCAGGGGAAACTCCGCCCGAATCAAACCGATTTGCGGCCCTGGAACTTGCCGAGAATCGCCTTCGCTGAAGCCTCCCGACGCTGCTGCTGCGCGAGCTGATCGGACCCGGGCGCAGACCGTTTCGGAGTCCCGGGAGTCGCCGATGGAGCACGGGGATTGGATCGGCTCGGACGCTTCGGCATCGACGGGCGGGCTGAATGACGACCGCTTTCCGAGGAAAGTGGTTACCGCTTCCCGGCGACTGCCTTTTTCGCACTTTTCGCACTAGGAGCAGCTTTTTTCGCCGCCGGCTGGGTCGCCGGCTTGGTCGCCGGCTTGGTCGCTGGCTTGGTCGCTGGCTTGGTCGCTGGCTTCGCCGCCGCGGCCTTCTTGGCGGCAGGCGCCTTCGCTTTCGCCGGCGCTTTCTTGGCCGCGCCGTTCTTCGCCGCGGCACCGTTCTTCACCGCCGTCGGAGCTTTGACCGGAGCCGCAGCTTTCGCGGCGAGGGGCTTCTTCTCGGCGACCACGGGCGCAGGAGCGACCGGAGCGACCGGAGCGACCGGAGCGGCCACCGGCAAGGCCGACATCGGCGCCCGGCTGTGATTGCCCGAGGCGAATTTCGCGTTCATCTCCGCCGCCGTGGCGAAAAAGGTGACGAGTGCCGGGGCGATGCCGCGGTAGGTCTTGCCGACCTTCTTCACGATGCCGCCCTGCACGAGATTTTGCAGCTTCTCGTAGGCCCGCAGCCGGAGCATCTCCTCGCCGCCGCTCGCCGCATTGCGGGCGCGCAGGTTCTCGTGGACGATGGTAAAGAGCGCCTTGAACTCGAAAGCCGTCTTTCGAGATAACACCGTGGCGAGCTCCTCAGCCACGCGATCAGGACCCCGACGTGAAAAACCGTATGCTGTCTTCATTCGCAACAGTTACCACACTTCTGTCGGAACGCGAGCCCTCATTGTCACAAATTAGTCTTTCTGATCGAATCCGCGCGCGTCCATGGGAGGAACTGTCCCCGGCGGTAATCGAAACCACATCTCGCGTTTAGGAAACGCTTGCTCTATCCGTTGAGCTACGGGGACGGCACGGGGGAAAGGAACGGAAAACCGGCGGCAGAACAAGGCGCAACTTCCTTCCCCGCGACGCCGCGACGTCCTCGCCTCCCGGCTGGGACATCTAGCAGCCTGTCGGACTTTCCGCGTAACGAATTTTCAATTGGCGGGTTGAAGGAGGATGCCCGCGCGCTTTGTTTCGATCGATCACGACACCCCGATG
>JAYVPW010000053.1:0-30895 GCA_043777315.1 Spartobacteria bacterium | reverse complement strand
TGGAGAACATGAGAAAGTTCTACCTGCTGTGGAAAGAGCGCTTGCCAGCAATTTCGCAGACACCCTCCGCGAAATTGCTCTCACCCGGAAAAAGTCAGTTGGCGTCTGACCAATGGGCTCCTGCGGGAAAACCGCAGACACTGTCTGCGGAATTGGCCCTCGCTCCAATTTCCGCGACAGCGTCGCGGGAATCTCCCTTTACCCTGAGCTGGTCCCACTACGTCGAACTCCTCGCCGTCAAAGACCCCGACGAACGCAGCTTCTACGAAATCGAGAGCACCAACGAGAACTGGTCGCTCTCCGAACTCCGCCGCCAGAAAGCCACCGCCCTCTACCACCGCCTCGCCCTCAGCCGCGACAAGGCCGGCGTGAAACGCCTCGCTGCCAAAGGCCAGATCATCACGAAGCCCGAAGACGCATTGAAGGAACCTTACGTGTTGGAGTTCCTGGGCCTGGACGAGAAAGCCGGTTACTCCGAGTCCGATCTCGAGTCCGCCATCATCACCCACCTGGAAAAGTTCCTCCTGGAGCTTGGCAAAGGCTTCCTCTTCGAGGCCCGCCAGAAGCGCTTCACCTTCGACGGCGACCACTACTTTCTCGATCTCGTCTTCTACAACCGCCTCTTGCGCTGCTATCTCGTCATCGACCTCAAGCTCGAAAAACTCACCCATCAAGACCTCGGGCAGATGCAGATGTATGTGGACTACTATGACCGCGAGGTGAAGCTGCCGGAGGAAAATCCCACCATCGGCCTGCTGCTCTGCCGCGAGAAAAACGACGCCGTGGTCAAACTCACCCTCCCGAAGGACGCCAACATCCACGCCAAGGAATACCAGCTCTACCTGCCCTCGAAGGAGTTGCTCCAGGCCAAGCTCCTCGAATGGACCCGCGACGCGGAGGCCAAGGCGTGACCCTCGAAACCTTCTTTGCAAAGTTTGACCTCTACGCCGACGCGCCCGATGCGGTGGCGAAGATGTGGGAGCCAAGCGCCAACGGCGCGGCCCAAGCCAGCCCAGGGCAACGCCCTGGGTTGCCGAATCACAAAACACAGCAAGCCCTGAAGGGGCGGGACAAATCGTGGGCATCGGTTGCCATGCGGGTGGTGCATCTCGCCGGTTGGGTCGCCCTTTCAGGGCTTGGTTCGTTTTTTGACGCCATACCCAGGGCGTTGCCCTGGGCTGGCTTGGTACGCCCCGTTGGGGCTGGAGGCCCTGCCGCATGACCCTGGAAACCTTCTTTGCAAAGTTCGCCCTCTTCGCCGACGCGCCCGATGCGGTGGGGAAGATGCGGGAGCTAGTGCTGGAACTGGCCGTAACTGGAAAGCTCGTGGTACAGGACAAACGAGATGAACCCGCCTCATCGCTCGTGGAATCTGCGGAAGCCGAGCGCGCAAAGCTTGTCGCTGCTCGCAAAATAAAGGCTCGGCCAGCGTCGCCCGTTGAACCCGAGGAGCAGCCTTTTGAAGTGCCGCTAATGTGGGCATGGGCGAGACTCTCCGATGTCGGCTACGAACTCGGCCAGAAAGTCCCCAACAAGCGTTTCACTTACATCGACGTTGGCGGGATCGATTCGGACAAGGGGCGCATCAGCGAACGCGTTGACCAACTGGAACCGAACGAAGCTCCATCGCGGGCAAGGAAACTCGTTACTCGCGGCACGGTCATTTACTCCACGGTCCGGCCCTATTTGCGGAACATCGCCATCGTGGAGCAGGATTTTGATCCCGAACCAATCGCCAGCACAGCCTTCGGCATCCTTCATCCCTTTGCGGGAATCAACAACCGCTACCTGTTTTACTGGCTGAGGAGTAAGCCATTCACTGCTTATGTCGAGCAAGGGATGAAGGGCATGGCCTATCCCGCGATCAACGATGAGAACTTCTACAGCGGTTACATTCCCCTCCCTCCCCTCGCGGAGCAGAAGCGGATCGTGGCGAAGGTAGATGGGTTGATGGCGTGTGTGATCGGCTGGCCTGGCAGCAGGAGGAACGGGAGACGCGGCATGCCGCGCTCGCCCACGCGTCGCTGGCCCGCTTTGCCGACGCGCCCACCCCGGCCAACCTCCAGCTCCTCTTCCATTCATCTTTCAACATTCATCCTTCATCCTTTCGTCAGTCCATCCTCACCCTCGCCGTCCAAGGCAAACTCGTCCCCCAAGACCCCAACGACGAACCGGCGGAGGATTGCCTGACACGCATCGGCATAAAGAACACGCTTCCGCCCGATGAAGCCGATGATTCGCTGCCTTCGTCGTGGAGCCGCGTTCGGTTTGAAGACATCGCGCTCACCGCAGGTGGCGTCACACTTGGCCGCAAACTCGGTGATCGGAAGACCGTCACACTCCCATACCTTCGCGTCGCCAACGTTAAGCGAGGCGAGATTGACCTTGGCCTCATCAAGGAAGTGACCATCGGAGAAGATGAGGTTGAACGGTATGCGCTTCGCGAGAACACCTCTTGATGACCGAGGGTGGCGATTGGGACAAGGTTGGCCGCGCCGCAATATGGAAAGGACAAATCCCAATCTGTCTCCACCAGAACCACGTCTTTCGGTCGCGGATGCGCTCCACCGGGATTTCGCCCGTGTGGTTTGAGCGCTACTTCAATTCGCCCGACGGGCGGCGTTACTTCGAATCGGCGTCAAAACAAACTACCAACTTAGCTTCGATCAATATGCGGCAAGTCCGGGGATGCCCCGTGCCGATCCCACCCCTCGCTGAACAACACCGGATCGTGGCGAAAGTGGACGCACTGATGGCCTTGGTGGACGCGCTCGAAACCCAGCTCGCCAGCGCCCGCGCCACCGCCACCGCCCTCCTCGCCGCCGCCGTCGCCGACATCACGGCTCAATAGTGCCAAGCCGCGCCCGCACCCGCCGTGCGTAGTCCGCGATCTCCGGCGCGCGCAGCATCTCCGAGACGATGACCACGCGCCGCGCGCCGGCCGCGAGGACCGCGTCGAGATTCGCCAGCTTGATCCCCCCGATGCAGAAAATCGGAATCCGCACGGCCTCATGCACGCGGCGGATTTCCCCGAGCCCGATGGCGGGGCGGCCCGGCTTCGTCGGCGTGGCGAAAAGCGGGCCGAAGCCGATGTAGTCCGCGCCTTCCGCCTCGGCGGCCACGGCCTGCGCGAAGCTGTGCGTGGATTTGCCAATGATCGGTGGCGCGACCTCGCCGGCCAGCGCGCGGCCTGCCCGCCAGCGCGCGTCGGCCACGGAAAAATCGTTCTGCCCGACATGCGCGCCCTGCGCGCCGACCGAGGGCACGAGCTGCGGAAAATCATTCACGAGTAGCGACACGCCCGCGCACTCCGTCAAGGCGGTGAGCCGGTTGGCAAGCGCCTCGACCGTGGCTTCGTCCGCGCCTTTCGCCCGCAACTGGAGCACGTCCACGCCGCCTGCAAGCATGCTTTCGGTCACGCGTTCAATGTCGTCCGCGGCGGTGTAGCCGAGGTCGAGAATGCCGTAGAGCAGCGCGTCGGAGAGGGGTTTCATCGTGCGCATCCGACCACGCGCCGCACGCCGCTGGCAAGCGCCGCCTGCGCTGCAATTAGTCTCGCCAAAGGCCGCCGCATTTCTTCAATCCTAGCCGCGTCCTCCAACCCCAACCCAAACCTCCCATGATCTCCCGCGCCCGTTTTCTCACCCTCGCCGCACTTTCCCTCGCGCTCCTCGGCTGCAAGAAAAAAACCGGCTCTGCCGCGCCGAATTCGGGCGCGCACAAATTGCGCCTTGCGGTAATCCCGAAAGGCACCACGCACTTTCACTGGAAGTCCGTAGAGGCTGGCGCGCGCAAGGCGGCGGAGGAGATGGGCGCGGAGATTTTGTGGAAAGGGCCGATCGCGGAGAATGACCGCGCACAGCAGATCGCGATTGTCGAGCAGTTCGTGTCGGAGGGTGTGGATGGGCTGGCCATCGCGCCGCTCGATGACGTGGCGCTGGTCCGGCCCGTGCGCGCGGCGATGGCGAAAAAAATCCCGGTCGTGGTTTTCGACTCGGGGCTGAAAGGCGAGGTCGGCAAGGACTGGGTGAGCTACGTGGCGACGAACAACAAGCTCGGCGGCGTGCTGGCCGGCGAGGAATTCGCGCGCGTGATGGGCGGCAAGGGCAAGGCGCTGCTGCTGCGCTACATGGAAGGCTCGGCGAGCACCGTGGAGCGCGAGGCGGGCTTTCTCGAAGCGCTCGCGAAGCATCCTGAAATCACGCTGCTCACGTCGAACCGCTACCTCGGCGCGACCGCCGCCGAGGCGCAGACGAACGCGATGAATATGATCGACCAAATCAAGGAAGCGGACGGCGTTTTCACGTCGAATGAATCCGCGACTTTCGGCCTGCTGCTCGCGCTGCGGCAGAACGGGCTCGCGGGGAAAATCAAGCTCGTCGGCTTCGACTCGTCGGACCCGCTGCTCGAGGCGATGCGCAAAGGCGAGCTGCTGGGAACCGTGGCGCAGAATCCGCGCAAGATGGGTTACGAACTGGTGAAGGCGCTGGTGGATTCGATCAATGGCAAGCCGGTGCCGGAGTCCATCGACAGCGGCGCGATGCTCATCACGCCCGCGAATCTCGACTCACCCGAGGTGAAGGCGCTGCTCGGTAAGTAATCCACCCGCTATGGCTGCGCCCGCCGCTCTGCTGCGCATGGAAGGCGTGCGCAAACGCTTCGGTGCGACGCTCGCGCTGGACGGCGTGGATATTTCCGTGGCCGCGGGCGAAGTGCTCGCGCTCATCGGCGAAAACGGCGCGGGCAAGAGCACGCTGATGAAAGTGCTCTCCGGCGCGCACGCCCCGGATGAAGGCCGCATGTGGCTCGCGGGCGAACCGTTCGCGCCGCACCACCCGGCGGACGCGCGGCGCGCGGGCGTGTCAATGATCTACCAGGAACTCTCGCTCGCGCTGCACCTCACGGTCGCGGAAAACATCGTGCTCGGCATGGAGCCGATGCGCGGCCCGTTCGTCCGCGGCGAGGAAGTGCGCCGCCGCGCCACCGAGGCGATGCGCGAACTCGGCCGCCCGGACATCGCGCCCGAGACGCCGGTGTGGGCGCTGTCCGTGGCCGACCGGCAGCTCGTGGAAATCGGCCGCGCGCTCGCCGTGGGTGCGCGCGTGCTGGTGCTCGACGAGCCGACGAGCAGCCTCGCGCGCAATGACATCGAACGGCTTTTCGAGCTCGTGCGCCGACTGCAAAAGCGCGGGCTCGCGATCATCTACATCTCGCATTTTCTCGAGGAGGTACGCGCCATCTGCGACCGCTTCACTGTGCTCCGCGATGGTCGCAGCGTAGGCTCTGGCGCGGTCGCGGAGACGCCAAATGCGGAGATCATCCGGCAGATGGTCGGGCGCAGCGTCGATGATCTCTACCCGCGCTCGGCGCGCTCGGCGGGCGAGCCGATTCTCGCTTTGGAAAAAATCTCCGGGTTCACCAAGCCGACGGAAGCAACGCTCATGCTGCACCGCGGCGAAGTGCTCGGTATCGCCGGGCTCATCGGTTCCGGGCGCACCGAATTTCTGCGCGCCATCTTCGGCCTCGATGAAATCCGCGCGGGCCGCGTCACGTTGAAAACTTTCCACGGCCCGGCGACGCCCGCGCAGCAATGGTCGCGCGGCATGGGCCTCGTCAGCGAAGACCGCAAAGGCGAAGGCCTCGCGCTGAATCTGAGCATCGCGGAAAACACCACGCTCACGAGCCTCCCGCGATTTGTGCAGCCGCGCCGGCAAGCCATTTCCGCACAGCGTTGGATTGAGCGGCTCGGCATCCGCTGCCGCGAACCCGAGCAGGCCGTCGTCGAACTTTCCGGCGGCAATCAGCAAAAGGTCGCCATCGCCCGCCTGCTCGAACACGACACCGATGTCTTCCTCCTCGACGAACCGACACGCGGCATCGACGTGGCCGCGAAGGCGGAAATCTACCGGCTCATCAACGACCTCGCGGGCGCAGGCAAAGCCGTGCTGCTCGTGAGCAGCTACCTGCCCGAGTTGCTCGGCGTCTGCGACCGCATCGCCGTCATGTGCAAAGGCCGCCTCGGCGCAGCGCGCCCGATTTCCCAACTCGACGAACACCGCATCATGATCGAGGCCACCGACGCCTCAGCAACCGCATGAAATTCTTCGGCCAAGTTTCGGCACCGGTTAAAAAGCGTGTCATCCTGAGCGGAGCGGAGGGGGAAAGGCGGGCGCAGCGCAGTCGAAGGACCTCGCGCTTTCACGGGCATTACCGCACAGAATCGCCGAGATCCTTCGACTGCGTTCCGCCCCCGCTTTCCCACGGCGGAACTCCGCTCAGGATGACACGCGTATGAAACCGAACCCCAATCTTTCCGCCCTCCTCACCCGCCTCGGCCCCCTCATCGGCCTCGTCTTCGTCATCGCGCTCTTCGGCCTGCTGCGCCCGCGCACTTTTCTGACGACGGACAATTTCCAAATCATGCTCCTGCAAACCGCCGTCGTCGCGACCGCGGCGCTCGGCATGACCATGATCATCATCTCCGGCGGCATCGACCTTTCTATCGGCTCGAACATCGCGCTCTGCACCGTGGTCATCGCCACGCTCCTCGCGCGCGGCGTGCCGCCGTTCTTTGCCGCGCTGGGCAGCATCGCGGTCGGTTCGCTGTGCGGGCTGCTCATCGGCACGCTGATCACACGGCTGCGGCTCACGCCTTTCATAGTCACGCTCGGCACCTGGGGCGCGTTGCGCGGCGCGGCGAAAGGGCTCGCGCACGAGAGCATCGTCACTGCGCCCGAGACGTGGCTGAACGGCCTGCTGCAAAGCCTCGGGCCGGGCCACCGGTGGATGCTTTTCCCACCGGGCGTGTGGCTGATGCTGCTGCTCACCGTCCTCACCGCGGCGTTGTTAAAATACACGCGCTTTGGCCGGCACATCTTCGCCGTCGGGTCGAATGAACAGACCGCGCGCCTCTGCGGCATCTCCGTCGGGCGCACGAAAATGCTGACCTACGCGCTCGGCCTCGCCTTCGCCGGCATCGCGGGGCTGATGCAGTTTTCGTATCTCACCGTCGGCGATCCCACGACCGCCAACGGCCTCGAACTCGCGGTCATCGCCGCCGTCGTCATCGGCGGTGCGAGCCTGCAAGGCGGCGAAGGCTCCGTCTTCGGCTCGGTCATCGGCGCGCTGATTATGACCGTCGTCGCCAATGGCTGCACGAAGCTGAACCTCGCGAACTGGATTCAGGAAATCGTCACCGGGGTGATCATCATCGCCGCCGTCGTGCTCGACCGCCTGCGGCATCGCGGGCGGGCGTGAGCGGTTTGGACGCAGTCTGAAAAGTCGGCTCCCCCGAAAATAGCCCGGCACTTTAGTGCTGGGTGGCGTTGGAAAAAGCGGAGCCAGTCCCGCAGGGACGGAAGAACCGTTCTGCCGTCCCTGCGGGACTAGTTGCTCTCTTGCTTCGAGACCCAGCACTAAAGTGCTGGGCTATTTTCAGAGGACCCAGAAGCCGAGTTTTCAGACGTTTTCTAAAGCTGCCAAAAGCTCGGCAACTCCGCCTGCCCGTATGCGACTTCGGCGAGGATGGGGACGCCGGCGATGTCTTCGAGGATGCTGCGGTTGGTCGTCGCCGCGAGGTCCGGCGCGGCGTCCGGCGGAGTCGTGTGGTTGAGGATCAGGCCCGCGCATTCCAGCCCGCGCGCGCGGATAGATTCGATGGTGAGCAGCGTGTGGTTCAAGCATCCAAGCCGGTTCGCGACGACAATGGCAACCGGCAGCGCGAACTCCGCCGCGAGATCGGCGACGAAAAAATCCCGCGTGATCGGCACGAGCCACCCGCCCACGCCTTCGACGATGAGCGCCTCATGCGCGCCGCGCAGCCGCGCGAAAGTCTCGCGGATGAGCGCGAGGTCGATGCTGCGGTTTTCGATCATCGCCGCGGTGTACGGCGCAGCCGCCGGGCGTAGCCATACGGGGTTCACGTCGTTCAGCGAAATCGCACCGCCGCTCGCCGCGTGCAGCGCCTCCGCATCCTCGCGCCCGCCGCAGCACAGCGGCTTCATGCCCACGGCATCCACGCCCTGCGCGCGCAGTGCGCGGATGAGCAAAGCCGCGACGTAGGTTTTGCCGACATCCGTGTCGGTTCCGGTGAGGAAGAGATTCATCGGAGAAAATGGTGCGCGATACTGGGTTCGAACCAGTGACCCCCTCCGTGTCAGGGAGGTGCTCTACCACTGAGCTAACCGCGCTTGGTACTGGGAGATTTTGCTCCCGCTGACGTCTGGGGTCGCTGCTTTTTTGCAGCAAAAACCGGTGACGAAGGCGGGGAGGGTCGTCTGGAGGGGAGGGCTCGGCAAGTCCAAAAATCCGCGGGGGTGGCGGGCGGCGGGCGCAGGCCGGAGGCCAGGGGGTTTCAGGCAAAAACGCGGCCGCCGCGCAGGGCGAGGGCGAGGCCGCCTTGGAGGCCGGCTTCGTCGCCGAGCGCCGAACAGGTCACGCGCACCGCGTCGGTGGAAAACATCTGCACGCGGCGGAGAATGGTGGCGCGCACGGGCTCGAGGAGCAGGTCGCCCAGACCCGCCACGCCGCCGCCGAGGACGATGAGTTCGGGATGCAGCGCGGTGACGAGATTGGCCAGGCCGAGGCCCAGCCATTCGCCGGCGCGCTGGAGCGCGGCGCACACCGCCGCGTCGCCGTCGCGCGCCGCCGCGCCCATCGTGACGGGTGAAGCCTGGGCGGCATCGCCGCCGCAAATTGCGTGCAGCTTCGGAGCCATGCCGCTGAGCAGCAGCCGCACGCCTTCCGCGGTGATGGCGGGACCGCTGACGAAAGTTTCGAGGCAGCCGCGATTGCCGCAGTCGCAGAGCGGGCCGTCCGGCTGGACGGTCTGGTGGCCGATTTCACCCGCCGCGCCGAGCGGGCCGAGGCGCAGTTTGCCGTCGATCACGATGCCGCCGCCGACGCCGGTGCCGAGGCCGCAGTAAATCATGGTGCCGACCCCGCGGCCGTGGCCGAAGACGAGTTCGCCGAGGGTGGCGGCTCGGGCGTCATTGATGAGATGCACGGGACAGCCGACGGCCGGCTCGAGGAGCGCGCGCAGCGGCACGTCGCGCCAGGAGGTGGCGAAGTTCGTCAGGAGTTTCACCACGCCGCGCTCCGCATCCACCCAGCCCGGCACGCCGATGCCGAGGGCGTCCGGGCTGGCACCGGTCGGCGCGGCGAGTTGCCGCACCATCGCCGCCATGCGTGCCACCACGGCGTCCACGCCTTCGTGGGAGCGCGTGGGCTCGGTGGTTTTGGCGACGATGTGGCTCTCGGCGTCCGCGAGGGCGGCGCGGAGGTGGGTGCCGCCGAGGTCGATGCTGGCATAGGTGGGCATCTCAGGGTTTGGCCGTGGGTTGGCAGTTCCGCGCGCGGAGCGCAAGGCCCAGCGCGAGCGCGGCGCTGGTCACGCCGAAGGCGACGACGCTTTTTCCCATGGCCCAGTCTCCGCCCCACAGCGCGATGAAAAACGACTGCACGAGAATGTAGAGATCCACCGCGATGCCGAGCGCGGGGACGAGGCCGAAGAGCAGCAGGCCCCCTAGGGTGCGCAGCCGGTGCCGGTTGAGGAGGATGGCCGCGAGATTGCCGAAGAAAAAAGTGAGCACGGCGAAGAAGACCGACGTGTTGCACCACCATTCGTAAGCCTTGTACGAGCCGAGGCAGCCGAAGGCGATGAAGGTGCCGGCGAGGCCCCCGATGAAGATGAAATGCAACGCGGGCCACGGCACCTGAAACTGCGGATGCAGCCGCGCAAAAACCGCGGACGCAGCGGCGCGGCGCGCTTTGGAAAACAGCACGCGGCTCGCGCCGACGGACGTGGCGATGATGAGTGCGAGCGTGGCGGTGAGCGCGGTGAGCGTGATCAAAAGGGAGCCGCGGCCCCACACGGATTGCGCCACGTCATTGATCGGCATGCGCCCGCTTTCTGCGACCGCTTTGAGCTGCGCCGCGTCGCCGCCGAGCGTGAGCGCCCACATGCCGGCGACGATGAGCACGGCGTAAAGCAGCAGCGCGAGGATGGTGGCCTGCGGGATCAGTTTGCGCGCGGTGCGGGTCTCCTCGGCGAGCGTGGAGACGACATCGAACCCGCAGAAACCCAGCATGGCGAAGACGAGCGCGCGAAACATGCCGGCGCTGTCCTGCAAAGCCGCGGCGGGCGCGAAGCCGTCGAGCGTGACCGGCGTGCCGCGCGCCGGGGCGAGCCACACGACAGTGCCGCACAGCGCGGCGACGGTGGCGATTTCGATGACGAGAAAAACGAGCGCGCCGCGCGCCGAGATCGAGAGCCCGTGATAGACCATCCACGCGGGCCACGCGGAGCCGAGCAGCACGCCCGCGGTGAAACCGACGCCCGCCGGCAGCGCGACGCCGAGGGCGAGGAGCAGCTCGTTGAAAAACAGACCGGCGGCGACGACCTGGATGATGAAATTTGTGAAGTAGTAAAGGAAGACCAGCCAGCCCACACGCCGATGCGCGGCCCGGCTGCCTGCGCCGACCAGTCTGCCACGCTGCCCGAGGTGGGATGATCGCGCGAGAGCACCGCGTAGCTAAAGGCCGTGGGCAGCGTGGCACCGAGCGCGAAGACGAACGAGAGCGGCGCGGCTTTTCCGCAGGCGAGAAAGATGGGGCCGAAGAGGCCGTAGAGCGTCATCGCCGGGGAGAGAAAAACCATCCCGAGCGTGGCCGCGCCGAGCAGGCCGATGGTATTGGCTTTGAGCGTGGCGGGCGTGGACATGAGTTACGCGACGTTGGTGATTTTCGACGCGCGAACGAAGCGTCCGGCCTCGCAGCCGTCGCGCGCGGCGAGGGCGAGGGAGAGCATTTGCACGGGCAGGATTTCCACGATGGGCCGCACGGCATCGGGCACCTCGGGGAGGTGAAAAACGCCGCTCGCGCGCGGGCCGATGAGCACCGCCCTGCCGCCGCCGCGCACGATGTCTTCCCCGAGCCGGCGATGCAGCGGCGCGGTTGTTTCGTCGCCCTCGAAGATGAGCACGAGCACGCTCGCGCCCGCCATTTCCAACGGCCCGTGGCGGAAGGCGGCGGCGCTCATGCCCTCCGCATGGCGGCGCGTGGCTTCTTTCAAAATCAAACCGCCCGTGCCCGCCGTGGCGAGCGAGTCGCCGCGACCGACGACGAAGATGCTCGCGATGCCAGCGAGCAGCGGGAGCAACTCCGCGACATGCTCACGCCAGGGCGCGAGGTAACCGCGCACGGCGCGCTCGGCTTTCTCCAAGTCCGCGAACGCATCGCCGCCGAGGAGTTGCGCGCGCAGCCAGTGCAGCGTGGCGAGCGTGTTGAGATACGTCTTGCACGAGACGGTGGACTCGACGCCCGCGCACAGCCGCAGCGGCGTGCCGGCGGCGCGTCCGAGCCGCGAATCGGCGTTGTTCGTCACGCCGATGACGTGCCCGAACTCCGCCGCACGCGGCAGCAGCGCGACGACCTCCGCACTTTCCCCCGACTGCGAAATGGCGACGAGCAGCGTGTCGCCGCGATACAGCGCATCGAAGCCGAGCAGCAGCTCCGCCGTCTCGACCCAATGCGACGCGAAGCCCGCGCCGCTCAGCACGCGATGCAGCGGATACGCCGCGTGCAACGAACTGCCCATGCCCGTGAGCACGACGCGCCGGAAGCCGCCCGTGCGCAGCCCATCAATCACCGCGGCCCCAATCTGAGCGCCCTCAAGACTCTCACGCACCGCGCGCAGCACGTCCGCCTGCGCGAGCAAGTCGCCGAGATACGGGCCTTCGACGATGTTCATACTCGTGGCGAGAGCGGTCATGAATGGCGGCGGTTCACGGCTTCGCGCCGCCCTTCTTTTTCGCGTAGGCCGCGACGTCGGCGGCGGCTTTCGTCTCGACGCCGGACTCGCCGAGGAAGCCGAGGTCGCGGAACCATTCGAGGTAACGCTCGCTCCAGGTGCCGTAGGGGATGCTGTGTTCCTTGAGGCTCACCGCGTGGCCGCCGCGTCCGTAAATGTGCATCTCCAGATTCGGCGCGCTGGCCTTCAGCATCGCGGTGAAATAATCCGTCGCCCACAGCGCGTGGACGCGGTCGCCGGAACCGGCGCATGCGATGAAACTCGGCGGCACGTTTGCGGGGACGGGCATCTCGGGCGCTTTGGTAAATGGCGTGGGACCGGGGTAGATGACGCCGACGAAATCCGGCCGCGCGGAGACCTTCGCGAGCGGGTCGGCGGGGTCGCTGTTTTTCTTTGCAAACTCATCGAAGAAAAGCGCGGCGGGCGCGGAGAGTTCAGCCCCGGCGGAGAAGCCGATGATGCCGATTTTCGCGGGGTCGAGCTTCCACTCGGCGGCGTGCGCACGCACGAGGCGGATGGATTGGAGCGCGTCGTTCACCGCGTCGGTCGTCGGCTCGTAGCCGTCGATGCGCAGGCGATTGCGCAGGATGATCGTGGAGACGCCGACCTTCGCGAAGAGCGGCACGTAGTCCGCACCCTCGGGGCCGACCCACAAAATTTTGTGTCCGCCGCCCGGCGCGACGATGACGGCGGTGCCCGTGTTCGGCTGGCCCTGCGCGACGAGATGCACCTCGATGGACGGGTTGTGAATGTTGATGACGTTGGTGATCGGCCCCTTGCCGCCGGTCGCGGAGTTGTAGTTCTCCGGCTCGTGGATGCGCTCGCGTTTCAGCAGCGGCGAAGTGGGCGCGTAGAGCGGCAGGATGAGGCCGCCCGGCACGATGGGCTGCGGCGTGAATGGTGTGTCCTGCGCGAAGCTGGTGAGCGTCGAGAGCAGCAGGAGCGTTGGGAGGATGAGTTTCATAAGATGAGAGTGTCGGCGGCGTGGTTTCATGCAACTCCCGCGATCTTCTTGTAAGCCTCGCCCTCGTTGAGCGTCGGGCGTTCGGGGCGGCCTTTGTATTTGAAGACGAGATCCATGTTATCGAGGCCGAGCAGCCAGAGGATCGTGGCGTGGAGGTCGTGGACGTGGAGCTTTTCCTCGACGGCGTGCAGGCCCAGTTCGTCGGTCGCGCCGATGGTCTGACCGCCCTTCACGCCGCCGCCGGCAAAGAACATCGAGAAGCCGGTCGGGTTGTGGTCGCGACCGTCGCCTTTTTCGCTCATCGGCGTGCGGCCAAATTCGCCACCCCAGACGACGAGCGTGTCGTCGAGCAGGCCGCGTGATTTCAAGTCTTTGAGCAGTCCGGCGACGGGCTGGTCCATGCTCGCGCAGAGGGCGGCGTGGTTTTTTTCCATCGCGGTGTGCGAGTCCCACTTGCTGCCCGCACCGTGGTAAATCTGCACGAAGCGCACGCCGCGCTCGACCATCCGCCGCGAGAGCAGGCAGAGGCGGCCCATGTCGGCGGTTTCCTTTTTGTCCATGCCGTAGAGTTTTTTCGTCGCGTCGCTTTCGCCCGCGAGATCGACGGCGGTGGGCGCTTCGGCCTGCATCCGGTAGGCGAGTTCGTAGCTGGTGAGGCGCGCGGCGAGTTCCGTCTGGTCGGGGAAACGCGCGGCGTAATCGCGGTTGAGTCCATTGATGAAACCGAGCCGCGCCTGCTGCTGCTCGGGCGTCTGCGACTCGGGTGTGTTCAAGTTTGGAATCGGCTCGCTGCCGCCCTGAAAGCGCGTGCCTTGATAGACGGCGGGCATGAACCCGGCGCTCCAGTTGCGCGGGCCATTCACGACGCTCGCCTGATTGTCCTGCAGGACGACGAACGCGGGCAGATCGGTGTTCGCCGTGCCGAGTCCGTAAGTCACCCACGAGCCGAGCGAAGGCCGCCCGCCGAGGATGGAGCCGGTGTTCATCTGGCACACGCCCGCGCTGTGATTGATGCCGTCCATCCAGCACGAGCGCACCACCGCGAGGTCGTCCGCGCACTCCGCGATGTGCGGCAGCCAGTCGCTCACCCACAGGCCGCTTTGCCCGTGCTGCTTCCACTCGCGTTTCGAGGCGAGCAGCGGCGCGCGCGCCTCGCCCATCGCGGTGATGACCGGCCCGAAACTGTCCGGCAGCGGCTGGCCCGCGAGTTTGTTGAGCAGTGGTTTCGGGTCGAATAGGTCGAGATGCGACGGCCCGCCTTCCATGAAAAGAAAGATGACGTTTTTCGCGCGAGCGGGGAATTGCGGTTTCTTCGCGACGAGCGGTGAGGCCGGTGCGGTGAAAGCGTTCGCTTCCCGCGCGAGCAGGCTTTGCAGCGCGATGGCTCCCAGCCCGATGCCGGAGCGGTGGAGAAAATCGCGACGCGAAAAAATGGGTTCGTAGCGGTGGCAGCGTGGGTCGTTGGTGTTCATGGTAAATGAAGCGGTCTGAAATTCGTGATGCAGGTGGGATTCATCGGGCGACTAAATTCATCGAGCGACATCCGACACAAACCGCGAAGCGGTTCCCCATAAATAGCCGGGGGTTTCAACCCCCGGAACCATCCCGAAGAACGACCCAACTCCGAAGGAGTTGCCCAATGGACGCAGGTCGTGAAACGTCGGCGAAAATCCAAATCCATGTCCACCTACACCGACATCACCTACCACCTTGTCTTCGCCACCAAGAACCGCGTTCGCTCCCTGGACAAACCGCGACGCGACGAACTCTACCGCTTTATCTGGGGCGTTTTGAAGGAACGGACCTGCCACCTTTACCGCATCGGCGGTATCGAGGATCACATCCACATTTTGTCGTCCCTCCATCCGACGGTAGCGCTGGCGAATCTGGTGAAGGAAATCAAGACCGCGTCCTCTGCATGGATCAAGGGCCGGCAGGTGTTTCCGGCGTTTGATTATTGGCAGGAAGGTTACGGGGCGTTCACCGTGGCGGCGGATGCGCGGCCTGGTTTGATCGCCTACATCCGCGAGCAGGAGACGCATCATCAACGGGAGGAATTTGTCGATGAACTGAAACGAATGGTCGAGGCGGTGCATTTGGAATGGCAGCCGGACCATCTGCCGTGAGCGTTCCCGAGCATTGGGCAACCCCTCCGGGGTTGGGGCGCACGGGTGGGTGGTCCGGGGGTCGTGCGACCCCCGGCTATTGATGGGGAGCCGCTTCGCGGCTGGGCGAAGCGATGGCGACGCCGGATTGCGCTGCATGACCGACGGCATCTCACGCTGCATCCCGGACGACAGCTCACGCCGCATGATCGCGGGCATCTCACCTCGCCTCATTGCTGGCATCTCGCGAAACCCGAACCACGAAGTGGTTCCCAGTAAATAGCCGGGGGTGAAGCGAAGCGAACCCCCGGTATGATCCGAACCGGCGAACAACTCCGAAGGAGTTGCCCAATCGGCCCGCATCGCTGCAATTTCTCGCCTCATCATCGGTGCCATCTCACTCCACATAAAGAAACTCGCTGGCGTTCAAAAGGGCTTGGCAAAAATCCCCGAGCGCGGCTTGCGCGGGCGTGAGGCCCGTGGCTTCGCGGGGGGGGGCGAGGGCGTGGCCGTGGCCGCTGGCGTCGGCGAGGACGTCGGGCTTGGCCTCGAAACGCCAGAAGCCGAGCGTCGCGTCGGTCGCGGCTTCGGAACCGTAGAGCATTTGCGCCGTCGCGAGCGCGGCGCGGGAGAGGCGCACGTCGTCGATGGTGCCGTGGAAAAATTGCGGCGCATTGCCGGAGCGCGCGCCGAGCGTGACGGGCGCGGGGAAATTGAATTCCCCGGTGATGTCGTGCTCGACCGTGGCGGTGAGCAGCGGCTCGTCGTCGTTCGACAAATCTTTCAGCGCGAAGAGCACGCGGCCCGGCTGCTCCGCGGTCGCGGGCGTGAACGCGGCGGCGACGAAGTAGGGCTTGTTGATTTGCACATTGAGGTCGCTGAACACCGGCCGCTCCCCGAAGCTGCCGTCGCGGTGGCGGCCCACCATTTGCAGCGCGAGGGTCAGCGGCTTGCGGCGCGATTGCTGGCCGGTGACACCGAGCGTCCAGCCGCCCTCGGTTTTCACACCGGTCCATTTCGCCGCGATGGTGCGGAGGTCGGCGGCGGCGGAAACGGAGCGCGGCACCATGAACGCCTCGATGGTGAACGCGCCGTCCACCGGCAGCGCGGCGCTGCCCTCGACGCGAAACATCGTCTGCTCGCTGTCCGCTTGCAGAAATGCGCCCTGGCCGTCGCGATACGGCACCTTTTCCGGCACGAACGCCGCCTGCCCCGACGTGAGCTTCTTCACATCGGCGGATGCGGTTTGCGTGGTGAGAAAGTTGACGGCTGCGCTCACTTCGCTCGCGCTGGCTTCGCGGCCAAAAGCGAGCCGGTAGGCGGCGCGCACTTGCCCTGCGGTATCGTTCGGCGCGAGCGTGGCGACGCGGGCGGCGAAGGCTTTTCCCTGCGCGCGCAACGCCGCGCTGTTCGCGAGCAAGAGCGCCTGCACGGGCGTCGTCGTCGTGTCGCGCGAGGCGGCGCTGGAAAACCAGAGCGGCGCATCGAAAACATCGGCGAGCGGGTCGCGCGTGTTGCGCATGAAGCGGGTGTAGATGGTGCGGCGCGGCTCGTTCGGCGGCACGCCGGGGCCGCCCGCGTCGGGCTGGAGTTCGCCGGACACCGCGAGCATGGCGTCGCGGATTTGCTCGGCTTCGAGGCGGCGCGGTTGCGCGCGCCAGAGCAGGCGGTTTTCGGGGTCTTTGAGCCGCCCGGCTTCCGGCGCCGGATGCTCGCACGAGCGCCGATACGCCGCGCTCGTGACGATGAGGCGGTGCAGCTTTTTCAAACTCCAGCCTTCGCTGACAAACCAGCGCACCAGCCAGTCGAGCAGCTCGGGATACGCAGGCGGCTCGCCGAGTTTGCCGAAGTCGCTCGCGTTCGCCGCCAGACCGCGTCCGAAGTGCTGCTGCCACACGCGATTCACGATGACGCGCGCGGTCAGCGGATTCTCTGGCGCGGTGAGCCACCGCGCGAGCGCCGCGCGGCGTCCGGTGCTGCCCGGCAGCGGTGCGATGCTCGCGGGCGCGGGATCGAGCAGCGTGAGGAAGCCCGGCTCAATCGGCTCAGCCGTTTTTTTTCGGAATGAAAACTGGCGGAGCCTTCGCACCGACATCACACGCGGAAAAAGCGACCGGCAGCGGCGCGGGTTTCTCCGCATCGAGCGCGGCGAGGTCGCGCCGCAGTTTCAGAATGCGCTCCTTGTCCTCGCCTTTGAACAGCCGGTCCACCCACGCCCAATCATAGACGATTTGCCGCCACGCCAGCGACGCGAGCTGCCCCTCCAGCGGCTCGCGCTCGGCGACGGGTTTGCGAATCATCGCCTGGATGTCGTCGGGAAATCTGCCCACCGCCTCCGCCTCGGCGCGGTCGAGGTACGGTTTTTCCAGCGTCCACAAATCTGCCCGCAACGCCGCCGTCTTTTCCTCCCACCCGCGCATCTTCGCCGCGTGCGCCGCGCGTTCTTCAGCCGTCGCGGCGATGCGATCCTCCAGCAGCACCGGCGCGAAGAACGCACCCAGCCGGAAATAATCGTTCTGCAAAATCGGGTCGAACTTGTGATCGTGACAACGTGCACACTGCATCCCGAGGCCGAGGAAAACGTCGCCCGTGGTGTCGGTCAGATCGTTCAAAATCACCTCCCACTGGCCGCGCACGTCGCGCGCGTTCCATTCGTAGATACCGTGCCGCAGGTAGCCGGTGGCGATGAGCGCGTCCTTGTCGCCGGGAAAAAGTTCATCGCCCGCGAGTTGTTCGCTGAGGAAGCGGTCGTAGGGCATGTCGTCGTTGAAAGCGCGGATGACGTAATCGCGGTAGCGCCAGGCATCGGGGCGGTAGTCGTCGGCGCGGTAGCCGTCGCCGTCCGCGTAGCGCACGAGGTCGAGCCACGCGCGGGCCATGCGTTCGCCGAAACGCGGACTGGCGAGGAGGCGATCCACGAGGCGCTCATAGGACTGATGGGACGCATGGGACTTATCAGCCCCATCAACGAACGCCGCCACCTCCTCCGGTGTCGGCGGCAGCCCGGTGAGATCGAAAGTCACCCGCCGGATGAGTGCTGCTCGCGCAGCCTCCGGCGCCGCCTTCAGCCCCTCCGCTGCGAGCCGTGCATCGAGAAAGCCATCAATCGGATTTCCTGTCTCGCTCGCTGGCGGCTCCGCCTTTTTCATCGGCTGAAACGCCCACCACTGCCGGTCCTCGTCCGTGATTTTCCCACGCACCCGCTTGCCTGCTTTGCCCGCAATCTCTGCTGGAAACACCGCGCCCTGCCTGATCCAGTCCACAATCACAGCGATCTCCGCGTCCTTCAGCTTCTCGCCTTTCGGCGGCATCTTCGTATCCTCGTCCTCCTGTCGGATCGCCTTTACCAGCAGACTTTCCTCCGGCTTTCCCGGCACGACCACCGCGCCGTCATCCCCGCCCGCGAGGATCGCCGCGCCCGAGTCCAGCAGCAGCCCGCCCTTGCTCTTGCCCGACTCGTGGCTGTGGCACTTGTAGCAACGCCCCTCCAAAACCGGCCGCACTTTTTGCACGAAGAAATCCGAATCCGCCGCCGCCGCGCGCCCAACCGGCCACGCGGCGAGTCCGCAAAAGAACGCGCAAAGCCAAACCGCTGATTTCATTGGCCGGAGTGTGGGCGTGGCACGGCCGAAATCAACTTCGCCCTCTCGCGAGGCGCACTCATGGCGAGGTGATGCGCAGGCGGATGAAGCGTTTCGTGCCGATGACCGGATCGGTGGAGGTGACGGACTGGCCGACCGTGCCGGGATTGGTGGCGACGAGGTCCCATTGGGAAAAATTGGCGGTGGCTTCGACCACGTAGGTCACGTCGCTGCGGGCGCGCAGAAAAGTGAGCGCCAAATGGCCGGTGCCGTCGCGAACCGCGGACGGCAGGCCGGTCAGTCCGGGCAAGTTTGGCAGCAGGCTGAGCCCATACTCGGCGAGGTTCCAGATGCCGTCTTTGTCGGGGTCGGCGGTGTCCGCGGCGTTGCCGGTGTTGCTGATGGTGCCGAAGTTCGTGTTGCGCCAGTTCTGCAACTGCGTCCAGACGATGAGCATGGCGGCGGGGCTGGTCACGGTGTCGAAGGGCACGCCGCCCACGGAGACGAGCGCGCGATAGTCGCCGGCTTGCGCGGCGGTGAGGTTGGCAAGGACGAGAGGGTTGCCAGTCGCGCCGAGGATGCTCACGCCGTTGCGCTGCCATTGATAGCTGAGCGCGGAATCAGGCCCGGCGCTTTGCGCGCTGACGGTGAGGTTGACGCTATTGCCCACCACTCCCGTCTGCGCTGCGGGGGGGAATGACGATGGCCGGCTGGCGCTCGCACGCGCCGATGTCGGGCAGGCCGTCGGTGCGGCGGAGGATGCCGTGAAAGTCGCGCACCGGCAGGATCGAGAGCGAAGCCAGCGCCGCGTTGAAAGCCGGGCTGCCGGTGCGGAGACGAAAGTCGCCCGTGGTGTCATCGACGAACTTCGCGTCGGTGGTGAGGATGTTGCCCGAGTCATTCGGGCCGACGTAGGGCGCGACGGTCGAGCCATCGGAGAGATAGAGGTTGTTGAGAAAAGCAACCCCCGTGGTCAGCGGAAAGGCCGTGCTATAGCTGGCGTCGTTGATGGCTTCGCCGGTGGAGGCGACGATGATGTTATTGGCAATGAGGATGTCGTTGGAGGAGTTGCCGAAGATATTTGGATAAGTCAAATCGGGCGAGTGGCTGTTGCGCACGGCGGTGTTATGCACGATGTCCGCGCCGTTGACCTTGAAGGCATGGATGCCGGAGCCGCCGTTTTCGTAGAACAGGTTGTTCGCGGCAATCGCGCGGCCGAGGTAAGGACCGTGACGCGTGGTGAGAAAGGTGTCGAAGATCGCGCCGTTGCCGTCGCTGATCGCCCCGATGGACGACCAGCGCTCCTTGGTTTCATTGCGGTAAAGGCCGTTGCCCAGCCAGTAATGGCGGTAAGTCCCGGCGGTGCCGTCGAAGTTGATCGGCGTGAGCGAGGAAAGGCCGGAGGTGCCGTAGATCGTCCAGTTGCTCGTGTCGTGAACGTCATTGTTTTCCACGAAGAACCAGTCGGCATCGATCGCCGCGATGCCGGCTGCCGACATGTTATAGATTTCGAGATCGGCGAAGCGGATGTGATGGGGAAACTTGACCATGGAACGTCCGTTGACGGCCACGCCGTTGACGTTGGAGTTGGGATTGTTGCCACCGCGCAGGTTCACCGCCAGGGTATCGGCGGTGCCGCGCACGCGGAAGCCGCGGAGTTCGATGTAGTTGAGGTTGGAAGTATAGTCGAAGCTCGCCCCGCTGAAACCCTTCGCTAGGTAGATCACATCATAGTTAGTCTCATTGCCTTGGATGAGTGGGCTGGCGCCAGGATAGTTCTTGACCGTCACCCAGCCCGCCGGCACGCCGCCGGTGGCCACGCTAAGCATGGCGGTGGGATTGTAGGTGCCGTCCATGAGCAGCACAATGTCGCCCGCCTTATTGGCGGCGGTGAGCGCCTTGGCCACGGTGGCAAAGGCATTGGCCTCGGTGCGGCCGTCGAGGTTGTTATTGCCGGTGGGTTTCACGTAATAGGCCGGCTTGGCGTAATAGACGTTATCCACTTGCAGCGAGTGCGTGCCCGCCGGCCAGCTCCCCGCATCCACCCCACCCTCGATTTGGAAAGTAAGCCGGATGTTAGGCGCGGTGGGCGCAAACATGCCGCTCACCGCGGCCATGTCACCCAGTTCAAAGGCATGGCGCTGATAGCTGTTTGGCACCGCCGGATAGATCATCCGCTCCAGCGCGCCGCTGACGATCCCGCCGGCGTCAGCGGATTCGCGCCGCACGCGCACGGCGCGCACGACGCTGGCTTGCAGGTCGAAGGCCAGCGTCAGCTTGCCGGGCACCGTCTCGGTGTTAGTTACCGCAAGGAGGCCGGAGTTCAGCGCGCCCGACCAATAGCCGGTCAGTCCCGTGCTGTTCACGTTCAGCTTTTCCCCGCCGATCGGCGTCACGCTGCCGAGCACATCAATGGTGCCAAAGCTGCCCGCGCTGACCGAGCCCATCGCCTGCGTGCCGGCGAAAATCGCGCCGGCCCACGATGAGCCGTCGAAGGTCTGACTGAGGATTTTGCCGAAGGAAGTCACTGCGGGAATCGCGGTGGCGTGGATGACATTCACATTGCTGAAGACGGCCTGCGGCCCGTCGTAGAGCGCCGCGGCGGAAGTAAAGAACGCGAAGGTATCGAACGAAGTCGTGGCCGGCGTGCCATCAAGCCGCATGATGCTGCGGCCATTGATGGCCGCCTCGACCTGCATGCCCGTGCTCAGCCGTGTGAGGGTCATGCTGAAACGCGGGACCATTTCCAGCGAGGTCGTGAGCGCGAGGCTGGCGACGTTGTTCGCGCCGAGCAGCGTGCTGGCCGAGGTGGAAAAGGGGTTTGTGCCCGCGCCGCCGCGCCGCTCGAGATTGAAGCCGCCGGACGCGCCGGGATTCAGCCGCACGCTGTAGCCGAGGTAGCCGTTGTAGATCGCGGAGTTGTCATCGAGGCCCGTCGCCGAGGCCGCGTCCGCCGCGACGCGCTGCCCGCCGGAATTGAACAGCCCGAAGCGAATCCCATCCGCCGCATTCGCGAGCAAATCGAGATGCACATTGGCCTGCACGGTCATGGACTCGCCGACCGCGAGCGTCTGCGGCGAACCGGACGCGGTGAAAAAGGCGAGCGCCATGGCGTCCTGCCCGCCCGGCGTGAAGACGAGCGTCTCCGCCGAAACCGGCCCATTCGTGGTGAGACGAGCGGAAGCCACGGACTGTCCGGCGTAAAACCATTGCGCGGAATTTGGCAGCACCTGATTGGTGCGGTCGTTGTCGGTGAACGCGTCACTCAGCAGCGTTGCCGCTGCGCCGCCGGACGGCGTGTATCTCACCGTCAGGTCATCGACCGTCAGCGCCTGGCCCGCGCCGAGCGCGTCGGAGCCGATGTAAAACCCGCAGCCGTCGAAGCTCGTGAGCAGCGCGCTCGAATCCGTGCGCGAAACGGACACACCGTTGACCGTCGCATCCACCGTCACGCTCGTGCCCGCGCCCGTGCTGCGGGTGATTTTGAGCTGCACCGCGAAGGTCTGCTTCACCTTGAGATTGAGCGTCGCGAGATTGTCCGCACCCATCCGCACGGCGGAGGCAAAGGGCATGTCGGAGCCCTGGTTGTTGCGCTCATACACGTTGAAGGAATCCGCTCCGGTCGCGCCGGTGTTGAGCTGCACCTGGTAGCCGCTGTGCGTGTTCACGTAGATCTGCGGATCGGTCGCCAGCGGATACACGCCGGTTTCGCTGTCCGCCGTGGGCCGGCTGCTGAGCGAGTTGAAAAGGGCGACGCGGAAATTCGAGTCGGAGTTTTTCAGCGCGTCGAACTTCGCCGTGAAATCCAGCGTGATCGAATCGCCAGCGGCGAGCACCTTTGGCGCAGCCGCCGTGGTGAAATAAGCCAGCGCCATGGCCGACGCGCCGCTGGAAACCAGCCGCAGCTCACCACCGCCCGCCGGCGGCGTGACCAGAGCCGTGCGGCGGCGGCGGCCGGGCCGGCGTAAAACCATTTTGCCGTGCGCGGCAGCGTCTGCGTGGCGCGCTCATCGTCGTCGAAACGGTCGCCGAGCAGCACCGTCTCCGCCGCCGAGGCGTGGCCGCACCGCAGTGCGAGCAGGGTCACGACGACGCACGCGAGATGCCGCACGAGAGCGGGCCGCCGCGCGCGGCACGTCGGGCTGGGCGGGCAAATCGGGGGATAACTTTCGGCGATGACGTGAAAACTCATAGTGTGGCCGGTAGCAAGCCGAAGGTCTCCATGCGCTGCGCGCCGACGGTGATTTCGAGCGCGCCGTCTTTCAGCGGCAGCGGCCCGAGGGGCGTCTCGAGGTGCGTGATGCGCTGCGCGGATTGCAGCGGGGTGGCAGTGGTGAAATGAGTGGCGGCCGGCTGGGACGCTTGATTCCAGACGCGCGCGACGAGGCCGTGGGCAATGCCGTCGTCGTGAACTTTCAGCGCCCAGAGCAGCACGTTCGGGTCGCTGATTTTGAGCAGTGAATAACTCGTCGCGGGATAGGGCGCGTCGGGCTTGCCGATGACTGCGCCGGTGACAAATGGGTTCTGATGTTCGAGCGCGAATTTCATCGCGGCGGTCTGCTCGTAGGCGGCGTGCGGGCGGAGGGCGAAGCGTTGCAGGAAATGGGTCGCGCCGTTCTGGCCGTGGATGCCGAGCCAGGAGCCGTCCACCTGCCCGCCAGCCAGCACGCTGAGTTGCGGGGTGGCGGTGTCGAGCGCGAGCGGTTCGCTTTTGCCGACGCGCATGAAGGCGAGGTCGGGGCTGGAGAGCGTGACGCCACGCGCGTTTGCGCCATCGGTGATGTCGGCGAAATGATTGAGCGTCGCGTAGTCGTAGCGCGCGTGCGTGTCGGCGTAGTTGCCGCCGTCGGCTTTCTTTTTCACGCGGATGACCGCGCCGACTTCCTCGGTGTGAACGTCGGGCGCGGCGAGGTTGAAGCTGAACGCCCAGTGCCGCACGTCGCGGAAATTTTCCGTGATTTCGTTGCGCACATCCACGCGGTCGGAATCGCGGAAGAGCGTGATGCGCGTGGTGTGCGCGCGGCCCGCGCTGCTCACGCATTTCAGCGTCGTGGAAACGGGGCCGCTGTTCTCCACGACGATGGCGCTGCCGCTGGCTTCGTCGGCGGCGAAATCGTTCAGCTTCAGCCCGCCGATGGTCGCGGCGAATTCCGCGCCGGGTTGCGCCTTGGCGAGCAGGCTGGCGATGGCTCCGTCGGGTTCGACCGTGAGTTTCACGCGCGCATTTTCGAGCGTCGCGTCGCTCACGGTCGCGGCAGCGTCGGTCGGCGCAGTTCCTTTGCCAGAAAGGATTTCAAAGCACTTGTAGCCCGCAGGCGGCACGTCGCTCGCAAGGATGCGGAGGAAGCTCACGCCGCCGAGATTCACGAGTTGATGCGGCACGTCCTGCTCCGTGGTGACATCGCGAACGTGGATGTCCTTTGGGCCATTGTAGGCGAAGTCGGCGGCATCGGTGCGCGGCCAGCCGAGCGGGTTCAGCACGAAGAAACGCTGCGCCTTTTCGTCGGGTCGCGGGATGAGTCCGCCGAGCCGCGTGCCGCCGTCGGCGTGGAGCGCGTTGACGTAATACTCGATCTCGCCCGCGAGCATTTCCTGCCACGCCGCGCGCCGCTCGCGCGACACCGGGCCGTCCGCCGTCCAGTCGTGCTCCCAATACAAACCGAGGTCCATGAACGCCTGGTCGCGCTCCTTTTCCCGGCCATGCAAAAACGTCGGACGCTTCAAGCTCACAAGTGCGGCCATGAGTTCCGCCGCGCGCAGTTTTTCCACCGAGCGTTTCACGCGCGCGGAAGTCTCCGACATCGACGCGGAGTAAAGGTCCCACTCGTTGCCAAAGGTCACGCTTTCGCTCGGCAGCGTAGCGCCGTGCGTCTTCTCGAAGTCTTCAAAAAAATCCAGTTCGTTAGACGCAATGACCTGCCGCTTTTCGCTGCTCTCCTTCCGCGCGATTTCGTGGAAGTGCTCGGTCTGCGGCCAGCCGGGAATCTTCGAGTTCAGGCCCGGTTCCTTGGGCACGCCGGGGTCGCCGGGCACGCCGGTTTTTTCCGCCAGCGCATCGCCGCCAAAGCCGAACGCACCGCTCACGATGTAAGGCTCGCTCGTCGCGGAATCGCGGTAGCGGCGCAAAAATCCGGGGTCGGAATCGAGAAACTCGATGGCCGCATTCGGCCCGCCTTTGCCGGAGGGTTGGAGCGTATCGATGGGCCAGCCCGCTTCGAGATACGTGCCGAAACGCAGGCCGAGCGAATACCACTTCATCAGCACGCGCTGCCCGTCGAGGCCCGCATACCAGTAGATTTCGTGCGGGCGCTCGGCGAACGCGGGCTTCGGCATTTTCGTCGCGCAGCCGCAAATTCCTTTCCACGAATAACGCGCGCCCGCGCCCGCCCACAGCGACGCGAGTCCGAGCGGCTGCGTCTGGTTTTCCATCGAGAGCGCCATCGTGAAACGCAGCCCGTGCCTGCGCTCAAGCTGCCCCGCATACGACATCCCGCGCAGCACCGCCTCCGCCGGCTGCCCGCCGTAGCACGACACGAGCGCGGTCATCGGCGCGGAAATGTGGCCGTCCTTTATCCGCGCGATGAGCCGCTGAAAATCCGCCGCGCTCCGCCGCCGCTCGTAAGTCCACAGCCAATAGCTCCCGTCGCAATTGAAGCGGCTCTGGTAAGGCGCGGGGTTCACATCCGTCGCGTCCGCGAGCGCGAGGTAGTAGTCGAGCATGTCGGTGAAGACACCCGCATAAGTCTCCGCGTCCGCCGTCCACATGTAGTCGGTGTGATCGTCGTTCGCGATGTAGAGGCGCTTCGGCTCCGCCTGCACGGTCATGGTTAACAGGAACGCAATCGCAGCGGAAACGAGGAGGCTTGGTAAATGACTCATGGAATTTGAAGTAGAACCGCTTCAGCAATGGTGGCGATGGCTTTGCCGTCGGGCGCGAGGATGCGGAGGAAGGTCGCGCCGTCGAGGATCACGCGGTGCCAAGGGCTGGAAAGCCTGCTCGGCGCGGAGCGGATGAGAGATGCCATGGGCTGCGCGGTCAACAGTGATCGCAGCGGATTTGAATAGGCGATCAAAGTGGCCGGGGAGTATAAGCCCAACCCAAAATCCTAATGATGCTCCTCCGCCTTTTTCTTCTTTTCTCCGGATTCGTCATGAGCGCGTTCGCCGCGCAGCCCGAACTCGGTATTTTCGCCACGCAGACGGACATCGGCGAGCCTGGGCTGCCGGGCAGCGCCAGCTACGATTCTGGCAAACAATCCTACAACGTGACCGGTGCCGGTCGGAACATTTGGGAGGCGCACGATGACTTCCACTTCGTCCACCGCAGGATCAAGGGCAACTTCATCCTCCAGGTCCGCGCGCGGCTGGACGGCAGCGAGGGCGAGGCGCACCGCAAGTTCGGCCTGATGGCCCGCGGCTCGGCCGACCCCGCCAGCGCGATGGTGGCCGCGGCTGTGCATGGCGACGGGTTGACGTCGCTTCAGTTCCGCCGCGAGGCGGGTGCGATGGTCGAGGAAAAGCGCACGCCGGTCATCTCCGCGGATGTGATCCAACTCGAGCGCCGTGGCAACCGCTTCATCCTCTCGGCGGCGCGCTTCGGCGATGCCTTCACCACGGAGTCAATCGAAGAAATCACCGCCGTTGATGAACTGGAGGTCGGCTTGTTCGTCTGCGCACACACTTCCAAGGCGACCGCGAAAGCGATCTTCGATGACGTCCGCCTGACCATCCCGGCTTGGGACGGCCTGAAACCTTACAAGGATTATCTCGGCAGCCGCCTGGAGCTTCTTACTTTGGAAACGGGCCGCCGCGAGGTGGTTTACGAAACCCCGGAAGGCATCGAGGCTCCGAATTGGACACCGGATGGATCGACCTTGATCTATAACTCGCGCGGCAAGCTGTTCCGCTATCCTCTCGCTTCGGGAAAGCCGGAACCGCTCGACACCGGCTTCGCGGTGAAGTGCAACAACGACCATGTGCTCTCCTTCGACGGGAAGACCCTCGGCATCAGCCACAATCCCAAGGATCCCGCGCAGCCGGACGTCACCTCCACGGTCTATACCTTGCCGGTCGGCGGTGGAAAGCCGACCCAAGTCACCACTGCCGGCACCTCCTATCTCCACGGCTTCTCGCCGGATGGCTCGTCGCTGCTATTCACGGGCAAGCGGGGCGGAGATTTCGATATCTATCGCATCCCGGTGGGCGGCGGCGAGGAGACGCGCCTGACCGATACGCCCGGACTGGACGACGGCTCGGAATACAGCCCGGATGGACGCTTCATCTACTTCAACTCGACCCGCAGCGGACTCATGCAGTGCTGGCGGATGAAGCCGGACGGCTCGGCGCCGGAGCAACTGACGCATGACAATTTCAACAACTGGTTTCCGCACGTCTCGCCGGATGGAAAGCGCATCGTCTTCATCACCTTCGGCACCGATGTGAAGCCCGATGAGCATCCCTACTATCAGCACGTCTATTTGCGGGAAATGTCCGCCGACGGCGGTAAGTCGCGCGTGGTCGCCTATCTCTACGGTGGCCAGGGGACGCTTAATGTTCCGTCGTGGAGTCCCGACGGCCGCCGCGTCGCCTTCGTCTCTCACACCGCCCCGGTGAAATGAATTTTCCCATCACCCGCATGAATCCTTCATTAGCCCACGCCATCGCCATCCTCGGTGCCTTCGCTCTCTACTATCCCTCACTTTCAGCAGGGGAAATAGTCGTGCCGGACTGGGCTCTGCCCTCCTCGCCGACGCACAAGCAAATCCCGCCGCCGGTGGATTTTCACCGCCCCACCGTCACCTTCGACGAGCCGATCGGCATGTTCGAGAGTCAGTCTGATGTCGGTGGTCCACTCCTGCCGGGGAAAGCCTCCTTTAACAAGGAAAGCGACCGCTATGAAATCACCTCTGCGAGCTACAACATTTGGTATACCCGCGACGAGATGCGCTTCCTGTGGAAGCGGATGGAAGGGGACGTATCGCTGGCTGCGGACATCAGTTTTCCAAAGGACGCACCACCCATCGACCGCAAGGTGGTGCTGGTGATCCGGCAGGACCTCGATGACGACGCGAAGGAAGTGATGGTCGCGCTCCACGGACCGGGCCTGATCCACCTTGCCTACCGGCTGGAAAAGGGCGCGAGCATGAAGGAAACCCACAAGTTTTCCGCGAAAATGCCCGCGAAGGACGCACCGTCCATCCGACTCGGCATCGAAAAGCGCGGCGACACGTTCACGCTTTTCGCCAGCCTCGCTGGCGGCCCAATGGAGCCGGTCGGCGCATCCGCCAGCGTGCCATTCAAAGGCCCGTTCTATGTCGGCATCGGGTTCTGTTCGCACATCCCCGACAAGCTCGACACGGGGGTGGCCTCGCGGGTCGTTTTGGACAATGCCGCCGGCAAGGTGCGTTGAAGGCAACACCCCAACTAATGATCCCTCTGGCAGCCGCGACACTGCTCGGCGCGGCTGAGAAATTCCGCCGTTGGTGTCAGCATTGGTTTCTTGCTTAACGCAGCGCCGAAGAACAGCGACGCGGCAAAAGCGAAAGCATCTTACATCGGTCGAAGCTTACTGCTGTCTGTCAGGGACTCGCTGCGTTTCCCAGTCCGATTTGCCTTCGAGAAAGAAAACCCACTGCGCGGCGGCGCTGATGAGATGGGCGTAGCCACCGGTGTCGGAGATGTCGTCCCACGGAAAACCCGCGCCCGTGCCGCCGGCGCCAATGCCAGTGGGGATGTAGCCTTTCGACTTAAAGATCGCCTGCCAGGTACGCAGCCCGCCGCCGAGCTCGCGTTCGAACGCGGCGCGCACTTCCGCCTCGCTCTCCGGCGGAAAAAAGTTCGGCTTCGCAATCTCTTTCCTGGCCGCATCCCATAAGCCCGGATGGGCTTTCAACGCCTGCAAGGCCCAGCCGGTGACGACCATGTTCTGCGGGCCGAAGCGCGAGCCGATCGGCCGGGGACGCCCCGCCGGACCTTTGCGCTGTGAACGCGTATCGGCCGGTTTTCCATTCACGAAGAAGTAAGGATACTCGAAGATACCGATGCCGGGCGGGACTTCGCTGTCGTCGGAGTAAGCGCGGTAGAGCTTAGGCAAAGTGAAAGCATCGTAGATAAGTCGAAACGCCAGCGGGTCGGTCAAGGTGCCGTCGCGCGCGACGCCGGTGTAGTAACTGTATTCCTGGTCATCACAAAAGGTCGGCACCTTTACTTGCTCATCCGGTTTGAACTCTAAAACTGCGTGACGCCAATCGCTGCGCCCGGTCGCGAGACCTTTCCATGTCACCTCCGGCAGCGTCTTCCGCATCGCGGCATCGCCGCTCGTGACCGCCAGCGCCGCGCGCACCGCGGGAATGTTCGGCACGCCATGTCGGGCGCGGCATTCGGCGAGATTGCGCGCCGCCTCCGCCACTTCGCCCGCGAGCTTTTGATCCGCGGCATCGGAGCTTTCGTGCAGGAGCAGCCACGACTGTTCGAGCATGACGGCGAGGTCTTGCGCCATGTGGTTCGAGGAGCCGAGCGAATAACCCACCAGCCGCTTCTCGGGATTCGGCATGCCCGCCAGCTCATTGCGCCCTGGAAAGTTCAGATGCTCCGTCTTGCGCACGACCATTTCGAGGCTCACCGACGCACCGTCTTCCCACCAATAAGGCACAAAGCCTTTCTCGCGGCCGAGTAAGAGCCACTCGGTTCCTTTGCTCCAGCCGACGTCGATCCCGTCATCGCGCTCGGTCGTAAATAGCTCGTCTGAGTGATTGAGCATCCTGAGATAAAAAGGGAGCTGCCACTGAGTCAGCACTTCCTTGAAAAATGCATCTCCGGTCGCGCGATACGCCTGCACCATCGCGACCGCAAACCACGCGCCGTCGTGCATGGTATCGAGTGCTTCGCCTTGGATGAATTGGTCCGGCTTTCCCGCATTCGCGACGTGGAAGTATTCGTAAATGATCCCGCGCTGCGGTGAGCCTTCGGTCTTCTTCATGTGATGGTCGAAGACGTATTGCGCGAGCTGTCTTATGAAGGCCTTGGTCTCATCGACATTCATCGGCGCGGCTTTGTAAGCCTCGGCCCAGGCCGGGTCGCGATCGAGGTCCACCGCGGCCTTCGCCGTCGGCCCGCTGATGGAATTCGCGATCAGCGCCCAAAGACCAAAGCCGAGGAGTCGCGAGGAAAAATGGTTCATACTCATTCGAGGTTTCACTTCGCCGCGGGAGCGCTGCTCTGGATTGCTCCGCGGTCGATCTTTCCGTCGCTGGGCCGCAGCGTGCCGAGCAGATCGTGGCTGCTCACGAGCGGGCTTTCGAGTCCGCAGCCGCGCGCGGGACTTCCCGGTTGTAAGCCGAAATTTTTGGGCGCGGAGTTTGCGTCGGCTTTGAGGAAAAGCGGATCGGCCCACACGTCGTGCTCGCCGAAAGTTTCGACCTTCGATTTGTCGTCGCCGAAATAGACGTTCCCGTCCCAGACGTTCTCGGTCTGGAGTTTGTTCGCGCGGTCGCGATTGCGCGTCACTTGCTTTCCGGGTTGCGCGACGATGATGTTGTTCAGCACCCGGCAGTCGCGCGCGCGGCTCGTGTCGAGTTCGCCGTAGTTGATGATCGGCGTCTGACAGTTCGCGAAAGTGGTGTTGTTCACGACATCCACGCGGTCGCTCGCGAAGACGTGAATGCCGCCGCCGCCGCTGTGATGCGAGAGGTTGTTTTGAATCAGCACGCGCCCGGCATTGATGTCGCCCAGGCCGCCGGGCTGCGACTGGAGAAAGTCGTCGATGATGATGCCGTTGCCGTCGGAAATGTGCGCCTTCGCCAGGTCCGGCTCCCAGCGCGGCTGCCACGCGACCATCGTGCAATTGCGCGCGGCGACGTTGTTGCGGATGAAAATGCGGTGCTGCGTCGAGCTGTCGAAATTCCACGCCCAATACAGCGTGATGCCGCTGTGCGCGTAGCGTGATCGCGCCGCGCAATCGCTCACGGTGTTGCCCTCAATCGTCACGTAATCCGCGATCATCCCCGCGATTCCCGCGCCGCACGCGTCGTGAATGTTGCAGCCAATGATGCGGATGTGATGCGGGCGGTCGGGGCGATCGACGAACTCCTTTTCGTCTTTCACGTTCGCGCCATTGGTGTCCAACGTGCGGCCTTCGATGGAAATCGCCGAGCCGTTGAACTTCGCATCCGGCTTCTCCGCGCGGCCATTTTCCTGAGCCTCTTCAAGCGTGATTTCGTGCGCGTGGCCGGCGATTTCGAGGCCGTTGATCTCGACAAATGCGGCGCCGTTTTTGATCGCGAAGCCGGCCCAACTCGCAAATTCCGCGCGCGGCTTTGCACCCGGCGCGGCCTTGAGCGTGATCCACTTCGTCGGTGTGCCGCTTTTGCGGAAAGAGACGCCGCCGCCGAGCGGATACGTGCCGTCCAGCACGAGCACCGTGTCGCCCGCTCCGGCG
>JAYVPW010000052.1:0-2244 GCA_043777315.1 Spartobacteria bacterium | reverse complement strand
TCGACAGGAACACTCGAGCTGCCGTGCATGACGATCGGCGTCGGCGGCATCCCCGCGGCGGCGAGCCGGTCGCGGATGCCCTCGATCACTTCAAAATGCAACGACTGCTGACCCTTGAATTTATACGCGCCGTGGCTCGTGCCGATCGCCGCCGCGAGCGCGTCGCAGCCGGTCCGCTGGATGAATTCGACCGCCTCTTCCGGGTTGGTCAGGCAGGCGTTGCCTTCATCGACGGCAATGTCTTCCTCCACGCCGCCGAGCATCCCGAGCTCCGCCTCGACGCTGAGTCCTTTTTCATGCGCCCGATCGACCACGCGTTTCGTGATCGCGATGTTTTCGTCGAACGACTCGTGCGACGCATCGATCATTACCGACGAATAAAAGCCCGAATCGATGCAATCGTAGCACGTCGCCTCGTCGCCGTGATCGAGATGCACCGCGAAAATCGCGTCGGGAAAAATCTCGCTGGCCGAGCGGATGATCGCTTCGAGCATCCGCTTCTCCGTGTATTTGCGCGCCCCTTTCGAGATCTGAATGATGAACGGCGACTGGCTTTCGATGCAGCCCCGGAAGAGCCCCATCGTCTGTTCGGCGTTGTTGATATTGTAAGCGCCGACGGCGAATTTGCCGTAGGCGACGCGGTAAAGGTCGGCGGTGGTGACGATCATGGGCGCGGATTAAACGGACGCGGCCCTCGGGGAGCAAGGCAACTTCCTCCTTCATTCAAGGCTTTCCCCAGCTTCCCCCGCACGTCTGGGGGGATTGAGTCTTCGCCATGAAAACTTCCTTCTTTGCCGTCAGCGCCACTCTCCTCCGCACGGTGCAGGCTTGCCTCGCGAAAGATCCCGCCGATCGACCGGACTCCGCGCGCGAGCTTTTCGAAATGCTCGACGGCCACGGTCTCGCGCCGCCGAGCCGGGCCACCAGCCGGACGACGCACTCCCAGACTCCTGAGCCCGCGACGGTGCCGCCCGTCACGCCCCCGCCCACGCCGCCGGTCGTGCCCGCGCCGATGCCCTCTCCACCGCGCCGATCACCCGCGCTCCTGCTGGGATTCATCGGACTGTTTGCGGTGATCGCCGCGGTCGCGGCGCTCAGCGAAATTTCCGTCTTTACCACCGCCGACCCGGACCTTAAGACCGCGACCTACAGCTACACCTTCGTCGCGCACAATTCCGCCAACGGCAAGTGGTCGCGCGGCGTCGCCCACGATGAAATCAGCGTCCGCAACCTCGGCGGGCAGCCGCGGATCACCCGCTTCCGGCAGACCACTTCGGATCGAAAGAAGAACTTTTGAAAACCTTCGCACTCGTCCTCGCGCTCGCCGTTTCCGCGCTCGCCGCCCGCGACCCCGACCCGCTGCAGCAGCTCGACCCAGAGGCTGCGAACGCGCTCACCGCCGCCCCGCGCGCGCCCATCCCAGCGCCCGTCCGCGATGCCGCGGCCCCGCGCCCCGAGACACGACCCGCGGTCCGCGGATCAGCCACCCCCTTGCCCCGGACGCCCCCCCGCCGCACCGACGGGCGGCAAGTCATCGCCATCGACATCGGTCATACCATCGCGCAGCCCGGTGCCATCAGCGCGACCGGCATCCCCGAGTTTCGCTTCAACAAACGCATCGCCGAACTCCTCTTCGCGCGGCTGAAAGATTCCCCCCACTTCGCGCCGTACCTCATCAACCCCGCCGGCGGCCCCATCACCCTCCCCGACCGCACCCGCCTCGCCACAGAGAAAGGCGCCGCCGTCTTCCTCGCCATCCATCACGACTCCGCGCTCGATAAATACCTGAGTCCGTGGGAGGTCGAGGGGAAGACCCAGCGCTACTGCGACGACTTCCACGGCTACGGCGTCTTCACCTCGCAGAAAAACGCGCAGGCCGCGCGCAGTCTCGACTTCGCCCGCCTGCTCGGCCGCGAGATGGCGGAGCAAGGCTTCGAGTTCTCGCCGCATCATGCGGAAAAAGTCCCCGGCGAAAACCGCCCGATCCTCGACAAATTCAACGGCGTCTATCGCTACGACGACCTCATCGTCCTCAAGACCGCGCCGATGCCCGCCGTCCTCCTCGAGTGCGGCGTGATCCTCAATCGCGCCGAGGAAAAACAGCTCCTCGAACCCGCCACGCAAGAGCGCATCGTCACCGCGATCGTCACCGCTTTGGAGAAATTCCGCGAGCCATCGCCCCTGCCGTAACACCCTCTCCGGCTGGCTCGCGCAACAGCCGATTGGGCAGCCTGTATTCCGGGA
>JAYVPW010000051.1:0-31339 GCA_043777315.1 Spartobacteria bacterium | reverse complement strand
ACGGCGTCGATTTCGACTGGACGGTCGAGACTGCGGGCAAGCGCTCGAAGCGGCTCGCAGTCGCGCATGAAAACGTGCGTGCGGCGGCGGCACGGGTCATCGATGCGAGCTGGAAAGCGCGCGTCGCCGTGCGCAAGGCGTTGCTCGAATTATACGCCGCGGAGCAGCGGGCGAAGCTCCTCGGCGACGCGGTCGCGCAGCAGGATTCGCTGCTCAAACTCCTCAACGATCGCATCGTCGCCGGCTCGGAATCGCGCGCCATCGTCGCGCAGCCACGGCTGTTCCAAGCGCAGCTCCGGCTCCAAATTTCCGATGCCTCTCGGGCGGCGGCGCTCGCGCGGGTATCGCTCGCGGAAGCGCTTGGGATCAGCACCTCCGGCCTGTCGGGCGTGAAATTTTCGTTCGCTCCGTTTGAGGGAATGCCGGGCGCGCGGATCGCGCATCGCCGCGCCGCGCTCACGCATCGCGCCGACGTTCTCGCCGCACTCGCGGACTACGCGGCGGCTGAGGCGACGCTGCGTTTGGAAATTTCCAAGCAGTATCCCGACCTCCATCTCAACCCCGGCTACGCGCTCGATGGCAACGTCAACAAATGGACGCTCGGCATCGGGCTGACGCTGCCGATCCTCAATCACAACCAAGGCGCGATCGGCGAGGCCGAGGCGAAGCGGAAAGAAGCCGCCGCGAAGTTCAACGCCGTGCAGGCGAAAGTCATCGCCGACGTCGATCGCGCGGAAGCCGGCGTCCGCGCCGCTCGCGCAAAAATCGCCGTGACCGACGAGCTCCTCGCCGAGCAGGGAAAACAGCTCGCTTCCGAGCAGCGGTTGGTCACCGCTGGCGAAGGCGACAAGCTCGCGCTCCTCAGCGCGCAAGTCGAACGCGCGACCACCCTCACCTCGCGGCTCGACGCGCTCATCGAACTCCAAGCCGCGCTGGGCGCGCTCGAGGAAGCCACGCAAGCCCCGCTCGAAAAATGAAGAAGCTCGTCCATTTGATCCTCACCATCGTCGTCCTCGCCGGGCTCGGCTGGACGCTTTGGATCGGAATCCGAAAGCAAAAGGAGAAGCCGGAAACCGAGGAAGCGGCAGCAGCCGGGAAGCCCGCGGACGGCGGGGCGCCGCCGGAGGAAGACAAGCCGGAAGACTTCGTCGTGAAGCTCGACAAGGAAAAATGGCAGGCGCTCGACATCGACAAAGGCGAGCCGGAAAAAGCCGAACTCAGCCCGCGCCGGATGGCCTTCGGCCGCGTGCTCGATCCCTCGCCGATCATCACGCTCGATGGCGAGCTGGCAGCCGCGGATGCAGCACTGGAGGCCTCTCGCGCGGAATTCGAGCGGACGCAGGGTCTTTTCAAGTCGGGCGAAAATGTCGCCCGCAAAGTGCTGGAAACGGCGCAGGCGCAGTTCCGCGCGGATGAGATCAAGGCCAACGGTTTGCGCCGCAGCGCGATGATGGATTGGGGCGCGGATTTCGCCGCGCTCGATGCTCCGAAACGGCGCGAGTTCATCGAGAAACTCGTCCGCGGCGAATCCGCGCTCGTGCGCGTGGATATTCTCCCCGGCGAGGCACTCACCGAGCAGCCGAAAGCCGCGCGCCTGCTCATCCTCGGACGCGAGGAACAGCCGATCGACACGACCTCGATCACGCCCGCCTCAGACGTCGATGCGAAGACGCAGGCGCAAGGATTTCTCCTGCGCATCGAAAAACCGCCGTTCGTTTTGCGCCCCGGAATGGCCCTCACCGCGTGGCTCGAATTGCCGGAAAAAGCGCGTGCCGGTTTCGCCGTCCCGCGCTCCGCGGTGCTGCGGCACGATGGCCGCGCGTGGGTGTACATTCAGGAGGAAGAGGAAAAATTCGTCCGAAAACCGGTGAAGCTCGACACGCCGCTGGAGGGCGACAAAGGCTGGTTCGTCGCGGCGGACGGCGGCGGAATCAAAGCCGATGACCTGCTCGTGGTGACGGGCGCGCAGTCGCTGCTGAGCGAGGAATTGAAAGCGCAAGGCGGGGGAGAGCCGGACTGATGCGGCTGTCGCTGGATCAGGATGCGCGGTGGGGCGGAGGGGCGAACGTCGAACGTCGAACGTCGAACGTCGAACGTCGAAGTTCGGAAATTCCATTGTTCGCAGGCACTCAGCGGGACCGCGGCGGTCTGCCCTTCGACGTTCGACGTTCGACGTTCGACGTTCGACGTTTTCCCCCTCCGCTCGCCTGATGCTCCGCTTCATCGTCCAGCTTTCCCTCCGCCATCGCGGCATCGTCATCGCGCTCGCGCTCGGGCTGCTCGGGTGGGGCAGCTACGTCGCCTCGCGCGCGCCGCTCGACGTTTTTCCGGAGTTCGTCGCGCCGCAGGTCACGATCCAAACCGAGGCGCCCGGACTCTCCGCCGAGCAGGTCGAAGTGCTCGTCACGCGCCCCGTCGAGAGCTCGGTGAATGGCGCATCCGACCTCAGCTCCGTCCGCTCGGAAAGCATTCAGGGGCTCAGCGTGGTCACCGCCGTTTTCAAGGACGGCTCGAACATTTACATCGCCCGGCAGGCGCTCGCGGAAAAGCTCGGCACGCTCGGCCGGCAGCTCCCCGACGGCGTCCGCCCGCCGACGCTTTCGCCGCTCACGTCCTCGACGATGGACCTTTTGAAGATCGGCCTCGTTTCCGAAAAAATGTCGGGCCGCGACCTCCGCACCTTCGTCGATTGGACGCTCAAGCCGCGCCTGCTCGCGGTCCCCGGCGTCGCCCACGCGAATGTTTTCGGCGGCGAAGTCGAGCAGCTCCAGGTGCAGATCGTGCCCGAGCGGCTCGCCGCTTTCGACCTCACGATGACCGACATTTTGGAGTCGGCCAAAGCGGCGACGGGAGTGCGCGGCGCGGGCTTCATCGATACGCCGGGGCAGCGCATCGTCATCCAAACAGACGGGCAAATGTTCACGCCGGAGGAGCTCGGCGAAGTCGTCGTGCGCAAAGGCGCGCCCGTCGTTCGGATGCGCGATGTGGCGCGCGTGAAGCTCGGCGCGGAGCCGAAATTCGGCGACGCGCTGATCATGGGCGGCCCCGGCGTTTTGATCACCATGAGCAGCCAATACGGCGCGAACACGCTCAACGTCACGCACGCGCTCGAGGACGCGCTGAAGGAGCTGCGGCCGATTTTCGCGAGCAAAGGAATCAAGGTTTACGACCACCTGCATCGCCCCGCGTCGTTCATCGAAACCGCGCTCGGCCACGTGCAGGATTCGCTGCTCATCGGCGGCGCGCTCGTCGGCATCGTGCTGCTGCTTTTCCTGCTCGATCTGCGCATCGCGTTCATCTCGTTCGTCTCGATCCCGCTCTCGCTTTTGACCGCCGTGCTGATCCTCGATTGGTTCGGCATTTCGCTGAACACGATGACGCTCGGCGGCTTCGCCGTGGCCATCGGCGTGGTCGTCGATGATGCGATCATCGACGTCGAAAACATCCTCCGGCGGCTGCGCGAAAATGCCACGCTCGCCGCGCCGCGCGCGCTCTGGCGCGTGGTGCTCGACGCCTCGCTGGAGGTGAACAACTCAGTCGTCTATGCGACATTCATCGTCGCCGTCGTCTTCCTCCCGGTGCTCACGATGTCCGGTTTGCAGGGCCGCTTTTTCGCCCCGCTCGGCGTCGCCTTCATCCTCTCGATCATGGCGTCGCTCGGCGTCGCGCTCACCGTCACGCCGGCGATGGCGCTCGTTTTTTTGAGCCGGGCCAAGGCGCACGACGAACCGTTTTGGGTGCGCTGGCTGAAGGTGCTGCATCGCGACTGGGTGCTCTTTTTCGTCCGCGCGCCCTGGTTCACCGTGCTCGGCGCGCTGCTGCTCGTCGTGGGGGCTTGCGCGCTCGTGCCGTTCTTCGGCGGCGAGCTGTTGCCGGAGTTTCGCGAAGGCCATTTCGTCATCGGCATGAAAGCGCGGCCCGGCATGTCGCTGGGGGAATCACTGCGCATCGGCAAGCGGCTTTCCGACATGATGCTGGCGAACGAACACATCGCCACGGTCGAGCAGCAGGTCGGCCGCGCGGAATCGGGCGAGGACACGTTTGGGCCGGAGCGGTGCGAGTTTCACGTCGAGCTGAAACGCGGCGTGACGCCGGCCGAAGAGATCGAAACGCAGGGTTTTCTTCGTGACATGCTGAAAGATTTTCCGGGCGTGCAGAGCGAGGTGATGACCTTTCTCGGCGACCGTATCGGCGAGACGATTTCGGGCGAGACGGCGGCGGTCGTCGTGAATGTTTTCGGCGAAGATCTCGATCAGCTCGATGCGACCGCGAAGCTGGTGGCCGCACAGCTTTCCGCGGTGAAAGGCAACGCCGACGTGCAAGTGAAAGCGCCCCCCGGCGCGCCCGTTCTCGCGGTGCATTTGCGGCCCGAGCGGCTCACGCAATTCGGCTTCCGCCCGCTCGAAGTTTTGGAAGCGGTCGAGACCGCTTTTCAAGGCGCGGACGTGGCGCAGATGGTCCGCGGCAATCGCATCCACGAGCTCTCCGTCATCCTCGCCGACGAAGCGCGCCGCGACCCCGAGACCGTCGGAAATTTACTCCTCTCGAATGGCGACGGGCTCCGGATGCCGCTCCGCCAACTCGCCGACGTGGAGCTCACGAATGGCCGCCCGAGCATCCAGCACGACGGCGCGCGGCGACGGCAGACGGTGACGTGCAACGTCGAGAAGCGCGACGTCACTTCCTTTGTGGATGAGGCACGGAAGCGCATCGGCGAAAAAGTGAAGCTGCCCGCCGGCGTGTATGTCGAGTGGAGCGGCGCGGCCGAGGAGCAGAAAAAAGCGAAGCGCGAAATGATCATCCATTTCTCCCTCGCATTCCTCGGCATCCTGCTTCTGCTCTCCCTCGTCTTTCAGAAAATGAGCCACGTCGCGCTCGTCCTCGCGAACATTCCGTTCGCGCTCGTCGGCGGCGTGCTCGCGGTTTTCGCGAGCGGCGGCTCGACCTCGATCGGCTCGTGGGTCGGCTTCGTCACGCTCTTCGGAATCTCCACGCGCAACTCGATCATGCTCATCTCGCACTACGAACATCTCGTCGATGTCGATGGCGCACCGTGGTCGATCGAAACCGTCGCCCGCGGCGCCGGCGAACGGCTCGTTCCGATCCTCATGACCGCGCTCGTCACCGCCCTCGGCGTCCTCCCGCTCGCCATCGGCAGCGGCGAAGCGGGCCGCGAAATCGAGGGTCCGATGGCGACCGTCATCCTCGGTGGCCTCATCACTTCCACCGCGCTGAACCTCCTCGTCCTCCCCGCGCTCGCGTGGAAATGGGGCCGGTTCGCGCCGTCAGTAAAAGCCGAAGAAGGGCCGTGACGCAGCGATTGCGGCATCGACAACTTGCCGCGAAATGAAATCGTTCGCGGTGCCTTTTTCCCGGACTCCTGAGCGATGAACGTCCGCGCGCTCACCAAGATCGACCGTTGGGTCGGCGTGCCGGCGTGCTTCGTCCTGACGTGGTGCAAACACCTCTTCGGCTGGGCGAACCCCGCGCGCGGACCGGTCGAGGCGATCCTTTTCATCAAGCTCGCGGAGCAAGGCTCCACCGTCCTCGCGCATCTCGCCTTTCAAAAAGCCGTGGATCGCGTCGGCCGCGAAAACGTCTTCATGGTCGTCTTCGAGGACAACCGGTTCATCGCCGACATCCTCGCGCTCATCCCGCCGGAAAACATTCTCACCGTCAGCAGCGACGGCGTTCTCCCGCTCCTCCGCGGCGCGCTGCACGCGCTTTTGCGGCTGCGCAAAATCCCGCGTCTCGCCGCGATCGACCTCGAATTTTTCGCCCGCGCCTCCGCCGCGTTTGCCTACCTCAGCGGCGCCGCGGTGCGCGTCGGCTTTCACGCGTATTTCGGCGAAGGGCCGTATCGCGGGAAACTGATGAGTCATCGCGTCCGCTACAATCCGCACCTCCACACGAGCCAGACTTTCGCCGCGCTCGTCGATGCGCTCGACATCCCGCCCGAACAGTTCCCGCGCTTCGACCGCAGCCCGCCGCCGCTGAATGCGCAACTGCCGCAATTCCAGCCCGCGCCCGGCGAAGTCGAAACCGTCCGCGATCTTCTCAGGCTGCACGGCCACACGCCGGAGCCGCGTCCGCTCGTCCTGCTCAACGCCAACGCCAGCGACCTCATCCCGCTGCGCCGCTGGGACGAGCAGCGCTACGTCGAACTCGCACGCCGACTCATGGCGCGTTTCGGCGCGATCCACATCGCCTTCACCGGCGCGCCGGAGGAGGGCGTGAAGATCGATAAATTGGTCCGCCAAATCGACGACCCTCGCTGTTTCTCGATGGCCGGAAAGACGACGCTGCGGCAGCTCATGGTGATGTATGGCCTGGCCGATGTGCTCGTTACCAATGACAGCGGTCCCGCGCATTTCGCGTCACTCACGGACATCCACACCGTCACCCTTTTTGGTCCCGAGACCCCGGCGCTCTTTGCCGCCGTCACTCCGCGCAACACCGCGATCACCGCGGGACTTCCTTGCAGTCCGTGCGTGAGTGCGCTGAACAACCGGCAGTCCGCCTGTCAGGACAACGCCTGCATGCAACGCATCAGTGTCGATGAAGTCTTCGATGCCGTTTGTCGCAGTTTGGCGAGCCGCGGCGTGACTGCTTCGCTGGCCCGAAGTCCGGGCGAAGCAATCAAACACAATCTCGCCGCCAGCCTCCCCACGTGAACGGTTCAGGAGGCGGACAAGTCAGTCGGATTTGGTCCACGAAAGGCACGAAAGGCGGATCCCTTCTTATCTGCTTTCGTGCCTTTCGTGGACCAAACCTCCGTGCCCTCCGCCCAAACGGACTTTCTTCCAAAGTCTCTCAGTCCAAGAACTTCCAGACGCGGTCAGCGGATTGGCAGGAAAACAGGAAAACAGGATGACTGAAGAGACCCGCCGTTCCTGTTTTCCTGTTTTCCTGCTTCATCCGGGAGAGAAGGTCGTCACCGCTTTGATCCTAGGTCTGCTGTTACTCCGCCTCGTCTTTCTCGGCCGCCCCGATCTCTTTCCCGAAGAGGCCTACTACTGGAACTACGCGCGGCATCTGGACATCGGCTATCTCGATCATCCGCCCATGGTCGCGTGGCTGATCTTCGCCGGCACCAAGGTCTTTGGTCATCATGAGTTCGGCGTCCGCATCGGCGCATTCCTTTGTTCGCTGGTCACGAGTGTCTTTGTCTTTCGACTCACCGACTTACTCTACGGCCGCAAGCCGGCAGTCACCGCGGTGTTACTGGCGCAAGTCTTACCCTTCTACTTCCTGACGGGATTCATGATCACGCCCGACTCGCCGCTCACCGCCTGTTGGGCGGGGATGCTTTACTACCTCGCGCGGGTGTTCTTTGCCGGGAAGGCGCGCGCGTGGCTCGGGGTCGGTGTCTGTCTCGGCTTGGGGATGCTTTCCAAATACACGATCGCGCTGCTAGGTCCGGCGACGTTGCTCTTCATGCTGCTCGACCCGGCGTCGCGCGTCTGGTTTCGGCGCAGCGCGCCTTATCTGGCGGTGGGTTTATCGGTGTTGATCTTCAGCCCGGTGCTTTGGTGGAACAAAGAGCACGCATGGGCTTCGTTCGCGTTTCAGGGCAAGCAGCGGATCGTGGAACGACGTCGCTTCTCCTTGCATGAGTTACTCGCCTCGATGTTTGGAATCCTGACGCCGGTCGGGGTCTGGGTCGGGGCTGGGTTGTTGTTCTTTCAGCGCGTGGAGAGCGAGCAGAAACGGCGGGTGCTCTTTGCGCGGGTCTTCACCTTGGTGCCGCTGAGTGTCTTTTTCTTCTTCAGTCTCACGCATCGCGTGAAGCTCAACTGGACCGGCCCGATCTGGCTGGCGTTGTTGCCCGGACTGGCGGCTTCGCTGTGTCTTTTGTCGCCGAGTTATCGCCCGTGGTTGCGGACGGGTTGGCGGGTGAGTGTCGCGCTGTTGGTGGCTTGTTACTGTCTCTTCTTGGCATATCTGAGTCATGGGCTTCCGGGTGTGGGCTACGCGCGCAACATGGAGTTGCTCCCGGTCGGGTGGCGCGAGCTAGGTCGGGAGTTGGAGGCGCAGAAGCGTGACTTGGAGCAGTCGAGCGGCGGGAAGGTCATGCTGGTCGGGATGGATCGGAACTTCATCGCGAGTGAAGCCGCGTTCTATCACTCGGATCAGGCGAAGGCGGTCGCGGAGACGACGGGCGCGCATCTCTTTGATGGCCGCGCTTTGATGTATGAGTTCTGGCGTCCGGCGAAGATGGAAGACGGCGCGACGTTGTTACTGGCGAGCTTTGAGAAGGTGACGCTCAACAGTGGGCCGATCCGCAAGCGGTCTAGCTCTCTCGGGGAGATCGAAGAGCGTTGGCTCACGCGCGGCGGGAAGCGCATCCGGCCATATTACACTCGCGTCGCCTTTGGCTATCGCGCCGTCGGGGAGGGGGAAAAGTAAGAGGTCCTTCGACTGCGCTTCGCAGAGCCGAAGCTTCGCTCAGGATGACCGGAAGGCTGGGACGCGCCGGCCACGCGGCGGCGTGCCTTTTCTTCCGGTCATCTTGAGCGGAGCGATAGCGGAGTCGAAAGACCTCTTACTTTTCCCCCGTTGCACGCGCCTACGGGGAGTTGTAGGGCGACCGCCCCGGTTGCCCACCGGGCCGGCGGGGCGCCCGCCCTACAATGGCGGCAGCGCGGCGGCGTGAGGGCTGCCTTGCTGCGGGGGCGGCGGCGCGCTCTGATCGCGGGTATGAAGATGCGTCCCCTCCTCGTCGCCCTTTGCCTCGCTGCCGCGCTGCCGGCTCGGGCGCAGTTCAAGAACGCCAACGCCGAGGGGGAGGCGCCCGGGCCGTGGCAGTGCGGGACGATCGGGATCGGGAAGCAGGCCGATGGGTCGATGACGACGACGGCGCTGAAGGGGATCGCGATCAAGGTGGGGGCGCACGGGGAGGCGGCGGTCGCCTATGATCTCGACCTGTGCCGGATGGCGGGGGCGTGGACGGGGAAGTTCGTCACGCCGATGAATCTCATGTCGCGCGGGGAATTCCCCACGGCGCTGGGGGAGGTGGCGTTCACGACGGCGGAGGTGCCGGGGTTTCAGGTGAACGAAGCGGGCGCGTCCGCCGCCCGGAAGTCTGCTGCCGACCAAAGGTTTTTAGCCGCCGACCAAACGCTTTCGGCTGCCGCCGGAGGGCTTTTGTTCGTGGGCCAAAGAGCGACGCCTGCCGGAGCGGCAGCGGCAAGGTATGATTTCTCTCTGAAAAGCCCTCCGACGACCGAGAAGACCCCCGCCTGGCACGACCCGCGGCCGGAGCCCTTTGGCCCGCTGCCGGCGGGGGGGCCGAAGTTCAAGGGGTTCTACGTGAACGGGGAGAAGGTGATCTTGAAATGGGAGGTGGCCGGGACGGAGGTGCTGGAGATGCCGGGGTATGAGCAGCGGGGAGGGGTGAGCTTTTTCACCCGCTCACTGGTGGTCGCCGCCTCGGTCCGAGCGATTACGATCGATGTCGGGGATGAGCCGGGCGAGCCGGGGGAGGTGCCGGGGACGACGCAGGTGGAGAACGTCGGCGGCAACGCGGCCATCAACGAGAGGAGCATGATCTCGGCGGCGGAACTCGACTGGCGGAACTTCCATTCGGCGAGCCGCTTTTTCACCCTCTCGATCCAAGTGGATGGGTCTGAACTCTTCACTCCGCCGGTGGATGGACGCTTCATCATGGAGCTGCCGCCGCGATCAGTGGCGACGAGGATTCGTCTCGCCTACTGGAGTTCGTCGGATCGCTCGCAGGTGGCGACATTCCAGAAAGCGATCATCGGCTTCGCGCGCGAAGTTCCGATGCCGACGCTGAGGGAGCTGATCAAAGGTGGCCCGGCGCGCTGGCCGGAGGCGGTGGTGGTGGAAGCGGCGGCGGCTCCGGGTAGCGCACTCGTCCCGAGTGCTGGTGCCGGCGTCCCGCCGGGACGAACTTTGGAAAGCTCTCCGACTGCGGGGCGTCCCGCGAAGACGGATGGTGCGGAAAGTCCGTCGAGTCGAGACGACTCGACCAGCGCTCGGGACGAGCGCGCTACCGGGGCACCGGTCGCACCCGTCCCGCAGACGGCGACCTCTTCTCTCTCCACTCCCACCGCCGCCTACGTGGTGGAGACGATCCCGCTGCCGGAGGCGAATCCGTGGGGGGCGCCGATGTTTGTCGGGGGGTTCGACTTTTTCCCGGATGGACGGGTGGCGATTTGCACGTTTCACGGGGATGTGTGGATCGGGGACGGGGTCTCTTTTCACCAAGAAGAAGAGGGGTCCGCGAAATCACGCGAAATCACGCAAAAATCAGAACTCCCTTTTCGCGTGGTTTCGCGTGATTTGGCGTACAATCCGTCCGCTGGACCGAAGGTGACTTGGCGGCGGTTTGCGACGGGGCTGTATCACGCGCTGGGGCTGAAGGTGGTGGCGGGGGAGATTTATGTGACGGGGCGGGATGGGATCACGCGGCTGCGCGATCTGAATGGGGACGGGGAGGCGGATGAATACGAGGCGTTCAACCATGACGTGATGGTGACGCGGAGTTTTCACGAGTTTGTCTTCGATCTGCAGACGGACCCGGCGGGGAACTTTTACTTTGCCAAGGCGGGGCCGGTGAAGAATGGGGGCCGGGGGTTCGATGAGCTCTGCGCGCATCACGGCTGTCTCTTCCAGGTGTCGCCGGATGGGAAGGCGCTGGAGGTGGTGGCGACGGGGTTTCGCGCGCCGAATGGGCTGGGGGCGGGGCCGCGCGGGGAGCTGACGACGGGGGATAACGAGGGGACGTGGACGCCGGTGTGCAAGATCAATTGGGTGAAGCCGGGGGGCTTCTACGGGGTGGTGCCGCTGGCGCATCGCGCGGTGCCGCCGGTGGAATACGACAAGCCGCTGTGCTGGCTGCCGAAGCGGGTGGATAACTCCAGCGGGTCGCAGGTGTGGGTGCCGGATGATGCGCGCTGGGGGCCGTGGCGCGGGGAGCTGCTGCACCTGAGCTACGGGACGGGGTCGCTCTTCGGGGTGCTGAAGGAGGAGGTGCAGGATGTGACGCTGCCGGACTGCTGCGACCGGACGATGCAGGGCGGGGTGGTGCGGTTTCCGTTGCAGTTCGCCAGCGGGATCATGCGGGCGCGGTTCAATCCGGTGGATGGGCAGCTCTATGTGGCGGGACTGCGCGGGTGGCAGACGACGGGGCTGAAGAATGGGTGCCTGCAACGGGTGCGTTACACGGGCGCGCCGGTGCGGATGCCGATCGCGATGCACGTCCGGGCGAAGGGAATCGAGCTGACTTTCCAGACCCCGCTCGACACGGCGGCGGCGGCGGACCCGGAGAACTACGGGGTGGAGGTGTGGAATTACGTCTGGAGCAGCGCCTACGGGTCGCCGGAGGTGTCCACCTTAACCAACGCGGAGAAGCCGGGGGATGCCGGCGCGGAGTTCAGCAAAGCGCAGATGGCGCAGAACAAGCACGACCCGCTGACGGTGAAGTCGGTGAGCATCTCCACCGACGAGCGGACGGTGACGCTGGAAATCCCGGGCCTGAAGCCGGTGATGCAGATGTCCCTCAAATACAACGTGAAGGCCGCCGACGGCGCGGAGGTGAAGGGCGAAGTGGTGAACACGATCCACGGCTTCGCGGAGTAGCGCGCTCGGTCCGGATCCGGGGTAGCGCGCTCGTCCCGAGCGCTGGTCGAGGCGTCCCGCCTCGACGGACTTTTCCAAGGCGGTCCATGCGCGCACGCGTCGTGACTCGCAATGCCTCCCAAAGTGCGTCTCGGCGAGACGCCGAGACCAGCACTCGAGACGAGTGCGCTACCCCGGACCGCGCCACTTCACAAAAAAACCCGCGCGCTGGAGACCAGCGCGCGGGTTTGGGAAACTGACTTGAGGTTGGAGCCTACTCCTCAGCGGGAGCTTCCGCTCCCGGCACTTCGACCGGGATCGGAGCCGGAGGCGGTCCGCCGCCCTGCGGGAGCTGGACGACCTGGAAGTTCTGCGCGGTCTGCGCGAGCAACTGCGCGAGCCGGACGACGCCCGCGGGAGTCATCGTGATGCGCGTGTGGATCGGCAGGAGCGAGAGACCGGGCCGGTCCGGCACGACGCCGGAGGTGAAATCGAGATACACTTCCTCCTGGCCGACATTGACGAGGACATGGTTCGCGTAGCGCGCCGTGAAGTCTTCGTAACGGACCTGGATTTGGTGCTGCTGTTGTTGATTGGGGTTTTGATTGGACATGGGCGGTTTGTTTAAAGGGCAAAGCGGGCGAGCGCAACGCCGGGAAGTGGAAGAAAACGATTTTTCTCCCAACCTCCCGGCGGCGTATTTCAGCGCGTGCTCGGCGGGGTTTTGGGTTTCTCCTTCTTCGGCTTTTTGACTTCTTTTTTGTGACTGTTGTTACCTTTGGCCATGAGTGAACTCCTGTTTCTAAGTGGCTGCGTTGTGTGCGGACTGCGCCCCGATTGCACCGTGCGCGCATCGCGGCGGTAAAGGAAAAACGTCTGCGGGCAGAGCCGCGGATGTCCGGCGGCTTGTCATCGCGCGAGACTTTCTGAAACCTCGCGGCCCGATGCTCGACTTCGTCAAAAAAGGGCTCCTCTCCGCGGCTCAGGCCACCATCAGCGAGGTGGCGTGCCCGTTCTGTCACCACAAGTTTCAGCCCTTTGCCGGGCGCAAAATCGAGGCCTTTTCGGAGCTGAACAACTTTACCTGCCCGAAGTGCGCGAAGACCTTCACCTACACGGACTCGACGAACGAAAAGAAGGCGGCGGAGATTAACCCGGAAGGACCTTTCAACCAGCCCGGCGGGTCGAAGATCGAGCGCCGTCCGGTCTCCTCGACGGAGCTCCTTTTCTACATCCCCGCGAGCGGGCGCTGGGGCGGGATGCTGTTCTTCTCGATCGTTTGGAACCTCATTTCGTGGACCATCTTCCTCGCCTTCATCTTCGCGAAGGGACACACCGAGGGCGACGGCCCGCCGATCCTTCTCGTGAGCCTTTTCCCGCTCGCCGGCATCGGCCTGGGATACACCGCGATCCGCACGCGCTTCGCCACGCACCTGCTTTTTCTCGGCCCGGAATTCGTCCGGCTCCAGCGCTCGCTCTTTCGCCGGAAGAACTTTGACCTGCCGACGGCGGAGATCGTCCACGTGAAAAAAGCGGAGTTTTACCAGCGGAATTACCAGCCGGTTTACGGCATCGAGATCGGCGCGGGGAAACGCAAAATCCGCTTCGGCAGCGTACTCACCGAGATGGAGAAAAACTGGCTCTGCTGGGAAATCCGCACGTTCCTGCGGGCACAGGGAGCGAAGGTTTGAAGACCGCCTTCGTCCTCGGCGCAGGGCTCGGCACGCGGCTCAAAGCACTCACGCAACAGCGCCCGAAGCCGCTCATCCCAGTCGCAAACAAACCGCTCATCACCTACGCCTTCGATCACCTGCTCGGAGCCGGTATCGAGCGCTTCGTCGTGAACACCCACTGGCGCGCGGAAGCTTATGCCACGGCCTTTCCCGGGCAATCGTACCGCGGCGCGCCGATCGAGTTCAGCCACGAATTTCCCGACGTTCTCGAAACCGCCGGCGGCATCAAACACGCCGAACCGCTCATCGGCCCCGAGCCCTTTTTCGCCTACAACGGCGACATCCTCACCGACCTCCCGCTCGAGCCCGCGCTCCGCGCCCATCGCGATTCCGGCAATGAAATCACGATGGTCCTTCGCTCGAAAGACGGCCCGCTCCAGGTCTCGCTCGACCACGCGACGGGCCGCATCAGCGACATCGGCAAACGCCTCGATCCCGCGAGTGATCCCGCTTTCCTTTTCACCGGCATCTACCTCATCGAGCCCGCTTTTTTCAACCGCATCCCGGCGGCGCAAAAGATCAGCGTCATCCCCATATTTTTGGAAATGATCCGCACCGGCGCGCGGCTCGGCGGCATCGTGATCGACGACGGCCACTGGTGGGATCTCGGCACCCGCGAGCAATACCTCGCCGTCCACGCGCATCTCGGCGCGGGCGAAAACTGGATCGCCGAAACCGCGCAAATCGACCCGACCGCGAAGATCACCGGCACCACGGCGATCGGCTCTGGCACAAGGATTGGCGCCCATGCCAGCCTGCACAACTGCATCGTCTGGGAAGACGCCGAGATCGCCGCGGGGAGCCTGCTCAACGAGTGCATCGTCACCGCCGGTGCCCGCGTCACCGGCATCCACTCGCACGCCGATTTGTGAGTGCCACGGCTCGGAAATCGCGAGTAGCTCAGTTTGTCGGGAATTGTAGGGCGGGCGCTCCGCCTGCCTTGGCAACCGGAGCGGTCGCCCTACAAAATCCCAACAGCAGAAGATTTAAGCAGGAAGCCAGGAAGCCAGGAAACGGAACCGCAGCGCTCTCCTCCCCTTCCTGTTTTCCTGGCTTCCTGCTAAAAAAATCCCGCTCCTTTTCCGCGCAATCCGCGGTCGCAAAATCCGAACTCTGGCGTAAATCACCGCTCCGCATGAACGACCTGCTCCTCGCCCAAACCTGCTCGCGCTTCCCGCAGCTCGACGGCAAACGCGCGCACGTCCACGCGCTCGAAAAAGGCGGCTCCGACCGCAAATTCTACCGCATCGCCGTCGCCGACGGCGCGTCGCTGATCCTCGCGAAATACGGCACGCAGCGCGAAGAGAACCGGCATTACGTCGCAATCGCGCGCTTCCTCACCGGGCTCGGCGTCCGCGTGCCGGAGATCTTTTTCCACGACGAAACCGAGGGCCTCATCTGGATGGAAGACCTCGGCGATCGCGACCTCTGGAGCTACCGCCACGAACGGTGGGAAGTGCGTCGAACCTTGTACCAGAGCGCCCTCGACCAACTCCTGACCCTCCACAGCCGCGCGCACATCGGGCACGATGGCGAGACGCCGGCGCTGCAGGCCGAGTTCAATGCCGAGCTCTACCGATGGGAGCAGGAATACTTTTTCAACCACTGCCTCGCCGGGCATTTCCAGCTCGATGCCGACACGATCGAGCACTGCGACGGCGAGCGTCTCGCGGAGATCGCCACGCGACTCGCCGCGCAGCCGCGGGTCTTCGTCCATCGCGATTTTCAGTCGCAGAACATCGTCATCAAAGACGGCGCGGCGTGCCTCATCGACTTCCAGGGAATGCGCCCCGGCCTCGCGCAATACGACCTCGCCTCGCTGCTTCTCGATCCGTACGTCAGCCTGACTTCCACCGAGCGCGACGAACTCCTCGCCTATTATTTGCGCGGCCTCCGCGAACTCGGCTTCGAGCCCGCGCCGGACTTCGCGCGGACGCTCGATCTCTGCGCGATGCAGCGGCTGATGCAGGCGCTCGGGGCCTACGGTTTTCTCGGCGTCGTGAAGGAACGCGCCGACTTCCTCGCCCACATCCCCGCCGCGCTCGCGAATCTCCGCGAGGTCGTGGCGCGCATTTCCGGTCTGGAAAATCTCTCGCGCGTGCTGGCGGAACTCTGAGAAAGTTTCACGTCGCGTCCCTCGAAGGATCGTCGAGTGCGAGTCCGAAGACCGGGTAGCGCACTCGTCTCGAGTGCTGGTTTCGGCGTCTCGCCGAAACGAACTTTCCTGACGCGCGCCGCATTGGTACGCACTCCCCCGAATTTTGCGCAGTGAATAGAAAAGTTCGTCGCGGCGGGACGAGTGCGCTCCCCGGAGCTACCCGCGCGCGGCTTCCGGCTTCGGGTCGCGGGTGAGGAGCGCGATGAGCGCGTCACGGGGGGAGGTGGTGCCGTCGAGGAGCGCACGCATCTGGTCGATGATCGGGGTTTCGATCCCGAGCCGCCGGGCGCATTCGGAGGCGCTGTAAGTCGTCGGCACTCCCTCCGCGACCATGCTCATCGACGCGATGATCGCGCCGAGCGTTTCGCCGCGGCCGAGGCGCTCGCCGACGGCGCGGTTTCGGCTGTGGCGGCTGAAGCAAGTGACCATCAGGTCTCCGAGCCCGCTGAGGCCGTGGAAAGTTTCCTGGCGACCGCCGAGCGCGGTGCCGAGACGGATCAATTCGGCGAGCGCGCGGGTGACGAGCGCGGCCTTTGAATTGTCGCCGAGGCCGAGCCCGTCGCACACGCCCGCGGCGATGGCGAAGATGTTTTTCAACGCGCCGCCGAGTTCGATCCCGGCGACATCGTGGCTGGTGTAGGCGCGGAGGAACGGCGTGGAGAACGAGTGCTGGAGCCGTTTCGCGAGCGATTCATCCACGCAGCCGACGACGATCGCCGTCGGCATCTGCCGCGCGACTTCCTCCGCGTGGCTCGGCCCGGAAAGGACGGCAATCGGGTTGCGCGGGAAGCACTCCGCGAGGATTTCGCTCATCCGCAGACCGCTGCCGCGTTCGACGCCTTTGGTGCAGGAAAGCAACACGGCATCGGGCCGCAGCGCGGTCGTCGAGAGCCGAGCGCCGACCTCGCGCATCGCTTTCGACGGCGTGACCACGAGGACGAGATCGCACGCCGCGAGGTCGTCGAGTTCGGCGGTGAAATTCAGCTCGGCCGGCAATGTGATGCCCGGCAGGTACGGCTCATTTTCATGCGAGGTCGCGACGTCCGCGACATGCCGCGCATCGTGGCCCCAGAGCGTGATCGCGTGATTTTTCTCGTGCAAAACGAGCGCGAGCGCGGTGCCCCAACTGCCCGCGCCGACGATACCGATTTTCTCGAAGCTCATTGCGTCAAAGAGTGGAGCGGATGGGGATGTTTGTCCGCGAAAGCACGCGAAATGTCGCAAAAACAGAAACTCCTTTTCGCGTTATTTCGCGTGCTTTCGCGGACCCATTTCTTTTCGTGGCGGCGCGTCAATTCTGGTCGTGGGTTGGGGGCTCGGGCTGCGGTGGTTTCGGCGTGCCGAAGCGGTTTTCGGTGCCGCTGCGGAGGCGCGTGATGTTCTCCCGATGGCGGCGGATGACGAGCAGCGCGGCGGCGACGGCAAAGTAGAAGTAGCCCCAACCGTGGACGGACGCCCAACCGTTTGCGGGACCGAAAAGCATGAGCGCGACGACGGTGAGGGGGAGCGCGGTCGCGGCGAGGAGTGAGGCGAGGGAGACGTAGCGGGTGGTTTTGAAAACGAGGCCCCAGATCGCGAAAATGATCAGGCTGACGAGCGGCATCATGCCGAAGATCACGCCGAGGGAAGTGGCGACGCCTTTGCCGCCTTTGAAGCGGAGCCAGACGGGAAAATTGTGGCCGACGATGCAGCCGACCGCGGCGACGATGCCGGCGAAGGCGGGATCGCGAAACGCGTCGGGCGTTTGCCGCGCGAGCCAAAAGCCGAGGATCACGGCGACCCAGCCTTTCGCGACATCGCAGAGAAATGTCGGAAGACCCCACTTTTTTCCGAGCACGCGCCAGACATTCGTCGCGCCGATATTTTTGCTGCCGTGCTCGCGGATGTCGATGCCCGCTAGCTTCCCGGCCAGGTAGCCGAATGGGATCGAGCCGATGAGGTAGGCGGCGAAAACGATTTTGACGCACGCGATGGCGTGCGCGGTTTCGTGGACGTCGGCGGCGATCATCGGCGCGCGGCGTTGCGTTTGGCGGCGAGGACGGCTTCGATTTTTCCGAGCGGGAGGCAGTTCACCACGTCGGCGCGGGTGAGCCAGCCTTTGCGCGCGGCGCCGACGCCGAGCCAGAGATGCTGGAGCTGTGAGGTGTGGTGCGCATCGGGATTGATCGCGCATTTCACGCCCTTCGATTTGGCGAGCGGCCACCAGCGCCAGTCCATGTCGAGCCGGCGCGGGCTGGCGTTCAGCTCGATAATCGTGCCGGTTTCGGCGGCGGCTTCGATGGCGGCGGGGATGTCCACCTGATAGCTGTCGCGCGAGAGCAGGAGGCGGCCGGTGAGGTGGCCGAGCATCGTGACGTGGGGGTTCGAAATCGCGCGGATGATGCGGTCGGTCATCTCTGCTTGGGGCAGGGAAAAAGACGAGTGAACCGAGGCGACAACGTAGTCGAGCCGGGCAAGCAACTCGTCGGGAAAATCGAGCGAGCCGTCTTTCAAAATGTCGCACTCGATGCCGGTGAAGAGGCGGAACTGGCCGTCGAAAGTTTTGTTGAGTTCGCGGATTTCTTCGATCTGCGCGAGCAGGCGATCGGCCTCGAGGCCGTGGGCTTGGAACGACGCTTTGCTGTGATCGGCAATGCCCAAATATTGCAGGCCGAGCTCGCGCGCGGCGTCGGCCATTTCGGCGAGTGTGCAGCGCCCGTCGCTCGCGGTGGTGTGATTGTGGAAAGTGCCGCGGAGGTTTCCGACTTCGACGAGTTTTGGGAGTTCGTGTTTTTCGGCGGCTTGGATTTCGCCGCGATCCTCGCGGAGTTCGGGCTCGACGTAATCGAGATCGAGCGCGCGGTAGAGGTCGGGTTCGTCGTTGATCGGCGGAATCGGCTCGGGCGTTTTCTTCGATTCGGCGAGCGGGCCGAGGCGGTATTCGTTCAGCGTCCAGCCGCGCGCGAGGGCGCGGGAACGCATGACGATGTTGTGCTCTTTCGAGCCGGTGAAATAGTTGATCGCGAACGGATATTCGGCGCTCTTCACCACCCGGAGATCGGCCTGGATGCCTGATTGCCAGCGCACGCTCGATTTCGTCGCGCCATTCGCGATGACGCTTTCGACCATCTCATGTTCGACGAAGAATTTTGAAACTGCCTCGGGCTGATTCGTCGCCACGATGAAGTCGAGATCGCCGACGATTTCCTTCCGCCGCCGGTAGCTCCCGGCGATGGCGGCCTGCAGCACGTCGGGGTGTTCGCGCAGCGTGTCGAGCATCCGTTCGGCGTCTGTGGCGATGTCGCCGAGGCGGAAACGTCCGGCGTGTTTCGCGCGCCCGGCGATGGCGGTGGCGAGGTTGTCAGCGGTCTTTTTTCCGAAGCCGGGGAGGCCCGCGACGCGGCCGTCTTTGCACGCTGCGTCGAGCTCTTCGACCGAGGTGACGCCGAGCTGTTCCCACACGGCTTTGATCTTTTTCGGCCCGAGTCCCTGCAGCTCGAACATCCCAAAAAGGCCCGGCGGAAACTCGGCTTTCAGCTTTTCGTAAAATGCGAGCTGCCCCGTCGCGACCAGCTCCGTGATTTTGTCGGCGAGCGCTTTCCCGATCCCCGCGATCTCGCCGAGCCGATCCTCGGCGACGAGCTTCGGCAGGTCGCCGCTGAAGGTTTCCAGCGCCCGCGCCGCATTCGTGTAGGCGCGGATCTTGAAAAGATTTTCACCCTTCAGCTCCAGCAGCCTCGCGACCTCTTCGAGCGTATCGGCGATTTTCTCTTTCGTGATCTGTGCCATTTTGCGGTCGGGAAGTTACGGCCCGGTTTAAAGGGCTGTCACGCGGTTTGCACGTCGCCTCGTTTTGGCGGAAGCGAGTCGTTGACGAAACGGTAGGAATTCCTACTTTCCAAGTATGACCGCAATCGTTTCGGAGAAAGGGCAAGTCACCATTCCCAAAGCAGTCCGCGACAAACTCGGCCTCAAACCGGGAACGGTGCTGAATTTCGAGACGCGCGAGGGCCAGATCATCGGTACGAAACAAGCGACGGAAAATGTGTTTCGAAAGTGGCGTGGGAAGGGGAAGGGCGTCGTGAAGCAAATGGGAGGAGTGGACGCATACCTTCGCCTCACGCGGGGAGCGTAGTTCAGGATTGCGATGCGCACGGCGATCGACAGTTCGGTCATTTTGGACGTGCTAATCGGCTCCGACCGGGCCGCGAGCCGGGCCGAAGATGCGCTGCGCAAGGCTCATGCGGAGGGGCAACTGTTCGTGTGCGAAACCGTGGTCGTGGAGATCAGCCCTGAGCTCGACGATGTGCCGGCGTTTCTCACGGAATGGCAGGTCGAGTTCGTCCCCGGCACGCTGGAAAGCGCGCTGCTCGCCGCGCGGATGTTCTCCGCCTACCTGGCTCGAAAAGGAGCGCGCGCGCGGGTGGTGCCGGATTTTCTAGTCGGCGCTCATGCGAAGACTTTTGGTGAGCGTTTGCTCACCCGTGATCGCGGCTTTTACCGCGATTATTTCAAGGGTTTGAAATTGCTCGAACCGTGAGCGTCGTCGCTCACGAAGCACGGCGGACCCAGCCCGTCATCCTGAGCGGAGCGCCAGCGGAGTCGAAGGACCTCTAACTATTTCCCCCGTGAGGTGCGCGCCACGCCGAGGGGGAAATAGTAAGAGGTTTTTCGTCTGCGTTTCACGGACGTTCCACTTCGCTCAAAATGACCGGGTTGGTGGGTCGCCCGGGCGGCGAATCCTACCTTGCCGACCCGCCTCCCGATCGCTAACTTCCCGCCCCTTTTTACAAAACCGATGAGCACTTCAAAGACCACCGATCCGAAGCCAGCAGCCCCAGCCGCGCTCGAACGCGGGGAGACCATGAGCGGCGCGGAGATTCTCGTCGAATGCCTGATCCGCGAGGGCGTGACTTCCATTTTTGCGTATCCGGGCGGTGCTTCGATGCACATGCATCAGGCGCTGACGAAGCGGGAGGACAAGATTCGCACGTATCTGCCGCGGCATGAGCAGGGCGGCGTTTTTGCGGCGGAAGGTTATGCGCGGGCGACGGGCCGGGCGGGTGTGGTGATGGCGACGAGCGGGCCGGGCGCGACGAATTTGGTGACCGGAATCGCCGATGCGTATCTCGACTCGACGCCGCTGGTGGCGATCACCGGGCAGGTGCCGCAGGCGATGATCGGCAAGGGCGCGTTTCAGGAGACGGACGTGTTTTCGGTGACCGCGCAGATCGTGAAGCACAACTATCTCGTGACCGACGTGAACGAGATTCCGCGCATCGTGAAGGAGGCGTTTTACATCGCGCAGAGCGGGCGTCCGGGCCCCGTGCTCATCGACATCCCGAAGAATATTCAGCTCGCGACGACCCAGCCCGTTTTCCCGACCGAGGTGAATCTGCGCGGCTACAATCCCGTGCAGCACGCCGACGATGTGGCGCTGAATGAAGTGATGGGGCTCATCCGCGCGGCGAAGTGCCCGATGATTTATTGCGGCGGCGGCATCATTTCCGGCGAGGCCTCGGCGGAGTTGCTCGAGTTCGTCGAGCGCACGGGCATCCCAGTCGCGACGACGCTGATGGGCATCGGCTGCTTCCCCGAGACGCATCCGCTTTCGCTGAAATGGCTCGGCATGCACGGCACCGTTTACGCGAACAACGCCGTGAACGAAGCCGACCTGCTCCTCGCGCTCGGCGTCCGTTTCGACGATCGCGTGACCGGCAAAATCAGCGAGTTCGCGAAGCACGGGACGATCGTTCACATCGACAACGACAACGCCGAGATCAACAAAAACAAGGTCGTGAAACTGCCCATCTTGAGCGACGTGAAATACGCGCTCGCCCGGCTGAACGAGATGCTCGAGCGCGCGGGTCAAAAGCGCGTGAAGCAAGATTTCACGGCCTTTCCCGACTGGTATGCGACCATCTTCGACTGGAAGGAAAAGTTCCCGTTCACCTTCAACGACACCGACGACATCATCCAGCCGCAGCACGCGATCCGGCTGCTGTATGAGCTGACGAAAGGCGAGGCGATCATCACGACCGGCGTCGGGCAGCATCAGATGTGGGCCGGACAATATTACGATTTCAAAGACCCGCGCACCTTCCTCACTTCCGCCGGACTCGGCTCGATGGGCTTCGGCTATCCCGCCGCGATCGGGGCGAAAGTGGCCTTCCCCGACAAGCAGGTCGTCGATATCGACGGCGACGGTTCCTTCCTCATGAACGTGCAGGAACTCGCGCTCGCGCACGTCGAAGGCGTGGCCGCGAAAGTGATGATCCTCAACAACCAATGGCTCGGCATGGTGATGCAGTGGGAGGACCGTTTTTACAAAGGCAACCGCGGCCACACCTTCCTCGGCAATCCGAAGAGCGTCTATTCCGGCAGCCTCGAAGACGCGACCGGCATCTACCCGGACTACGTGAAAATGTGCGCCGGTTTCGCCGTGCCGTGCGAGCGCGTGATGCACAAAAAAGACCTCCGCGCCGCGATGCAGCGCATGCTCGATTCCAAGGAAGCCTACGTCCTCGACGTGATGGTCCCCTACACCGAGCACGTCCTCCCGATGATCCCCGCCGGCGCGACCTACAAAGACGTGATCTACGAAGGCCGGCAGACGCTGCAGGCGGGGACGGGGCTGTAAAAGTCTCGGGCTACCAAGCAAGCAGGCACGGCTTGTAGAACAGGCCGGGAGTGTCCGCTAGTCCTGATACATGAACCCCGAATTCGCGCATCTATTCAAACTCGGGCGAGTTGAACGGATTCAACTCGTCGAGGATCTGTGGGACAGCATCGCGGAGGAAGACACGCAGTTGCCCATTTCTGATTGGAAGCGAGACGAACTGCGCCGTCGCCGACAGAAGTTCATGCAGAATCCCGCGTCGGGCCGAACTTGGGAACAAGTGAAGGCGCGCCTGCGCGCCATGACCTGCGAATGAGTGCGTGGCGACGAATTGCTCTGGATACGTTTCCAGAGCTCCGTATCAAAATTGAGCATGCCGACTCTCCAATGGCGCTCTGGATCGAGCTTGGTTCGAGTTTCCAAGATGCTTTTCTCGCGGGTGACGATGACTCAGTGAGGCGCTTCTTCCGGTTCGCCGAGTGGTGCCTCGACACGGCAGATCAACAAGCGACGGATTCCTCGACCGCTGCTTGGTGCGCTTTCTACGAGCATGTTCCGCGTATCGCCGGACTTGTTGAGCAGCTTCACCGATATCTGCCGCGTAGCCGGTTTGTTCAGGTTGAGGAAGCTTTCCGTCCCCACACTGCCGCGGAGAAATTCGCTCGCCTTCGTGATAGCTACGGCTACAGCAGCGCGGGATGACTCGGTCACGGAGAGGAGGGTCGCGACCGGCGCTCGACATGAGCGCCTACCCGGAACTTGCCGCGCTTAACGACAGCCGCGTAAACCGGCTTCAGCTTTTTCACGCCGGCTTCGCATTTGGCGGTTGCTCATCCCTCCAATGGCCGTTGAGAAGAGCCTCAACAATCTCCATGCGCTCGAAATCGTAGTCATCGCCGCTCACGCACCAATTCAAAAACTCAATGACCGCCACGCGCTGCTCACGATTAAGTATCTCGTAGCGCTCTTCGGCATGACCGGACGAAAGGCGGTCGCCAACGCTGTGATTGTAAGCCCCAGAAACTTCACAAACCATCATCGCGGGGAGATAGAACCTCACACCTTCCGCATCGAGGTAACTGTAGGATGAGAAGCAGTGGTTCAAGTCACCCGCGCTGACAATTTGCCAGTTGAGCTTTTCGTCTCTCTCCCGTTCCCGCAGGCATTCCTCATTGCTTTTGTAGTCGTCTATTGCGTTCGCCTGGTGGAGTCCAATTCCACCACCGAGCGTCACTCCATTGAAGGCAGTCCGTATCTTTTCGAGCAACTCGTTGTTCTGCATGTTGAATCCGTTGCACATTCCCGCGTGGGTTAGGTGGTTCGGTGGGCTCCGTCACGCTTGATCAATCGAGTTTTGCGGAGACGCATCTCGCCGCGCATGACGTAGAGCACAAAGACTCGCGCACCGTCGTAGCGGTAAAACACCCGACACGGTGGCTCGACAATCTGGCGATAGCGCGACTGCCGCATCTCCGGCGGACGGGAGCCACTTTCGGGATGATCCGCGAGGTGCTCGACGTGCTGGAAGATTCGCTGCACCAGACCCCGCGCCGCCTGACGGTCATCGAGAGCGATGTAGTCGGCAATGGCGTCGAGCTCATGGAGAGCCGGTTCGGTCCAGATTACTTCAGCCATCGCGCCATGCGCTTCCTGGCTTCGGCTTGGGGAACCATGCGGGCATCCTCAATGGCGCGTTCGCCGCGGGCAATGCCTTCCAAAATGCCAAGACGCCGGTTCATGCTCTCGAACGCCTCCACGGCCATTAGATACGCCGCAGGTTTGCCGTGCTGGGTGATGAGCACGGGGTCTTGGTCGGATTCAAGGTCAGCGATGATTTCGGTGGCCTTGCGTTTGAGGGTGGTGACGAGTTCCGTGCGCATGGAGTGCCACTTAAATGGCATCCTGCTTCGGAACAAGCGCAGAAGCGCCTCAGTGACGGTGAAAAAAGTCGGATTTTTGTCCGCGAAAGGACTCGAAAAGACGCGAAATACGGATCTCTTTTTCGCGTCTTTTCGCGTTCTTTCGCGGACCCCGCTCTCCCTCATTCCGCCGGAACGGGACTTATTTCACAGCCTCCAACAGGCGATAGGAACCACCGTTATTTCCCGCTGCTGATGAGTTGCAGCAGTTGTTGATATTGCGAGGGCGGGATTTTTAGAACGTCGGTTGATTCGTCGGCGGTTGGCTTCCACGTTGAGTCGGGGAGGGATGGGGTGAATTTCAGGTCGTCGAAACGGACGGAGATTTGCCAGTCGGGGCGGGTGAGGGTGAGGCGGGTGGGGAGATGGTTGGGATCGACCCAGACGCGGGCGGTCCAGCCGGGGCCGAGGGATTTGGCGAGCTCGGGCATGAGCTGGAGGTCGAGGACGCGGCAGGGGAGGCCGTCGAGGGATTCCTCGCCGGCGTCGCGGACTTGGAAGAGCGCGGGGAGGAAGACGAGCTGCTTTTCCGGGACGGGGAGGCGGAACGGTTCAAGGCGGAATTTCGGGTCGGGCGGCGGGAGCTTTTTCGCGGCGCGGGCGGCTTCGAGGAGCGGCGCGAGTTTTGATCCCGGGAAGACCCAGATGTCCTGGCCGTCGCGGCAGATGGTCAGTTCTTCGCCGAAGATCGGGCCGTGCAGGCGCAGTTTGTCGGGATATTCGACGGCGATTTCCGCGCGGGTTCCGGCGAGATCGGGGCGCATCCCTGTCATCGATTCGAGGCGCAGTTTCAGCGTCAGCGCGCGGTTCGGATTTTTGGTCTTCGCGGCGAAGACATTCACGAACGGCATCAGCGTTTTCGCGAGCACGTCGTATTTATTTTCCAGCTCGCTCGCGGGCGCGGAAGCCAGCAGCAGCGAGGAAAAGAAGGCGATGACAGGAACGGCGGGTTTCATTTTCACGGCTTTGCTTTGAAGGTCGCCGGGCTTTCGACTACAGCAATCCCGTTCGCATGCCGCTCACGCTTTTCCCGGTCACGATCCTCGCCTCCGGCGGCGGCCTCATCTTCGCCCTCGAGAACTCGACGCTGCCCGGAAAGATCATCCTCGTCGTGCTCTTCTGCGCTGCCGCGCTAAATCGCCACTTTGTTGCCGCCACTTCGACCAACCCTTTACCCATCAGCCTTGGCAAAAAATCGGGCCGACTGGATTCGAACCAGCGACCTCTTGAACCCCATTCAAGCGCACTACCAAGCTGTGCTACGGCCCGTTTTTTGGAGCAGTTATCTTCGCGGTGAGGTCGCGGTTGGCAAGCGGGTTTTCGACTTCTACGAAACCAGGCGCTCCCATTCGGCGCGCTTGAAGCCGACGACTCCGGCGTCCGCGGAGAGGGCGAAGGGGCGCTTCACGAGGCGGCCGTTGGAGGCGAGGAGGGCGAGGGCTTCGTCGAGCGTGAGCTTGGGCAGGCGCTCTTTGAGGTTCATCGCTTTGTAGTCGAGGCCGGAGCTATTGAAGAGCCGACGCACTTCGCCGCCGACGTGGGCGAGCATGGCGCGGAGTTCGGCGACGGTGGGCGGGTGTTCGCGGATGGGGATGACCTCGTGGGCGATCTTTTTCTCGACGAGGAATTTCAGCGCGTCGCGGCAGGTGCTGCACGCGGCGTAGGAATGGACGCGGAGGCTCACGCGAGGCCGAGGTGGCGGACGATCTCGGTCGTCGAGTGGGCTTTGTTCAGCGTGTAGAAATGGAGGCCGGGGACGCCGGCCCCGAGCAGTTCGCGGCATTGGCGGGTCGCGTATTCGATCCCGAATTGCGTGACCGCGGCGTCGTCGTCACCGAGTTCGTCGATGCGCTCGACGAAGGTGGGCGGGAGTTTCGCGCCGCACATTTCGACGAAGCGTTTCGTCTGTCCGCGGGAGACGATCGGGAGGATTCCGGGGATGATTGGGATTTTGATCCCGAGCTTTTCGGTGACGTGCGCGCGGAACTCGAAGAAGTCCGCGTTGTCGAAAAAGAGCTGTGTGATGACGAAGTCCGCGCCGGCCTCGACCTTTTGCCGGAGAAATTCCCAGTCGGTGAATTTGCCGCCTTTGCAGGCGATGTGGCCCTCGGGGAATCCGGCGGTGCCGATGGAGAATCCGCCGACCTCGCGGATGAATTCGATGAGCTCGCGGGAGAACTCGAGGCCGCCCTCGGTCTTGACGAATTCGCCGCCGGCGGGCGGGTCGCCGCGGAGGGCGAGAAGGTTCACGATTCCCTTTTCGCGGGCGGCTTCGATGGCGGCGCGGAGTTGTTCTTTCGTCGAGCCGACGCAGGTGAGGTGCATCATCGCCGGGAGCGCGTGGTCGCGCTGGATGCGGTCCACGATGCCGAGCGTTTTCTCGCGGGTGCTGCCGCCAGCGCCGTAGGTCACGGAGCAGTAATCCGGGCGCAAGGTCATCAGCGCGGGGATGGTTTTCTCGAGCAGATTGCGGTCGCCCTCGTCGGTTTTCGGCGGGAAGAACTCGAAGGAAATCGCGGGCCGTCCCGCCGCGCGGCAGGCTTCGTGAATGTCGCGGATGAACCTCATTGCCCGCGAGTGTGCCGGGGAAATCGCGCGGGCGGAAAGTCAATTCACGGCGGCGCGCAACGCAGAGATGCGTTCGGAATTTAGCCACGGAACCACACGGAACCACACGGAAAGACACGGAAGGTCTGCGGATTTTGAAGCGGTAAGCCAGGAAACAGACGGAGAAGAAGGAGACGCTCACGCCCCGCTCTTTTCCTGGCTTCATAGATTCCTGCTCCAAATTCTGCGTCCCCTACTTCCGTGTCTTTTCCGTGTGGTTCCGTGGCTAAAATTCCGAGGCGACGAGTTCTAAATCCGCGCTGTCAGCGACAACAGGCACGTCGGTGAGGACGCGCGCGTATTTCGTCTCGATCAGCTCGCCGACTTTGATCTGGCCGAGCGGTTCGGTGGCGAAATCAGGGGCGATCAGGGCCGTCATGCTTTCGCCGACGAGGAGGTCGGAGCGGTGGATTTTCGTGCGCTCCTGGAGGCGCCAAGTGACGTTCACGGCGTCGCCGATGACGGTGAATTCCATGCGCTGCGGGGAGCCGATATTGCCGACGATCACGTCGCCGTGGTTCAGCGCGATGCCGATCTCGAGCGGCTGGCGGCCGGCTGCGGACCAGCCTGCATTCAGCTTTCCCAGCTCATCGCGCATCGCGAGTGCGCAGCGGACGGCGTTGCGGGCGTCGGCGGCGGGACCGGCGCTGGCGGCATTTCCCCAGACGGCCATGACGGCGTCGCCGATGAATTTGTCGAGCGTGCCGTTGAAGCGGAAAACGCATTCGACCATCGCGGTGATATATTCGTTGAGCTGCGCGACGAGCAGGTGCGGATCGGTTTCGGCGCTGACGCGGGTGAAGTTGCGGATGTCGGAAAAGAGGATCGTCGCCGGCTTCACGATGCCGCCGAGCGAGCGCGTGTAGGCGGCGGGATTTTCGAGCAATTCGCTGACGACATTGTGCGAGACGTAGCGCTCGAGGGTCTGCCGGACGCGGCCTTTTCCGCGCCGCTCGGTGACGAGATCGCAGATCAATCCGCCGATGCCGCCGATGCCGAGCGCGCCGAGCGGGGCGACGGCGGGGAGCAAAAGATCGCCCCAATTCCAGATCGCGAAAGTGATCGCGAGGACGGCTTCGCAGGCGATGAAGAGGCCGAGCGCGCGGACCAGCGGGCGCGGGAGTTTCAGCCAGAGCAGGAACGCGAGCAGGCCGGCGAGGTCGGCGGCGCGAAGATCGTAGAGTGGCTCGAGGTCGATCGCGTCGAGGCTGACGGAGGCGTTGTCGATCGCGAGGAAAACGAGCGCGGGATCGCGCGGCGCTTTGCGGCCGAGGCGCGCGGCAAAGTCGGCGGTGAATTCCTCCGCGCGCACCAGCGGCTCCGCGTCGCGCCACTGGAGGAGCAGCACCAGCGTGGTGCTGAGGCTGATGAGCGAAGCGGAGTCGAAGGACCTCTTACTTTCCCCCCGCCGCGCGCGATACGAGGGGGGAGGAGAAATAGTAAGAGGTCCTTCGACTGCGCGCGCAAAGCCGCGCTTCGCTCAGGATGACCGGTTTGGAAGGGGCGCTGCGCGCAAATCGCCGCGCGCCGACCGGCACGCGCGCTGCTAAAGCCCCGCTCCACCATGACTCCCCGAACAGCCCTCTGCCTCACGGCGATCTTCACGGCGGCGGCGGCGCTCGCGCAGACCACGCCATCGCGGGTCGAGCAGGCGCGGCAATTCAGCCTCCCGAATGCGCCCGCGCAGCCGCGCACCAGCGTCGCGGCGGGCGAGCTCGGGGTCTCGGGCGAGGCGGGCGGCGACGACGCTTTCGGCACGCAGCAAATTCTGAAACGTCCCGAGCGGAACAAGCCGTTCACCGCCTTCGCGGAAGCGTCGGCGTTCTTCACGAGCAACGTCGCCCTCGCGCGGCGCGACGCCTAGAGCGACGCGTTTTTCGTGGCGAACTTCGGCCTCGCCTATCGACAGACGCTCTCCAGCACGGTGCAAGTCGAGGCCACCGTCCGCGGCGCGCTCTTTCGCTACAACGAATTCGGCGTCCTCGATTTCAACAGCATCGACGCCGGCGCGGGCGTGACTTGGACCCCGCAGCAGCTCGGCGGCGTCGCGCTTTTCGCCCGCTACAATTTCACCGAACTCATCGGCGCGCACAGCGGCGACACCTTTTTCCAGAACCACACGATCACCCTCGGCGGGCAGAAAGCGTGGGCTTTCAGCCGGGCGCACGGCGTCTTCCTCGGGGCGTCCGCGCAGTTCGGATTCGCCGACCCGGCGCCCGTCTCCAGCGGGATGAATACAGCGTCTTCGCGGGCTATCACGTCCAGGCGACGCGCGCCGTGCAGGCCGATCTTTTCTACCGCTACGGCTTCTTCAATTACCGCGAAGAAGGCTCCCGCCACGATCACAACCAGACCCTTTCCCTCGCCCTCCGTTACGAAATCACCCACTGGGCCGCCGTCTCCGGCTCTACCTTCCTCGGCCTGAACCGCTCGAACGAAGCCGCCTTCGACTACGACGTCCTCAACGCCGGCGGCGGCCTCGGCCTCTCCCTGCGCTTCTAACAGCGCGCATAAATCCTCGCCGAAAGAGAACCGCGGCGGGCGCAGCGGGCGCGGCGAAAAGCAAAGCCAGATCCAGTATTGCCGTTCTCTTCTTCGCCGCGACCGCCGCGACCGCCGCGGTTATCTTCCCCGCCGATTGCGCGGTTTTCCGCGACTTGGCCGAAGTTTTCGCACTGATCAACGCGGCGGCGAGAGCCGGTAAAAGGACTGCGGCAGCGCCCCCGCCGCGAGGTCCGTGAACTCCTCCAACCCGCCCGGCCCCGAAGTCGCCCCGATCGTCTGCCAGTTCGGCGGCTCCAGCGTCGCCGTCCGCTCGATCACATACGCGCGCTCGGGCAGACCGCTCCAGCCGAGCCGCAGCCCGCTCCCATTTCGCAACACCGCCTTCAGGTCCAGCGGCAGCACCGGCGGCGCGACGCTTTTCACGCTCCAGACATAGCCGCTGTCATTCGACACCCCCAGCAGATTGCCATTCGGCGAGAGCGTGATCGCCCGCGGCTGATTGATGTAATTGATCCCCAGCAGCGGCGGATGCTGCCCCGCGATGTTGTAAGAATCGTCCTTCGACCCCTTCCCCTGGATGACCTTGTGCAGCAGCCCGCCCGTATCCACGTACCAGACGCTCCCATTCCTGTGCCCGCAAAGGTAGTAGGCCCCGTTCGCCAGAAACGCGATCCCCCGCGGCTGCTCGATGAAGCAGTCCAGCGCCGGCTGCCCATCATTCGGCGTGACGTAAAACGCGTTGATATTCCCGGTCATCCGCGTCCGATCGTCGATTCCATTGATGCGCCAGAGCCCGGTCGCCACCCGCGTCGTATCCTCCTCCGCCCGGTCGCAAACATACAGTTTCCCGTCCACCGGATTCACCGCGAGATTTCCCGGATTGCGGAACCCCACCCCCTTGCTGCAAATCGTCTGAATCCCCCCCGCCGGCGTCCACCGCTTCACCGTCGCACCATCCGCGATGATGCTCGGCGGCACCGGCGCAAATTCATTCGTGTAATAAATGAGCTGCTCATCCCGGCTCACCCACAGCGCCCGCCCCGACGGATACCAATTCGGGTCCGGGTCATTCACGATCGTCGTCATCATCCCATCCGCCCCCACCCGCCGGATGCGGTGATTCCCCGGGTCCAGCAGATACACTGTCCCATCCGGAAACACGAAAAGCCCATTCGGATTATTGATCTGCAGCGTCGTCGCCAGCGCCGGCCCATCCCCATTGAACCCCTGCACATGCGTCCCCGCAAACGTATGGATCGTCCCATCCAGCGTGATCTTCAGCACCGCATGGCTCGCCTTATCCGCGATATAGACATTCCCCAGCGCATCCGCCGCCGCGATATGCGGATTCGAAAGCGACACCGACGACGAATTCGCCGGCATCCCCTCCATCGACGGCGTCCAGAAATTGTACGCGAGCAGCGTTATCGGATCCGTCGTCGTCGCCTGATGAATCCCCGCCAGCGTCGTCACCGTCCCGAACGAACTCGTCAGATTGGAAAACTCATCCGCCCGAGCCCCGCAGAGCTGGAGTAAAAGCACGAGCGGGAGAATAAAGAGACGATTTTGCATAGTCGGGAGGGGAAAAGAACCCGAGCAACAAGTAAGACCGCCGCGCCCGTCGTCAAAAGAATGGTCCATGACAATCGTGCCATCTTCCCGCGATTGCTTCGTAGGCGGGCACCCCGCCTGCCCCCGGGCAACCGAAGCGGCTGCCCTACAACCCCCTCGTTCCCAAGCTCCATCTTGGAAACGCGCTTGTCTTGGAAGCTCTGCTTCCCCCCTCCCTCATGGCGGAACCCCTGCGGTACGATCAAATCCTCCCCAACGGCCAGCCCCTCCGCTGGGACACACCCGGCGCCCGCTGGGACGGCCTCGTCAGCGACTCTGTGAGCTTTCTTTGAAATTGCGGACAGGGGTTTGGGGAAGGAAAACACAGTCATATCAGCAATCAGCAAATTGGTCGGCGTTACGACCGTGAGTTCAAGGAGAAGGCCATTGCGCTCGTCCTCGGTGGACGCAGCCAGGGCGAAATCTCCCGCGATCTGGGCGTCTCGGCCTGGTCGCTGGGTGAATGGATCAAGCAAGCCAGGGCCGGCCACGGCCCAACCCAGCCAGCCACCCTCGGTGCCGAGTGAGGTGCGCTAGATTCCTGGACCAAGGCCAAACCAACAAGCCATCGTCCATCATGAGTCAGAAGACCTATCAGCGTTACACCCCCGAGTTCAAGGAG
>JAYVPW010000050.1:0-8919 GCA_043777315.1 Spartobacteria bacterium | reverse complement strand
CGTCGAAGTAGGGAAAAGACGCGCGGCTGGAACACTTCGACGTTCGACGTTCGACGTTCGACGTTCGACGTTCTCCCCCTCATCTCAGCAGCGGCTCCCACCACGCGCGATTTTTCAAGTACCAGTCGATCGTCTCCCCGATGCCCTGCTCGTGATCGTGCAGCGGCTTCCACCCGAGCTGCGTGTGCATTTTGGTCGAATCGATCGCGTAGCGGCGGTCGTGGCCGAGGCGGTCCGGCACGTATTTGATCAGGCTCTCGGGCTTGCCGAGGTGCTTCAAAATCATCTTCACCACGTCGATGTTCCGCATCTCGCCGTCGGAGCCGACGTTGTAAACTTGGCCGGGTTTGCCTTCCAAAAGGACCGCGAAAATCGCGGCACAATGATCCTCGACGTGGATCCAATCGCGCACATTCAAGCCGTCGCCATAGACCGGCAGCGGCAGGTCGCGCAGCGCATTCAGGATCATCAGCGGGATCAGTTTTTCGGGGAATTGATACGGCCCGTAGTTGTTCGAGCAGCGCGTGATCACGACCTCCTGCCCGTACGTGTGGTGATGCGCGAGGGCCAGCAAATCAGCGCTGGCCTTGCTTGCCGAGTAGGGCGAGCTCGGGTCGAGCGGCGAGGTCTCGCTGAATTTCCCCTCCGGCCCGAGCGAGCCGTACACCTCGTCCGTCGAGACTTGGAGAAAGCGCCGGACGCCGTGACGCCGCGCGCATTCGAGCAGCACGGAGGTGCCGACGATGTTCGTGTGGATGAAGTTTTCCGCCGAATCGATCGAGCGATCGACATGCGATTCCGCCGCGAAATTCACGACCGCGAAGAACTGATGCTTCGCCATCAGCGCATCCATTTGCGCGCGGTTGGAGATGTCCGCTTTGTAAAATTCGTAGCGTTCCCCGAACTCCTCGGCGACTCCCGCGAGGTTCGCGGGATTGCCGGCATACGTGAGCGCATCGACGTTGCTGATCATCGCCGGACCGAAGTGCTGGAGGACGTGCCGGATGAAATTGCTGCCGATAAAGCCGCAGCCGCCGGTGACGAGAAGACGCATGAAGCGCGCGGTTTTAGCAGCGGTCCCGGAGCGCGCCAACTATTTCACGGGACCGACGGCGCGATCGACGAGCCGCCGCACGCGCGTGGTGTCGCGCAGCATCGCGAGGCTGTCGCGGAGGATGTGGACCTTCGATTCGGGCGAGTTGGTCCATTCGACGGGAAGGTCGGCGATCTTGTACCCGAGCCGATCGGCGAGGAGCAGCACCTCCACGTCGAAGGCGAACCCGTCGAGGGTCTGGCGGGTGAAAATCTCGCGTGCGGCATCGCGGCGAAAGGCTTTGAAACCGCACTGCGTGTCGTGCAGGGAGACGAGCGCGAGGGACTGGAGGAGGCGGTTGAAGAGCTGGCCCATCCGCTGGCGCAGCAGCGATTGGCGGCGCGTGATGCGGCTCCGCGCGTGCGCCCGATTTCCGATCAAGACGTGCGCCTCGGGATGCGCGGCGAAGTGCCCGAGGAACGCCGTCACTTCCCGCAATGGCACGCTGAGATCGGCGTCCATGTAAAAAACGTGCTCCCCCCGCGCCCGCAAAATGCCGGTGCGGACGGCGCAACCCTTGCCCCGATGCACCGCGTTTTCGATCACCTGAAACCCCGCGTGCCGCGCCGCGTGCGCCCGCGCGAGTCCCGGCGTCCCGTCGCTGCCGGGCTCGACGACCACGAGCACTTCCGCGTCGAAGGGAAGCGCCGCGCAAAACGTGGTCAACTCCGCGAGCGCGCCGGGCAGGCGCGCGGCCTCATTCCACGCGGGGATCACGATCGAAAGATGGGGCGGCATTCGGCGCGAGGATGTAGCAGCGGCGGGAAAACGGAGTGAGCAGGAAAACAGGAAAACAGAAAATGAGAGTCGCATCCCTGCCCGCCGTGTTTCCTGTTTTTCTGTTTTCCTGTTTCATCCTCCGCCCGGTCCGACGGCGGAGCTGCGCGGTTCAAGTTGAGCCGCGCGGGGCCGCGTGATAGCTGCTTCGCCCGCGTGGCCGCCCCCGTCCTGACCCCATCTGAAATCGCCGCTGAAGCCTGTGCGCATCAGCCTGCGCGGACGATGCACGAGAGCTGGATTTCCGCCGCGATCGTGCTCCTCGCACTCGTGCTGCGGGTCGCGTGGCTGGAGGTGAAGCCGCCGCATTTCGACGAAGGCGTGAACGGCTGGTTCGTCGATCAAATGACGACGCAGGGCTTCTACCATTACGACCCGACGAACTTCCACGGGCCGCTCCACTTTTACATTTTGTTCGTCGCGCAGACGCTGCTCGGGCGGCACGCGTGGGCGCTGCGCCTGCCGCTCGCGCTCGCGAGCACGGCGTGCGTCGCGCTCGTGCTGATGTTCCGCCCGCACTTCGGCCGGCGAGCGTGTCAGTTCGCCGCGCTGGCGATGGCGATCTCGCCGGGGATGGTTTTTTACGGGCGCTACGCCATCCACGAGACGTGGCTGCTCCTCTTTTTGATGATCACGGTTTGGGGGCTCGCCGGGCTTGGGAGGGAAGGTGAACGCCGGCATTTGTGGGCGGTCGTCCTCGGCTTCACCGGCATGATTTTGACGAAGGAAACCTACGTGATCCACGGGGTCGCGATGCTGCTCGCCGTGCCCGCGTTGCTCGCGCTCGAGCAGGCGTCGAAGTCAGCGCCAGCCTTGATCACGCGGCAGCGATGGGTCCGTGATGATCTCGGAAATGCGGTGATCATCGGCTGGCTGGCGATCCTGTTTTTCTACACGGGTGGGTTGCTCGATTGGGCGTCGTTGCCAGGACTTTGGCAGACGTTTTCGGCGTGGATCGCCACCGGCACCGGTGGCGAAACCGGGCACGAAAAATTGTGGCTGTGGCAATTCTGGAAGGGAGGATTCGCCGCCTTTTTTGCGCACGGCTTCAAGGACGTTTTCACGAGCAATTATTGGCTCACGCTCCTCGCCCGATACGAGTGGCCCACGCTGCTCGGACTCGTCGCCGCTCCGTTCGTTTTGCTGCCGGGGACGCGGCGCCCGGTCCGCTATTTCGCGATCTACGGCGTCGGCGCGCTGACCGCCTACAGCCTCGTCGCTTACAAAACTCCGTGGTGCCTGATCGTGCTGATGTGGCCGTTTCTTTTTCTCTTCGGCATCGCGCTCGATCGCGCGCTCGACCGCGCGGATCGATGGATCGTCGGCGTGCTGGCCGCGGCGGTCGGCGCGTATTCGCTGTGCGCGACGTGCCTGCTGAATTTCCGCGATTTCACCGACGAAGCGGAGCCCTACGTCTATGTCCAGACGACGCTCGACGTGAACAAACTCATGCAGCCGCTGCACGACCTTGCCGCGCGCGATCCGAGCAATTTCCACCTCATCGGATACCTCGTCGCGGCCGAGCAACATCCGTTCGCCTGGCTGCTCGGCGACTTCACGCGCGTGAACATCGGCGACGAAGAGCATGTGCCAGAGAAGGTCGATGACGGCGAGTTCCTGCTCATCGACGAGGGATTCGTGGAGAAGATCGAGCCGAAGCTCACCGACACGTATTTCAAAGCGACCGTGAAGCTCCGCGGCAGCTCGGCGGAGGCGTCCGTTTTGTATCTGCGCGAGACGACGTTCCGCGCGTGCTTTCCCGGTCGCACCGCGGAGTTCCGGCCGGCGCTGAAGTTCGAGTGAACATGAATTTTCTCGCCGCCATTTTATATGCCGTCAGCAGCTCCGCACTCGCCGCGATCGTGCTCGGTTTCGCACGCGGCGGTCTGCGCGAATCGAGTGCTTTTCTCGCTCTCGGCCTCGGCGCGCTGGTCGCCGCCAACGCTCTCTGGCAGACGCGCCGCGAGCCGTTGCGGTGGAAAAATCCGGGCCCGTGGGGCTGGGCCGCGATCGTGCTTTTCGCGCTCTTTTCACTGCGCGCATTTCTGTGGCTGATCTTCCGCGATCAGAACTCCATCAAGGTTCTCTCGCCGAACAATCTCGGCGACATGTCGCTGCACATTACCTACATCCGGGAGCTCGCGAGCGGCGTGCCTTTCTGGCCGGAGAACCCGATCTACGCCGGCGCGAAGCTCACGTATCCGCTCGGGATCGACCTTTTCAACACCCTGCTTTTACTCGCCGGCGTGGACCTCATTCGCGGGCTGATTTGGGTCGGCCTCGCGGGTTGCGTGCTGACCGGCGTCGCGCTCTGGCACTGGGGTCGCGGGTTTGTGCTCGCCGGATTTTTGTGCAATGGCGGGCTGCTCGGATTCGCCTGTTTTTGGAAATTGGAGCTCGTCGATTTTCAGTCCGACGCCGCGTGGAAGAGCATCCCGCTCGCGCTCTTCGTCACGCAGCGCGGACTGCTCTTCGCGCTGCCCGCGGGGCTCGCGCTGCTGTGCAGTTGGCGCGCGCGTTTTTTCTCGGAAAACGAAAGCGAGTGGCGGCTGCCGGCGTGGGGCGAGGTGCTGCTCTACGCCTCGATGCCGCTGTTTCATCTGCACACGTTTTTGTTCCTCTCGTTCGTGCTCGGCGTCTGGCTCGCGATCCAGGCACCGGCCCGGAAGCCGCTTGCCGCCTTGATCGGCGCGGCCTTCGTCCCCGCGACCGCGCTCGTGCTGCTCGTGACCGGGATGCTCAAAGGCACCTCCGCGCTCGGCTGGAAAGCAGGCTGGATGTGGGACGACGAGCCGTTCGTCGCGTGGTGTCTCGCGCATTTCGGCGAGCCTGCCCGGCTGTGGGCCGCGCTGCTGTTTTGGCCGCTGAATTTCGGGATCCTGCCGCTGCTCGTCGGCCTGCTCGGCGTCAGGCTTTTCAAAAATAAAAACGCGCGCTGGCCGACCGCGATCGTCGCCCCGTCGCTGTTCGTTTTTTTGCTCTGCTGCTTCGTGAAATTCGCGCCGTGGGAATGGGACAACACGAAGCTGATGCTCTGGTCTTATCTCGCGATCCTCCCGGCGCTCTGGAGCGAACTGATCGCCCGCTGGCCCGCCCCCGCGCGGATCGCCGCGTGCGTCGCTCTTTTCTTCTCCGGCTTCGTCTCGCTGCTCGGCGGCCTCGGCCCTGCGCATGTCGGACACGAGATCGCGCTGCGCTCGGAAATCGACGGCGTCGCGCGAGCAGTGCGCACGCTGCCGCTCGATGCGGTTTTCGTCGGTTCACCGACCTTCGATCATCCGCTCCTGCTCGCCGGACGCCCGATGGCGATGGGCTATGAAGGCCACGTCTGGAGCCACGGATACGTCGATTGGGCGGAGCGAAAAAAGGCCGTGACCGCGCTGATGAACGGTGCCTCCGACTGGCGCGAAATCGCCGCGCGCCTCGGCGTCCGCTACGTTTTCTGGGGCGTCACCGAGCGCGACGAATTCGCCGATTCAACCCAACCGTGGAGAACGACAGCGACGCGGATCGCGGCCGGCGAGTGGGGCGAAATCTTCGACCTCTCGGCACCTCCGCCCGGGTAAGGCTGAAGCACAAAGACGCTCAACCCCGCAGCCCACGGGCGCACTTTCGTCTGCATCTAGCGGCGGCAGGCGACGCGCCGGCGGAAACCGGCGAAGCTGAACAGTGCGGCGGCGAACAATGCCGGAATCGAAGGCTCGGGGATGGCGACGATCTCGTAGTGCGTCGCGTCGTATTGAATCGCGAGGAAGCCGTTCGCGCCGTTGAAGGAAACATCGGCTTGATTGTAGAGGCTCGTGAAGGCACCGATGCTCGCTCCGTTGAAAATCAGCCGGTCGCTCGACACGCCGCCGGCTTGGTTTGGCGTGCCGCTCCAGTTCAGGATCGAGAGCTTGGTTCCCGCGCCGTGCGTGCCGACGCCGGCGAAAAGCAGCGAGTCGCCGAGGCCGATGCCGAAGTCGATGGTGGAATTGGCGCTGAGCGCGAAGGTGCCGAGTGTTTCGGCGTCGTTGCTCTGACCCTCGGTGCTGAAGGTGCCTCCGGCGAGCGTGAGGGGAATCGCGTTGCCGATGCGATCGAGTCCGCTGGTTCCCCCGAGCGCGAGAATCGCGCCGGTGTCCACGGTGATTTTGGAGCTGCCTGAGATCGCTCCCGCCACGGTGAGCGCGAGCGTCCCGTTCGCCACCTCGGTCGGTCGGTGTAGGGGTTAATGCCTGACAGTGTCAGCGTGCCGATGCCGACCTTGGTCACGTCGGCGGTTGTCCCGGTTCGATCATCCACATCGTTCTTGATCGTGCCGCTAAAGGTCGTGCTCGCATCGTTCCCACCGATGGAAAAGTTCACGTCGCCACCAGCGCCCAGATTTACGCTGTTCCCGACCGCACCGGCTCCCGACAAGGCTCCCAGCGATAAGGTAAAGGACGAACCAAACGCGCTGTTGACCAAAAAACGCGCCAGCCGCCACGCCCCAGGTGGCGCTCGCGCTCCCGCCGCCGATCGTGGTGGTTCCAACACTCGTGATCAGCTTGCCGGTGAAAATGTTCGTGGTGCCGAGAAAAAGCTCGCGGTTGCCGATCTTCGTGACCGTCCCGCTGCCCGTCAGGTTTAAAACCAAGATGCTGCCAGTGGAGGAGTCGAAGGTATTGCCGGCGACGGGATTAATCACAGCGTCGTTCACGACCACCTGGCCGCCAGATAGCGTGGACGACAAGGTGCCTCCATTCATCGTCAGCCCGCCGGAGCCGAGCGCGGTGTTCAAGACCGGGGCGAGCGTGCCGCCGGAGATCGTCGTGCCGCCGGAGTAACTGCTGTTGTTGAAATTGGGCGACAAGAAGAGCGTGCCCGGGCCCGTCTTGGTCAAGGCTCCCGCGCCATCGATGGCTCCCGACAGCGTGAGACTCGTCGCCGCCGTATCGATCTGGAAAACGCCGGTGCCGCCCGCCGCCAGCGTGAATCTCTTGCTGCTGCTGGCGGTCGCGCCTGTGTATTCCAAGGTGCCGGAAATGCCGCCCGCGCTACCGAGGGTCACAGACGTGGCGCTATTCCCGAGCGGGCCATTCGCACTTGCGTCGTTGATCGTGGGAATGGAGAGCGTGCCACTCGACACCGTGAGCGCTCCGGTGAAGGTGTTCGCGCCCGAGAGCACCCAAGTGCCGGAACCGGTCTTGCTCACGGCCACTGCCGCCGCGCCGCCATTGCTGATCGCGCCGGAGATCGCACCGTTGCCCGCCCCAGTGACCACGATGGTCTTGGCCGGGCCGTTGCCGCCGTTGATGCTGCCCGCGAACGTGAGCGTCGCCGTGAGGCTCGAGTTCGTGAACGTATAATTCGAGGCCGCCGCGTTTGGGCCGAGGATCAGGCCGGCGTTGAAAGTCTGATTGTTGGTGACGGTCGAGTTCACCGTGATCGCCGCGCCGGGGTCCAGGAGGAGGGTCTGCACATTCACACCCCCAGCGCCGATGGTGTAGGCCGCCGCATTCGCCGTATCGAAGAGCACGTTCGTGATGAAAACACTCGCAATGGAAAGAGTCGTATGGCCGTTGCCCGCATTGGCAAAGGTCGCCGTGTTGCCCGTCCCCGGCACCGGCGTGGCGCTCCAGTTCGTCGGGGTGGACCAGTTTGAATCCGTGGTGCCATTCCAAGTCGCACTGACTCCTTCCGCGGATGGCAAAAGAGCCGCGATCCCAAGAGCGAGGGCGGCAACGATCAGCAACTCGCCGGCGGTTGTCGCCACGCTCGAACAGGGAGTGCGTTTGATCGTCACGACTGGAGTGGCTCTTGCCGGAACCCCACAAACAGGGCGCATTTTATACGAGGATTTTCGGGAAAAAAGGGGGAGTTGGTGGAGCCCCTCCACGCGACGGCGTTGCGTTCATCCGCGGAACCCGGTTCCGTCTGGCGGCATGAAGCCCATTCCTGCGCTCGTTTTCGCCTCTCTCTTCGCCGCGGTATCCGTTCTTGCCGCCGAGCCGATTCTCCTCTGGCCAAACGGCGCGCCGGGCATCATCGCCGCGACCGGCGAGGAGCATGACACGACCAAGCCGGACGCGGTTCCCAAGGCTGGCAAATCGGTCATCCGCCTCGGCGAAGTCTCGAAGCCGAGCATCACGCTCTTTCCCGCGAGCGGTGAAAAAGCGACCGGCGCGGCGGTGATCGTCTGCCCCGGCGGCGGCTACAACATCCTCGCGTGGGACTTGGAGGGGACGGAAATTTGCGAGTGGCTGAACTCGATCGGCGTCACCGGCGTGCTTCTGAAATATCGCGTCCCCGCGCCGAAAGAGGGCGACCATTTCGCCCCGCCGCTGCAGGACGCGCAGCGCGCGATCGGGCTCGTCCGCAGCCGCGCGAAAGAATGGAAGATCGACCCGGCGCGCATCGGCGTGCTCGGCTTTTCGGCGGGCGGCCACCTCGCCGCGGCGCTGAGCACGGGCGACGAAAAGCGCAGCTACGACGTGCTCGACGACGCCGATAAAGAGAGTGCGCGTCCCGATTTCGCCGTGCTCGTTTATCCCGCCTACCTCACGAAAAAAGAGCAGCCGGAGACGCCTTCACCGGAGCTGAAAATCACGGCGCAAACGCCGCCGACCTTCATCGTTCAAACCGAGGACGACAAAGGCTTCATCGAGAGCACGCTCTTTTATTACCTCGCGCTGAAACGAGCTGGCGTACCGGCCGAACTGCACATTTATCCGAGCGGCGGGCATGGCTACGGGCTGCGCGCGTCCGACAAAAACGTCAGCACCTGGCCGCAACGCGCGGAGCAGTGGATGCGCGGACTCGGGGTGCTGAATCCGAAGAACTGATACCAAACGCTGCTGAAAATCGGACTGCTGGCGCGGAGCGTTTTGGACTGCGGCAGTCCTCTGCCGCTTTTGGGGGCCGCCGGAGCAAAGCGCCAGAGGACTGGTGCAGTCCAAAAGCTGGCGCAAACTCGGAGCGCACCCCAATCGTCGGGGGGTGTAAAAGTCTTTCTGTAAATTGCTCTTCCTTCGCAATGCCCAGCTCCCCTGCGGGAGCGGCGGCGCGAAGGCGAGCGTAGCGAGCCG
>JAYVPW010000049.1:0-31900 GCA_043777315.1 Spartobacteria bacterium | reverse complement strand
CCGTGCGCCAAAGCCCTTTATCTGGACCGCCACCGCCGAATTGATCCTCGATCGCGTTGCTTCGCTTTGTAAGCGAACTAATCGCTCACCACACTAGCAGCCGCGCCGCGTTCGCATTCGCCGCGTTGGGACTCGCGCCATACACTTCCCGGTAAGCATCCGAACCACCCTTTCCCATCGCCGCGAGCTGCGCGAATCGTTCCCATTTTTGATTACCGAGGGCAGGCACGTGCCGATCGTAACGACACCCAAGCGAAGGAACAAGTATTACGTGTGCGTATTGAATACGCTGGTGCGCTGCGCCGGGCTCAGTCCAAGTCCTCCACCGATGCCACCAACTTGTAAGGCACGCGCAGACACCCGTCGAAATGCGCCATGCCGCATCGCACCTTCAACCGTTCATCCGGGCGCAGCTTGCTCGGATCGGTGGAGCTTTTCGTTTCGCGGACGAGATACAATTTCGGGCTGCCCTTCTTCACGAGAGCCCAATCGGGATTGTAGTCGCCGAGCGGCGTATCCACCACGAACCAGCGCGGCAGCTTTACGAAAAGCTCGATGTCGCCGCCGGGCTCGCACCGTGCGTCGAGAGCTTGGGCGACTTCCTTTTCCAGTTCCGAGTCGTATTCCACCACGTCATAGATGGACTTTTTCACCTGCACCATGCGGCTCAGGTAGCCTTCGATTTCGTCATTCTCGAAAAGCCTCATCTCGTAGCTTTGCCCGGCGATGCGTTCGTATTTGATCCCGTCCACCATCGACTCCCGTTTCGCTTGCTGAATGGCGCTGGCTGCTTGCTCCATGAATTCCTGCGGATTCTTGAGCGCGTCCTCGATACGACCCGAGGCGGCGAGAATCTCGGCGACGGTGGAGCGCGTGAGTTCGGTCTCGCGTTGCAGGTAGCCGATCACGTCCGGCATCGCGGGGCGGTAGGCGGCGAGCGGCACCGTCCGCGCCGCTCGTGGGCTTTCTTCGACTCCTGCGGTTGTGAAGGTCACCGCCGCTCGCGTAACCGAGATTTGCGGCTGCGACACGCCCGTCATCTCCCGGAAGAGTTTCGCGGCGGACGCCACGATCTCCGGCGTCGCGAACTCCACTCGGTAGCGGGTCTTATCGCTGATGCGCTTCCACAGTTTCTCAAATTCCGGGTCGAGATATACGCGCCGGTTCAGCGTTCGTTTGAATCGGTCACGCTTGTCTGCGATGCGTCCCGCGAACGAAACCCCGCATTCGTCCAGCATCTCCTTTTGCAGCTTTCCGGCGAAGTCCGCGAAGCTCTCGCTGGCAATCACCGTGAGCCGGTTCACCTGCGGGTCGTCGCAGCGTTGCCCGTTTTCGATCCGGGCGAGCCGAAGCCCGCGCCCGATTTCCTGCCGCTTGCGAATCTCGCTCTCGCCTTGGCGCAGCGTGCAAATCTGGAAGACGTTCGGATTGTCCCAGCCTTCGCGCAGCGCGGAGTGCGAGAAGATGAAACGCAGCGGCACGTCGGGCGAAAGCAGCTCCTCTTTCGCCTGCATGATGAGCCGGTAAGCGTCGTCATCGGCCTTCGTCGATTTCCCCTCCTTTGAATCCTTCGGCCCGTCCTTGTCGCTGGCGAAATACCCGCCATGCACCTGCTCGACCGGTACTGGAGCGCGGGGCTCCGTCCCCGCCAGTCCCCCTTCTGAAATCCCTCCTCGCGGGGGCGGAGCCCCGCGCTCCAGCTCGGCGAATTCCGGCATCGCCGCGATCTCGCGATATACCTCCTCGAACCACGTCCGAATCTTCCCCTCCGCCGCTGCGTAGTGCGCCACGCGGTCGAAAAAAAGAGCGAGAGCACCTTGATCCGCTCCCCGTCCGCCCGCCCGCGCAGAGCCAGCTCTTTTTTGAAATGCTCGCTCACCGTCTCCTTGATCTGCTCCCGCAGCACCGCGTCGTTGTGACCGCCTTGGGCCTCGCCTGAGCGCAGCCGCGTGCCGTTGCCGAACGACACGAAACCGCTCTCCGCGTTGATTTCCGTCACGGTGTAGCCGCGATAAATCTCCCGCTTTCCCGACAAGGAAAAGAGGTCGTCGCCATTGCGCCGCAGCGTCACTGACTTGCGCTTCACCCCGGTCGCCAGCTCCACGTCGAGCGTCACCTTCGCCGAAAGCCCCGTCCGCGCCGCCGTCACACTTCCGAGCGCCACATACGGCCGGTTGAAATCGCCCGTGTCCGTCACCGATGACACCTCGATCCGCTTCACCAGCCGCAAGTCGTAGGCGCGCACCGGATCGAGCCGATAGACGAGGTTGTGGATGTTCCGATGCGTGGCCGAGTAGCGCAGCGTGAGCAAAGGATGGAGCGACGCAATCGCCTTCCGCGCAATCTCGCTCTCCATATTCTGCGGCTCGTCCATGATCACGATCGGCCGGCATTGCTGGATGAACTCGATCGGCTTCCGGCCCTGCATCCGGTCGCTCTCCCGCCGCACCACGTTCTCATCCCGCGTGAACGCCTGAATGTTCATCACGAGCACCTGGAGTTGATTGCTCACCGCGAACTGCCGCAGCCGCGACACCTGCGCCGAATCATAAACCCACGAGTCCATCGCCACGTTACCGTGCAGCGTCGCGAAATGCTCCGCCGTCACCCGCAGGCTTTGCATCACGCCCTCCCGGATCGCCACGCTCGGCACCACAATCACGAATTTCCTCCACCCATACTCGCGGTGCAGGTCGTGGATCGTGCGGAGATAAACGTAGGTCTTCCCCGTGCCCGTCTCCATTTCCACGGAGAAGTTACGCGTGCCAAGAATCTCGTCTGCCGCCAGCTTTTCCGTCGGCTTCTCTTCCGTTTCGAGCCCGCTCTCGCGACGCACAGCGCGCAGATTGTCCAAAAGCCGCGTATCCGAAAATATCGAGCGAGTTCGCCACGCCGAGGCGGTCGAGCAATTGCCCGCCGAAGGCATCCGGCTGCAATTCAAACGTGCCACCCGCCGGCGGCTGTCCGCGAAACAACCCCACCACGGCCCCGATTGCGTCGAGCTGATATTGCTGCCGCGCGTCGAATTGAAACTTCATCTTGTGCAAATGGAAAGCGTTCGGGCGCGGACGGAGCCGCGCGCTCCAGCGCTGGAGCGCGGGGCTCCGTCCCCGCCCGACTCGCTCACGCCTAAGTCCCCCGTGCCTGCGCACCCGCGGGGACGGAGCCCCGCGCTCCATGCCGATGGGACCGTCGCCGTCACCATTGGAGCTGATTCAGTTCGCCTTGATAAGGCCACTCCTCACTCGTCTTTACCAGCCCCGCACGCACCGGATTCATCCGCGTGTATTCCCATTTTCCCGAATAGCTCTCGTGTCGCCGCAATTGCGTATCCCAGAAATCTCGCTGCCAGACTGTCTCCTCCTCTCGAGGCCAGTGATTCGAAATGTAGGATTTCCAAAACACCACCCACCGCATCAGAGGCACTGCTGGAGACACGCCTGGAGCGCAAAAGAGATGCACATGATCGGGCATGAGCAAATACCGCCCCACCAGCCACCGATCCGCCGTCGCCCACGCTTCGCGCAAAAGATCGTGAGCTTCGGGACAGGCCAAAATCGGTTTCCGCCCTTCCGTGCAAACCGTCATCCAGACGATCACAGGCTCATTGAATCTTTCCACCGGTGCCGGGTGCGCCGGAGCCCGCCTCGCATGTTTAAAGTGAGATGAACGTCTGCCCGGCACCTGCGCCGTGGAGCGCGCGGCTCCGTCCGCGCGTGTCCCCATCCCACGAATTTCCTCCGTGCGCACGCCCTCCGTTGCCTCGGGCGGGGACGGAGCCCCGCGCTCCAGCCGCTGCGTCGCCCAGATGCGGAATTGCGTGCCCCGCAGCGACTTCACCCGGTAGCCGACGGAGATGATCACATCGAGATTGTAAAACTTCGTCCGGTAGTTTTTCCCGTCCGCCGCAGTGGTTAAGAATTCCTTAACAACTGAATCCGCGGCCAGCTCCCCTTCGGAAAAGAGGTTGCGAACGTGCATGCTGACATTCGGCACCGATGATTGAAAAAGCTCCGCCATCTGCGCCTGCGTCAGCCACGCCGTCTCCCCCTCCAGCCGCACTTGCAGCCGCGTCTGCTCGTCCTCCGTTTGGTAGAGGATGATTTCCGATTTCGGTGCTTCGTCGCTCATGGTTCAGTGGTCAGGCCGTGGCGAATTGGATTCCGTGGCTTTGGAATTCGAGGTCGGCGTTCACTTTCAGGGCGTCGTTGCCTTTGAATGCGATGTCGAGGCAGAGCACCGAGAGCGGTTTCAGGTCGATCATCGCGCGGAGTTGCTCGCGGGTCAGGTCGCGGGCGAGGCAGATGAGCTTGCGCCCGCTGTCGAGCAGCCAGACGCGCGCGCCGTCGGCATCGTGCGGCAGGGCGGGCGAATGCAGCGGGAGCCCGCTTTTCAGCATCAGCTCGTAAAGCAGGGAAATCTCGGTGGCATCGGCGCTCACGTTGTCCGCGGAGAGTTTCCATTGTTCCGCCAGCGCCTCCGGCGTCGTCGCCGCGAGCTCGGGATTCCAAATGGCAAAGTTGCTCTCCGCGAGTTTGAAAACCTTGAATCCCAGCGTGGAGGGCGCGGCTCCGTCCGCGCCAGTCCCTCTCCCCGATTCCACCGCATTCAATCCAAGTTCCGGCTGGCGGGGCACCGGTGGCACTGGCGGGGACGGAGCCCCGCCCTCCATTCGCTGAATCACGCGCCGCACGCGTTCCTTGGTGATGTCGGCGATGGTGGGGAAATCCTCGCGCCCGGTCGGTTCGGGCAGTTGCACCAGCACGAAGCGCCGGTTCCCGCCGTCTTCCTTGTTCAATTCGAGCACCGCCTGCGCCGTCGTCCCGCTCCCGGCGAAGAAGTCGAGGACTAGGTCGTCGCCACGTGGTTCTGTCCCGAGCTGCACAATCGTTTTCAGCAATTCCACGGGCTTGGGGGCTTGGAATGCGGTAACACCCATCAGGTCGTTGAAAGCACCTTGGCCCTTTTCGGTAAGTAGGCCGCGTTCCATCCAGATCGTCTTGAGTTTTTTTCGCGCCACCTCGCCGTCGTCGTCGTGCGAGTAGGCTTTTCTAAAGACTTTCCATTCGCCTTCAGCAATGGAGCGCGGGGCTCCGTCCCCGCTCGTGCCACTCTCCTCCATTCGACTCGCGCGGACGGAGCCGCGCGCTCCACGCGCAATGCCAATTTTTATACCGACAAGTTCATTCGCCTTCTCAGCGGCTCGTTCCTTGCCCCATGTCCAGCAACCTTCAAAACCATCGGACCAACGCGGCCAAACCTCTACGGAATTTGGCTTGAACCCAGTCGAGACACGACCGTTGGAATCAACGAAAAGTGGATACCAGAGATTAGCTCGATTGAATCGCCCGAAGTTGCGGTGAGTGTTGCGCAGTTCAAGTAAACGATAGCTTCCGCGCCCATCACGCTCGGTGTAATCCTCCGCAATCTCGTTCGCGTTTTTTGCGATGGTTAAGTCAGCTTTCTCAAAGTCACGAGTATAGACCAAAAGGTATTCGTGAGATTTAGCAAAATGGCGATCCAGCACTCGACCTTTGGCATTGGTTTGCACACTCACTTACGCGACAAAATTCTCCTCCCCGAAAATCTCATCCATCACCATCCGCAAGTTACTTACCTCATGGTCGTCGATGGAGACAAAGATCACCCCGTCTTCGCGCAGTAAGTTCCGCGCGAGGAAAAGGCGCGGATAGATCATCGTGAGCCAGCGCGAGTGATAGCGTCCGCTGGTGTCGAGATTGGTCGTCTGTCTCACCCCGTCCTTTACCTGCCGGAGATAGGTCAGATAGCTGCCGAGCCCTTCCGCGTAGTTGTCGGGATAGATGAAGTCGCCGCCCGTATTGTAGGGCGGGTCGATGTAGATGAGCTTCACCTGCCCGCCGCCAAAGGCATAGGCACCCTGAAGCACGTGGAGCACTTCCAGATTGTCGCCCTCGATGATCGCGTGGCCGGTCGTCTCCCAATTCACCGACTCACTCGGCGCGGGCCGCAGCGTCGCCGTCGTCTGCATCCGCAGCGCCTTCAGCGCATCGCTTTTCCCAGCCCAAGAAAGCCCATAACGCTCCGGCCCCACCGCGATGGAGCGCGGGGCTCCGTCCCCGCGAGGACCCAGCGCGGACGGAGCCGCGCCCTCCAGCAGCGCCCGCAGCTTCTCCAAGTCGATCTTTCCTTCGCCCGCCGCCTCCGGGAAAAGCGCCCGCAGCCGGGCCAACCGCTCGGCCATCGGGTCGGCCGAACTGAGCGGGAGGCGCGGGATTTCCTTGGTCGAGTCCATGAACCGCGCACAATGCAAAGCCCCGCCCGCACCGACAAGCGCGCACTCACGTTGCCCCCGCCATGAAATTCATCATCCAGAAAAGCGCGCTCGCCCGGATGCTGCGCGTGCTCGGCACCGGGCGCAGGAAGCGGGAGCATCCTTCGCTCCTCCGCCTCGCCGCGCACAACGGGCAAATCACCATCCGCGAGCACGGCACCGAAGGAGGTCGCGAGGGACTCGTGCTGGAAGAAGGCGTTTGCTTTTTCCGCCCGGAGCAATTCCTCCCGCTGGTGCGCAGCTACGCCCGCGCCGCCAATCTCACCATCGAAGTCACGCCCGACGGCATTCAAATCGGCCACACCCAAATCAGCCGCGGCCTCTGGGAAATCTCCCTTTTCCAGAACCCCGCCACCGCGCCCCAAACGCTGACTTTGAGCGCGCCACCACCGATCCCACCAGCACCCAGCGGGCAAATGACGCTCAATTTCCGCCCGTCCTAATTCACCGCGATCGAACCCAAAAGATGAACCCTACACCTGACGACATCGAAGCAGAGAAGTTCTGGCAGATGATCGCCAAGACGCGGAGGATCGCGGCGGTCTTCAACAGTCGTCCAACGCCCACGTTGGAGCAGATGCAGGCGCAAATGCGCGGAAGCAATGCCCAGGAGGCGAGGATGGAGCAGGAACGCTCGGACAGAGAACGGGATGTAAGTCGGGTCTCGGTTCACCCGTGTCTGGCCGAATAGAGTTTTGGGAACGACGGAGTTGCTGACGGCCAGGATGAGCGTGACGAGGGCGATGAAGAATTTCATACGGCTGCGGAGTAGGAGGAGCGGGGCCAAAACAGGCAAACTCGGAAAGGGGAACGGCTTGACCGGCTCAGGACGGGGCGGCGTCCATGCGGCGTGGCAGCGGCCGGCGAGCGAGGACGGTCACCCTTTCCGCCCGGCGCGGACGTCCATCCAGACGGCGAGGATGAGGACGAGGCCGCGGGCGATGAATTTCTTCTCGGGCTCGACGGCGAGGAGGGTCATGCCGTTCAGGAGGCAGGCCATGATGAGGGCGCCGGAGAGGACGCCGAGGACGGTGCCGCGCCCGCCTTTCAAGGAGACGCCGCCGATGACGCACGCGGCGACGGCGTCGAGCTCCATGAGGTCGCCGATGGTGGTGGTGGAGGCGCCGGAGTAAGCGGTTTGCAGGAAGCCGGTGAGGGCGACGATGACGCCCATGAGGCCGAAGGCGGCGACGGTCACGCGCTCGACGGGGATGCCGGAGAGGACGGCGGCTTCCTCGTTCCCCCCGATGGCGTAAAGGTAGCGGCCGAAGGGGGTGTGCTGGGTGAGAATGTGGACGGCGAGGGCGACGACGCCGAGGATGAGGACGGGGAGGGGGATGCCGCGGAATTGATTCGTGACGACGACGAAGAGGACGGCGACTTGCGCGGCGAGGAAGAGCTTCAGAAAGGTGAGCTCGCCATCGTCGGTGGGGAAGCCGTGGGCGAGGCGTTCGGCGCGGGCGCGGAGGCGGGTGAAGATGAGCGCGGCGATGACGGCGGCAGCGAGCGCGTAGCCGGCGAGGGGAGGGAGGTAGTAGGTGGTGAGGAGGGAGTAGAGATTGGTCTGGCCGCCGGTGACGACGGGGATGGTGTGGTTGTCGATGACGAGCCAGAAGAGGCCTTTGAAAACGAGGAGGCCGCCGAGCGTGATGATGAACGCCGGGATGCGCTGGCGGACGATGAGGTTCCCCATCGCCAGCCAGAGCACGAGCGCGACGGCCACGCCGGCGGCCATGGCGAGGGGGGCGGGCCACGCGTGATGCGCGACGAGCACGGTCGCGACGCCGCCGATCAAGCCGACGCCGCTGCCGGCGCTGAGGTCGATGTGGCCGGGCAGGATGACGAGGAGCATCCCTACCGCGAGGGTCGCGGTGATCGCGAAGTCGATCATCAGCAGGGAGAGATTGCGCGGGGTGACGAAGCCGAAGCCGGGCACTTTCAGCGTGAAGAAGGCGGCGATGGCGAAGAGGGCGAGGACGAGGACGAAGTCGCGGAGGGTGAGGCGGGTGGACATTGGCAGGGGGAGAAGGGGAGAACGTCGAACGTCGAACGTCGAACGGGGAGAAGGAGGGAAGAACGTCGAACGTCGAACGTCGAACGTCGAACGTCGAACGTCGAACGTCGAACGGGGGAGGGGAGGGGAGGGGAGGGGAAGGTCGGCGGGATGCGGGACGTTGGGTTATTGAGGCGGTCGGAGTGCGGGAAGAGCCGCGCGTTCCCCGTCTCCGTCCGCCGTTCGACGTTCGACGTTCGACGTTCGACGTTCGACGTTTGCCCCTTCCCCTCCTCCCATCGCGGCTTGCATCAGCAATTCCGGACTCGCCTCCCCGCGGGTGAAGGTGCCGCCGATGCGCCCTTCGTGCAGCATGAGGATGCGGTCGCTCATCCCGATGAGTTCGGGCAGCTCGCTGGAGACGAGGACGACGGCTTTTCCGGCGTCGGTGAGCTGGTTGATGATCTCGTAGATTTCGAGCTTCGCGCCGACGTCGATGCCGCGCGTCGGCTCATCGAGGAAAATCACCTGCGGCTCGGTCATCAGCGCTTTTCCGAGCACGACTTTCTGCTGGTTGCCGCCGGAAAGTTTGCCGGCGACCGCGTCGAGATTCGGCGCTTTCACGCGGAGTGCCGCGGCGGTCTGCGCGTTCTTTTCCTCCTCCGCGCCGGCATTGATGAGCCCGCCGCGGGTGAACTGGGCGAGCGAGGAAAGCGAGAGGTTGAACCCGATGTTTTTGTCCAAGATCAGGCCGTAGCGCCGCCGGTCTTCGCTGACCAGCGCGAGCCCGCGATGCAGTATCTGCGCGGGTCGGAGGGCGGGAAGGTCGCGCCCGCCGAGTTCCACGCGCCCGCCGCGGCGAACGCCCCACGCGCCGAAAAGGTGCATGAGCAATTCGGTCCGGCCCGCGCCCATGAGGCCGCCGATGCCGAGGACTTCGCCGGGCGCGAGGGTGAAGGTGATGTCGTGGAGGCGCGTCCGGCCCGTGTGCGGGTCGGCCACGCTCAAGCCCTCGACGCGCAGGGCGCACGGAAGACAGGCGTCCCGCCTGTCAGTCCCGGTGAGCTGTGGCAGGCGGGACGCCTGCATTCCGCGACGGGGAAAGAGCTCGCCGATTTCGCGGCCGACCATGTGGCGGATGACCTCGGCTTTCGAGGTCCGCGCGGTGTCGAGCGTGACGATGCTCGCGCCGTCGCGGAGGACGGTGATGCGGTCGGCGACGGCGAAGACTTCATCCAGTTTGTGCGAGATATAAATGCAGGCGATGCCGCGTCGGCGGAGGTCGCGCAGGATGTCCAAAAGGATCCGCACCTCGTGCTCCGCGAGCGCGGCGGTCGGCTCGTCGAGGATGAGAACGCGCGAGTTTTTCCGCAGCGCTTTGACGATCTCAACGAGTTGCTTTTGCCCCACACCGAGTCGCGAACATTGCGCCGCCGGGTCGATCTCCACCTTGAACTGCGCCAGCACCGCGCGCGCCTCCCGATGCACGCGCGCCCAGTCGATCAGCCCGCAGCGCGTCGGTTCCGCGCCGAGGAAAATATTCTCCGCGACCGACATTTCCTCGACGAGCGCGAGCTCCTGATAAATCACCGCGAGTCCCGCGCGCTCGGCCTCGGCGATCGAGGAAAAACGCGCCACTTCACCGCCGACGCGCAGCTCGCCCTCGTAGCTCCCGTGCGCGTGAATCCCGGAGAGGAGCTTGATCAGCGTCGATTTGCCCGCGCCGTTCTCGCCGCAGAGCGCGTGAATTTCCCCCGCCCGCAAATCGAACGAAACCTCCCGCAGCGCGACGACGCCGGGGAATTTTTTCGTGATCGCGTCGGCTGAAAGTGAGGGAGGTTCGCCGTGCATCGGAGGTCGCGGAGCGCGGAGAAGAAAGCGCGTTTCCCCACGACTTGGAAAGCCTTCGCTGCGCGCAGCGCCGCTCCGAATGGGGTGGACCCGGGGCAGGAAAACTGGACGATCGGACAGTCACTGGCGCCAACAGTTACTCGGGAGGAACCAGCTTGAACCAAGGGACACTCATCGTTGCCAGCACTGGTTCCCTGACGACCAGCGGGAGCATCGACGGAGTCACCTTCACGGGAAGCTCCACGCTGACGAATGATGGCACCATCTCGCAGACCGGCACGGGTCGCGCGCTGTCGGAGAATACGGGCGGGCTCACGCCGGTCGTGACCAACCCGTCGCCTCGCCCGATTACGCCATGCGCTTCCTCGGAAACTGGACCGCCGACAGCAACTTCATCGCCTTCGACCATGCCACCACGCTCAACGGCGCGGTCGAGTGCATCGGCAGCAACGTCGGCCTCACCGGTGGCATCCAGCTCGGCGCCGCCGGCACCGCCCCCGCCCGGCGGCCACATCGTCATCTCCGACAAGAGCGCCCTCGGCACCGCCCCCCTCCTCGCCCTGCGCCGCCGCCGTCCCGCTCGTTGATGAATCAGGGGGCGGTGACCTTCAACCGGAGGAAGCGCGCGGTGCCGGGGGCGATGGGGGTGGTGTCGCGGATGACGATGGTTTGGGTGAGGCCGTCGGGATTGTCCACGGTGCTGACGGCGACGGTGCCGGTGGGGTCGTTGGACCACGCGGCGGGGTCGCTCGTGGCTTGGACGGCGTAGGTGACATCCGTGGCGGCGTTCACCTTGATATAAGTGACCGTGAGGTAGCGCGCGCCGGTGATGGTGGTCTCGCCGGTGGCGGGGAGGGCGCTCGAGGGGTCGGCGACGCGAGGCTCGAGGTGGGTGGCGTATTCGAGGATGTTCGGCAGGCCGTCGCGGTCGGGGTCGGCGAGCTCGCCGCTGACGGCGGGGTCGGCGAGCTCGCCCGCACTGAAGCGCGTCGCTTTCCAGCCGGAAAAGAGCGTGGCGATGGAGTAGTCCGCGACGACGGGGAAGTGGTCGCTGGCGGTGGTGAGGGCGCTGCGGGCGGAGGCGGGGGTGATGCTGCCTTGGACGTTGTCGCAGGCGGTGTTGGTGGCGAGATCGGTGCGGGCGTTGAGGGAGGTGGTGCCGTTATTGCCAAAGGTGCGGTGGCTGCCGGGTAGGTAGTGGAGGCCGAGGGGTGCGGTGTTGCCGAAGACGGGCGGTGTCATGAACTGGATGTCGTCCCGGTAGCGGAGCTGGACCGGAGAGTGCGTCATGATCGGGGCGTAGGCGGCGACGTTCCAGGTCTGCGTGTTGTCCTGCGGGGCGTTGTTGAGGGGGTCGATGCCGGGATTGAGACCGGAGAAGCGGGACGTGGAGGTGAGGGTCTGGTAGCCGGCCTCGGTGCTCCCTTCCACATTCCAGTCGCCAGTGAAGACAATGCTGGAGCCAGCGGGGAGGGTGGCGGCATCCTCGCGAATGCGCTGCGCCTCGAGGTCGCGGGCGGCCATGTTCAGGGCGGGGGTGCTGCCAACGCTGGATTTTGAGTGGGTGACGTAGAGGTAGAAGTCGTTGTCGGCGGTGCCGGAGACGGGCCGGAACTTGTATCGGATGACCTGGCGGGGCGCTCCGCCGCTGGTGGGGGTCGGGGTGTTCGGGACGCCGAGGGATTCGAGGAGGATGAGGGTTTTGGTGTTGTAGATGAGGGCGTTGGGGCCGTTCCCACTGGTCGCAGCGCCGCGCTGGGTTCCTTGGTACGGGGAGGAGGCATACAAGTTGGTGCCGTAGAAGGAATTGAGGGTGGTGACGAGGGGGGCTATGGTGGTGGTGTTGCTCGTGGTCTCTTGCAAGGCAAGCACGTCGAGCGGCTGGCGGATGCCGCCGACATTCTGCATCCCGATGGCCTCGAGGACGACATCCAAGCCCGGCCGCGGCCCGGTGTATCCCCCGGTGTCGGCTTCGATATTATAAGTGACGAATCGCAGGGTGGCGGCGGGGACGCTCGCGCCGAGGGTGAGGACAAAGGCGAGGGCGAGGACGAAGCGGAGCAGCATGGGGAAGGTTTAGCGTCGGCGGATGAAGCGGGTCGGGAGGACGGACGCGGCGGCGGGGGTGCCCGCCTTTTGCGGAGCGAAGCCGCCAGGGGCCGCGAGGGTGGCGGCGATGCGGTAGGACTTCGGGCCGCCCTGGAGCTGCGATTGCTCGGTGCCGCCGGGTCTGGTGGGGGTGAGGGTGGCGTTGATGAGCGGGTGGTCGAGGAGTTGGTTGATCGCAGCGAGGTAGCTGTCGCCGTCGAGCGGGTCGGCGTTCATGTCGCCGAGGATGATGAAGCGCTCGCCCGTCGCGAGGCCGCCGTGGAGCCCGGCGTCGTCGTAAAGATAGCTCGCGCCGCGAATGTAATCGGCCCAGAGGCGGATTTCGTCGTGGTTGCGGTGGCCGTTGCGGTCCTCGGTGCTGTCGAAGGAAGGCGGCGTGGGGTGGCTGGCGAGGAGGTGCAAGACTTGGCCGGGGACGATCTCGATGGGCACGTCGGCGTGATTTTTCGACGAGAGGCGGAAGGTCGCGAGCTCGTCGGTTGAATACCAATCCATCGGTGGCGGCGTGCCGGATTTGTCGGGCAGGACGGCATCGGGCATGTCTTTCCACAGGAAGAGCTGGAACGTGCGGAGCTCCGCCGTGCGGATGGGAAAGCGCGAGTAAACGACGAAGCCGTACTGGCCGGGGAAGTAGCCGAAGCCGTAGCAGTCCGCGCCGTAGAGATCGCTCGAGGCGGTGTCGGTCCCGTGCGTGCCGTGCGCGGCCCCGTCGTTGTCGTAGTCGAAGCCGCTGAAAATGCCCGTGTTGGCGGGCGGGGCGTAGCGATAGGGGAAGTTCAGCGGGGTCTGGCCGTTCTGCGAGACGGCGAGGTAGTTGTCGTGAAAACGATCGCGCGAAAGCCCGCCGGCGTCGTAGTCGAACTCATTGATCAACACGATGTCCGGCCGGACGCGCTGCAAAATCTCGGCGACTTTTTTCGCGCCCGAGTTGCTCCCCGCGGCGAGATCGCTGGCGAGCTGGCCCTGCGTGGGCCGGTTGAGCGAGGCGTTGTAGGTCGCGACCCGCACCTGCAGCGGCGCGGCGGCGCAAACATTTGCGAGCAGGAAAATGGGCAGTAGTCGTCGCATGGCTGGCCGGACCTTTCGCCGACGCCGGCCTGCCCCGCAAATCACGTTTCCGAGACGTTCGCGGCGGCTCACTGGCGTCCCGCCATGTCCGCGGGATGCGGGATGCGAGATGCGGGATGCGGGATGCGGGATGCGGGATGCGGGATGCGGGATGCGGGCAAAAAAATGCAGCCCCCCGGAGCCGAATGGCTGCCGAAGGGCTGCTGTTCCCCCCAGAACGCGGTCAGATTACGGGATCGAAAGCATCACGCAAGAAAAAACTTCACGGCATTAAGTAATAATTCTTTGATCAGCCGGGAAAGGGCATCCCGCCTTGACAAGACGCTGATCCGCCCGGACGGTCCCGCTCTTTTTTTATGGCAATCGGAGCTGGTGCTTTGGCGGATGATAGCCCGTCTGTGGGTTCGATTCCCACGTTGCCGCCTCTCGCGCGGACGGCGTAGTTTCCGCGCGTGCCTTCTGAAAAAATCCTTGCCGCCGCGGACCTCGCGCGCCTCTGCACCGACATGGCGGCGAGCGGACGCCGGCTCGTTTTTACGAACGGCTGCTTCGACCTCCTGCACGTCGGCCACGTCCGATATTTGCAAGCCGCCCGCGAGCTCGGCGACGCGCTGCTGGTGGCGGTGAACGGCGACGCCTCCGTCCGCGCCTTGAAAGGCCCGGCGCGCCCGATCAACGGCGAGGAGGACCGCGCCGAAGTGCTCGCGGCGCTCGCCTGCGTCGATTTTGTGACCACCTTTCACACCGAACGCGTGAGCGAACTCGTCCGCGAAATCCGCCCCCAGATTTACGCGAAAGGCGGCGACTACACCGTCGAAAGTCTCGACCCCGGGGAGGTCGCGGCCTTGCGCGAAGCGGGCAGCGAGATTCGCATCCTCCCGCTCGTCCTGGGCAAATCGACGACGGCGACGCTCGGGAAAATGGCACTCGAAGAGAATCAGGAGTGGGAGCCGTCGTGACGCCGTTTCGGCTCGGCGTGCTCGGCTCCGGGAAAGGCTCCAATCTTCGCGCGATCCTCGCGGCGATCGAGCGCGGGACTCTGCCGGCGGAAGTCGGCGTCGTCATTTCCGACGTGGAAAATGTCGGCATCCTCGAGATCGCGCGCGCCCGCGGCATCCGTGCGGCGTTCGTCGCGCCGGGTCGCTTCCGCACGAAAATGGAGCCCGAATCCGAGCAGCGCGTCGTCGAGATTTTGCGCGAAGAGCGGATCGATCTCGTCGTCCTCGCGGGCTGGATGCGGATGATCAAAGCGCCGCTGCTCGACGCTTTTCCGCGCCGGATCATCAACATCCACCCGTCGCTCCTCCCGCAGTTCCCCGGCCTCGAAGCGTGGGCCCAAGCGCTCGCCGCGGGCGTCCCCGCGACTGGCTGCACCGTCCATTTCGTCGATGGCGGAATGGACACCGGCGAGGTGCTCGCGCAGCGCGAAGTGCCGGTCCGGGCGGGTGACACGACCGCGACGTTGCACGCGCGGATTCAGGTCGCGGAGCACGAGCTCTATCCCGAGGTGATCGCGCGGCTGATCGCCCGCGCGGGCAGTGCCAGCGGGCCTCCGCCGCGCTAAGAATCCGCTGGAGCCCGGATTGTCCCGGTGCTTTTCCGACGAATGCAACCGACCACCTTGATCACCGTTTTGCCCCTGCCGCCGCGCCGCCGCACGAGATTTCTCAACTACCTGTTGATCGTCCTCGTCATCATCGCGGCGGCGCTCTACCTCGCACCGCTCGTCGGCTCCGCGCCGCACCATACCGCGCCGCCACTCGCCCCGCCGGTCCCCGTCTTGACGAAGGAGCAAAAGCAGAAAAAGGCGGGCGACGAGGTCTTCAGTGGACCGGTGTTGAATCTCGCGATCGAGCTCGTGCCGGAGGAACTCGAGCGCCTGAAACGCGACCAGCGCAACTACGCCGAGGGGACGCTCACCGAAAACGGCAAGGTTCAGAAAAGCGTGGCGATCAAGCTCAAAGGTTCAGCGGGGAGCTTCCAAAACGTGGATCAGAAACCGGGGCTGACGCTGAGCTTCGACAAGTTCAAAGGTGCCGAGCGTTTCCACGGGATGAAGAAATTTCACCTCAACAACGGCGCGCAGGACGGCTCGTATTTGCACGAGTTCATCGGCGGCGAAATCGCGCGCGCCGCTGGCGTCCCGGCCTCCCGCTGCGGGCACGCCTTCGTCACGCTGAATGGCCGCGACATCGGGCTTTATGTGATCAAGGAAGCGTTCACCCGCGAGTTCCTCGCCGACTTTTTCACCGACCCCAGCGGCGATCTGTACGACGGCGGATTCGCCCGCGAAATCGACGAGAACACCGAAAAAGATCTCGGCGATCCGAAGGACAAACGCGACCTCAAGGAACTCGTCGCAGCGTGCCAGGAAGGGGACAACGCGAAGCGTTGGGAGCGGCTCGGCAAGATCGTGGACCTCGACAAATTCCTCAGCTTCATGGCCATCGAGGACATCCTCTGCCACTGGGACGGTTACAATTTCAACAAGAACAACTACCGCTTTTACAAAGATCCGGGCACCGGGAAATTCACGTTCTTCGCTCATGGAATGGACCAGGTTTTGAACGACCCGAACTTCCCGGTCATGCGCGACTTTGGCGCGATGGTCGGCAATGCCGTCTGGCGCACGCCCGAGAGCCACAAGCTGTATCAGGAGCGCGTCGAACAGATTTACCAAACGGTGCTGAAGCCGACCGACTGGAGCGCCCGCGTGGTCGAGGAAGGCAACAAAGTGCGCGACGCCATCGCGGCGAAAAACCCGCAGTGGGGCAAAGATTTTCAGGGCCAGATCAACACGGTCCGCGACCAGGTGAACTCGCGCGTCGCCGCCATCGGCAAACAAATCGGCGACGTGCCGAAGCCGAAAGACTTCGGCAAAAACGGGGTGCTGAAACTCGCGGGCGGCTGGCGCGTGGAGGGCAGCGCGGTGCAGGTCGATGAGGTGAAAATCGAGGATCGCGCGGCCATGCACATTCGCACGGACGGGGCCACCGTGGCGTCGTGGCGAAAAAGTCTGCCGCTCGAACCCGGCCACTATCGCCTCGAAGCAAGCGTCCGCACCGCGCATGTCGAGGCGGCGGCGAGCACGTCGGGCGAAGGCGCGGGCGTCCGCATTTCCGGGGCGAATCGCACCGGCCAAAACGGGCTCAAGGGCGACAACGGCTGGCAGCCGGTGAAGTTCGACTTCGACGCCCCCGGCGGCGAAGTGGTGCTGGTCGCGGAGCTCCGCGCGAGCAAGGGCGAGGCTTGGTTTCAGGCCGATTCGCTCCAGCTCGTGCGAGTGAAATAACCGCCCATCCCGTAGTTGTCGCCCCGGCCCTGTGGGCCGTCTCGTCAGCCACCCCGGGCCCCCGCGACGCCGCACAGCGGCGTGGCTGCAGCGCGGACCCCGCGGGCCTCGTGAATCAACGCACCGCCATCAGAGTTTCCGAACACCCGTCAAAGGTTCGCCCCCCTTGCGCGGTCATCGGTTCGTTGGTTTTCTTCCCGCCCGCCCGCCCCCGCCTCCCATTTTCACTCATGAATCCCACGTCTCTTTTTCGTCTCGCGATTTTCGCGGTCACCGCCGCGTCCGTCACCGCCGCGGAGCCGATCAAACACGGCACCGGTGAGGCACCGGCGGGCGCTTCCGCCGCTGCCGCGAACGCCGTGAAGTCGTTCAAATACGATGCCGGCTTGAAGGTCGAACTCTTCGCCGCCGAGCCGATGCTCGCAAACCCGGTCGCCTTTTCGCAGGACGAAAAGGGCCGCTGGTACATCGCGGAAAGTTACCGTCAGGAAAAGGGGATCGAGGACAATCGCGGGCACATGGATTGGCTCGCCGACGACATCGCCGCGCGGACGACCGACGACCGGCTGGCGATGATGCACAAGTTCTATCTCGACCCGAAAAAGTTCGCGGAGAAGTTCACGCAATTCGAGGACCGCATCGTCCGCCTCGAAGACACAAACGGCGACGGCATCGCCGACAAACAGACCATTTACGCCGACGGATTTCGCGATCCCCTCGATGGCACCGGTGCCGGGATCATCGCGCGCGGGAACGAGGTCTGGTGGACGTGCATTCCGAATCTCTGGCGTTTCCGCGACGCCGACGGCGATGGAAAAGCGGAGGTGAAAGAGAAGCTGTTGAGCGGCTTCGGCGTGAAGTTCGCCTTCCGCGGGCACGACATGCACGGCCTGCGTTTCGGCCCCGACGGGAAGCTCTATTTTTCGATCGGCGACCGCGCGATCAACGTGAAAACGAAGGAAGGAACGCAAGTCGCCGAGACCGAGACCGGCTCGATCATGCGCTGCAATGCGGACGGCAGCGGCTTCGAGGTTTTCGCCACCGGCGTGCGCAATCCGCAGGAGCTCGCGTTCGACGAGTTCGGCAATCTTTTCACCGGCGACAACAACTCCGATTCCGGCGACAAGGCGCGCTTCGTCAATCTCGTGGAAGGCGGCGACTGCGGCTGGCGCATGACCTTTCAATACATGGCCGATCGCGGCCCGTGGAACCGCGAGAAACTGTGGGACGAAAAAGAGGCGCTGAAGGCGAAATATCTCATCCCGCCGATCGCCAATATCAGCAACGGCCCGAGCGGCCTGACCTACAATCCCGGCACGGCGATGGGCGAAAAATATCGCGGCCGGTTTTTTCTTTCCGACTTCCGCGGCGGCGCGAGTGCGAGCGTCGTGCACCAAATCGGGCTCGATCCGGCGGGCGCGTGGTTCAAGGTCAAGGAGTCGCGCGAGTTCTTAAAAGGCGTGCTCACGACCGATGTGGAATTCGGCAACGACGGCTCGATGTATGTGCTCGATTGGGTCGAAAGCTGGGGCGGCGTCGGCAAGGGGCGCATCTATAAATTCACCGATCCGTCGTCGAACACGGGGCTCCAAGCGGAGACGCAAATGCTCATTTCCGAGGGGATGACGCAGCGCAACGAGGGCGATCTCGCGAAGCTGCTCGGCCATGCCGATCAGCGCGTGCGGCAGGCCGCGCAATTCGCCCTCGCGGACAAGGGACCGGCCGCCGCGCCTGTATTCATCAGGGTTCTCAACGATCTGAAGGCTCCGCAACTGGCGCGGATCCACGCCGTCTGGGGGCTCGGCCAGATCGCGGAAAAGCAACCTGACGCCGCGCCACCGCTCATCGCCTTCCTCGCCGACGGCGACGCCGAAGTGCGTGCCCAAGTCGCGCATGTGCTCGGCGATCGGAAGGTCGCCGGGGCCGCGGAAAAACTCGTGGCGATGCTAAAAGATCCCGCGGCGCGCCCGCGCTTTTTCGCGGCGATCGGTCTCGGAAAACTCGCGCACAAACCTGCGGTCGAGCCGCTCTTGCAAATGCTCGCGGAGAACAACGACAAGGATCCGATCCTGCGGCACGGCGCGGTGATGGGACTGAAAACGTGCGCGACCGCGCAGCAGCTCGCCGCGAAAGCGGGCGACCGGTCGGTGGCCGTGCGCATCGGCGCGCTGCTCGCCTTGCGCCGGCAACAGAGCCCGGAGATCGCCGTCTTTTTGAAAGACGCCGACGAGGGCGTGGTGCTCGAAACCGCGCGCGCCATTCACGACGTCCCGATCGAGGCCGCGCTGCCCGCACTCGCGACACTCACGACCAGCAAAAGCATCAAAAATCCGCGCATCCTCGAGCGCATGGTGAACGCCAATTATCGACTCGGAAAAGCGGATAACGCCCGCGCGCTCGCGGCCTTTGCCGCTGACTCTTCCGCGCCCGAAGTCTCGCGAAAAGACGCGCTCGACGCGCTCGCGAATTGGGGCGGTCCGAGCGCGCAGGATCGTGTGCTGAACCTCTGGCGTCCGATCCCCAATCGTCCCCCGACCGATGCCGTCGCCGCCATTGGCAGCGCGCTGCCGGCGCTGTTGAAAGACGGTCCCGGCGGCATTCAGGAGATGGCTGCCAAGCTCGCGAATACCCTCTCGATCAACGCCGCCGGCGAACCTCTCGCCACCTTGGTTTCCAATGAAAAAGCCTCCGCTCCCGCGCGCATCGCCGCCCTGCAGGCGCTCGTGAAATTCAAAGACTCGCGCCTCGCCGCCGCCGCCAAATCCGCCTTTGCCGCGAAGGACGCGAAACTCCGCAGCGAAGGTCTGCAGGCACTTGCCGGAGGCGAGCCCGCGGCATCTGTGCAGATGATCGGCGAGGCGATCAAAAGCGGCTCGGTCGTTGAGAAACAGGGCGCGCTCGCCGCCCTCGCGCAGATTCACCGGCCCGAATCCAACGCGCTCCTTTCCAGCCTGCTCGATCAACTCATCGCGCGGCAGGCTCCGCCCGAAATCCAGCTCGATATTTACGAAGCCGCGAAGAAAAGCGGCGCGCCGGAAGTGAAAGATCGCCTCGCGAAATACAAGGCCTCGCTCCCGCCGGGCGACCTGCTCGCGCCGTTTAAAATCGCGCTCGCCGGCGGCGATGTGGAGCGCGGACGCAAGCTCTTCCGCGAGAAGCAGGAGGTGCAATGTTTCCGCTGCCACAAATGCGAAATCGGCGACAGCGTCGTCGGCCCCGACCTCACGCACATCGCCGCGGGCAAGGACCGCAACTACCTTTTGGAGTCGATCGTTTTGCCGAACAAAATGATCGCCCAAGGCTTCAACATCGTGAGCCTCACGCTGAAGGACGGGACCGCTGCGGTCGGCCGCGTGCTCTCGGAGGACGCCGCCGGATTGAAGCTCGAAACCCTCGACGCCACCGGCAAACCGCAGGCTGTGAACGTCCCGTTGGCCAACGTGAAAGAGCGCACCAACGCGCCCTCCCCGATGCCCGAAAACACGCGCGACTTCCTCAGTAAAACCGAGCTCCGCGACCTCGTCGAATACCTCTCGACGCGGAAGTAACCCGGCCTGCGTAGGCGCGGCGCGTTACTTCACGACCTTCGGCACGAAGTCCACCACCAGCGCGCTGTCGAGCACCGGCAGAAGGATTTCGACGAAGGCTTTGTGCGCGGGATGGACGAGATACGCGTCGCGGTCGGCGGCGTTTTTGAAGCTCGCGATCCAGCAGTGCGTGTAGCCCTGGTCGTGGCCTTCGGGGCTGACGTTCGTGCCGTATTCGAGCGACTCGACGACGGGGATTTTTCCTTTCAGTGCCGCAAATTCCTCGACCACTTTTTGCACCTGATCCTGCTTGGCGTCGGCCTTGAATTTGAAGTGGACGACATGCCGGATCGGAGAGTCTTCGGCAAGGGCTGACGCGGTGAGCATGGCGATGGCGGCGAGTGTGGTGAGGAGTTTCATGGGACGGACGAGTTTTTTGAAGCGGGGGAATGCTGGCAAGCCAATGTTCGATCTTCGATGCTCGCGGCATGAATCATCTCACCGCCGTTCCCGCCACCGACCCGCTCGAAATCTACCGCGCGCGCGACGGCATCTACGGCGTCGATCTCCTTGCCGCGGGGATCGCGCATCTCGATTTTTTCACCTGGCTCGCGGATCACCCCGCGACGCTTGGTTCGCTCTGCGCGCACTTTCAAATCCACGTCCGCCCCGCCGATGTGATGCTGACGCTCTTCACCGCGATGGGTCTCGTGACGCAGGCGGGCGGCTGCTTTCACCTCACGCTGCGGGCCCGCGAGCATCTCGTGAAAGGCTCGCCGTGGTATCTCGCGCCGTACTATTCCGCGCTGAAAGACCGCCCGCAGACGCTCGATATGCTGAAGGTGCTGCGCACCGGCAAGCCCGCGAACTGGGGCAGCTACGACGCCGACGCGTGGGCGCAGGCGATGGAAAAACCGGAGTTCGCGACGCAATTCACCGCCGCGATGGATTGCCGCGGCGTCTATCTCGGACAGGCGCTCGCGAAAAAAGTGGACCTCTCGCAGAGCCGCGCGCTGCTCGACATCGCGGGCGGCTCGGGCATCTACGCGTGCTCGTTCGTGGCGCATAATTCAGAGCTCCGCGCGACCGTTTTCGAGAAGCCACCGGTCGATCGCATCGCCCGCGAAGCCATTGCCAGACAGGGTTGCAGCGAAAAGGTGGACGTCGTCGCGGGCGATATGTTCGCCGTGGAATTGCCCGCCGGATTCGACGCGCATCTCATCTCGAATGTGCTGCACGATTGGGACGAACCGGTCGTCCGCGACATCCTCGCGAAGTCCCACCGCGCGCTCTCGCCGGGCGGTCTGCTCATCGTCCACGACTGCCACATCAACCGCGAAAAGACCGGCCCGCTTCCCGTCGCCAACTACTCGGCGCTCCTCATGCACTCTACGGAGGGCAAGTGCTATTCGCTCGGCGAGATGGCCAGATATTTGAGCGACGCCGGTTTCGAGTGGCTCGAATTTCAGCCCACCGCCGCGGATCGCAGCCTCATTCTCTCTCGAAAAGTCTGAGCGCATCGGTTTGTTCGCGGACATCCCGAGCGCTTGATCTTCAACAGCTCCCGGCTGACTCTCCCTCGTCCAAATTTCCTCCGCATGAAACGCCTTTTTCTCCCGCTCGCCCTCATCCTCGCGCTCGCGTCCAGCGGCCTCGCTGCGATCAAAGCCGTCGCACCCGACTACTTCGCCCGCGCGCAGGAAGCCATCGCCCGCCGGGACTTCGACGTGGCGCTGAGCTCGCTCGATTCCGTGCTGAAAGAGACGCCCGACAACGCAACCGCGAGGCTCTGGCGTGGGCGCTTGCGGGCCGATCGCGGGGCCTTCGATCGCGCTCTCGAGGATCTCGATGAAGCCATCCGCCTCGCGCCGCAGAACGCGGAATCGATCGCAGCGCGGGGCTTCGTTCATCAGAAAAAAGCGAATGCCGACGGGGCAATGGCGGACTTCGACGCGGCTCTGCGGCTCGATCCGGCGAATGAACTCGCGCTCTATTGCCGCGGACTTTTGCACGGCTCGACCGGCCATTTGCAGGCCGCGCTCGGCGATCTGAATGCCGCGCTGGCGATCAATCCGCGCAACCCGCCGGCGCTCGCGTCGCGGGGGCAGATTCACCTGATGCGGCAGGAATTCGAGGCCGCGATCACCGACTTTGATGCCTGTCTCGCGATCGACCCGAAAGATCCCGCGGGCTACACGGGCCGGGCCGCGGCGGAGTTTTCCAAAGGCGATTATCAAAAGGCCGCGGACGATTACTCCGAAGTGATAACGCTGCTGCCGAACGACGCGCGTCCTCTCGCGCAGCGCGGCTACGCGTGGGCTGCGCTCGAGCAAACGGGAAAAGCGCTCGCGGATTTCGAAGCCGCGCTGAAGCTCGATCCCAAGGAATTGGCCGCGCTCCTCGGCCGCGCCGGCGTGCGCCGAGTCGAGAAAAAGTGGCCCGATGCCGTCGCCGACTACACCGCCATCCTCGCCGCGGAACCGAAGGAACTCGGTGCACTGATGGGCCGCGCTTCCACGTTTTACGTGATGGGCGAAATCAAGAAGGCCATCGACGATTACGCCGCCGCGACCGAGGCGCACAAAGACTTCGCCCAAGCCTGGAACGACTACGCGTGGCTGCTCGCGACGGGTAAGGACGACAAGTTTCGCAACGGCGTCACCGCCGTCGAACTCGCGTCGAAAGCGTGCGAATTGACCGCGTGGAAAAACGGCGCCTACCTCGACACGCTCGCCGCCGCGAATGCGGAAAAAGGAGACTTCGACGCCGCCCTGAAATGGCAGACCGAAGCGGTCGCGGCGTCGGCGCAGGAGCGGGAGGAAGTTCGCGCCGAGATCGAGAGCCGGGTGGAACTTTACCGCCAAAAGAAGCCGTATCGCGAAGAGCCGAAGTAGCCCTCGCTACGCCTGCCGGCAGCCCATCGTGAGGAGCACGTTGGCCCAGAGCGATTGGTCGCCGGTCTGGATCGTGAGGATGTGATCCGGGGATTCGACGGCCTTGTAAAAGTCCCATTTCAGGATCGGCTCGAGCGGGAGATCCAGGCCGGCTTCGTCGAGGACATCGCGATATTCACTCCAAACCGGCGGCTCACCGGCGGCGGCGTACGGGTCGTCGGGCGGGATGCCCATCGTGTTCACCCGATCGATCGGCACGGCGCTGAGGATGGCTCGCAGGACTTGCGCGCAGGTCACGAGGCCGGGTGAAAGATTGAGGCAGACGAGCTCGGAATTCGGCCCGCGCTTCGACCACGCGGGATAATTTCCATCGGCGATCAGGATCGCGGAATGATGCCCGGCGCGGCCGAGCACTTCGTTGATTTTCGGATGAATGAGCTGGTGTTTGAGCATGAGGGTCAGCGGCGGTGAACGTAGTGTGCAAAAGCCTTCGCGGTCTGTGCAGCAGCGGCTTGCGAGTCAGGCAGCGGGAGGATTTCCGCGGACAGGTAGCCGTCGTATCCGATGTCGCGAAGTCCCTGAACGATGGGCGCGATGTCCGTGTGCCCGAAGCCGATCGCGCGGCGATTGCTGTCCGCGAAATGAACGTGGCCGATGCGCGTCGCCGCGGCGCGGAAGGCGTCGGGAATCGACGATTCCTCGAGGTTCATGTGGAAGAGATCGGCGAGCAATTTGACGTTCTGAAGGTTCGCGTCGTCGAGAAACGTGGCAGCTTCCGCGACGCGGTTGAACAGGTTCGTCTCGTATCGATTCAACGGCTCGTAGAGCAGCGTCTGCCCGACACCAGCAGCGTGTCGGTCCAGATCGGCCAGCGCCTCGCGAAGCCAGTCCAGTGCTTGATCGCGGGCGACTTCCGGCTCCACGCGGCCTTGCATCGAACCGATGATTGCGGGTGCGCTGAATTCCGCCGCGACATCGATGATCGCGCGGATGAATTCGCGGGCTTTCGTGCGGATTGCCGCGTCCGGATGGCAGAGATGCCACTTGTTCACGACCCATCCGCCACCGGTTCCGACTGCGGCAACGGCGAGGCGATGCTGCTGCATCAGCGCGCGGACTTCTTCGCGCGGAATTGCATCCGCCGACGGCGGAAAAATCTCGATGGCGTCGAAGCCGAGCGCGGTCGCTTGCTCGAATGCCGATGCGAGCCCGTCCCAAAAAACGAATGGCCCGCCCATCGCCTGTGGCACGAGCGAAACGGTGATTGCCGATTTCATGTGCCGATGAAAAGCGGTCGCAAGTGCCGCTGATACAAATTCTCCGTGACATTGCGCCCGACGATTTCCTCGTTTGCCTCGAGCAGGTCGAGGTAGCGCGCGCCCGCCTTGGCCGCGAGTTTGAACGAGACGTGCAGCAGTTGGCGGAAGCTGGCGTTGAAAAGCGGGTGCTGCTGATCGTGCCGCAGCGCGCCGGTGTATTGCTCGCTCGTCCAGCCCGCGACCTCGCCGGCAGACGGGAGTTTCGCGCGGTCGATGTCGATGACGGAGGCATACGGCGCGGTGAGTTCGTCCACATGTCCGATCGCGTCGGCGTAGATTCCTTTCGCGAAAATCAGCGCGTCTCCGCCGGCCTCCGCGAGCCCGATTAGCTCCTCGAGCCAGGTCGTGCCGGCGGTTTTGAGGTGCAGCCCGGCGTCGAATTCCGGGAGGGCGCGGCGGATGATCGGGTAGAGCGAAAACTTATCGCTGCCGGAGTGGACGCTGAGCTTCAGCGTCGCGGGGAGACCGTATTTTTCGATGGCAAAAGCGATGACCGCGAGGTCGTCGTGGAATTCCTTTTCGAACTGCGCGAGGTCGCCGACGTAGTCCACGCCTTTGTTGAAACGCCCCGTGAATTTCGGCGCGATCGTCTGCGCAGGGATGCCCTCATCCGCGATCGCCGCGAGGATCACGAGCAGCTCCGGCGGGGTTTGCGGCGAGTCCGTTTCGTCCATCGAAACTTCCGCGATCATCGCGTCCGCGCCCTTCTGCGCGACGACGTGCCGGTAGATTTTACCCGCGTCCTGCACGGCGAGCAGGAACTTCTCCGCGATCCGCTGCACCTCGTCGCGTGTGGTGTGAAATGGGGTCGCGATTTTCGGAATCTCGATCGTGCCGATCAGCTCGGGATGCCGATCCACAAAGGCTTGGACGGCTTCAGGCGCCGCCGGTTGTCCGATCGAATCCGCCACGTCGAGCGTGAAAAAATCCGAGTGCGGGATGAAGCGATCGACCGTCTCGAGCCGGATGTGATCGGCATCGACGTGCCACCCCTTTTCCCAGCCCAGCGCCTCTACCGCCGCGCGCGCGGCGGTGAGCACGGACTCGGGTTCGGAGCCGATGAACGTGTGTTCGCGATTCGATTTGTTCCAGACGGGGACGACTTCGACGCCGTCCACCGCGAGGAGCTGGCAGGCGTGAAGCTGGGCTTTCGCCTGGTGGGCGAAACGGTCGCCGACGCCAATGGAGAATTTTTCGAGGATGAGCATTTCGCTGGAATTGGGACGTTTTTTTTGCCTCTCGCAAAGGCGCAAAAGCGCAAAGCGGAAGCTTACTTTGCGCCTTTGCGCCTTTGCGAGCGCCCTCGGTCAGAGCGCTTTGATGTGGACGTTGCGAAACATGACCGGATCGCTGTGCCCCGCGAAGCCGAAGAAGCCGCTCGTGCGGTCTTTGCCGGGATGGGCGCTGTTGGCCATGACGGTGCTCATGTCCACTTTGCTCAGATCGGTGTCGAGGATCACGGTGCCGTTCAGTTCGACTCGGATGGTCGAGCCTTTCACGGTCACTTCCTCAAAATTCCATTCGCCGGTCGGATGCTGATAGCCGCGCTGCGCCGCGACCATTCCGTAAGCCGAGCCGTGAGCCTGCCGCGGATCGATTTTGCCTTTCACTTGCTCGTAGTTTTCGTCGAGCACCTGCAGCTCCGTCATGCCGAGGTATGCGGTGTTTCCTTCGAGCGGGCAGCGGATCGCGAGGCCGTTGTTTCCGCCGGGCGGGACCTTGAATTCGAGCCGCGCGATGAAATCCGCGTATTCGTCTTTGGTCAGCAGATTGCCGCCTTTGCCCGGCTTGCAGACGATCGCGCCGTCCTGCACTTCGTAGTTGTCCACTGCGGCCTGCCAGCCTGCCAAATCCTTACCGTTGAAAAGCGACTTGAAGCCCGCATCCGCGCCGTGGCTGGCGAGCGTTTTGTTCGCTTCCTCCTCGCCGATTTCGCGGATGAAAATGTTCCGCCATTTGATCGCAGCACCGTGAGTTTGCAGGCAGATCGGGCCGCGCGCGGGGATCGCCGTTTTGCGGTCGTAGTAGTTTTCGAGAGTCGCGTGATCGACGACGAGTTTGTCATTCAGCCAGACGCTCACGCGCGCGCCGACCATGAGGATGCGGAAGTGATTCCATTCGCCCGACGGCTTGTCCGCGAGCACGAGCGGGTCTTTGCCCCGCGCGCCCGGCGAGTTGTTCCAAAGTCCGCCGCTCCCTTTGTCCGCGCCGTTCTTGAATTCGCGCTCATTCGTGTGATCCCAAATCTGCACCTGCGGGACGTTGCGCAGATAAATTCCCGAGTCCCCGAGCGGCGCCATGTTGTAATCGACGAGCAGTTCGAAATCGCCGAATTCCTTCTCGGTCGTCGCGTAGTCGCCCTTGCCGTCGTTGAGAAGTTCCCCGCCTTCCACGCTCCAATGCGCGCGCATTGTGGCGGTCCATTTTTCGATCTGCGCCGCGCGGTCCGCGTCCGGCAGCGCGGCCAATTTCCGAGGATCAAAGGTGCTGCCGCCGCGCCAGCCGGTCAGGTCAGTGCCGTTGAAAAGCGCGCTGAAACCCGCGGGCGGCGAGGTTTCGGCACACGCTGAAAAGGTGAGCGAGGCGCCAGCGAGGAGGGCGGTCAGAAGTTGAGAAGCGTAATGTCGGCGGGTTGTGGGGATGTTCATGGGCGCGGAAAAGATGTTGGTCCACCAATTCCAGCGGCGAGATTTATTTGCTCTAAAAACCGTCCAGGCTGCGACTCAGGTCCGGCGAGGAGCGTATCCCGGAGGGATCATAGAAATTAGCCGGGGGTCGAGCGAAGCGACCACCCCCGGAATCCGCGCCCCACCGCTCCCGCCCCGGATGGGGTGGGCGCGGGCTTGGTTCCGGCACCCCGCTGGGGTGCGCTCCATTTGCATCGGTATCCGGGGGTGGTCGCTGCGCTTGACCCCCGGCTAATTTCCGGCAGCCCTGCCGGGCTGGGTGCAAGACACCGGTTACCCCGCCGTGAGCGCCGCGCGCTCGTTGCCGGTGGTGCCGGTTTTTTCGAGGAAATAATCGTAGCCGCCGGAGTAGGGGACGACCTTTCCGTCGCTGACGTGGAGGACTTTCGTCGCGAGCTTTCGGATGAAATGCACGTCGTGCGAAATGAAGACGAGCGTCCCTTCGTACCGCTCCAGTGCAAGGATCAGCGACTCGACGGTGTGGATGTCGAGGTGCGTCGTCGGCTCGTCCATGAGCAGCAGGTTTGGCGGATCGACGAGGAATTTGATCAGGTTCAGCCGGCTCTTTTCGCCGCCGCTGAGCACCGCGGTTTTTTTGTAGATTTCCTCTTTCCGAAAAAGGAAGGAGCCGAGGATGCCGCGCGCCTCTTCCTCGCGGATCATCGGCGCGCTTGCCATCACTTCCTCGAGCACGGTTTTCTCGGCATCGAGCGTCTCGGAGCGGTGCTGGCTGAAGTAGCCGATCTTCGCGTTGTGGCCGAGTTTGCGTTCGCCTTTTTGAAACTCGACGACGCCGGCGAGGATCTTCAGCAGCGTCGATTTTCCCGCGCCATTCGGCCCGACCAAAACCGTGCGCTCGCCGCGTTCGATCGAGAGGTCCAGGCCGGCGTAAACCTTCGTCGGGCCGTAAGCCATGTGGATGCCTTCGAGCGAGATCGCGCGCTGTCCGCCGCGCGGCGGCTGCGGGATTTGGAAGCGAAACGGCTTGCGCGGCGGGAGCGGTTTTTCGATGAGCTCCATCCGCTCGATTTGCTTGAGCTTGCTCATCGCCTGCGACGCTTTCGACGCGACGGAGCGGAACCGATCGTAAAATTCGCGGAGGCTCGCGATCTCTTTTTGCTGGTTCTTGTAGGCCGCGTTCTGCTGCTCGTAGTTCGCCTCTTTTTTCTCGAGAAAGGCGGAATAGTTGCCGGTGTAGGGCACGAGTTTTTGCTCCGCGATTTCGTGCACGCTCTCGACGATCTCGTCCATGAATTGCCGGTCGTGCGAGATCATCAAAATCGCGCCGGAGTAGGTCTTCAAATATTCCTGGAGCCAGAGGAGCGAGAGGAGGTCGAGGTGATTGGTCGGCTCGTCGAGGAGGAGGAGATCGGGCTCCATCACGAGCAGGCGCGAGAGGTGCGCGCGCATGATCCAGCCGCCGCTGAGTTCCTTCGCCTTGCGCGCGAAATCGGTTTCGCGGTAGCCGAGCCCGCGCAGGATTTTCTTCGCCTTCGCCTCGACTTCGGGGTTGCTGAGCGCCTCGTGTTTCGCGTGCGCTTCGAGATATTCCGGGCCGTCCACGGTGCCGGCTTTTTCGAGTTCGTGCAGCCGCGTTTCGAGCGCCTGCAAATCGCCGGCGCGACCGGTCGCGACGTCCATCACGGTTTCCTCGCCGACGGTTTCGCTCTCCTGCGGCAGGTAGCCGACCATCGTCCACTCGTCGCGCTCGACCGCCCCGGAGTCGGGCTCGTCGGTTTTCAAAATGATGCCGAAGAGCGTCGATTTGCCCGCGCCGTTCGGCCCGACGAGCGCGACGCGTTCGCCGTAGTTGACGGTCAGCGTGGCGTTCTCGAAGAGCGTGCGGCCGCCGATGGTTTTCCGAAGATCGCGAATCGTGAGCATGGCAAAGGAGTTGAAAAAACGGGCGGCTTCGTTAGCCGCGGATGGGGCAAAGCGCCAGCGTTTATGCCGCGTGCGCGCCGAGGAATTCCACGACTCGGCGCTCAGAAAACCGCTCGAGCCCATTTTTCAAATCGAGAAATCCGACGTGCCCGCCGGATGCGGGAGCTTCCAAAAAAAAGGACGAACTCGCCTCGGCTTCGGCGAAGGGAAAGCACTCCGGCGCGAGAAAAGGATCGTTGCGCGCATTCAGCAGCAACGTCGGGACGGTGATGCGCGGGAGGAACTGCCGCGCGCTCGACTGCGTCCAGTAATCGGCGGCGTCACGGAAGCCGTGCATCGGCGCGGTGAAGCGGTCGTCGAACTCCTGAAAACTGCGGATCGACCGCGCACAGGTGACGTCGAGGTCATCCGGAAAACGGAGCGCCTTGGCCTCGATTTTGGCGACAAGCGTGGTGAGAAAACGGCGGAGATAAATGCGGTTTGCCCATCGACGGTCGAGCGCCCGAGCACTCGCTGCCAAGTCCACCGGCGCGGAAATGGCCGCGCCCGCGACAACTTCCGGAGGCGGGGCCGCCTCGCCGAGATATTTCAAAGTCAGATTTCCACCGAGGCTGAAACCGACGAGAGCAATGCGCGGGTAATTCGTCGCAAGTCGCCTCACGACCAAATCGAGATCACCCGTCGCGCCGCTGTGGTACAAGCGCAGCAGCCGATTGGGCTCGGTGCCGCAGCCGCGAAAACTCCACGCGAGCACATCCCATCCCGCCGCCGCTAGCGCCCCCGCCATTCCTCGAATGTAATCATTTTCGACCGAACCCTCGAGCCCGTGGGACAGCACGGCTACCCGCTCGCAACCGTTTCGCAGCCAGTGGAGATCGAGGAAGTCACCATCTTCCAACTCCATCCGTTCGCGCGGGAAAACTATCGGCAGCCTTCGCGGGATGAGAACTGGGACGATGGTCTGGACGTGCCCATTTTCCAGAAAGGCGGGTGGACGAAATCGGGACGAGACAATGGGCACGGGCGCGGAGAAATAACCGCAGAATACCAGATAGACCCGATAGGCAGAACAATCGTCCGATGATTCGATCCCCGCAGCGAATGGGCGGTGGGTGGAATGGTCCGGCCTTTTTTTCGGGGGAAACGAAGGTCGGGCTTTTCCTTTGCGACTGCTGCCGCCGCCAGCAAAACTGCCCGGAGGTCAGGCGGTTGGACCCCGACGCCCCATGAGGAACGAGAGGACGAACAGCGCGATGAAAACGAAGAATAGAATCTTCGCGATGCTCATCGCAGTGCCCGCGAGGACGCCGAAGCCGAGGACGGCCGCGATCAGTGCAATGACGAGGAAGGTGATCGCCGAGTTGAGCATGATATTGGTGTGGTTTTATGGTTGACTAACTTCGCTAAATGGATCGTCCGCGACAGGTGAAATGGCTGGCTGGAAGCCCTTCGACCTTCATTTCGCGGACGGCGCGGTTGCGTCACGGAGATCGCGGATCTCATCGTGCGCTGCCTGGATTTCCGAAGACTGCCGGGCGATGACGTCGCAGATGTTTTGCGGGAGAAGCTCGTCGGCCAGCGCTTCTTTATATTGCGCGACGGCGGAATCTTCGCCTCGCGCGCATTCCGCGAGGATCGAGTGCTCGTCCTTGCTGGTGAGCGCGGAAATCATATCCATCCAGCCGCGATGCAGGCGCGCCACGACGGAGCCGGAGTTTTCGGGATCGGATTCGCCGAGCGAATGGGCCAGCGATTGAAGCTCGCCGACGAACTTCGCGCGTTGCAGCGAGTAGCCGTCCAGCATCGCGCGGAGGCTCGGCGATTTCACGTCTTCGGACGCCGCGCGGAAGCCCTCCTGGCCGTCTTTCGAGGTTTCGATGAGGTGATTGAGAGTGGCGATGGTGTTGGAATTGGTGCTCATGTTTTTGAAATCGGGACTCCTCCGCGCCCTGCTCGTGGGCGGGCTGCCGCGTCTGCATCGCCGTTTGCAAACCACCCGCCGCTTCGTCATCTTCCCGCCCCGTTTTCATGGATCGCCCGCTGCTGGTCATCTCCACGTTCTGCTTTCTCTTCGGCTTCGCCTACACGATGCACGAGCTCGGCGCGCGCGTGTATCGCCACTCGCGGCTGAACTTGTTCGCGATCCTCACCGGCTTCCTTTTCCAGACCGGATTTCTCTACCTCCGGGGCCAGCAACTCGGCCGCTGTCCGCTCACCAATCTCTTCGAGGTCCTCATCTTTCTGAGCTGGTCGATGGTCCTGTTCTACCTGCTCATCGGCCCGACCTACCGGCTCTCACTTCTCGGCGCGTTCACCTCTCCGCTCGCCTTCCTTTTCCAAGTGGGCGCGCTCCTCACGCCCGGCCTCGATGTCCCGTCGAAAGCACGGCTGGTCCCAAATGCGTGGCTCGAATTGCACGCCGCCATCTCCGTCGTCGCCTACGGCGCCTTCGCCCTCGCGTGCGTCGCGGGCACCATGTATCTCGCGCAGGAAAGGCAGCTCAAAACGCATCACATCCACTCGATTTTCTACCACCTCCCGCCCATCCGCGATCTCGCGGTCGCGAACCGCCGGCTCGTCCTCGCCGGCTTCGGTTTACTGACCCTCGGCCTGCTCGCCGGCTTCGCGATGGGGAATCTGCAGGCGCATCTCGTGAAGATCGCGTGGTCCGCCGGCGTGTGGCTGCTTTACGGCCTGATCCTGCTCGGGATTTTCCGGCATAAAGTGAGCGGTCGCCGTGTGGCCTGGCTGTCGGTCGGCGCATTCAGCATCGTCCTCTGCACGCTGTGGGGACTGACCTTCATCACGGAAACGGCGGGAGCCTGAGCGATGTGGGGCGAAGGGATGAGCTTGTTTTTGAAAAGGGACGCTGGCCTCGAAATCGGGGCGGCTTCACGGAGGGGAAAACGTCGAACGTCGAACGTCGAACGTCGAACGTCGAAGTTCGGAGTCCGGATTCTGCA
>JAYVPW010000048.1:0-32580 GCA_043777315.1 Spartobacteria bacterium | reverse complement strand
TTCAAAAGCAGTGGCATCATCGGTCGTCCAATCGGCATGAGCCTCCTTTCTCACACCGCACCTGTTATTGCACGAACTAATCGCTCACCACACTAGTTGAAGCACGCGAGTCAGGGGAGCATGAACTCAAAGGCTTTGAGGGGAAGCATGTTGTTTTCAGCCTCTGAGGCTTCGGCATGCGCAACCGGGGTATCGGCGGTTGCGAAGTACATGTTGCTGGAAGCGGTAGTGGGGCATTTCCACCGTCGCCATCGCCTGCTCTTGCGGCCGAGCGGCCAGCCGGTGGTGCTTCGGATCAATTGGGCTACGCGCTAATTCTTTCTCTTCACTTCGCTTGGTGAGCCCTTGCCCCAATTGTTTGCCGCAGTGACGAGCGCGGTTCGCCCGTCGCCAATCAGGGTCAGCGAGGTGCTCGACCAGAAAATTCCGAAGGGATCCGCGCGGTAGAACCACGAAATCGTTTTGCCATTCACGGTCGCGGCACATGTAGTCGTGGGATACCCCGGCGAGCTGCCTGTCACCGAGTTCTCCGCTGCGTTGATGACCCAGGTGCCTGGTATATTACCCACGCCGGGGACGCTGACGACTCCACTCCAGGTCCCGGCAAAGCGACTTCGGTTCGAGGACTTTGCAGGCTGTGGCGCGGGTTTCGGAACAGGCTCCCTCGTGATCGCTTTTGCTGGGAACTTATCCGCCGGCTTTGGTGTCGGATTGGCTTTCTTAGCAGGTGCAGGCGGAGGCGTCGCCTTATCCGGGATTTCGAAGATTGGTGCGGGCAGCGGATGAGTCGTGAGCAATAGCGCCCCCACGGTCAGCAAAAGGCGAAGCGTGCGAGTCATGGTTGGCAAAAGGGTTTGAACTAATTCTCCCGCCTGAAGATCGCTGATCTGTGGAAGTACGCTGCTTTAAATCCTACCTCAGCGGTTTTTCCATCGGGATACGGCTTTAGCGTCCACGTCCCCCCGGTCAGCCCAAGCGCCGCGGAAATCCCACCAGCGCCCACTGAAGCCGGACCGCTAAAGGTGTGACCGTTTGGGGTTTTTACGTCCCAGACTTTCATCGTCGTTTGAGTGTCGTCGATGATGATCGTGTTCTCACGATTCCCCCGTAATCCGTGAGACATAATTCCCGTCCAAGTCCCTGCGTATGGTTCATGTTTGCGCGGGGCCGAGGGAGGGATGATCTCGATGCCCCTTTCGGATTTCGGCTTCGACTCGACCGGTGGCTTGGGTCTGGACTTCGGTTGCGGTTCTGGTGCTGGCCTGGCTTTTTTGGCCGGAGTAGGCGTCGGCGTCGCCTTTTCCGGGATCTCAAAGATCGGCGCGGGCAGCGGATGTGTTGTGAGCATTAGTGTCACAACGGTAAGCAAGAGACGAAGCGTCTGGGACATGGCTGTTGGAGTTTGAACTATTTCTCCCGCCTGACGAAGACCCCTGAGCTATCGAAAAGGATCGCTGTCCACCGCAACTGCGCGGTGTTGCCATCAGGATATGGTTTCAGTGTCACCCTCCCCTCCCCGAGCATTCCTCCACACGGCCACGAGATTCCAGTCCCGCCAATTGTGGCCGCACATTTCGTTACTTGGGCGGGAGTCCTAGTGTCCCACATTTTGACCATCGTCTGACCAGGATCAATCACGATGGTGTATTCGATGTTTCCAGGCAGTCCCATGTTTATGATCCCGCGCCACGTACCTGCATACAGGCCGGATTTTTGAGCGGAGGGCGGACGGATGGTCTCGCGGGTGGGCTCGGGTTTTGACTTCGGTTCGACCGGTGGCTTGGGTCTGGACTTCGGTTGCGGTTCTGGTGCTGGCCTGGCTTTTTTGGCCGGAGTAGGCGTGGGCGTCGCCTTCTCCGGTATCTCAAAGATCGGCGCGGGGAGCGGATGGGTGGTGGCTAGAAATGCGGCGGCGCAGAGTAACACTCGTAGTCTTAGGTCTTTCATATTCAAGAGGATCATGGTGGGACCAACTTCGCCGTGTAGGTCTGACCCCCGGCGTGGCATTCATAAGACACAGTCGCCCCATCCTCAGAAAAGCGCAGGGTGAAGAATTCAGGCTCCCAGTTGATTCCTTTCGGCTTGGAAACGAGTTCGTCGGTGACAGCTTGCAGCGTGGTTCCATCCCACACGCCGCTGAACTTCACCACGGTGTCTCCCCGCTTGCTGCTCTGAGTCATCGTGCCGGACTTGCGATCCGCCTCCAGCTTGATCGCCAGGGGCACTCCCGGACTGCCACTCTCTTCCTTCGCGTGAATCATACCCTTGTACATCGAAGCTGGCTTTGCCAGTGGCGGCTGTTGCGCTGCCAATTCCGCAACATAGGTTTTCTTCTCCGAGTGACACTCGTAGGAAACGGTCTTCCCATCGTCGGAAAAGCGCAGAGTGAACGATTCGGGCTCCCACTTGATATCTTGCGGTGCGGAGACGACTTCGCTGCTCACGGCGTGCAGGATTGCTCCCTCCCACGCACCACTGAATTTCACGACTGTGGCACCTCGCCGGCTGCTTTGTGTCATCGTGCCTGACTTGAGATCGGATTGCAGGCTGATGGTCAGCGGCACACTTGGGGCGCCGCTGTCGTTCTTCACCCGAATCGTGCCGCCATACATCGGAGCGGGCTTTGCGAGTGTTATCTCAGCTTGCAACGGCTTTTGCGGAGTCACTGATGCTTTCAACTCCCGGGGCAAATAGCCTTCGAGAACGATGACGAACGTCGTTTCGCCGGTTGGAAAAGCCTCCCGTCGAAACGGCGTCGGTCCGATGAGCTTTCCTGCTTCGAAAACCTTCGCTCCCGGCGGCGTGGTCGTCAGTTCGATAGCGGCACTGAGGCGATGCAGGATGATCGTTCCCAAATCGGTGAGTTGATTTTCCTTCACCTCGACTTCTTTCTCGAAAGGTTCGTAGCCATCGAGCACCACACGCAGCGGGTATTTGCCGAGGCGCATTTCCTTGAATGTGGCGGGAGTTTTCTCCGCTCCCATGTCGGCAAGCGTCGCCGTCGCGCCCTCGGGCAGCGTCTTCAACGTCATACCGCCTCGCGCGTTGGCCAGTCGGTCCTGCTCCTGCCGCTTGCGCTGCGTTTCTTCGGTGGCGGCTTGCGATTGCGCTTTCTCCGCAGCCTCCGCGGTGGTCTTTGACTGCAATTCTTCCTGCCGTTTTTCCGCCTCGATCCGCGCCGTGCGTTCCTCACGTTCCGGCAACCAGACCCGCGCGTACCATCCTCCGGCGGCGGCTGCCAACAAGACCACGGCAACTGCAACAAGGAGCGCCTTTTTGAGCGGTCGTTTTGCGGGCGCGTCTTTTGCCGGTGGCACTCTCCTCGTGCGCGGATGCGGGGGAGTCAGTTCCAGGCGCTCGGCCAATTCCCGGACCGATTGCGGACGCCGCTTGGGATCTTTGGCCAGACAGGCCGCGATGGCCTCCTCCCAAGCCGCCGGGAGCGGGCCTGTTTCGATCTCCAGTTCCTTGCGGCGCTGCGTCATCGACGGCGCTTTTTTCTCGCGAATCTGCCGGTCGATGTTCCCGGAATAAAAAGGCGGCTTGCCGGCGACCAGTTCGTAGAGGGTCGCGCCGAGGGAGTAAATGTCGTCGAGATGATCGCCCCGTTCGCCGTCGAGTTGCTGCGGGCTCATGTAAACCAGCGTGCCGCTTTTGTGGCGCTGCATCGTGAGCACGCTCACCGATTCGCTCAGGCTGCGGGCGATGCCGAAGTCCGTGATTTTCAGCACGCCGCGCCGGTTCACCATCAGGTTCGCCGGCTTCAGGTCGCGATGAATGATGCGCGCGTCATTGTGCGCGTAGTCGAGCGCGTCGCAAAGCTGGCTCGTCCAGTCGGCGAGCTCGGACGGCTCGAACACCTTCCGCTCCCGGTCCACGCGCAAGTTGGAAAGCGTGTCGCCATCGACGTATTCCATCGAGATGCAGCCCGACAGATCGTCCTGCACGAAGTCGTAAATGCGCACGATGTTTTTGTGCGTCAGGTCGAGGCTGCGCCTGGTTTCGCGCTTGAGATCGGTCAGGACGGCGCGATCACGGATGACCAGCTCCGGGAGAAATTTGAGCGCCACCTCGCGCTCCAACTCTTCATCTCGCGTCAGCCAGACGACGCCCATTCCGCCGCGCCCGAGGATTTTTTGGAGAACGTAGCGACCAAACAATTTCTGTCCCGCTGTGAACTCGCGGAGCGTCGCTGACCCCGTAAATTCACCGCTGCCAAAAGGTGATGGACTGTCGTCTCTCACACCCCGAGAGGCTAATCCCGACTGGCGGACGATGCGAAGACGGAACTTCGGCGTCAGGATTCCGAGCCGTCAGACCTCGCTCCTCGATGCGCGGTCCCGCGCACTGATCGCCGCGCTACGGCAGCACGAGCATGCAGTCGCCGTAGCTGTAAAAACGGTAGCGCTCGCGGATCGCCTCGGCGTAGGCGCGGAGGACGAATTCGCGGCCGGCGAGCGCGCTGACGAGCATGAGGAGGGTCGATTGCGGGAGATGGAAATTCGTGAGGAGCGCGTGGACGGCGCGGAATTCGTAGCCGGGATAAATGAAAATATCGGTGGCCCCGGCGCGCGCGGTGAGCGGCAAACCTTGCGACTCCAACACGCGGGTCGTCGTGGTGCCGACGGCGAAAATGCGCGCGGCTCGATTGATTGCTTCGGCGGCAGTTTGCGAGATCTGGAATCGCTCCGAGTGCATCCGGTGCTCGGTCAGCGTGTCGCTCAAAACCGAGCGAAAAGTGCCGACGCCGACGTGCAGCGTGATGAAGGAATGCGGGACGCGCGCGAGAATCTCGGGCGTGAAATGCAGGCCCGCCGTGGGGGCGGCGACCGCGCCCGGTTCGCGGGCGAAAACGGTCTGGTATCGCTCCGCATCCGCGACTTCCACCTCGCGATCGAAATACGGCGGGATCGGAATCTCGCCCGCATTTTCCAGATCGACGGCGCGATCGAATGCGATGATCCGTTCGCCTTCCGGACAGATTTCCACGACCTCGCCCGTCGCCTCACGCACCGCGACGCGCGCACCGGCGCGCATTTTGCGACCGGGCTTCACGAGGCATTTCCAGACGTTCTCGCGCACGGCTTCGAGGAACAGGAGTTCGATGCGCCCGTCATTGGAAAAGACGCGCGCGGGGATGACTTTCGTGTCGTTCAAAACGACGAGATCGCCCGGCGCGAGGAACTCGGGAAACTCCGCGAACCGCCGGTGCTCGATGCGCTCTTCGGCGCGGTGCAGCACCATCATCCGTGAATCCTCGCGGCGCGGCAGCGGGTGCCGCGCGATCAGTTCATCGGGAAGGGCGAAATCGTAATCGCGGGTGAGCAAACTCATGGGGAATTTAGGAAGTGAAATTTAGGATTTAGGAAGTGATTCGGGCAGCGCGCGATCGCCGGCCAACGCGCGTCTGACTTTCTAAACCCTAAATCTCACTTCCTAAATAATGATCACTTCGCCGCTTTCGCCCGGCCGCGCTCGCCGTGGACGCGCTGCATTTCGCAGCGATTGCCGGCGGCGATGACGAGGTCGGCGACGCGCCGTTTCAAGCGCCACGCGCGGGAGTAAAGCACGGCGGCGAAGACCGCGTACACGGCCCACCACCAGACATCGCGATTCGACGTGAAGGCCGCGCGGTAGAGCAGCGCAGTGAGCGCGATGAAGTTCACGAGGAAGGTCGTGACGACCATCTTGTAGCCGAGTCGAACGCGCGTGAGGCACTTCGGCCCGCCGTGATATTCAGTCACGCTGTGGAGCACGATGATCCACCAGAGATTGCCGTAAATCTGCACGTCCCACCGCTTCCATCCCGTGTCGGCGGAATAGCGCCAGCCTTCCGTTTCGAGCAGCGCGAAAATCTCGGTGAGCAGCCGCTCGCGGCCTTGCCCCGTTTCGTTCCAGAAATTCAGCCGCGAGTTCCCGCCGGCATGGCTCGCCGCCGTCACGCCTGCTTCCGGCGCGGCGATGACCTCCGCCGGCGTGCGCTTGTATTTGAGCCAGGTAAAATAGCGCGCCCATCCGCGGCCGATCGGCTGCATGACCGCGAGAAAAGCGACGAGCAGACGCGCGCCGATCGTGTCGAATTTCGGCTCGATCCGCGCGCCGACCATGTAGCTGAGTGCGACGAGAAAAGTTCCGCCGATCATGATCAGCGGAACGATGCGCAGATTCGGAAAGGCGATCGTCACGACGAAAATGAAGGCGGTCAGCGCGACCCATTCGATGCTCCCGAGATACGCGGCGACCGCGCTCTGCGGTGCCGGGTAGATCGACTGGAAAAGCCCCTGGCCAAAGACGCCGTGGTAGATCACCGGCCGATTCAACAGCCACGTAAAACGCGGCGCGCCGTAGATTTGCCCCTTCCATTTCGCCTGCCCGGTCGGGCCGAAAAAGATGAGATGTTTGAAGCGCAGCATCGCCTCCGCTTCGCCGTAGCCCTCCTGCTGTTTGCGAAAAGCCGCGAGCGTGAACCGCCGATAATGCCAGACGACCGCGCTCGGGCTGAACGCGATCACGCCGCCATTGCTCTGCAGCCGCCAGCAAAAATCCACGTCGTCGCCAGCCTTGCGATACTCGGGATCGAAGCCGCCGACGCTGTCAAACGCCCAGCGATGGAACGCCATGTTGCAGCCGGGGATGTGCTCCGCCACGACATCGGTGAGCAGCACGTGACTCGGCCCGCCCGGCGCGGCGGCGACCGCGGCCTGGATCGAATTCACCGCGGGTGGCGAAATATTCGGTCCGCCGACGCCCGCGTAGTCGCCGCTCAGCAGCGTCCCGACGAGGTAGTAAAGCCAGTCGGGATCGGGCATGCAGTCCGAGTCCGTGTAGGCAAAGACCTCGCCTCGCGCCGCGTGCGCGCCGGTATTGCGCGCGAAGCTGAGGCCCATGTTCGTCTGCTGGATATTTTGAAAGTCCGGCTGCGCGCGCGCCCCGCGCTCCGTCAGCCACCGCGCGACGATCTCCTGCGAATCGTCCTTCGACCCGTCATCGACGAGCACGACTTCGAAGTCGGGATAATTCACCCCATCCAGCGCGCGCAGGCACTCGCCGAGCGTCTTCCCGCCGTTGTAGCTGCAGACGATCACGCTCACTTTCGGATACGCGCGCAGCTTCACGCGGCTCGTGATCAGCTCTCCGCCGGCGAGCTTTTCGCGGAGAACATGGAACGCTTTTTTCGGCTCGCGCTCGCGGGTGACGAGGCCGAATTCCCAGTCGAGAATCTCGTTTCCGCCGGTGAACCATTCGTCCGTCCACGAAAAGAAAATCGTCCCCGCCGCACCGCCCTTCACCACGACATCGAGATGCCAGTCGAGCACTTCGGCCTGCATTTCCTGGCCTTTGCGCAGCGTGTCGAGGCCGAACTCACCGAGGATCAGCGGCTTGTCTTCCGCGAGATTTTGCAGCCGCGCGAGGTAGCGTTCAAAATCAACGCGGCGCTCGAGATAGACGTTGAACGTGTAAAAATCGACGTTCTGCGGCAGCAGATATTCCGTCGGCGGATAGCTCGCGTAGCTGTAGAGCGGGCGCGGATCGGTCTCGCGCGCGACGGCGATGAGCTTCTCCAGAAACTCGATCACGCCCGCCGCGCCGAGCCAGCGGACCATCGTCGTCGGCACTTCGTTTCCGACCAGATACGCGAAGATCGCCGGGTGACCTTTGTGCTTCGACACCGCGTCGCGGACGGTCTGGACGATCTGCGCGCGGAGCTTCCGGTCGTTGAGAAATTCGACGTGCTGCGTCCACGGAATCGAGATCAAGACGCGCAAGCCCATCTCCGCCGCGAGGTCGAGCAGCCAGCCCGGCGGCGCGTGGTAGAGCCGGATCAAATTGACCCCGAGTTCCTGCATCAGCGCGAAGTCCGCGCGCGCCTGCTCCGGCGTGGAGATCAAGTCCCCATCGGCATTCGGCCGGAACGGGCCATACGTGACTCCCTTCAAAAACCACTTCCGATTCCCCTCGAAAAAGAACTTCGCGCGGACGCGAATGGGCTCGAGCAGGCGGGGCGAAGTGACGGGCAAAAGGGCAGCGGGCATCAGCGGGAAGGTGAATGAATTGCCGGTTCTGGAAAGCCGGAAGACAGCCGTCTCGGCTGTCCTGGGATGCGGCCGTCGCGGCTGCACGACAGGCCGGAGGCCTGTCTGCCGGGACAGGCGGGACGCCTGCCTTTCCGCTCAGGCCAGCGCGGCGAGCGCAACTTCCGCCGTGCGCGCCAAATCCGCCGAGGTGTGCGCGAGCGAGAGGAAACCGGCCTCGAACTGCGACGGCGCGAAGTACACGCCAGCCTCGCGGCAGGCGTGGAAATATTTCGCGAACGCCGTGCGGTCGCTGCGCTGCGCATCGGTGAGGCTCCAGATTTCGCCGCTCGTGAAGTAGAGGCAGAACATCGAGCCGATGCGCTGGAACACGTACTCGCGCCCTGCTTTCTTCAGCGCGAAACGCACGCCGTCCTCAAACTCCGCGCCGAGTTCCTCCAGCTTTTCCCACCCGCCCACGCGCTCGAGTTCGCGCAGTTGCGCCAGCCCGGCGGCCATCGCGAGCGGGTTGCCCGAGAGCGTGCCGGCTTGATACACGGGACCGAGCGGCGAGAGCTGATCCATGATCTCCGCGGAGCCGCCGAACGCGCCGACCGGCAGTCCGCCGCCGATGATCTTCCCGAGCGCGGTGAGGTCCGGCGAGATGCCGCACCGCTCCTGATACCCGCCGCGCGCGAGCCGGAAGCCGGTCATCACTTCGTCGAAAATCAGCACCACGCCGTATTGCGAGCACTGCTGTCGCAGCACTTCGAGGAAGCCCTCGCGCGGCAGATACAGGCCCGCATTCGCCGGCACCGGCTCCACGATCACCGCCGCGATTTTACTCCCCTCCGCCATGAAAACCGAGCGCAGCGCCGTCACGTCATTGAACGGCAGCGTGATCGTCAGTTCCGCCAGCGCTGCCGGCACGCCCGCGCTGTCCGGCTGGCCGTGCGTCAGCGCGCCGCTCCCTGCTTTTACTAAAAGCGAATCGACGTGCCCGTGATAGCACCCCTCGAATTTCACGATCTTCTCCCGCCCCGTGAACCCCCGCGCCAGCCGCACGCACGACATCGTCGCCTCCGTCCCACTATTCACCATCCGCACCTTCTCGATCGAGGGCACCCAGTCCGTGATCAGCCGCGCCATTTCCACCTCCAGCGGATTGGGAATCCCAAAGCTCACACCTCGCGAAGCCGCTCCAGCAATAGCTTCGCGGACCACTGCAGGCGCGTGACCCAGGATCGCCGGACCCCACGTCCCGACGTAATCGACATATTCATTTCCATCGACATCCCAGATGTGCGCCCCCTCCGCGCGCTCGACGAAAAACGGCTCCCCGCCGACCCCGCGAAACGCCCTCACCGGCGAATTCACCCCGCCCGGAATGAGTCGCAGAGCTTCAGCGAAAAGAGCGTGCGAGCGGGAGTTGGTCATGGTTTTGGCGAAAGGAAGATAGTGCCGTGCCGAACACGCCACCGGCAAGCGGCGGCTGCTCCTCTTCCGGTCATCTCGAGCGCAGCGAAAGCGGAGTCGAAAGACCTCTTACATTTCTCCCCCCGGTGCCCGTGCGCCCTCGGGGAGTTGTAGGGCGACCGCCCCGGTTGCCCCCTCGGCAGGCGGAGCGCCCGCCCTACAATGGCGCGCGCATCCGGGCGGAGGGGGAGAAGTAAGAGGTCCTTCGACTGCGCTTCGCCGAGCCGAAGCTCCGCTCAGGATGACTCGGAAGGAAGGGCGCGCGCCGACAATCTCGCCTGCATTCCCCCTTCGCTCCTTCGCTCCTTCGCGGTTAAAAAAGTTCCCCGCCCATGTTTCACGTCGTCCTCATCGAGCCCGAAATCCCGCCGAACACCGGCAGCGTCGGTCGCCTCTGTCTCGCCGCCGGCGCGCGTCTGCATCTCGTAAAGCCGCTTGGCTTCGACATCGACGACCGCGCCGTGCGTCGCGCCGGGCTCGACTATTGGCAAAATGTCCAACTGACCGTCTGGGAGTCTTTCGACGCCCTCCGCGCCGCGCAAACCGCCGACACCCGCTATTTTTTCCTCACGACGAAAACCACCCGCGCCCACTGGGACGCCACCTTCCGCGACGGCGACTTCCTCGTCTTCGGCCGCGAGACCAAAGGCCTCCCCGAGCCCCTGCTCGCCGCGCACGCCGACCGCTGCCTCACCATCCCCATGTCGGCAAAAACCCGCAGCCTCAACCTCGCCACCGCTGTCGGCATCGTCCTCTTCGAAGCGCTCCGCCAGACCCGACCCGCTGCCGGCTACGGCACCACCGAGACGCGGTAGAATTGCCGGGAGCCCGTGGCCGCGGAATCGGTGTGACTCGTCGTCGAGCCGCTCGCGGAGATCGCCCCGCTGACCGGGGCGAAGCCGGCGGCGAGATCCGTGGACGCCTCGACGCGATAGTTTTTTCCCGGAACGCTGGTCCACGAGATTTGCGCGGCAGTGGCACTGAGGCGGGTGACGGCGATGATTTTGAACTGCGACGCGGGGTCGAACGGGCTGGTGCCGGCGGTGTCTTCGGCGGCGTTGTTCATGCCGTCGCCGTCCTCGTCCGCGTCGGCCGCGAGACGCTTGATCAAAGGACTGGGGCTGCTCACCGGACCACCCCGGCTAGGATCGTTTGGGTTCACCGCCTGCACCGTGATTCGATCCCCGACGCCGATATCCCAGTAAATGGTCAGGCTCGTGCCAGTAACGATTCCCGTGGTGTAGCCGCCTTCCGGCCTTCCATCCAACAACGCGGTCACGCGGTAGTTCGGGACCACGCCCTCGCTGTCGGGAGGAACCGCATCCCAGTGAAACGTGATCGCACGCCCGATGACATACGCATACGCATTCGGCCCGGCCGCCGCCCCCGGCGTCAGCGTCGGCGCGGTGATGTCGAGGAGCTTGAGAAACTGCGGCTCGAACGGCGCGTTGTTCCAGTCGGCGTCGGCGGTGGGGACGCGGTTGAGGGCGACGAAGACGCCATTTGCGAGCACGTCCGCGCCAGTGCGTCCCGCGCCCCACAGTCGAATTCCCCGGCGCTTCTCGCCGTACGCGGCGAGGTTGCCGACGTTGTACGTGCGCCCCGCTTTGATCCCGAAAAGGTTCGAACCGTTCTGAGTGATCGCGACGTTGAACGTCCCGCTCGGGCTGGCGTCGCGGTCGAGATTCACGAAGGCGAAGACCACGTCGCTGGTCGCGGGCGACGCATTGGCGCTCTCGTATTTCGCGGTGGAAAAAATGCGCTGGTGCGTGCCGCCGCTGACTTGGTCGAGGAAGTAGCGGCTCGAGCCGCGCAGCGCGGGGCTCGCCTGCCGCGCGGCGTTGATGCCGGCATAGACGGGGTAGAGCTGGTGGTTGCCGAAGGACGCGTCGTTCCAGAGCGGTTGGAGCGAGTTGTAGGTTTTGAAGTGCGGGATGTATTTCCCGAAGTTCTTCTCCATCAAATCGTAGCCGTAAAAGGTGGAGATGCCGAGCTCCTGGCCGGGGAAAATCATCGGCACGCCATCGATCGCCGAGCACGCGGCGTAGCGCACGACCGCCTGCCACGGATCGAGGTAATGGTCCTCGTCGTGCGAGACGGTATTCAGCAGCACGAGCCCCTGCCCGTAAGCCGCGCGGCGGCTCTCGAAGAGCCCGCGGAAGTCGGAGGTCATCGTGTTGCTCGCGGGGCTGAGCCCTTTCATCGCGAAGAGGATGTTCTCGTTCAGCACGTCGAAATGCCGCGCGGAGCGATAGGTCACGGCGCCGCCGTCGAGCGACTCCGCCATGAAGACGAAGGCCCATTTTCGCGACCGTGCGACGTTGATGATGTATTCCCAAGCCTGCGGCGGGATGCCTTGACCGAAGTCCGCGCGCAGCCCGTCGATGCCCTTCCAGACTTGATCCGCGGGCGACGTGCCGGCCGTGCAGCCGGTCTGCGTGAGCCAAAAAAGGCAATAGTCCGCGAAGTAGCGCCACGTCTTTTGCGTGATGCCGTCGAAGTGCCCATTCCCATCCCCGAACGCGCTTTCGCTGCCGATCGAGTAGTCGAACCAGTCGCCCTCATTCAGACGCGCCGCATTGTCCGCCGGGTTCTGCGCGACCAGCGCCGCGTAGCGCCCGTAATACACATCGAACGTGTCGAGGAACTTCCCGAAGTCCCCGCGATCCGGCGCGACCGCGATATTCCCCGCGCCCGAAGCCCGCTGCGCGTAGTTCCCGCTCCGCGAAAAAAACCGCGCCTCGCGATTGCGAATCTCATCGGTCGCAGGCGCGCCACTCGTAAAATACTGCGCGCCATTCGCCGCGAGTTCCGCGTCCCACGCCGTGTGATTGAACGGCGCATCGAGCATCACGTTCACCGCGTTGTTCCCGCCGCTGTCCGCCGCGTTCACGAAGTCCCGGAACTCCTGCATCGCCCCCGCCCGCGTGTTCGCCTTGCTCATCCGCGGCTCGACCTCGAAGAAGTTCTTCACCGCGTACGGACTGCCGAATGCGTAAGGATAATTCACGTCCTCGTACGGCGCTCCGCCGTTCCACCGCCACGTCGTCGCCCCCGTGCCCGGCGCGCGATTGTTGATGTCCGCCGCGCTCAAATGCCGCCCGTCGATCCCCATCGGATGAATCGGCTGGAACCACATCCAGTTACATCCAAGCCCACGCAGATAATCCAAATTCCACCGCGGAAAACGCGTCGAGCCCGGCCCATCCCACAGATCGACGAACGTGCTCCGCTGCCCCTCCTGCGTCCCCTCCGCCTCGATCGTCAGCGGATTGATTTCATACATCACCATCTCCCGCGCCTTCTTCGGCGAAATGACGATCGCGTGGTCGCGGTGCCCGCCATCGTTGTTGAAATAATGCCACGTCCCCGCCGCCTCGCCGTTCAGCCGATACCGCGCCGTCAGCCGATACGCGCCTGTCTTCGCCGGCCCGATATTCGCAGCATTGAGCGTGAGCTGATACCCGCCCGTCACTCCCGTCATCGCAAACGCCTTGAAATAATTCGCGTCATCGCCCGGCGCGAAATTGCTCGCGTCCGGCGGCTTGATCCCATCCTCGATCCCATCGCCATTCGCATCGAGCTGCGCCCGATCGCGCCGATTCAGATTCGTCAGCACCTCCGCCGTCGCCACGCCGAGCGTCTGCGGATCGAAAAACGCAGTCACGCTGATCGCATCGCCCGCGACTTCATCGGCAAAAAAATGCGTCGTCGAATAGTCCGCATTCACCGCCGCCCCGCCATTCACACTGACCGTCAAAGTCGAAGCCGCCGCCGTCCATGCACCAACCAGGAGAACAAGCGTGAAAGTGGCGCAAGCCAATGCGCCGGGTAGCGCACGCGTCCCGCGTGTGGGTTTCGGCGTCCCGCCGAAACGAACTTTTAAACCGCTAGAAAATCCAAGGCGTTTGCGTTGCGGGACGCCTCCAAAAGTTCGCGGAGGCGGGACGCCTTCGCCGACACGCGGGACGCGTGCGCTACCCGGATGCAGATGCGTCCGCGTCTTCATTCGAGCGCAGGCAGCAGCACCTCCACCTTGTAAAAGCGACGGGCCGCGGATGAAGGCTGGGAGCCGGTTTGCGAGCCATCATCGGTCCACGTCACCTCGCCGCCGGTGCCCGCGAGATCGCCCGGAATCGCCGTCCACGGCGTCCCGAGATTCGCGGTGAAAGAGACGCGGTACATCCGATCGAGCCGCGTCCCGAAATGCAGCGTCTGCGTCGTCGCGGTGCCGGTGATCGTGATTTGCTGCGTCGCGAAATCCGCGGAGTTCGCGGGCGTCCGGTAAAGGTATTCCGTCAGGTTGCTCTTCCCGTCGCCGTCGAGATCGCCGCTCGCGCCGTTCACCCCGGTCGCGTCATTCGGGTTCAGCCCGTTCGCGATTTCCCACCAATCCGGCAGCCCGTCGCCGTCCGTGTCCGTCGAGACCGTCGCGCCCGTTTGCAGCCCCAGCGAGAACGTCCCGCCGTTCACCACCGACAGCTCGACCTCCTGCGTCTGCGCCTGATTCCGCATGTTGATCGTGTCGAAAATCACGCCGCCATCGCGATCCACCGCCGCCGGATTCAGCGTCGTCCCCGTGCCCGTGCGGAGGAACGCGCGCACCCGATTCGCCCCACCATTCGTCACGCCCAAAGTCCCTCCACTGCTCACCAGCGGCCCGAGATTCGTCTGACCGTTCAGCAGCAAATCCGACAGATTCGGCGACAGCCCAAACCGCACGTAAACATTCGCGACATCGCCCGTCAGCGCGTAACTCGCGCGCAGCAAAGTCGCGCGCGGCGCGAGCGTGATCGTCTTCGCGATCGTCCCGCCGCTGATCAAATTCGAGCTCGTAAATTTCCACCCGACCCCGCTCGCCGCGGGCGCGACGGAATACAGATCGTTGACGTAAGCCGTGCGCGCTCCGGCGTACCAATCCTTGAATCCCGACGTGCGCCGCGCATTCACCGCGCCGGTCCCGGCGACCAGATTCGTGTCGCCCTCCAGCTCCGTCTCCGAGCCCGCTTCGCTCCACGGATTCCCGATCGCCTGCGCCACCGCGCCGGTCTCGATGTCGCGCGTCCAAGCCCCGATCAACCGCCCGCCGATCCGCTCGAAAAGCGCGAACACCCGGTCGTTGTAAATCACCTGCTCGTTCTCTCCATCGAGATCCACATCGACCTGCTCCGTCCGCGCATCCGCGACGCTCGCCGCCGTTGCCGACCACGCCGCGACGCGCGTGTAAATCGCCGCCATCCGCGCCTGCGCCTGCGCGTTCTTCGCAAACGCCGCGAGGTTCTGCGCCGTGCCGTCGGGATTGATGTAAGCGCCCGTGCTGAACTTCGAGAGATCGTTCGCCGTCTGATCGTGAAACGCCGTCTCGAACATCGCCGCGTGAACCGTCCCGCGCGCGAGCTTCCCGAGCACCCCGCCGACCGCACTCGCCTGCGCCCACGCGCTCGACAACAAGCCCGTCCCCGCCGTCATCGAGCCAAACGGATTCGCCAGCGCGACGCCGGTGCGGATGCTGAAAGTCTTCGTCGCGAGCGACTCCTCGAGTCCGCTGAGGCCGAAATACCAGTTGTCGTAACTCTCCTCCGTCGCGTGATCGATGAAGTCGTGCGCGACCTTTGCCAGGCTCCCATTCGTCCCGCGATCCTTGAACCCGAACGCCGCGTCATTCGCGAGCTGATCCGCCGTCACGATCTGCACCCACGGATGGCTCGCGAGCCACCGAATGTTCGTGTCGTAAGCATCCGCGTTCGCCTTGTTGGCAAAGTCCTCCCACGCGCTGAACAGCACCACGACTTGATCCTGCGTCCCGCTGCGCGCCTTGCGGTTGAGCAGTTCGCGGAGCGGCGTCGCGAGCCCTTTGTCGTTATTTTGAAAACGATAGATGCTCGCCGAATCGTTGATCGGCAGGCAGCGCACGCCGTTGATTTTGTTCATCCGATACCCGTCGTCGCTGAGCGCGCTCGTGCGCCCAAACCACTTCAGCACGTGCCGCATCTGGTCGATGAACGTGAACCCGAAGCCGAGGTCGCTGACCTTGTCCAGCACGCCCGCATCGACCACGCGCTCCGGCGTCCACAGCACTTTCGCCGACTGCCCGCCGTAGATCGAAGTGAGGAACTCATTCGCGAGTGCGACGTTGTCCGAGTTAAACGGCTTCGTCCCGTACGCGAGAATGTGGTCGCTGAAAGTGCTGCCGAGCAGGTCGATCACGCCCGCGTTTCGCAGCGCGCGAATCCGCGCGTTGAACGCCGGTCCGTCGCGATATTGCCGCGGCGACGCGGGGTCCACTTTCGCCCACTGCATCGCCGACGCGAGCGTCGGAGTGATGTGCATCGTGACCGGCGCGCCGAACGCCTGATGCACGTCGAGCGGCCGGTAGTAACCGCCGCCCGCGCCTGTATTGATCAGGCTTTGCGCGGAACTGCCCGGCAGGATTGCCTGGTTCCCGTGGATCAGCGGGAGCACCTTCACGCGCTTTCCGCGATCGTTCGCGGAGTTCACGCCGAAGTAGCTCGTGAGCACCGCGTTCGCGGAAATGTAGGCCTGCTGCGAGTAATAATCCTCGGCCACCCAATCGTCGCCGATCGTGTCGCGAATGTCGTTCCGCCCGCCGATGTCGCCGGGCCCGACCGGGCTGTTGCCGGTGCCGTCTTTCGTCGTGAAAACCTGAAAGTTCAGCTCCCGCCAGTCGAGCCCGTTCCAGCCCGCATCGATCAACGCCTGCCGGCTGATCGAAAATTCCACCGCATCGAGGTCGGAGTTGAAGTACGCCTTTTTGAATCCGTTCGCCGTGTTCTGATCGCGCGCCACGATCCCGAAAGTCGCCGAGTTCAAGTTGTCCGCGAGCGAGGTCGAGTTGTTCCCGACCGCGCGATTCGTGTCGATGAAGACGCGCCCGTTATTCGTCTGATAACACGCGACGACTGCCTCCCAGCGCATGTCGGTGACGATGTCCACGTCATCCGGAAGCTTGCGCTCGCCGACCCCCGGCGAGTTCGTGTCGATCACCACGTAGATGTCGAGATTGCCCTCCTCCGCGTGCGGTTTCAGGTCTTCGAGATCGACACGGAAATAGAAGTTTCCGTCGCCCCCCGCACCCGCATCGCCGCCGTCATGCGCGTAAAATGCGACGAGATCGCGCGAGCTGTCGAAGCCGTCGTAAGCCGGGTAAATATCGCCGCCCTGATTGTTCGTCCCCGCGCCTTCGTACTCGTCGAGCGCGATGAGATCGTCCGCCGTCCAGTCAGTAAATTCTTTGAAGTTCGTCACGCTGCCGACCACGACCTTCTGCGCCTCCGGCACCGCGCCGATCGTGATCGAGCCCGCCGGCGGCAGCGCGCCCGTGTCGGCTTGCTGCGGGTCCGTGCCGTTCGCGAGCTCGAGCGCATTCGTGTACGGCACGCTCTGACCGTTCACCGTGATCGTGTCGCCGTCGGGATTTCCGCTCGCCCCGTTCTTCGAATCGCCCGCTCCGCCGGTGCGCATGTTCAGCGTGCCATTGTCCAGCGGATCAAGGCCGTGAGCCACTTCCCAGCCGTCCGGCAGCCCGTCGCCATCGGTGTCGGGATTGAGCGGATCGGTCTCCGTCCAGTGCTCGCCGGCGTCGTAAGCGCGGTTCTTGTTCGTGTCGCCATCAATGAAGCCGTTGAAGTTTTTGTCCTCACCGAAGCCATCGCTGAACCCGTCGCCGTCGCTGTCGGAAATGTTCGGATCGGTCTCGGTCCAGTGCTCGCCCGGATCCATTTTGTGGTTCGGCCAGTTGCGCCCGAGCGTCGGCTCCACATTCGGCGCGAGCGGCGCGCCGTCGCCATCGACCCAGCCATTGTGATTCGCGTCTTCGACGCCGTCGGGAATTCCGTCGCCGTCCGTGTCGGTCAAATTTGGATCGGTCATCGAACCCGCCACCAACCGCGCGCGGTCGCCGCCTTCCGCCTGCGAATTCACGCCCGGGACTTTGCCGAAATTATCGAGCGTGTTGAAAAACGGCGGGTCGAGATCGGCCACAAAATTCGGGATGCCGTCGCCGTTCGTATCGACGCCGGATGCTGTGTCCGCGCTGAGCGGAGCGCGCCAGCCGACTTCGAGCGGGTCGGGCAAACCATCCGCGTCGCTGTCCGGATTCGTCGGGCTCGTTTTGCCGAACGCGTTGTAAATGTGGATGTCGCCGTTGGTCCACGTGTCGGAGTTCGGCTTCGGATTCAGCACCCGCTGATTCGGCAGCGGCTGCGCGGTCGTCTCGTCGATGTCGAGCAAGCCGTCGTCGTCGTCATCCGCGTCATTCGGGTTCGCCGCGACCTGCTGCCGGAAGACCACGGTCGTGTTCCGCGTCGCGCTCGCGCCGGGAGTCGAGGTCGCGGTGAAAGTGAACGCGCCCTGCATGATGTTGCTCCACAAAAAGCGCCAGTTCTTCCGACTGCCGACCGTGCTCGGATTCGGCTCCGACGCGGTCGGCGCGATGAGCGTCGCGGTCGCCGCGTTGCCGGCGAATGCAATTCCGACACCAGTTGCGTTCAAATCGGTCTCGACCTGAATCACGTATTGGCGTTGCACCGCGGTTGGCACGGCGACATCCGGCAGCTCGATGACGACCCGCTTTCCGTCGCTGTCGAACTCCGCGGGATTCACAATATTGATGAACGGTCCCGCCACCGTCGGCGCGAATTTCACGAGCCGCCGCGCGGTCAAGGTCGGCGAGCCCGGCTTGTCGTAAGTCACCGTGATCGTGTGCAAAAAATCCGGCTGTCCGTTGTAAAGGTCCGGCAGGTTCACGCCGTTCTTCGGCACCTGCAGTTCGTGGTAGTCGGCGGTGACATTGTAATTGATCTGATAGTTCGCGAGCCCCTGTGCCACAGGGTTTGCGGGCGATCCCGACTCGCTGCTCGCGATCGTGACGAGGAAGCGATTGATCAAATCCGATGTCGCGAGCCCGTTCTCTGCGAGCGACTTCGAGAACCAAATCTTCAGTTTGTAATTCGGGTCGATCGTGTCGCCGTCGTTGCCGGGAAATCGCGCGATCACCCGCTGCGCCGGAGCGTTGGTCGTGACCCCGCGGACGAGCGTGGTGAAGTGCCCGGCGGCATCCGTTTGGCCCGCCGTCCAAGCCGGGCGCGCCGCCGACGAAAGCTCGCGCAGCCGCACTTTGATCGTGGCCGGCGTAGAGCCGCTCGGGATGTTTGCGTAATTGAAACGCCACTCGCGCTCGAACGCGCTCGTGATCGAAAGCGTCGGCGACGCCGAAGTCGCGCGCACCCACGACTCGCCGATGTTCGCATCCCAAACCCCGTTGCCATTGATGTCCTCGAACGGCTCGCCCGTGTCGCGCACGCCGTTGCGATTCGAGTCGGTGTACGGCTCGAAGCCGTTGCCGTTTCCGTTCGCCGCGCCGGTCGCCGTGTCGTCGTTCGCGGGGTCACTGTCGTCGATGTGAACCCAGACTTCGCTGACGCTCGGATCGGTGCGGATCACGCCGCCGTATTGCTGGCTGCCGAGCGTGTCGTTTTGCGCCGGAAATTTGATCTCACCGCCCGGAAGTTGCGCGTCGTAATAGAACGTCTGTGTGAACGTGTTGTAGATCGAAGCCTGTCCCCCGCGCTGCAAAAAGGAGCGGGCGCGAATGACGTGGAATCCTTCACTGAGGCCGGTCTGCGTCTGCCCGTAGTCGTTGTGCGGGTAGATCAGTTTCGTCGTCGCGTTGATGTTTTCGGCTTTGAAAACGGTGAGCATTTTCTTCTTCCGCGTGACCTCGGTCGCACCGGCCGGGAAGACGCTCGACTGGCCCGTTTTGTGGAGCGCGATCTTGTATTTGATCGTGCCGGTCGGGCGCGGCGAAATCGCACCGCGCCACCAGTTGTCCGTGCCTTGATTTGGCGACTGGTAAAACATCTCCGCCGTCCGCGTCGTGCCGACTCCGACGCCCGCCGCGCCCTCCGGATTCGTGCCGTCGTTCGTGTAATAAATGAACGCCTTGAAGCCGAGGCCGACGCCGTTCGTTTTCGTCCACAAAATGACCGACGTGCCGCTGTCGAGATACTGCGCCGCCTGTCCCGGCGTGCCGGTCCAGCCGCCGAAGCCGTCGGTGGGATTGTGGTAAACGAACGTCGCCGCCGCGCCGTCCTGCGGATTCGCGCCGGAGCCGTTCACGGTCGCCCCGCCGCCGATGTAAGTCTCCGCGCCAGCCGAGCCGAAGATGCAGCGCGCGGTGTCGATCGCCGCGAATTTTTCCGGCCCGATGCGGTCGGCGAAAATCGGCTGCTCGTAGCCCAGAAAAGTGTCTGTGCTCACCGCCGGCGGACGGTCGCGAAAGGCCGGGTCCACGTTCCCCGCCGGACGCGTGCCGTTGAGGTCCACGCCGCCGTCGAGCTTCAGCAAAATGTTCTCCGCCGAGCCGTCGGCGCGCGCGATGAAGCTGAGCGCGGTGCCGGCAGTGACGCGCGGAATCGTGAAGGAATATTTGTAGTCGGTGTGATTCGCATCGGGCACGCCGGGCGGGTCGAAAGCGGCGTCGCCATCACCGCCATCGCGGCGCTCGTAAGTCAGCGTGGAAGCCGCCTGCCCGCCTTGCAGGATGGTGATCCCCTGCCCGCCGACGTTGCGCCATGCGTCGGATTCCTCGGGACTGCGCCAACTGAAAATGAAGTAGCCGCCGGGCGGAACGACCGTGCTGCCGAGGTCCGACGCGTAGGTGTAAAAGCCGCCGCCATACGTCGAGTAGTTGAAGAGATACGCGTTATCGCCGCCCGAAGTGTGGCCGAAGCTCGTGGTGAAATTTCGCGCCAGCCCGGACGAGTAATTGTCGTTCAGCATCACGAGCATCGTCACTTTATCCTCATCCGTGCTGCCGCCCTCCCGGTCGTCGATCCGCTCGTACGCGACGAAATCCGCGTCGGAGAAAATGGGCTTCTGATAGCCGCGCGCGAACTGCTGGTGGATGTAGAGCAGGTTCGGAATCCGCCCGTCGCTGAACTGCCCGAGATACGCCGTGTTCGACTGCCGCGGGAACGCGCCGCCGGACCCCGCGAGCGTGTCGGCGTGATGATTCCCGTCGGTGTAAATCAGCCCGAGCCCGGCGCGCGTGAGATACAGCGCGTGCTGGAGTTCCCGCCGCGAGGCGTAGTCGCTGTCGTGGCTCTGCGCGTGCATCACCGAGAGCCCCGGTGCGAAGCCGCCCGCGCCCGCGCTGTCGAAGCCGTTCAGCCCCGAACTCGGATTGCCGAGCCGGTCGTTGAGATCGTTGCGGAGGACGTTGTCGATGAGCCGCATCCCGGCGTCGAAGTAGCTCGCATATCCCGGCGGCTCGCCGAGGTGCTCGCCGAACATCATCGCGTCGTCGCGCGGCTTCTCCGTGTCGAAAACCGTGTCGCGATGATTCGCGTCGCTGAAGCCGCGCGTGAGGTTGAACTGCCGCTGCGCCTGCCCGAGATAGCCGTAGTCGTCGCTGTCTTTATTCAAGCCGTAGGTCGCCCCGAAAAAGTCCGCCCGCACATGCTTCACCGCGTCGAGCCGGAAGCCGTCGCACTTCGTCCGATCGATCTCCCAGCGCGCCGAGCGGTTCAGGAAATCCTCGACCCGCTCGGAATAAAACGCGGCGTTGTCCGCGAGCATTTGCACCGTGATTCCATTCCCGAAACCGAACCCAACGTAGCTGCCGTCGGGTTTGTAGCAGTAGTATTCCGGGTTGTTCGGCTGGCGGACGAATTTGATTTTTTTGAAGGTCGAGCCCTCGGTCTCGCCGAAGTTTTCATTCGTGTCGCCGGGCTCCTGTGCGATGTCGATCAGGTCCGCCAGCCCGAGATGCTGCACCTGCCAGGCGTCGCCCCAGTTCCGCGTGTTGTCCCATTTTCGATACGTCCCGTCCTGCTGCAGGCGAAGGTGGAAATCCTCGGGGACGAAGCCGGGATACAGGTCGATCGGCGTGTTCGCATCGTAGCCGGGAATGTCGAACGCGTTGTGATTCGCGATGTTATCCAAATAGACGCGGAGCCCAAAACGATGCGCCGTTTCGATCAGCCGCAGCAGCTCCGCCTCGGTGCCGTAGCGCGTCCGCACCGACCCGCGCTGGTCCTTGCTCCCGAGATCGAAGCGATCCCACAAATCATATCCGACCGACAGCCCGCCGGAGCCTTTCGCCGGCGGCGGCAGCCAGATCGAGTCGTAACCCGCCTCCGCGAGCTCCGGCATTTTCGCCGTGATCTCCTCCCAGCTCGTGTTGAAATATTGCAGCATCGCCTCGGCGCCGGAGCGGGGCACCCCAGCGAAAAGAACGACAAAAAGGGCGAGGAGAACGACGCGAGTTTTCACGGGGGATTTGCGGGAAGTGCAGCGGCCCAAGCTGCTTCCGCATCGCGGGCGGGTCAACGGACGGTCGCCATTTCCGGCGAGCGGGAATCTCAGGCGGACGCGTCTGCGGCGGCGTCCTTGCCACCGAGTGCGAGGCGCGAGAGGGCGAGCTGTGCGCGCTGCTCGGCAGTCACTTTCGGGAAACCCGGCTTCAGCGACTTCAGCGTCTCGATCACGGCGGAGGCGACGACGAGTCGCGTGAACCATTTGTTATCCGCCGGCACCACGTACCACGGCGCGCATTTGGTCGAGGTGCGCTGGATCATCTCCTCGTACACCTCCATGTATTCGTCCCACAGCTCGCGTTCGCGGAGATCGCCAGCCTCAAATTTCCAATTCTTTTTTGGATCGTCGAGACGCGAGAGCAGCCGTTTCTTTTGCTCGTCTTTCGAGACGTGGAGGAAAAATTTCCGCACCACGACTCCGTTGTGTCCGAGATAACTTTCGTAGGCATTGATGTCCTCGAACCGCTCTTTCCAGATGCGTTTTCCGACGAGTTTCTCGGGAAGATTCTGCGCCTTCAGGATCGACGAATGCACCCGCACGACGAGCGTCTCTTCATAATAGCTCCGATTGAAAACGCCGATGTTTCCGCGCTCTGGCAGCGCCTGATTTGCCCGCCAGAGAAAGTCGTGATCGAGCTCGCGCACGCTCGGCGCTTTGAACGAGGTGACGTGGCAGCCCTGCGGATTGATGCCGGAGAGAACGTGCTTGATCGCCGAGTCCTTGCCCGCCGCATCCATCGCCTGAAAGATGAGCAGCACGGCCCATTTTCCCTGCGCGTAAAGCTTCTCCTGCAACTCGCTCGCAGCCTCGACGGCGTCCGCGAGCAGTGCCTTCGCGCGGTCTTCGTCGGCGTGCCAGGTGTCATTGGGATCGACGTCTTTCAGGCGAAAATCTTTGCCGTGTGAGACGCAGTAACGATCGGCGAGGCGGGCGGTTTTCATGGGCGTGGGAGGATGGTGACTGATTGCGGAAACGCGCGAGCATTCCCGATGCGGCGCGATGGATCAGTCAAATTTTCACGGGGTGGCCGTCGAAAACCGTTTCGATTTCGCCTTGCGCTTTCACCTTCGACGCTCAAGCCTTCCCGCCCACCAACCCGTTCGGAGGAACCTACCACTTTGGCCAAACCCAATTATCAGTTCGAAAAGCGCAAGAAAGATCTCGAAAAGAAAGCGAAGAAAGAAGAGAAGCGGAAACGCAAGTTGGAGAAGGTGAACAACCCGGAATCCGACACACCCCAGACAGATAACCCCGAGGAAGCTCCGCCGACCGCGGAGACGACTGCTTAAAAACCCACCAAAAAAAACACGACCATGCCCAAAGAAAAAGCCACCACCACCCGCAAACCCAACGCCGCGCTGATGAAGCCGGTGCAACCCGATGAACTCCTCTCCGTCGTCGTCGGATCGACCCCGATCCCCCGCGGCGAGCTGACCAAAAAGCTCTGGGACTACATCAAAAAGAACAAACTCCAGGACGAGAAGAAGCGGACCATGATCAATGCCGACGACGCGCTGAAAGCGATCTTCGACGGCAAGAAACAGGTCTCGATGTTCGAGATGACCAAGCTCGTTTCCAACCACATCAAAAAGTAGGCCGACGCGAGTCCGCCGTCCGATCCTGAGTCGATCGGACACGAAGAGCCGCAGGCGAGTGCCTGCGGCTTTTTCGTGCCGGGATGGAGTGTCACGCTCCCTGACTCGAGCCAATACCGAAAATCGCTTCCGATTCCCCTGGCCCGGCGGGCCTTCAGAAATTAGCCGGTGGCGTCAGCCACCGGACCACAGATGATCGCGAATCCGCCCCGGCGGGGCGGTTGAAATATGTCTGGTTCCCGCGCCCCGCCGGGGCGCATCGCGCCTTGCGACCATTCCGGTGGCTGACGCCACCGGCTAATTTCCGCCGAGCCTGCCGGCTCGAAGAATCCCGGAAACCCCCTGAGGCCGTTCGCTCTACATCGCGCGGGACGATGTGGACGTGATGCGCATCGCGAATCGTCCGGCCCTTTCCGCGACCTCGATTTTCGCGCCGAAGACGCGGGAAAGGAGCGCGGAGGTCACCGTCTCATGCTTCGTCCCGGCGGCGAGCACGCGGCCTTCGCTGAGCAGGAGCGCGTGGGTGAAAACGGGCATGATTTCTTCGACGTGATGCGTCACGAGGATCAGCGCCGGAGCACCACGGCGGGTGCCGAGCCGCTGGAGGAAGGCGAGGAAATGCTCGCGCGCCACGGGGTCGAGGCCGGCGCATGGTTCGTCGAGAATGAGCAGGCGGGGCTTCGCCATCAGCGCGCGGCCGATGAGGATGCGCTGACGTTCGCCCTGGCTCAGAACCCGCCACGGCCTCTCTGCCAAATACGTCGCCTCGATCTGCCGCAAAATACGCGCCGCCGCCGCGCGATCCGCCGCTTGCACGCGGCCCCAGAAATCGATCATCGCGTATTTCCCGCTGACCACCGTGAGCAACGCCGGCTCCGCGTCGGCCATCATCTGGCGCACACTCGAGCTCACGATCCCGACCTGTTTTCGCAGCTCGCGCCAATCGCTCTCGCCGAAGCGCTGGCCCAGCACCGCGACTTCCCCGCGCGTCGGGCTGAGATAGCCGGTGAGCGCGGAAAGCAGCGATGTTTTGCCCGAGCCGTTCGAACCGAGGATGACCCAATGTTCGCCCCGCTCCACCTTCCACGAGAGCTCGTCGAGGATGCGCGTGTCGCCGCGCTGAATCGAGAGCTGCGAGACTTCGAGGATGGGCGGCGCATTCACTCCGCGACCATGCCGCCGCAAGGCGCATTGGCCAATCTCCCCGCGCATCTCTGCGACGGACGGCCCGTGAGCACACGGTCTGCTATTTGAAACTGATGGGCTTTCCCCGTCTGCCACAGATCGCGCCATTCAAAAACTTTTTCGTCCCGCTCGTAGCGCTTGGGGCGTGCTGGGTTGGAGCGGTGGTTCTGGCCGTGCAGACGAGCGACCGCTTCACGCGCTGGGGCCTCGTGGTGCTGCTCCTCGCGCGGGCGATGAGCGCGGGCGCCCTCGTCGTGCAGGCGTTCCGCAGCATCCGCGAGTCGCTGAGCGGATTCGTCGATGCGGCCCACGCGGTGACGCATGGCCGCACGCGGCATCGCGTTTCTTTGGAAACGTCCGGCGTCTTTCTCGCGCTCGCGAAAGCCTTCAACCAGATGATCGACTCGCGCCTCGAGGTCGATGAACGGCTCCGGCTGGCGCACGAAAGTCTCGAGCTGAAAGTGCAGGCGCGGACCGTCGAACTCTTCCGCGCGAACAAAGCGCTGCGCGAAGAAAGCGAGCAGCGCGCGCAGGCCGAACGCGATTTTCAGCAGGCGCAAAAAATGGACGCACTCGGCAAACTCGCCGGCTCGATCGCGCACGATTTCAACAACCTCCTGACCGTCATCATCGGCAGCGCCGAGCTCGCGCGGAAGCAGATTGGCGACCTCCATTCCTCGGCTCAATTTCTGCGCACGATCGAAAAAACGGCCGAGCGCGCCGCGGGTCTCACGCGTCCGCTGCTGACCTTCAGCCGCAATCAATTCGTCGCGCTCGAGCCGCTCTGCCTGAACGACGCGGCGGACGAGGCGAGCCGCATGTTGCAGCGCCTCCTCGGCGTCAATCTGGAGCTCGAGCTGAACCTCGCGCCCGACCTCCGGCTCGTGAAAGTGAACGGCAACCAGATGCAGCAAGTCCTCATCAATCTCGCAGTGAACGGGCGCGATGCGATGGAGGGAATCGGCACGCTCACGATCACCACCCGCAACACCCTCGTCCCCCTCGAGTTCGCCGTGCGCCACGGCGTCGAGTCGGAAGATCACTGGGTCGAGCTCGCCGTCAGCGACACCGGATGCGGCATGGACGACGTGACGAAGGCGCGCATCTTCGAGCCGTTTTTCACCACGAAACCAGTCGGCCGCGGCACCGGCCTCGGCCTCGCGACGGTGTTCGGAATCGTGAAACAATTCGGCGGCTTTCTCGACGTGGACAGCACGCTCGGGGTCGGCACCACCTTTCGCGTCTTCCTCCCCGCCCCGGCCATGGAAGCCGCGCCCGAAGTCGTTCCCGCCGACGTATTCCCAGACGCCGACCAGACGTGTGCCCGCGGCGAGTTGCTCCTGCTCGTGGACGACGAGGAAGACATCCGCGAACTCGCCACGATCACGCTCGAATCCTACGGCTACCGCATCATCTCCGCGGGCAACGCCGAGACCGCGATCCTGCTCGCGGAGAAACATGCCGCCGAAATCAGTGCGCTGATCACCGACGTGATGATGCCGGGAATGAGCGGCGTCGAACTCGTGCAGATCGTCGCAAAAATCGTCCCCGCCCTCCGCGTGCTCTTCGTCTCCGGCCACAGCAACGAGACGCTCTCCGCCGAGGCGCTCGAGGAAATGAACGCCGACTATTTGCAGAAACCGTATCTCGGCCAGGTGCTCATTTCCAAAGTCCGCGACGTGCTCGCCGCCGCGGAAAGACCGTCGGCGAAAAACTCAGACGCGGTGTTGGTCGCGAGGTAGTTCCTGATTCGGCCTCGTCCGACTATCCTCAGCTTCGGCCTCGAGCTGCAATGCGCGCGCTGCCACGACGCGCCGTTCCATTCGACGAAGCAGCGCGACCTCTACGCGCTCGCCGCGATGCTCGAACGCAAGTCCGTCACCGTGCCGAAATGGAGCGTCGCGCCCGCGCCGGCGCGGACGCCCGGTTCGTTCCACCCGCTCAACTCGGTCGCAAACTCGACGTGATACGCGATGTCTTCCGCGCCGATCTGGCGGCGGAAAACGATCGCCAAATATTCCGCGGTGGCCCCACCGCCGAGGTCGAAAGTTTGCACCTGCGAATGCGGCTGCCCTCTCGGAGGCGGTCGGCGCGAGCGGGTGATACATGAATTCGCTGAGAACGAGGCTCGGTTGTGAAGATGCTGACATCGGCCGCGGCGGCGGCGAATTGCACCGGCGCGGACCAGTGGCTCCAGCGTCCCGTCGTGTCCTTGTGCCGGACCCGCGCGCGATACGTCAGCCCCGCGCGGCACGCCGCGGCCGGGAAGCGGTACGTGGCCGAGAACGCCACTTCACCGGAGTCGAAGCTCGGCACGATCTCGAGCAGCGGCGGCGTGCCAAGTTGACGACCCGCGGACTGCGCGGATTGACGCGGATTTTCGGATCGCTAATCCGCGCCCTCCGCGAAATCCGCGGTCGTTCCCCGCAAACCGGCGCGCAAGGACGCGACCCACAGATTATTTTCGCGTGGTTTCGCGTGATTTCGCGGACAAAATCCCTCCCTCATTCCACCGGCCAGAGTCTCGCTGAACGAGGACGGGAATTTCTACGGGATGAGCTCTTCCGACGTGCTCGTCAAAGCCGTCCGCAACCGCCTCGACGGAAAACGCGCGGCGTAATTTTCGATCGCGACTGTAGGGCGGGCGCTCCGCCTGCCGCCGGAGGCAACCGAAGCGGTCGCCCTACAGCTCCAGCGAAACGCCGCGCCACTCAACCTCACCGGAGCGCGGTGAGGTGCGCGACTTTTGCGACGTAGGCTTCGATGTCGCATTTCCGTTCGAGGCCGCGGGCGTTCATGTAGCGGACGGTGCCGAAGATCTCGCGCTCGATCCACGGGCGGTCGTACTGGCCGAAAACCCAGGCGATGTTTGCGAAGGAATTCGCATCGCGGCCATCGAGGAAAAACCGGTTGTTGAGCGCGAGCGCGGTGGCGAAGGCATCCTCGGGCGTGGCACTCCATTCGAGGATTTTTTTGCCCCAATACATGCGCATGTGGTTGTGCATGTAGCCGGTGTGCCGCATCTCGAGCATCGCGGCGTTCCAGTACGGATCGTGCGTTTCGGCGGCTTCGAGTTGCGCGGTGGAATAGAGAACGGGACGCGGATCGGCGCGATGTTTGGCGAGCGTCGCGCGCGCCCACGCGGGGATGTTTTCGTAGCGATCGTAGTGCTCGTTGAAGTGGCAGAAATTCATCGCGAGCTCGCGGCGGACGAGCAGCTCCTCGATGAAGGTCGCCACGTTCGGATCAGCCTGGGCGCTGTGTTTGCGGGCTTCGAGCGCCAGCCACGTCGCGGAGATTTGGCCGAAATGGAGATACTTGCTCATGTGCGAAACGCCGTCGGTCTGCGGCTGATTCCGGTGCTCGGAATACGTCGCGAGCCGATCGGCGAGGAAGCCGCGAAAGAGCGCCTCCGCGACGGATGTGCCGCCTTTGAAAAAGCGCGTCACCGGCTCCACGGAGCGGTCGAGCTTCAGCGAACGCGCAAGCTTTTCGACGTCCGCGAGATCGAGCGACGCGGGGAGTTTTAGACGATCCGCGCGATGCCGCACGGGCGGGGACGCGAGCTCGACGAGGTAATTTTCAAAGTGCCGATGAATCCGCGGACGCAGTGTGCGCGCGGCGTACTCGGCTTTGTTCGTCGCGACCTCGACGGGGACAATCACGTCGGACTCGACCTGGACGACGCGGCATTTCGCCTCCGCCGCGACTTCGCGGCGCCACGCTTTTTGATGCCGCAAATATCCGCGGTCGCAGACCACCGCGCACGCCCGCTGCGCCAGCTCCAGCGCCACTCGCGCGGGCGCGCCGAGCCGCAGCACGAATGCGATTCCGCGCGCCGCGAGCGCCTGCGCCGTCTCGCGCAGACCTTCGAGCAGGAAGGTGTAGTGCCGCAGATTGGCCTCGGGGTAATCGTCCATCAGCCCGAACCCGACGACCACCGGCACGCCGATTTCGTTCGCGAGATCGACCGCGTATTCCAGCGCGTGATTGCCCGTCGCGCGCTGCGATTGCTGCATCCAATAAAGCACGTAATCGCCCGCCACCGGGTCGCACGGATTCAGCGCGGAGACGCGCGTCGGCGCGATGCGGGCGGAGGTCATGCGGGCATTTCTACCGCCGCCGGAAATTAGGCAAGCCGAACGACGACGGGCGTTTGTCTTCGACAATCAACGCGCGGCGGGAATAGGAACTCTTCGCGTCGGGAGGAATTTTATGGCGGAACAAGAGAGCAAATCCGGATTCAGTTTACCGTGGGTCAATGTGGTCGCGCTGCTCGCCGCGGCGGGCGGGATATTCACCATGATCCCGACGCTCGACAGCACGCGCCCGCCCGACCCGGGCGGCGACTGGAAGGTGATCTTCGGCATGCAAAATGTGGACAGCCGGTTGTGGCAGGATCCGTTCGAGGAGGTGCTGAAGGCGGTGGCCGAACCGGCCGCGAAGGAGGAGGAGGCCAGCCACTCCCGCGACGAGTTTCTGGCCTCGATGCAGGTGAAGCAGGGATCGCACAAGGAAACCAAGCTGTGGGTGATGTTCGCGATGATGAACAGTGGTCCGCACGCCGATGCGCGCGAGCGTCGGCTGCGCTCGCGGACGGCGATCGTCGAGGGACTTTCCTCGAGCGGATTCTCGCCCGTCGATGCGTCGCACATCGGCTATCTGCTGCTGCCGTGGCCGGCAAAAAGCAGCACGCTTTTGGACGAATGGGCGCTGCCGGAGGAGGCGAAAAAGGTCGCGGAAAGCGAGGGGAAAAATCTCCCGCCGATCGCCGAGAAAACGGAGGGCGGGGAGAAGAAGGTGGCGTTCCCGTACGAGTGGTTCGAGCGTCGCCGCGACGACGAGGAGAAGCGCGTCGTCGTCATTTACGTGGACGAGGACGCCTGCCGGGACCGGCCATTCACGCGGCTCGCGTGGCTCTCGGAACAACTGAATCTGGCGACCGATCGCAGCGCGCCCACGCCCGCCGCGCCGCCGTCTTCCAATCGGCGGATCGAAACCACGGTGCTCGGCCCCGCCACCTCGACGGTGCTCGAGCGCATGGTCCGCGAGGGCGAGGAAATGAAGCGCGCCGCCCCGCGTGAGGCCGGGAGCGGAGCCGCGCGGGATCACGCCGCGGTCGGCAGCGCCGAGGAAGAACAGGCCCGGCTCCGCGCAGAATTCATCCGCGCGGAACTGCGCGAAGTGCAAATTTTTTGCCCGACCGCCACCGCCTCCGACGGCGCGCTCGTCCCGATCGAGGCGCAAAAATGGAAGAAGGCGACGAAGGATTGGCAGGCCGAAAAAGTGGCTGCGGAGAAAGGGCGAGAGGTCTGGATGAAGAGCGATCTACCGCCGCTCGATCTGCCGAAGCCCCACGATGCGAGGGTCACGGATTGGGTGGAGGAATCGATCGTCAGCGCGTTTTCAGGACACGGCCTCCTCTTCCAGCGGACCGTGCCGACGGACAGCAAGATCGTCTGGGAGACGATCCGCGAGCTCCAGCGGCGCGGGATCAATCCGACGCGCTGGCGTTCCAATCCCTACGATGCCGAGCGCCTGGAAGAGCCGGGGCCGCGCGACAATTGCCGCAATTCGGTGGCGATCATTTCCGAGCTCGACACGTTTTACGGACGCGCGCTGCCGACCGCGTTCCGCGAGCAATGCGACCTCGCCGACTTCACGAAACTCGACCTCGAGAACCGGCAACTGAGCGCGCCGTGGATTCACAACTACCGCTATTTGCGCGGGCTGGATGGCCGGCTCCCCGGCGATGAAAAGGACAAAAAATCCGGCGACTCCTCGAGCAAGGAGGAGCAAAAACAGCACCCCGGCGCGCGGCCGGACGGGCACGATCAGACCGATTCGCTCCTGCGCCTCGCCGCGCAGTTGCAGAGCGACGACCGCAAACAGCGCGCCCTGGGCAAGCCGGGCTTTCGCGCGATCGGCATCCTCGGCAGCGACATTTACGACAAGCTGCTCATCCTCCGCGCGCTCCGGCCGATGTTCCCCGGCGTCGTCTTTTTCACCCACACCCTCGACGCGGAACTGGCGCAGCCCGAGGAGTGGAAAGCGACGCACAATCTCGTCGTGATCTCGGGCTTCGGCCTGCGGCTCCACGATTTGTGGCAGCGGAATATTCCGCCTTTCCGCGATGGCTCGCAGACCGCCGTGTATCTCGGCACCCTCGTCGCCGCCGGTGAAATCAGCCACGACGATCCGGCCGGGCCGGACGAAGCGTCGCGGCATCCGTTGCAAAAAATCATCGATGTCCCGCGCGTCTTCGAGATCGGGCGCAACGGCGCGCTCGACCTCAGCGTGAACACCGTCGGCGCGGTCTGGACGAAGCGCGGCATGTCCAACGCGCAGCTCGAGGAGAAGGACGCGGGCGGCTCGCTGATCACGCGCATTCACCCGCTGCGCACCGACCTCCGGCAGTGGTGGTCATTTTACGTCCTGCACTCGACCATCCTCGGCACTTGGCCGGTCCCGCTCAGCCTCGGGCTTTGCGCGCTTTTTTCGCTCGTCTTCATCGTGCTGTTTTACCGCGCGCTCGTGCTGGTGCGGACGGAGACGCTGCTGCAGGAAGACGACGATGCGGGCGAATATTTCATCGTCACCTGGCTGAAAAAAATCGTGCCGCGGGAGCGGTTCGGCGGGCAGGCGCTGCACCGGATTTGCGGCATGACGGTGACGCCGTGGTGGAAGCTCTTAAACCGCTGGTTCACGCTTTCGACGCCGATCATGAGCGTGGCCGCCGCGCTCCTCGCGGTCCTCGTCGTCACGATCGGCTACCGCTGGCAGTGGACTTACGGCGAGCCGTTCGCGTGGTTCGCCGGGCTGAGCATTTGGCCGGGCGTGGCGATTCGCGTCTTCGCACTCGTCCTCGCGATCCATTTCGTTTTCCGCAGCTACTGCCGTGTGCTGCGGAGCGACTCGGAGATTTTCGAGCGCTTCAAGCTCGGCCGCAATCGCCACGAATGCGCCTCCGCCACGGAGCCGGACCGCCACTGGCGGCACACTTTTGCGCCGTGGACCGTCCCTTTGAAAATGGAACATCGGCCCGCCGGCCTCGATCCCGCGCTCCCTTTCCAGGACAAGAGCTTCATCGCCGGCGATCTCTGGTGCCAATACATCTGGCGCGGCTGGTGGCCGTATCGGCTCGTTCGCGTCGTCGCGCTCACCACGCTTTTTCTGTTCACGACTTGGTGCGCCTTCGCCGCTTTCGACTGCGGGCTGCCGCCGTCGCCGACCCGCAGCGGACTCGCGGCGGCGATGGATCGCGGCTCGATGTCACTGCTCCTCATCGCGGCGGTTTTTCTCACGCTCTTTGTCGTCGATGCGCTCTGGCTCAACTCGTCGTTCATCCGGCTCTTCACCAGCGGCCTCACGCGCTGGCCGGGAGACGTCCTCCGGCGCGTGCCGGGCTCGGAGGTGCTGGAGGAAAGCGAGATCGCCGAGGATCTCGACCTCCGCCTCATCGCCACGCGCACGGAAGCCATCGGCGAATTCGTCCTTTATCCCTTCGTCATCGTCGCGCTCCTCATCGTCTCCCGCGCGCCCTATTTCGACAATTGGGGCTGGACCAACGGCCTCATCCTCATCCTCGCCGCCCTCCTCGGCATCGCCGTCGTCTCCGCCCTCCGCATCCGCGCCGCCGCGGAGGAGGCGCGGCAGGCCGCCCTCTCCCGGTTGCGCACCGCCCACGCCGTCGCCTCCGCCGAGACCGGGATGGACGCGCCGCTGAAAGTCCGCGTCCTCAATGAAATGATCGCCCGCATCACTGCCGTGCACGAAGGCGCGTTCGCCCCCTTCTCCCATCAGCCGATCATCAAAGCGCTCCTCTTCCCCGCCGGCGGCATCGGCGTCTGGGAGCTCGTGATGCGTGTGCTGAACCGCTAGTGTGGTGAGCGATTAGTTCGCTTACAAAGCGAAGCAACGCGATCGAGGATCAATTCGGCGGTGGCGGTCCAGATAAAGGGCTTTGGCGCACG
>JAYVPW010000047.1:0-9302 GCA_043777315.1 Spartobacteria bacterium | reverse complement strand
CTAAACAACCAACCCAGAAAAAGACATGGCTACAAAACACCCAATCAATGCTTCCTTCGCCACTAACCAAGGTTGCACTTCAAAATTGAGCCTAGGCGTTGCGGCAACTCGGTCCGCAAAAAAACATCTGTTTCCAAGCCTTTCTCTAAACGAGCTCAGCGCCGCGTGGAGGCTGGAGAAAGAATATCAAGCCGCGAAGCTGGCCGGACACGCAGTCCCCGGGATTTGGACTCTACATCGATTCCCACACCCGGACGCCCCGACCCACCCGCGGCAAGTCGATCCATTGCATTGACCTCACCAGGTCAATAACGACTTTCACTCTGACTGGTCTCGGCGCTCAGAGCGCCGGGACCACGACGGCGGGCAAGCCCCACCTCCATGCGAATCCACCACTGCGTTGCCACGGAGGGAAGGGAATGAGTTGCTGTCCCTAGTGGGAGCCGGGTACGGCGCAGATCGGCGGAGACAGAACTCGGGGCCTTGCGAGCCTACGCGGCCGCCTCGGAGTACTGGAGAATAGAACGGCATGCACTGGAAACTAGATAGGGCTTGTAGCCGAGCCTCGCCAAGGTGTGGTCGGCGCATTGGATGTCGTCGGTGTGGTGGCCGCCGTCGAGGATCTCCGCGAGGTGGCCGACCAAGTGGAGCAAGCCGTCGCGGTCGACGAGTGCGCCCGGCTTGAGGAGATCGGCGACCTTGTGGCCGATGATCGGCGCCTTGACGGCCTCTGGCTGGGCGCCTGCGCCCGCCTCACTGGAGCGGGTCGGAGACTGTGTCGTTTTCCACGATCCGCCCGAAGATCCAGAGGAACCACAAATTGCCCGCCAGATGCATCAAGCCGCCGTGCCTGAACATGGCGGTGAAGAAGTGGGTGAGGCCACCGGGCAGATGCCGGGTCAGCTCAATGGGGACAAAGCCCGCGAACTGGACGGATTCCTCAATGCCAATCTGATCCTGCCAGCGGAAATAGACCCAGAGGTTGGCGGCGATAAGCGCAAGCGTGGCGAAAGGAAAGCGCCGGATGCCGTGTCATCGGAAAGTGGGATCTCGGCCGGCTGTCCGACAAGTTCGCTGGTGAGTGAGGCCGGCGGAAATCAGAAATCTCCGCCGCCAGCTTCCGTGGCCGGAAAAATTTCAGGAAATCGTTCGTCCTCCGGCCTGCGAACATGCCATTTAGAAGCCGGCTCCAAGTCCCCGCAGCATGAGGATCAAGAGAGCCGAGGCGATGATGGAAACGATCACCGATCCGATGCACCCAAGGCGGCTGCAGAAGAAAGCGAACATCACGATCCAATCGGCGCTCCCCGTGGATCTTGTTCCCCAGACAAAACAAACCAACCCACCAACCCGCTCAGCCGCGAGTAATCCATTTGATGCCACTGCACTCCACTCAAATGCCACCCCCACTTCGGTGGCGGAGCATTTTCCATTTACCAACGCGCCTTGGATTTGCGCGCGAAACATGAACGACCTCCGCTCGCAACTTTTCACCATCGGCGTCACCGCCCTCGTCACGGCGGCGGTGACTGGCTTTGCGCGCAACTTCATTTCAGGGGAGAAGAAGATAAAACGCCGGGTAGCGCGGAAATACGGCATCGACGACCCGCTCTTCGAGCGTTCGATGAGCCAACTCCTGGGACCCCCGATCCTCGACGGCAACCTGGTGACACCGCTGCGCAACGGGGCGCAGATTTTTCCCGCAATGCTGGCTGCGATCGATAACGCGACCCGCAGCATCACTTTCGAGACCTTCGTCTACTGGTCTGGGCGGGTTGCAGAGGAGTTTGCCGACGCCCTCTCGGCCAAAGCGCGGAGCGGGGTGAAGGTGCATGTGCTCATAGACGGGATCGGCTGCAATTGCGTGAACGGCAAGGCCGTCCGGCAAATGAAGGACGCGGGAGTGGAATTGGAGATTTACCACATCTCCAACTTTGCCCGGGTCAATCATCGCACGCACCGCAAGCTGCTCGTAGGCGATGGCCGCGTTGGCTTTACAGGTGGTGTGGGTATCGCCGATGAGTGGGACGGTGACGCGGAGTCTCTAGCGCACCGGCGCGATACGCATTATCGGATCGAGCGGCCGGTGGTCGCGCAGATGCAGGCGGCGTTTCTCGATAACTGGATGAAGACGCGCGCCGTCGTGCTGCTGGGCGAAGACTACTTTCCCGAACTGCATCCGGCCGGGCCGCATCGCTGCCAGATGTTCAAGAGTTCACCAATGGAAGGAAGTGAAAGCGCGCGGCTGATGTATCTCCTTTCGATCACAGCCGCCGAGCGCAGCATCAAGGTCGGAAACGCCTACTTCGTCCCCGACGACCTCACCACGGAAACGCTGGTGGCCGCCGTGGCCCGCGGAGTCTCCGTGGAAATCATCGTGCCGGGCCAGCACATTGACTCGGGCATGGTGCGCGGAGCGTCGCGGTACCGCTGGGGTCACCTTCTCAAACACGGCGTGCGTATGTTCGAGTTCGAGCCGACGATGTATCACTGCAAACTCTTGATCATCGACGACCTCTGGACATCGGTCGGGTCAGCGAATTTTGACAACCGTTCCTTTCGTCTGAACGACGAAGCAAACCTCAATGTGATGGACCGGGAGTTTGCCGCCGACGCGACGTGCGAATTCGAGGAAGACAAACGCCGCGCCCGCGAAGTCACTTATCGCGACTGGCTCGACCGGCCCGCGTGGCAAAGGGCCACCGACGCCGGGGCGGCGCTGCTCCGTTCACAATTGTGAGCCCGGCTCGGGTCACATCGCTCCGGGTTCATTTCGCGGATGGGCAATCATGTTCCATGCAGCTTGGTGCCATCCAGTGCGACCTGACACCGCTCCGCACACGAAAAGGTGGCATGAACGATACAAACGCTTTCCGGCGAAGTGCTTCGCCGCTGGAAAGACCGGTTCGAGCTTTACAAAACGACCGCAAAATTTGACGGCCCACCCGGCCGGGAACAGCACAGTTTCCCGCGAAAGTAGAGTGCCGGGCTAGGCCTAGGGGTCGCGTCTGACTGCTCCCGAGAGCGCATATTTACTCAACCTTGCCGTGTAGTAAGGTTTGACGACACGTAATTTCTATACCCGCTCTACTTCTACTCGCCTTCGTCGAATTACTCGGATGCACTACGCGGAACGGCGACTTCTCTTAGACCTTCGGGGGTAAATTCGCCGTCGGCGTAATTCACATCATGGCGAATGCGGGAACCATCGAATTCTGAAGCGGAGTTTTGCCGGGTACTATGCACCGTGAGGTTAGCGGGGACGTGGTGGCCGGTGTCAGTAACGACGCGGGTGGTATCGATGCGGCGGACGAGTTGAGCGCCTGCGTATTTTTCGATGCGCAAAGGAATCATGCGGCGCGGGTCTATCCATGTGCGGACCCGCGTGTAGCTGGAGTGATCGGCTTTGCCGGGTTTGGATTCGAGAATCTGGCAGGCCGTGCCGTCCACGTCTTCGGAGCCGGCGAGGCTTTGCTGATCCCAGCCAAAGAAATCCTCGACGACATCTTCGTAGGAGAGATCGCTGCCGAGCAGCGAATCTTTCAGATCATTGATCGGCCGAAAGGTCTCGGGCGGAGTGAAAAGGGTACCACTCGCTGGGCGGCCACCGGCTTTGCGCAGCAGCACGGACTCGCCTTTGCGCTCTTTCGGGAAGAGCACCTGATAAACGACTTCGGTGGAGTTCTTGGTCCGGCGTTGTTTGATTTGCAGTTGGAGCGTTTCCTTTTTGGCGCCGTTGATTTCCAAGCGCAGGCGCACGTAGGAAGCGCCATCCTGGCGGAGAGCGCTGAGGCGCGAGGCGAGTTCCACGGCCGAGGCGGGCGCGGCGGGATCGGCAGCCGAGGCGACCGGCGCGGTGGCGAGAATGGCGAACGAAAGCAGAAGAGGGAGGTGCATGAAAAGTGGATCGCAGGTGATGGCGGAATCAGCCGTGCAGAGCGTGGCTGGGAGTGAGACGGGAGCTGCGCCACGCCGGGTAGAGGCCGCTGAAGATGCCGACGACGACGGCGATGGCGACCGCGGTGACGAGGAGCTGCGGATTCAAGTCGGGCTCGAGCAAGCCGCGGATAGCGGGCGTGAGGACGAGGAGCTTCACTCCGACGACGCCGAGCAGCGCGCCACCGATGCCGCCGAGAAAGCCCAGCAAGGCCGACTCCCAAAGGACCATGCGGACGATGCGGCTGCGCCTCCAGCCGATGGCCAGCAGCACGCAAATTTCGTGGGTGCGCTCGAAGACGGTCATCAGCATCGTGTTCATCACGCCCAGCACGCCGACCAGGACGGCGAGCAATGAAGTGCCCCAGCTCATGGCGCTGATCATTTTGTAAGCCTGGCTGTCGCGGATGTGTTCGCCGGCGATGACAGCGCGCGCTTCGGGCACGAGGCTGGTGATCTTTTCGCAAAGCGCGGTCACTTCTTCCTTCGTCGTGCCGGGCGTGACGCGCAGGTCGATGATGTTGATCTTGCCTTGGTTGCCGGTCAGGTCCTGGAAAAGCGGGAGCGAGAGAATCACCGACCCGTTTTCCACGACCGCGCCGCCATCGACGATGCCGACGACGGCGAGTTCCTCCGTTTCCAGTTGGAGCGTATCGCCGACTTTTTTCTGCAAAACTTCCGCGGCGGTTTTGCCGAGAACCACCGCTTTCTCGGTGGCGTCGCTGGGCAGGCGTCCGGTGACCACTTTGAGATTTTTCCACGAGAAGCCGTTCCATTGCCGTGCGGAGACAATCATCATCTCCGCCTTTTCGACGCTCATCAGATCGACGAGCAAGGCGCAGGTTTCCGCAACGTGCGGAAGCGGCGTGATGCGTTCCACAACGGCGGCGGTAAACGGCTTCGGCGTGAGCGCGCTGCCCATGTTGCTCACGACGACATCGGTGCCGCGCGTCTTCATGCCGGTCGCCCAGCTCGACTCGAAGCCGCGGGAAATGCCGACCAGCGCGACCACCGCGGCGATGCCAATGGAGATGCCCACGATCGTGAGGCCGGTGCGCACTGGCCGGCGCAGAAGTCCGCGCGTGACGACGGTAAAGAAGTTCATGGCGGCAAAGTGGCGTTGGGTCCGTCCGCAATGATGCGTCCGTCCTTCATCGAGATGACCCGTGCAGCTTGACGGGCGATGCCCATGTCATGCGTGACCAGCACGAGCGTGAAATTCTGCTCGCGCCGCAGGTTCACGATCAGTTCCAAAACCAACGCCGCATTTTCGCTGTCGAGATTGCCCGTCGGCTCGTCGGCGAGCAGGACGGATGCGCCGTTCGCGAGGCTGCGCGCAATGGCCACGCGCTGGCGTTCGCCGCCCGAGAGCTTGGCGGGAAAATGGTTTTGCCGTCCTTCCAGTCCGACCGCTTTGAGCAACTCCGTCGCGCGCTGTTCCCGTTGGGACGCGGAGCGGTCGGTTTCAAACATGGGGATCTGCACGTTCTCGAGCGCAGTGAAGGTCGGGAGCAAATGGAAGGCTTGAAAGATGAAGCCGATTTCGAGGGCGCGATACGCCGCGAGATCGGGCCGCCCCGCCAGCGCGGTGCCGCGGTAGCGCAGCGTGCCGGCGCTCGGATGATCGAGTGCGCCCAGCATCTGCAGCAGCGTGGATTTTCCCGAACCGCTCTGGCCGACGATCGCCACGAATTCTCCCTGCTCGATGCGAAAGTCCACGCCGCGCAGCGCCTGCACCTGCCCGTCGTCGTATTCTTTTTTCAGCCCCACCGCCTCGAAGACGCGGGCGGGATCAGGATTCGCGGTCGCCATCAATTGCCCTCCTGCGCGGCCATTTCCTGGCGCGTGGCGCGCGTGACGCCGCGCCACTGCGCACCGACGCGCGGATCGGACAGATTGATGAACAGATCGCCCAGCGCGGCGCGATAGGTGCGAAAGGGCGGGCGTTCTTCCGCGGCGGTTGGCTCGAGCGCGGCGGCGTGCTGCGGGAGTTCGGGATGCGGCAGGCCGCTGCGCCAGTGATGCACGCCGTGATATGGCTCGTGGAGCAGCGTGAAGGTGATGAAGTTTGCGAAAAAGCCCTCGGCCACAATGCTCCGGGTCGAGCTATTCACCGTCGATCCAGTCAGTCCGACGTGCTCCACGTATTTGCGCAGGCTTTGCATGTTCGCCGCGATCCACGCGGGGATGACGTGCAGCCAGAGAAAGTATTTCCAGGCATCAAACACCCCGACCGTGGTCAGAACCGCTGTCCAGACGAGCGCAATGCCGGCGAACTCTGCCCAAATCCGGCGCCGCAGCTTTTTGTTTCTGATCGGCGAACCGGTGCGGAGAAAGGTGCGGATGAAAAGCACCGGTGTGAAAAAAAGGCCCATCGTGAGTTCGAGCAGCGCCGCGAGAATTCGGAGCCCGCGTGGCATCCCGGGATGCACAAAGGGCCAGAGTTCCTCATCGCGCTCGGACGAAAGGTAGGCGTGGTGCAATTGATGGGCCGCGCGGTAAAGGCTGAAGCTCATCAGGCTCAGGGTGCCGATGATGATGCCGTCGATTTCATTTAAGACGCGGCTTTTCCGCAGCAGCCCGTGCGACGCTTCGTGAAAGCCGATGAGCATGCTGTGCATGAGGTGGCTCGAGACGAGCACCAGCGGAGCGGCCAGCCAGTAATGGCCGCGATATACCGCATACGCGAGCGAACCCTGCGAAAGGGCAAAGAGCAAGACGAGCACGGGAAACGCGGCGCGGATGATCCAGTGCGGCTCGTGAGGTTCGACGGTATTCATCGCGTTTGATTAGACGAGAGCGGCGGCGCGCATTTCGGAGGCACGGCCCGCGCCGGCTAGGACGGACTCAAAGATTTCCCGCAGATTTTCCACATCTGCCTGTGGAAAAAGTGTCGGACGGAAAAGCCACACGACTTCGAGTTGCTCCTCATACTCCGTGATTTCGCACGCCAGGTGAAAGCGTGCGGTGCCCGTGGAGCGCATCCGCAATTTTGCCGAAAGACCGGGCAGCACTACGTCCGGAATTGGGTGATTTTGCAGCGCAAAGCGAACCTCGAAAATCGGATTGTGGCCCGGTTTTCCGACATCGCCGAGCGCCCGCGCGAGTTCGGCAAACGGGATGGCGTTTGCAAAACAATCGAGCGTGGTCTGATGCGCCGCACGCACGCTTTCGGCCAGCGACCGGTCGTGATCGACCTGCCCGCGCAACGGCACGATCCCGGCGAATGAGCCCATCGTCTCATTCACCGCCTGCTTCGTGCGGTTCGCCACGGGCGTGCCGACGAGGATGTCGTCGCAGCCGGTCCAGCGTGAAAGTGCGATTTGAAAAGCGGCGAGCAGGGTGCTGAATAGCGTGGCTCCGCAGCGGCGGGAAAGTTCGCGGGCGGCGTTCGCGAGTTCCGCGGGGAAATGGGCAACGATCCGATGCGGCGCACCGCCCGCGGTGTCCGCGCCTTCGAGCACGTCCCAAAGCCGGCGGTGTCCCGCGAGATGCGCTTTCCAAAAGGCCAGCCGCGGCTCGAGTTCCGCCGGCTGCCAGAAGGCGCGTTCCGCCGCACCCCACGCCGTGTAGGTCTGCGTCACCGTGGGCAGCGGTTCACGGTCGCCGCGCAGGCGCTGGAAATAGGCGACGCACAATTCCTGCACGAAAAGCCCGAGCGTCCAGCCGTCCGCGACCGCGTGATGAATCGCGAGGACGAGGACATGGTCATCAATCGCCCGGCGCAGCAGCGCCACGCGATAAAGCGGCCCTTGCAGCAGGTCGAACGGTTCATGGAAAATCTCCTGCGCCAGTTCCTCGATCGCCTCCGGTTCACATTGCTCAGGCGAGAGTTCGTGAAAGCGAAAATTTGCCGGCAGGTCCTCGCGGATCATTTGCACAGGCCGGTCTTTGCCGGGCACGAACGACACGCGCAGCGCCTCCTGCCGCCGCACGACCTGGTGCAGGGCACCCCTCCCGTCCTCCGGCGTGATCTTCCCGCGCACCTCAATGAGGCAGCAGATGTGATTCGCGATGTCGCCCACCGGCACTGGGGAAGTTTCCCACAATTCCCGCTGCGGAAACGTGAGCGGTTGGAGGCGGATTTTGCCGCTCTCCAACTGTTGTTTCAAAAGTGCGCGTTTGTCAGCGGACATGGCGTTGGCCGGATTCAGCGGACGGTTTCTTTGGCGTCGGGATCGTCGCCCAAAGTGATTTCCGCACCGAGCATACGGTCGATGTCCTCGTCCGACAGCGCGTCCAAATCCATTTCATCCACGACCGCCGACTCGACGGGAACCGCGGCCGCCACCGGCCCGGCCGTCACGGCTTTTCCACCCATGTGGCCGGCGATGAGCGTGGCGATTTGGCCGATCGTCCGCGCGCGCATGAGGCTCGCCGGTGGCAAGGCCACGCCGGTCGTGGCTTCGAGCGAGTTCTCGATTTCCACGCCCATCAGCGAATCCAAACCGAGGTCGGTGAGCGGCTGGTCGTCGCGCAGGCTGTCCGGCTTGACGCGCAAGACGGAGCCGACGACTTCGCGCACCGCAGCCGCGATGATCGGCTCGCGCTCGTCGGGCGAGGCGGATTCGATTTTCAGCCGCCAGTCGCTCGTGACGCCGCCGCCTTCCTGACTTTCGACGGCGGCGAGGATGCGTTCGAGCAGCGGGTTCTCCGTCATGCTGCGGAAAAACTGCCGCCACTTTGCCCAGTCCACGCGAATCGCGGCGACCTGCGTATTGCCGGCGACGAGCGACGATTCGAGGATCGACATCACTTCGCCCGGCGAGAGTTCCGTGGTGCCTTGCCGCGCGAGGAATTCGGCGACGCGCTCGTTGCGTGCGACGTAACCTTCGCCGCCGAGCACGCCCCAGTTCATGGTCAGCGCGGGCAGGCCGAGCGCGTGGCGATGGTGCGCGAGCGAGTCGAGGAAGGCGTTGGCCGCGCCGTAATTTCCCTGCGCCGGATTGCCGAAGATGCTGGAGATCGACGAGAACATGACGAAGCAATCGAGCTTCATGTCGCGCGTGCCTTTGTGCAGCAACCATGCGCCGTAGGCTTTCGGCTGCATCACCGTGCGCATGCGTTCGCGAGTGAGTGCGGCGAGCGGGGCGTCGTCGATGACCATCGCGAGATGGAAAACGCCGCGCAGCGGTTGCTCGCTCTTTTCTCGGATTTCCCCGAGCAGACCCGCGACGTCTTCGTCCGAGCCCGCATCGGCTTTGACCACGCGCACACCGATGCCGCGGTCGCGCAGACTTTGCACGAAAGCCTCGGCCGCTGGAGTGGCCGCGCCGCTGCGACTGCTGAGCACGAGGTGCCGCGCGCCGCATTTCACCAGCCATTCGGCGAGCACTTTGCCGAAGCCGCCGAACGCGCCGGTGATG
>JAYVPW010000046.1:0-32905 GCA_043777315.1 Spartobacteria bacterium | reverse complement strand
TCGATCTCGGCGCGGATGCGGCCTTTGGTGGCGTCGGCGTGAATCTCGACGTCTTCTCGCGCGCGGCCAAAATCGCGGCGATCACCGTCACCGGAGCCCTCTCATCGACGAGCATCGCCGCCGGCATCAATCCCGGCCCGGGCTATATTTTCGGCGATGGAGATGACTCGGCCGCCCCCGGCATCCCGCCGCTTCAGTACACTGCGAAATCGATCGGGGCGATCAAACTCGGCGCGGGCTCCGGCACGCTCACCGCCTCACCGGGGATCAGCCACAACTTCGCGATCGAGGGCAGTTCGATCTCCAGCCTCACGATCGGCAATGCCGCGGTGAACACCTTCCTCGCCGCGCGCTACCTCAAAGTCGGAGGGAGCGAAGCCGCGACCGACATCTTGGTCCAGCTCGTTTAAGTCCGCCGGGCGGACCCGCCGGAAACTCCCTTGTCGAGAGAGTGGCACCGGCGCCAGTCATGGCGCTCGCAGCCGCGAGTTGAGTTCCTCTTTCGAGACCTCGTTTTCCCATCGGCTGATCGCGACCGTCGCGACGCCGTTGCCGATCAAATTCGTGATCGCCCGGCACTCGCTCATGAACCGGTCGATGCCGACGAGCAACGCCAGCGATTCGATCGGCACGGAAGGGACGACCGCGAGCGTGGCGGCCAGCGTCACGAAGCCCGCGCCGGTGACGCCGCTCGCGCCTTTCGATGAAATCATCGCCACGAACAGCAGCGTGATTTGGTGCGAGAGGTCCAGCGGCGTGTTCGTCGCCTGCGCGAGGAAGACGACCGACATCGCCATGTAAATATTCGTGCCGTCGAGGTTGAAGCTGTAGCCCGTCGGAATCACGAGGCCGACCGTCGATTCCGCACAGCCGAGGCGGCGCATTTTCACGAGCATCCCCGGCAGCGCAGGCTCCGAAGAACTGGTGCCGAGGACGAGCAGCAGCTCTTCGCGGATGTAACGGAGGAAGCGAAAAATCGAGAACCCGCTGGCTCGCGCGATCAACCCGAGCACGACGACCACGAAAAACGCGGCGGTCAAATAGAAGCCGACCATGAGCATGACGAGCTTGTTCAACGCGCCGAGGCCGTAGCTTCCCACCGTGAAAGCCATCGCGCCGAAAGCTCCGATCGGGGCCGCTCTGACGACGATCCGAATGACTCCGAAAAAAATCTGCGAGACGGTCTCGAGCACTGTCAGGACGGGCTTTCCGCGTTCCCCCATCGCTGAAATCGCGAAGGCCGTGAGCGCCGACACCAGCAGCACCTGCAACAAATCGCCGGTGGCAAACGCGCCGAAAAAAGTGCTCGGGATGACGTTGAGCAGGAACTCTTTCGCGCTCAACGAATGGGCCTGCTGCACGTAGCCGAGCGCGACATTCGGATCGAGCGTTTTGACATTCACATCGAAGCCGACGCCAGGCTTCAGAATGTTCACGACGACGAGTCCGATCACGAGCGCGAGCGTCGAGACGACCTCGAAATAAAGGAGCGTCTTCCCGCCGATGCGCCCGAGTTTTTTCAAGTCCGACATCGACGCGATCCCATGCACCACGGTGCAAAAAATCACCGGCGCGATGATCATTTTGATCAGCTTGATGAAGCCGTCGCCGAGCGGCTTCACCGACTTTCCGAAGTCGGGAAAAAGAGCGCCGACCACGATTCCCAGCGCCACCGCAAGCAAGACCTGCACATACAAAACCCGATACCAAGCGAGCCGCGCAGGCGCGGGCGAGAGATTGGATGCGGCAGACATGTCGGGCTGGCGTCGCGAAAAAGTTACTGCTCGTCAAAGCGGAACTCCCGCCGAAGCTGACCGTAAATCGCGAGATCGACGTGGTGATCGTAAAGCCATTCTGCCTCGCGCCTGACGCCCTCGAACCGGAACCCCAGCCGCTCGGGAATGGCCCGGCTGCGCCGATTCGCCGTCGCGCAGCGAATCTCGATTCGATGAAGTTCGAGCACTTCAAACGCGTGCCGGATCACCGCCCGGCACGACGCGGTCATCAACCCTTTGCCCCGCTGCGCTTCCGCCAGCCAATACCCGAGCGCGCCCGCCCGGCTCGCCCAGTCGATGCGATGATGCCCGATCACTCCGGCAAGCTGGCCGTCAAAAAAAATGCCGAGATGGAAAGCGTCCCCCGCGTCCCGATCGCGCGCCGTGGAATCGATGAAGCGCAGCGCATCCGCCCTCGTTTTGGTGGCATCGACCCACGGCAGCCACTCCCGCAGATACGAGCGATTCTTCTCGATCAAGCAAAACAGTGCCTCGGCGTCCGGGTCCGCGAGTTGGCGCAGCTCGTGGCGCACGTCCGGCCCGGGGGACAGCATCGCGGGAAAAGCGACGTCTGGCAGCGAAAGCGCCGCGCAGCCCAAAGCCAGAGTCGATCCGGCGGGTATCGGAGAGTGGAGCGAAAGAGCGAGATGAGGCACAGCGTGGGGTGGGTCGAAGGGTGAACGCTCGTGAGTCGAAAGGGTCGCTAAAGTGAGTTATGAGTGCTCTCCCGTCATCCTGAAAGCAGTGCAGCAAAGTCGACGTATCTCGCACCTTCCTCTGGTTGGGCTTCCCGCGCGAAGAACGTCGTGAGACGTATTTTTGCCCTTTTCGCGCGAAGTGACCGCCTGAACTCTTCGACGAAATCTATCTGGCCTTTTTCTCCAAAGCACAAACAGCCCGGCATCTACGGAATAAAAAAAGCCCCGCTGGTTTCCCAGCGGGGCCAATATTTGTTGCGAAAAAACCAGACTTTAGCGAAGCAAGGTCACCGTCGGCCAGGGGCCTTTGCCGCCAAGCTTGAGCAGACCTGGGTTTGCCGCGGCCAGCGTCTTGATATTCGCGAGGTCGAAGCCTTCCTTGCGCACTCCCAAAGTTTTTTCCGGCGCATTGGCCAGCAGTTCTTTGAGCTCTTGCAGCGGGATTGATTTACCCGTCGGCTTATTCTTGCCGGCGCTGCGGGTCTTCTTTTCGGCGGGTTTCCCCGTCAGGCGGGCTAGTTCCGCATCCACCGAAGACAATTCCGCAGCCAGGGCATTGCGGCGGTCTTTGAGTTCGGTAAGGGCGGCGATTTCGAGTGAGGCGATCTCGGCTTTGAGTGCTTCGATGCGGTCGAGTGAGTTGGGTTGATTAGACATAGGTGGGCGCGGAAGGTAGGGAATCGAGAAGTCACGTCAACCTTTTCAATTCACTATTTGCAAATGTTACAGCGCAGCGATGAGGAAAATGGGCTACTCCTGCTTCCAGTTTCCAATGTCATCCTCTGTCCCCGGTTTCCCATCGAGCCCATCCGAGAGGAGATCATACTTATTTGGATTATGAACGCCGGGACTGATGTAGTGGAATTCGTGGCCCCATCCATCCTTGGGTACCTCCTCCAGCATCTGCTGCCATCCCCGAGGCCGCGGGTCGCTACTTGGGCGAGTAACGAGCGCTTTGAGCCCCTGCTCACTGGATGGAAGAGTGCCGCTCAAATTCTGGTAAAGCATCAGTTGCGTTCCGAGAGATTGAATATCGGCCTGGGTGCGCACTTTTTTTGCCACGTCGATGTTGCCCCCCATTTTCGTGACGGCGAATCCGAGAAGGAGCACGATGATCACGACGACGATCATGATTTCGAGAAGAGTGAAGCCAGCTTGAAGGCGAAGATTGCGTGTCATAGTCAGGGGACGAGTTGGTAATCGAGGTTGTGCCAGTGATGCTTGAGTTCGACCTCGACGGCGCGGATGGCGATCGGGCCAGAGTCTTTATTAAGCGAAATTTGCAGTTTATTCAACCCGGGCAGGATCGATGACCCGGCAATGATTTGCTGGCAACGGACCCAGCCGGTGTAGCGGAAACGCATGTCGCTTTCGAGCGGACGAACCGCGCCTTGGTATCCAGGGTCTGCGAGGTCCGGGAGTTGCAGGGCCACGCGGCCGACGGGACGATCGTTGATGGCGAGGTCCGGGGGATAAACGGGATCCACATCGAGGACGTCGAAGGTGATCACGGCTACGAGAGGAACGGCGTCGAGTTCAAATGCAAAGGTGGCGCGCGGAGTTTCGCGAGGAGTGAGCTTCACGGTTCCAGCGTCGATCGTGGCTTTGACCCGGCCGTAAAGATACGCATCGTCGCGGCCCGGTTGAGCTTCGGGCGAGCCGTGGAATGGATCGTCCACTATCGCGAGCGGCTGGAAGTCGAGCACATGCCGGGCTTCGTATTTGCGCAGTGTCGCGATGAAGGCACCGCGAACGCTGGTGCCGTCGCCGGGCACGTCGATTTCCAGATAATCGAGATCGGTCACCGGGATCGTGACGCTCTCGGAGGTCGGCAGATTCAGCCCTGAGCCGAGATGGCTGGAGCTGTAAAGTCGCTGGCCCGTCTCGGTCCAGCCGGAGATTGTCGGGCTGCCGCCGGGGAGGTCATCGAAGAAAAGACGAAGCTGAACCTCGCCGTTGAGATTGCCGAGGCGTCGCAGCCGGATGCGAAAGGTGGTCTTCTCCGCGATGGTGGCCGTGGGGGCGGTGTAATCGCGCTGCACCGCTTCCATCCAGATCGGCAGCGGCATTTTGGAGATGCGCGCCTCTCCGATCGAGCGGAAGTCGAGCCAGACGGAGAACGGCGTCGCCTGCACGCGGAGCTCCTGAGCGAAGGCCGGGAAGGCGACCGCAAAAAACGCGGCGACGAGGGAAAAGAGGCGCGGCATGGGGTGGGGGAGCGCGCTTGCTTTAGGCCAGCGCTCTCAGGCGTGCAAGCCCTGCGTCAGGCTGAAAACGGCGCTCAAAACTCCGAAGACAACCAAGCCTACGACGCTGGCGATGGCGAGCATGACCAGCGGAGGAATCAGTGCCGAGGTGATCTGCACCTGTTTGTCGAGCTCACGCTCATACACGTCGGCGATCATCTGCATCGTCGCGCCGAATTTGCCGGATTGTTCGCCGACCGACATCATGTCCACGAAAAGCTCGGGGAAGACATTCTGCTCGCCGAGCGCCACGGAGAGCGTCGCTCCGTCCACCACGGCCCGACGCACCGCGTTCATCTTGACGCGGACGAACTCATTTCCCGAGATTTCCTCGAGCAACTCCAGGGCACGTAACAGGGTGACGCCGTTTTCGATCAAGGTGCCCAGCGTCCGCGCAAACTGGGCGAAATATCGGTAGCGCAGGATCAAACTGAACACCGGCAGGTTCCACAAAAACCGGTCCCATGCGTGGCGGCCCTCCTTGCTCCGGGTGAGAGCTTTGAACGCCGTGAAGAGGCCGAAACCCGCGAGCAACCCGACCCACCAGTAGCTCGTGAGCAGGCGATTGATTTCGAGCAAAACACGCGTCGGTGCTGGGAGAACTTGTCCCGTTTTGCCAAAAAATCCCATCAACTGGGGCACCATGACTTTGATGAAAACGACAATCAGCCCGAGCCCCACGACGATGAGGAGCGCCGGATAAACCATCGCCTGCTGCACCCGGTCGCGCAGGCCTTTGAGCTCGGAAAGATGCGTGACGAGCCTCCGCAAGATGTCGGAGAGCGCGCCGCTGGCCTCACCCGCGGAAACCATGTTGACGTAAAGTGGGGTGAAGATGCGGGGAAAATCGCGCATCACCTGCGACAGACTACGGCCGTCGATCAGGCCTTGGTGCAGCGACTTGGAGAGCGCACCGAGTCGCGGATGTTTGAGGCGCCGGACAAGAATTCCGAGGGCTTCGTCGAGCGTCATGCCGGCGGAGAGGAGATGCGCCAGTTGCTCGGTAAAAAGGTAGAGTTGCGTGTGCGAAAGCGTGACCACGGACCCGGCCACCACGGGCTTGCGTGTTTCATCAGGCTTCGCAACTGCACTTCCACCATCGGCAGAATCCAGCGGCTCGATTTTGATCGGAAAATTCCGATCCTTCTCCACCTGATGAATTGCCGCCGACCGGTCGGCACAGGTGAGAACCCCATCGACCAGTTTCCCCTCAGGATTGCGAGCGACGAACCTGAATTGCGGCATGAGGCCCGGAAGCTAGGTCTGAAAATCACGAAGGCAAGCCAAGCGGCTTGCCTTCGGAAAATTAGAATGGGAGCAAACGCCTCACTTCAACCGCCGCCGCCGCGCCAGCAAAGTCACACCCCCCAAAATCGCCAAACCGATGCTGCCGGGCTCGGGAACTCCCGCGAGGGTAAATGCCGGCTTCGTGCTAATCGTCGTCCCTGGTCCAAACGTCCCGACGATGAATTTTGCTTCGGCCCGAGCCGCGTTCGCTGCTCCCGACCCCGCATCAGTCAAGTCTCCCGTCGAAATTGTATTACTCCCCGCGGCGGCGTCTGAAGTAAATGCCCAAGTGGCTTTGCTAGCGAGTGGCTCGTAGTAGATTCCGATTTCAAAGGCTGTAAGAATGCTCTGCGCATTCGTGCTGTTGTCGCTTGAACGCAACGCCCAAATGTAAATCTGCTTACCACCATTTGAGGCGGCGTTCGATGTGCTGGTGGTGTTTGTCGAAAAATGTCCAGCATTGTTGTTGACGCCCGTTCCAATTCTTGTGGATGCCGCTTCGGTAAAATGCGAATTCAGAAATGAAACATCAGTGCTATTATTCTGGATTACAGTATCAGAAATATCGAAAGTGCCCGCCCTGACCAAGTTGTTGACCTCTAAATCAGTCCCGTCCCGTGCATCGAAGCCGTTTTTCGTGAGCGTCGCGCTCCATACGAGCGTGGCTGCGGGCGCCGAAGCCAGTGTTGCTGCAATCATGGCGCAAAAGATAAAGGGCTTTTTCATAGAGGAGAGTCTGTAAAGAGTATTGTGGTGGGAGGTTTGTATAATTTAGAGCGAAGTGGGGTGCTGGGGAGTCGTCCAGTTAAAAGCCGTTCCAAAGTTGTGTCGGATAATGATCGAAGTGCCTACTGCTATCTCGGTCGCACCAGCGTCGGCAAAAACGTCGTTTGGCGACCGCCAACCCGTGCCGCCCGCGAATGCTGGGGCAATTTGATAATAGTAGGAAAGATAACCGGTTCCGTTCCAGATTTGAACCTGATCCGCCGTCGTCGAGTCGTCGCCCCCAGTAAGTCCACTTGCTTGTAGGGCACTGCTGGCAAGCGTCATCGGAGCGGAATATACGTTGGACAAGATATTAACTCCCTGCTGGACTGGAATCGAACTCTGGCCCGTCTTCACGGCACCCATTACTACGACATTTACCGCTGCGCTGTTAATGCGCGTGATGACCAACGCGTCGTCAGGATAAATACGAACGCTGCTTGCATCCGCGAAAACGTCGTTTGGCGACCGCCAACCCGTGCCACCTGCGAAGGTCGGTGCAACTTGATAGAAGTAGGTGGAGAAGCCGCTGATCGCTCCGTTATTCGTCCAGATCTGGACTAGATCCGCCGTGGTGGGATCGTCGCCGCCACCGAGTCCGGCCGAATTCGTGGCACCAAAGACCGAAGCGATCGTCCAATGTTTCCGAATCTTGAAAACGGCTCCATTCACGAGAGTTGCGGCCAATGGCTGCACCGTCGTGATGGTTTTCGTCCCAGCGGTGGTCGTTGCGATGTCGTACGTCGTCCCTTCGCCCGGAGCTGCGGTCACTTGCCCGGCCGGACGAACGATTTCCACATAATAAAAGCCGTTCACGCCGTTAAATTGATTGTCCGTCCAAGTCGCCTCGTTGTCGGTGAGGCTTTTCGTGTTCACTACGACTGTTTCCGCACTGCCTTGATAAACTACGGCCTGGGTCAGGCCTAGCGCTTTGAACGAAATTTTGCCGCCCGCTGCACCGCCGGTTCCGGCGATGTTCATCGTCACGAAACCCACGGGATCGGTCGTGGCGGTGGCGGCGGAGGCGGTCTGGAGGAGCGGTGCCGTGATTGCACAGGCAAGGACGGCGAACGCGTGGCGAAGACGGAGGTTGGGTGACTTCATGGGGATGGGTTCTTTTATGTATTTTCTGGGAGCACGCAAGGGGTTTTTGATAAATTATATCGCAGGGGTGATCAATCGTATGGGGGCCTCATCGGAAGAATCGAATTTCGGGTTCGCTTCACGCGCTTCAATCAGGAAGCAGGAGGTGCGCTCGCCGATGCATTGGGTGCTTCTTCACGTCACGCAAAGTTGCCCTTTCAGAATCCACAGGAGGGCCTTGACTCCGAGTTCCGCGAGTTGGAATGGTTTGGCCACGAAGTCGTTTCCGCCGCAGAGGCTGGATTGGACGCGGTTTTGAAAAGTGGAGGCACCGGTCAGGAAAACGATCGGGGTTTTCGCGTGGAGGGGCAGGGCGCGCACTTTGGTGCAGAGGTCGAAGCCGTTCATTTTGGGAAGGCCGATGTCGAGGAAGATGAGCTCGAATGGCGTCATGCCGAGGACGCCGAGACTCGCCGCCGGGGTCGCTGCGGAGGCGGAGGAAAGGCCGACGAGGCCGACGGCGGCCATGATGAGTTGGCGGGCGTTGGCGTCGTCGTCCACGACGAAGATTTGGGCGCTGTTGGGCGTTTTGCTGCGCGTCCAGTCGGCGACGAGGAGGGTGGCGAGAAAATCGAGCCCCTGGCCGAGCGTGCGCAAAATCGACGGTGTGACCGAGGCGGGGAGCCGGTCCAAATCGAAGACGAGAGCCTCGACGGCGGAGGCCATCTGGAACAGCAGCTTGCGCCCGAACAGGTCGGCGAGCTCGCTGAAATCATGGATGTCCTGGAGCAGTTCCCGAAACCGGCGGGGCGATTCGGCCTGGCTCGTCGCGGTCTTGAGGCTGCTGCGGAGCTTGCAGAGGCGGTCCTCCAGCGCGTCGGTGCCCCGGCTCGCGGGCGGCTCGGGTGAGGTTTCGAGTTCGTAGCCTTTTAAATGCAGAGCCGAGTGGATCGCATTGACCAAGGTCCCGACGGGATTGGCGAATCGCTCCAGGCGTTTCGTGAGGCCCGCCTTGGTCGCCGCCTGCGCGAGCGGCTCCAGCCCGGTGGGCAGGCCGATGACGGGCAGACCGCGCGTGACTTTCTCGGCGCGAATGGCGGTCACGATTTCCGCGCTGCTCATCGTGGGAAGAACGAGATCCATCACGACGGCGCTCACCGGGGATTCGCGCAGCCGCTGCAAGCCCTGTTCGCCGTTGTGCGCGACGCTGACGTGGAAGCCGGCTGATGCGAGCGCCTCGCCGTAGCAGGTCGCGAGGGTCGGATCATGGGCGATGAAAAGGAGATGCGGTGGATTCATGCGGGCGTTCGCGTGGTGCCTGCTGCAAAGGGCGTGCCGCACCACGAATGAGAGCGCACTTTTCCGGACATGGGCCGAAAATTTTGGGCCGAAAAAAAATTCTTGAGAGCATCCTCCCGGGGGCTAAGGTGCTCGTCCGTTTTGGCTCAGCCAGCCAGTGAACGAATGTCGGATGAGTAGCTCAATTGGCAGAGCAAGCGACTCTTAATCGCTAGGTTGAGGGTTCGATTCCCTCCTCATCCACTTTCTCCTACGGCCCGGGGTTTGATCCGTATTTGACGACTCGAGCCGCCGCCGCCGTTGCGCTCGCTTTTGAATACGCATCCTGCGCGATTCACGATAACTTCGCGCGTCATGCTGCCCTGTGCTGAACGCGAACGCCCTCAGGTGCCGAATCACGAGCTGGTGCGCGTGATCGGGCGCGGCGCGTATGGCGAGATTTGGATGGCGCGGAGCCTCACCGGAGCGCTGCGGGCAGTGAAGATCGTCGATCGGCGGACGTTTGAAAATGAGCGGTCGTTCGAGCGCGAATTCGAGGGGATGGCGCGGTTCGAGCCGATCTCGCGGAGCGACGCGGGGTTCGTCGATATTTTGCATGTCGGGCGCGATGCGGGCGGGCACTTTTTTTACTACGTGATGGAGCTCGCGGACGACGTGACCGGCAGGCAGGTCGAGCCCGACGAATACGTGCCGAAAACCCTGCGCACGGAACTGCGCCGTCGCTCGCGCTTGCTCGTCGCGGAATGCCTCGCGATCGGGCTGTCGTTGAGCCGTGCGCTCGGCGTGCTGCACGGGCGCGGGCTGGTGCATCGCGACATCAAGCCGGCGAACGTGATTTTCGTCGGCGGCGTGCCGAAGATCGCGGACATCGGACTCGTCGCAGCGAGCGGGGAAGGGTCGTTCGTCGGGACGGAAGGCTATGTCCCGCCCGAGGGTCCGGGGACCGTGCAGGCCGATCTCTTCAGCCTCGGGAAGGTGCTCTACGAAATGGCGATGGGAAAAGATCGGCTCGATTTTCCCGCCCTCCACAGCGACCTGACGAAGCTGCCGGACAAGGACGGACTGATCGCGCTGAACGCCTTGCTGATGAAGGCTTGCGCGCCCGACCCGCGAGAGCGCTACGCGAGTGCCGAAGAACTGAACGAAGATCTGGAGCGGCTCACTGCGGGGCGCCCGCTCGTCTCGCGCGGTCGCCGGCTCACGCCTTTGATCGGAGGCGCCGCGGCGGTTCTCGTCTGCGCGATGTGGTGGCACCGGCAGCCGGGCAGCGTGAGCATTCAGACCGAACCGCCGGGCGCGATGATCGTGCTGGAAGGCGGCGGCTCCATTCGTCCGAGCCCCGTTCATTTTGAAAAGCTCGCGACCGGCCGGCACACTGCTCGGGTGATGCTCGCGGGCTTCGACGCGCGCGAAATTTCCTTTGACGTCGCGGCTCGTCGCGAAACCTCCGTGCCTGTCGTCCAGCTCACGCGAAGTCGGGGACGCCTCGAGCTGGCGAGCGCCCCGGACGGCGCGGAATTCACCGTTCGTCGAGGCGAAGAAACCGTCGTCACGGGCAAATGTCCGGCCACTCTCGCAGCGCTCGTCACCGGCGAATACGACGTTGATTTTCGCATGGCTGGCAGCGCGAATCGGCAGCATGTGCAGATCACGCGCGACGAGCTGACGAGCGTTTCCGCCGAGTTTCTTTTCGGGAAAGTCGCGATCTCGAGCGAGCCCTTGGGCGCGGAAATTCAGGTGGACGGGAAGCCCGCGGGCCCAGCTCCGCTCGAGCTCGCGCTGGCGCAAGGCGCGCACGAAATTTCGGCGCATTATCGCCCGTGGCCGGACCAGCGCGAAACCGTGGAAACAGCCCCCACACAGCCCGCAGCGGTCGCCTTCAAGTTTCCACGCGGCAGCGTGAAGATCACCAGCGCTCCCGCCGGAGCGGCTGTTTTCGCCGACGAAAAAGAGATCGGGAAAGCGCCGCTTTTGCTGGAAGATCTGGAGCCCGGAGCCGTCGCCTACGAGTTGCGTTTGAGCGACTACGTCCCGCTGCGCCTTTCCGGCGAAGTGAAGCCGGGAGAGCAGACCTTTCTCGGTGGGCGCCTGACGCAGCGGGTCGGACCCGCGCGCGGTCATGCGTGGCAAAACTCGCGGCAAATGAAATTCGTGCCGGTGGGGAACGTGCTCGTCGGCGACGGCCCCGTGCAGGTCGCCGACTACGATGCTTTCTGCCACGCGAGCGGGCGCGTCCGGCCGCCGCCGGATTTTGAGCAAGAGCCAACGCATCCAGTGGTGCGGATCAACTGGAACGATGCGGTCGATTTTTGCGAATGGCTCACCGCAAAAGAACACGAGGCCGGTGTGCTGGAACCCGGCCAATTTTATCGCCTGCCGACCGACCTCGAATGGAGCGAGGCCGCGGGTCTTCCATCCGAGAGCGGCGCAACGCCGGAAGAGCGCGACGGCAAACTCCCCGACTTTCCGTGGGGCCGGCAATGGCCTCCGCCAGCCGGGTCTGGCAACTACGCCGATGCCTCGCTGAAGCGCTCCACTGCAAGGATCGGGGGCTATCGCGACGGCTTCGCGCAGACCTCGCCGGTCGGAAGTTTCGCGCCAAATAAACTCGGCCTCCACGACATGGGCGGCAACGTCTGGCAATGGGTGCAGGACAGCTACAAAGGCGGCGCGCGCGGAAAAGCTTGGGGCGTTTTGCGCGGCGGCTCGTGGGGCACTTCGGCTCAGGCCGAGCTGCGAAGTTCATACCGAAATGTGGTCGATCGCGCCGAGCGGGACGTGATCTTCGGATTCAGAATCGTCGTCGTCCCCGAAGCCGAGCCGTGAACATGAAGGCGGGAAAAATCGCCGACGAAACCTCGCTCGATGCGACGCGGTTGAGCATCGTCGAGCGCCTCGGCGACTGGGCCGACCAGGCCCGCTGGCAGGCGTTCTTCGACACGTACGCGCGGCTGATTTACAGCGTCGGTCGGCGCGCGGGATTGAGCGACGCGGAGGCGCACGATGTGGTCCAGGAGACCGTGATTTCGGTCGCGAAAAGCATCACGCGCTACGATCGCGCCGCCGGGCGATTCAAGCCGTGGCTGCTGCAAATGACGCGCTGGCGCATCGCCGACCAATTCCGCAAACGCCTCCCGCTGCCCGCCACGCCGCGGACAGACGAGCCCCCCCGCGACACCGCCACCCTCGACCGCATCGCTGCGCCGGGGGCCGAAATCGAGGCCGCGTGGGACGAGGAATGGCGGCGGCAATTGCTCGACGCCGCGATGGAACGCGTGAAGCGGAGCGCGCAGCCGCAGCACTTCCAGGTCTTCGATTGCGCGATCCGCAAGCAATGGAGCGCCGGGAAAATCGCGAGCGAACTCGGGCTGAACATCGCGCAAGTCTATCTCATCAAACACCGGCTCACCTCGCTTTTGCGAAAGGAGCTGAAGCGCGCGGAAGCAGGCACAGACTTGATCCCCGGCTAGATCACGCTCCGACGCAACGCTTCCCGAAGTTTTTTCCAACCCGCTGAAAGATTCGGCGTGAGCGCTCCGTATTGGATCGAAAGGGCCCATCCCGCCCGCCTTCGAATCCATGTTCAACAAACTTCGGCAGCTCTTCGCGTTCCTCATCGGCGACCTTTCATGGAAGCCCCCCGGCTGGCTCGCCCGCATATCGAACACCGTCCGCGAGCGTCGTCGCGCGAGCGCGCTGATCGCGCTTCTTCTCATCGCGGCCACCGTCGGCGGATGGCGCGCGTGGGATTGGTATCGGCATCGCCCGAAGCCCGTCACGATCAGCGTGACGGTCCAGACCATCGCCATCACGCCGCTGGCGAAAGAGCTGATTCCGCAGCCTCTCATCATCAAATTCGGCGCATCGGTCGCGCGGCTCGATCGCCTCGAACGCGTGGCGCTGCAACTCGGAGCGAAGACGCTGAAAACCGCTCCGGCTTCCATCACCAGCGGCATTCGCATCGATCCGCCGACCGACGGGACATGGCGCTGGACGAGCGATCGGCAACTCAGCTTCGTGCCGAAAACCGATTGGCCCGCCGATCAAAAATATCGCGTCATTTTCGAGCGCAGCCTCTTTCCGCCGCATGTCCTGCTCGAGCGTTACGAGGTCGAAGCGAAGACCCCGGCATTCGTCGCAACGATGCCGAAGATCGAGTTTTACACCGACCCGACGGAGCCGACGGTGAAGCAGGTTGTCGCCACGTTTTCGTTCACGCATCGCGTCGATGCGGCCGAGTTGGAGAAGCGGCTGAAGCTCGCGCTCGTCGGCGACTCGGAGGTGTTCAAAATGGATGCGCCGCGCTTCACGATCACGCTCGGCCAGCACCAGCGCCTCGCTTATTTGCGGACCAGTCCGCTGATTTTGCCGGATCGCGAAGACTTCATGCGCGTCACGCTGGCAAAGGGTTTGCCGACGATCCAAGGCGGCGCGGTGACCGCTGCGGAAGTCGAGCAAAAGGTCCGCGTGCCTGATGTTTACAGCTTCTTCCGCATCGAGTCGGCCAGGGGAATGATCGTGCGAAACAACGACGGCGAGCCCGAGCAGATCGTGATGATCGAAGGCACCGCGGCCGCGAAATCCGAGGACATCCAGAAAGCGCTCCACGTTTATCTGCTGCCAAAAAAGCCCGCGGAAAAGGGCGCGGATGCCGACGAGAAAAAGTGGGGCGGACCCGACGAGATCGACGAAGACGTGCTCGAAGACGCGATCCAGCTTCCGGTGAAACTGATCCCGTCGGGCCAGGAAAACTCGAAGCTCCACAGCTTCAAAATCAGCCTCGAAACCAGCGGGCAGCTTTACGTCACCGTCGCGAAAGGCGTGCGCGCGCTCGGCGGTTTTGTGCTTGGCGCGGAATACGCGGCGGTCCTGCCCGCACCCCAGCTCCCGCGCGAAATCGAGATTCAAGGCGCGGGCGGCGTGCTCGCTTTGCACGGCGAGCGGAAGCTCTCGATCAAGTCCCGCGGCGTGCGGACGATCGAATACGAGGTCGCCCGCGTGCCGGCGGATCAGATCAATCACTTGGTCAGCCAGACGCGCGGCGAGTTCCAGAATCCGGCGTTCGTGAACTACCATTTCGGCCGCGAAAACATCGCGCGCCTCGCGACGGAACGACAGTCGATCAACGTCGAGAACAACTTCAAGGCGAGCTACTCCGCGTTCGATTTTTCCAAGCATCTGCACGCCGCGGACGACGGCGGGACTGCGATGCAGGGCCTCTTTTTTCTCACCGCGCGGGAGTGGAATCCGCCGAAAAAAAAGGCGACGGCGACGCCGAATGAAAACTCCGAATCCGAGAACTACGACGACTCAGATTACGACGAGTCAGCGGAGGATGAAGAAGGCGGGACACAGGCGACCAGCGCCACCCGGTTCATCCTCGTCACCGATCTCGGCATGGTGGTGAAAGAGGACGCGGACGGGAGCCGCGATGTTTTTCTCGCCTCGATCAAGACCGGCGAACCGCTCGGCGGCGTGGTCGTCGATGTCCTCGCAAAGAACGGCGTGCCGCTGCTCACCGGCCAAACGGCGGCGGATGGCCGCGTCAATTTCCCGTCGCTCGGCCAGCCCACGCGCGAGAAAAAACCGGTCGCCTTCGTCGCCCGCCGCGGCAACGACGTGGCCTTCATGCCGTATGCCCGCGAGGACCGGCAGCTCGACTTTTCGCGCTTCGACACGGGCGGCGTGGAGAGCCGTTCCGGCGCGGAATTGGACGCCTTCGTTTTCACCGAACGCGGCATCTACCGGCCCGGCGACGAGATTCACATCGGCCTCATCGTCAAGCAACGCGACTGGGCCGGAAAGCTCGAGGGCCTGCCGATCGAAACCGAAATCGTCGATGCGCGCGGCACCAGCGTGCAGGTGCGCAAGCTCGCGTTGCCGGCGATGGGTTTCGCCGAAACGAGCTACCAAACCGCCTACGAATCCCCGACCGGCAACTACGCAATCAACGTGTATCTCGTGCGCAACGGAAAACGCGATCTGCTGCTCGGCGAGGCCTCCGTCATCGTGAAGGAATTCCTCCCGGATCGGATGAAAATCGAGTCGCGGCTATCGAAGGAAACCAAGTCTGGATGGGTCACGCCGGACGACGTGCGCGCCGCGATCACGCTGCAAAATCTCTACGGCACGCCCTCCACGAACCGCCGCATCAAAGCGCATCTCGCGCTGTCGCCCGCCGCGTTTCGTTTCGAGCAATTCAGCGGTTTCCAGTTTTTCGATCGCCTCCACGACGAGAAAAAAGAAAACAAGTCGCAGGAGGTCGATCTCGGTGAAGTGCAGACCGACGACCAAGGCGCAGCGGGCTTTGACCTCGGCCTCGAGCGCTTCTCCGATGCGACGTACGCGATGACTTTTTACGTCGAAGGATTCGAGGCGGACGGCGGTCGCAGTGTGACGACGAGCAACGCGGTGCTCGTCTCCGCGCTGCCGTACGTCATCGGCGCGAAGCCGGACGGCGACTTCTCCTACGTGCCGATGGGAAGCGTCCGCGCGGTCCGCTGGATCGCGCTCGATCCGGCCTTGAAATCCGTCGCGGTCGAGAAGCTGGAGTGCCGCTTGATCGAGCACAGCTACGTCTCCGTTTTGAGCAAAAAAGAGGATGGCGACTACGCCTACGAGTCGGTCGTGCGCGACAATGTCGTTCGCGTTGAAAACATCGGCATCCCTGCGGATGGGCTTGTTTACAGCCTTCCGACGGATGTGCCGGGAAATTTCGTGCTCGAACTCCACGAGAAAGAAAGCGGCGCGCGCGTGAGCCAGGTGTCGTTCAGCGTCATCGGTCGCGGGGCCGTTTCGCGCTCGCTGGAAAAAAACGCGGAGCTGCAGGTGAAGCTCTCGCGGCCGCAATACAACACCGGCGAGGAGATCGAAATCAGCATCGTCGCGCCCTACACGGGGAGCGGTCTGATCACGATCGAGCGCGACAAAGTCTATGCCCATACGTGGTTCAAGGCCGACCACACGAGCACCGTGCAACACATCCGCGTGCCGGCCGATTTTGAAGGCACGGGCTACGTGAATGTCTGCTTCGTCCGCGCGCTCGACTCGAAGGAGGTCTTCATGTCGCCGCTCAGCTACGCCGCGGTTCCGTTCAAGGCGAACATCGAAAAACGGCACCTGCCGATCACTCTCCGCGCCGTCGCGAAGTCTCGCCCCGGTGACCCGCTCCGCATCGGTTTTAAGACCGATCGCCCGTCCCGCATCGCGATCTTCGCGGTCGATCAAGGCATCCTCCAGGTCAGCGATTATCAGCTTCCCGACCCGCTCTCGCACTTCTACCGCAAGGCCGCGCTGATGGTGCGGACGAAGCAAATCGTCGATCTCATCCTCCCGGAATTCTCGATCCTGCGGAGCGCTTCCGCATTCGGCGGCGATGGAGAGAGGCACCTCAATCCGTTCAAGCGCGTGACCGAAAAGCCGGTGGTCTTTTGGTCGGGCGTGATCGACGCCGGGCCGCGCGAGCAGGAGGTTGTTTATCCCGTGCCCGATTATTTCAGCGGGACGTTGAGCATCATGGCCGTCGCCGTCGCGCCCGATGCCGCCGGCTCGGCGGAAATGAACACGCTGATTCGCGGGCCATTCGTGCTCTCGCCGAATGTTCCGACCGTCACCGCGCCGGGCGATCAATTCGAGGTCAGCGTCACGGTCGCGAATGGCGTCGAGGGCTCCGGGGAGAATGCGGAAGTCCGCGTGAGCGCCGAGCCGTCGGAGCATTTGGAAATTGTGAAGTCGCCCGCGAATCCTTTGCTCATCAGCGAAGGACGGGAGACGAGCGCGACCTTCACGGTTCGTGCCCGTGAGAAGTTCGGCTCGGCCAGTCTTGTCTTCCGCGCCTCAACTCACGGGCAGGAGTCGAAGCTCCGCTCGACGCTCAGCGTGCGCCCGGCGGTGCCGTTCATGACTTCGGTGCGGAGCGGGAATTTCACGAAAGAGAGTGTCGAGGTGAAGATCGAGCGCTCGATTCATCCCGACTTCCGCAAGCTCGATGCGACCGTCTCTGCGCTACCGCTCGGGCTCGCGCGAGGGCTCGACCTTTATCTCAAAAACTACCCGAACGGCTGCTCCGAGCAGCTCGCCAGCGGCGCGTTTTGCCGGCTGCTGCTCGCGGACGAAGCGGACTTCGGACTCAGTCGCAGCGAAGTGAACGCGCAGCTCGAACGCACTTTCGCGACTCTGCGTCGCCGGCAAAACGACCAGGGCAGCTTCGGCTATTGGGCCGCGGACGGGAACGAGGGGATCGACTTCATCTCGACCTACGTGACGCATTTCCTCATCGAGGCGCAGGCCGCGGGCTTCGCGCCGCCGCCGAATGTTTTGCAAGGCGCGCTGCGGCATTTGCAGGCGATGGTCGTGCTCGAACCGCGGAATCTGGCCGAGGCGCGGACGCAGGCTTACGCCATTTATCTGCTCACCCGCGAGGGAGTCATCACGACGAACTACGTCCTCAACGTCCGCGACTACCTCGACAAAAACTTCGCGAAGCAATGGCCCGGCGACCTCGCGAGCGCCTATCTCGCGGGCGCATGTGCGCTGCTCAAAAAGAGCGACGACGCGCAGCGGCTGATCAAAACCTACCGGCTCGGCGTGCATGATCCGAAAGAGCGGACCGACTTCCATTCAGCTCTGGGAGCTGATTCGCAGTTCATCGCGATTGTCGCGCGACATTTTCCTGAGCTGCTGAAACGCATCACCGCGGCGGATTTTCAGGCGATCACCAAGCCAGTGGGCGAGGGGAATTTCAGCACGATTTCCGCCGCGTATGCCGTGCTCGCGCTGAAGAGTTTCTCGCATCAGCTCGCGCAAAACGGGCCGGAGCTTGGGATCGCCGAACTCGCGCAGAAGCGGGAAAGCGCGCTGCGCACGGAAGGTAGCGCGCTGCTGCAACGCGCGACTTTTTCCGCGAGCGCGACGGCGCTCCGCTTCACCGCGAAGAATGCGCCGCGCGGGCTCGGATCGTTTTTCCAAGTCGTTGAAGCCGGGTACGACGCCGCGCTGCCAACGCGCGCCGTGGCCGATGGGCTTGAGATTTTCCGCGAATTTGTGAACGCCAAGGGTGAGCTCACGCAGACCGCGCGGCTCGGCGAGCCGATCACCGTGCGGCTTCGCATTCGTAGTCTTCGGCCCACGGCGCAGACGAATATCGCGATCGTTGATTTGCTTCCCGGCGGGTTCGAGTTTGCGGCCGGTTCGATCCAGCCGGGCGTCGGGGCCGCCGGATTCGATTACGTGGAAATCCGCGAGGATCGCGCCGTCTTTTTCGGCACGATTGGGACGGACGTGCGGGAGGTGACGTATCAGATCAAGCCGACCAATCGCGGGGAATTCGTCGTGCCTCCGACCTTCGCCGAGTCGATGTATGACCGCTCGGTGCGCGCACGCGCGCTCGCCGGAAAGATCACCGTCACGGACGCGAAATGAATCGGAGACGCAAGTGGCTAATCGCCGCAATCACTGTGCTGGCGGTGGTTTGCGGCGGATGGTTGGTGCTGCCGGAACCGCCGCCGCTCGCGGGCGTGAGCTATTCGCACCGGGTGCTGGATCGCGACGGCGGGCTGCTGCGGATGACGCTGAGTGCGGATGAAAAGTATCGGCTCTTCACGCCGCCCGACCGCATTTCGCGGGAGCTGATCGCGGCGACGCTACTGCAGGAAGATCAGCATTTCTGGCATCATCCGGGCATCAACCCGGTCGCATCGGCACGCTCGACGTTTCACGTTTTGCTCGGCCACCGCGGGCGCGGCGGGGCCTCGACGATCACGATGCAGCTCGCGCGTTTGCGGTACGGGCTGCGGACGCGGACGGTGCGCGGGAAGCTCGTGCAGATGTTTCGGGCGCTGCAAATCGAGCGGCATTATTCCAAGTCGCAGATTCTCGAAACGTATCTCAACGTCGCGCCCTACGGCGGGAATATCGAAGGCGTGGGCGCGGCCAGTTTTCTCTATTTCGGCAAGGCACCCGCACGGCTCACTCGACGGGAAGCCGTGTCGCTCAGCGTTTTGCCGCAAAGCCCGACTGCGCGCGCGCCCCGACCAGACGCGGCCAACCGCGCGTTGCTGCACGCGACGAACCGGCTGTCGGCGCGGCTCGGCGGCGGGTCGATCGGAGCGGAGTTTCGCGTCGCGGCGGTGAGGCGTCGCGAGTTTATCGCGCCGCATTTCGTGAGTCGCGTGATCGGCGGAGATCCCGCGAGGGGCGAGATCACGACGACGATCGACCGCTCGTTGCAGCGGCTCCTGGAGCGGCGGATCGCGGCTTACGTGGAGTCGAATCGCCGGCTCGGAATCACGAACGCGGCGGCGATGCTCGTCGATTGCCGCAGCATGGAAGTGCTCGCGCAGGCGGGCTCGGCGGATTTTTTCGATGAGACGATCGCCGGTCAGGTCGATGGGACGCGCAGCCGACGTTCGCCGGGCTCGACGCTGAAACCGTTCATTTACGCGGCGGCGATGGATCAGGGAATCATCCAACCGCTGACGATGCTCGCCGATGCTCCGCGACGATTCGGCAGCTACAATCCCGAGAATTTCGACGGCGACTTTACCGGTCCGATCAAGGCCGGTGACGCGCTCGCGCGGAGTCGCAATGTCCCTGCCGTCGCGCTGGCGGAACAGCTCGCGCGCCCCACTTTTTACACACTTCTGAAACGCGGCGGCGTCGCCCTTCCGCGCGAAGAAAGCTTTTACGGACTGGCTCTCCCGCTCGGCGGCGGCGAGGTGACGATGGAGGAACTCGTCCGCCTCTACGCCGCGCTCGCGAATGGCGGGCGGCTCCGTCAGTTGCAGCGCACGCTGCCGCACGAGCCACCCGCCAGCGGCGTGCGGCTGTTCAGTCCCGAGGCGTCGTTTCTCACGCTGCAAATGCTCGGCCAAGTGCCGCGTCCCGGCATCGGCATCGCGGCGGGCAGCGAAGGGATCTCATGGAAAACAGGCACGTCGATGGGCTTTCGCGATGCGTGGTCGATCGCGGTTTTCGATCATTTCGTGCTCGCGATTTGGGTGGGCAATTTCGACGGTCGGCGCAATCCCGCATTCGTCGGCCGCACCTGCGCGGGGCCGCTGCTTTTCCAAATCATCGACGCGATGCGGATGCAGGGCCGCGCGCATCCGCGGCCGCTCGCGCCGCCGCGCGAGGCGAATCTGCGGCAGGTCGAGTTTTGCGCGATCACGGGACAGCTCCCGACGGCGGCATGTGCGCATCGCGTCACCGGCTGGTTTGTCCCCGGCGTTTCGCCGATCACGCCGTGCGAAGTGCATCGCGAAATCCTCGTGGATGCCGAGACCGGACTGCGACTTCCGAGCGACGACGGAGAACATCGGATTCGCCGCGAGGTCTTCGAGTTCTGGCCCGCCGATCTCCTCGCGCTTTTTGAAAAGGCGGGCCTGCCTCGCCGCCGTCCGCCGCCGTTTGCGCCCGGTTCCTCGTCCGAAACGCGATCGCGCACGGGCCGGCCGCCGCAGATCATTTCACTCACCAATCATCAAATCATCGGCGTGCAGGAAGGTGCCGAACGTCCCTGCACGATCCCGCTCCGCGCGCGCTGTGATGCGGATGTCCAGAAACTTTACTGGTTCGCGGACAAGGCTTTTCTCGGCGCGGCAGCGCCCGGCACGGCGGTCGATTGGCGGCCATCGCCGGGCGTTTATCGCATCGTCGCGCTCGACGATCGCGGTCATTCGAATGCGTGCGAGATCACGGCGAGATTGGAGCGGCGTTCGCCGTGATCGATTTTTTGGAGCCCTGAGAGACCGTGTAATCAGTCGAAAGAAGGGATCTCGGCGCGGAGGAAGTCAGGCGTCCCGCCTGACACGCCGGGTGAGGCGCACCTGATGTCGGCAACGACGGACGGTTCCCGGGGCACTTTTTGGCACGAGGAAAAGATGCGACTTCCGCCTCGCGCGCTGTTTCCGCAATGGTCGCGGCTGGCCTCTTCCCGAACATTTTCAACCGGGAGGCTAGTCACCACCAAATGAACGCGATCCGCCTTTTCTTGATCCTTGCCGCAGTCGTCCTCGGGGTTTCGTCCGCACGCGCCGGAGAGGCGGAAGCGGCGAAGCTGCGCGCCTTTTTTGAACAGGAATGGGAGCACACGATGGAGATGTCGCCGACGTCGGCTTCGCAGCTCGGGGACCGGCGGTGGAATGAGCGCTGGCCGGACCTTTCGCTCGAAACCATCGAGCGCGAACATGGGCGCAATCGGCAGGTGCTGGAGCGGCTGCTCGCCATTCCGCGCGACCAGCTCTCGCCGGCCGATCAGGTGAACTACGACATGTTCCGCCTGAGCTGCGAACAGGACCTCGAGGGTTTTCACTTTGGCCGATATCTGATCCCTCTCGACCAGCGCGCCGGCCTGCAAACGGAGGACGAGCTCGGCGATGCGCTGCGCTTCGAGACGGTGAAGGATTTCGAGGACTGGATCGCGCGGCTGCGGGCATTCGGCACGTACGCGGATCAGACGATCGCGCTGATGCGCGAGGGGATGCGGCGGAAGCTCGTGCAGCCGAAGGTGACGATGCAGCGCGTGCCGGCGCAGATCGAAAAGCAGTTGGTCGCGACGCCGGAGAAGAGCCCGTTTTTCAAGCCGCTCCTGAAGTTCCCGGCGTCCCTCGCCGAGGCCGAACGCGCGCGCCTGACTGCCGCCGGGAAGGCCGCGATTCAGGACTCGGTGCTGCCGGCGTTCCAGCGGTTCCGCGACTTTTTCAACGGCGAATATCTTCCCGCCTGTCTCGATGATGTCGGCGCGTGGCAGTGGCCGGACGGCGCGGAAATGTATGCCTTTCTCGCGCGGCAATTCACGACGACGGCGCTGACGCCGAAAGAGATTCACGAGATCGGGCTCGGCGAGGTGACGCGGATTCGCGGCGAGATGGAGAAGGTGAAAACGGCCGCGAAGTTCGCGGGGACGCTGCCGGAGTTCTTCCAATTCCTGCGCACCGATCCGCGTTTTTTCTGCGCCGATGAAAAGCAGTTGCTCCTCGAATACCTGGCCACGGCGAAGCGCATCGACCCGACGCTGGTGAAGCTTTTTCGCACGCTGCCGCGCTCGCCGTACGGGGTGGAACCGATCCCGGCGAAGCTCGCGCCCGACACGACTGCGGCCTATTACCGCCCGCTCGCGGCGGATGGCTCGCGCGCCGGGACGTTTTTCGTGAACCTCTACAAGCCGGAGAGCCGGCCACGCTGGGAGATGATGGCGCTGGCGCTGCACGAGTCGGTGCCGGGGCATCATTTGCAATTCGCGCTGGCGCAGGAGCAGGGGGAGCTGCCGCGCTTTCGGCGTCACGGCGAATCGACGGCTTACGTGGAAGGCTGGGCGCTTTACTGCGAGTCGCTCGGCGAGGAGCTCGGACTTTACGACACGCCCGAGCTGCAAATGGGCCGACTCACTTACGAAATGTGGCGCGCGGTGCGGCTGGTCGTGGACACCGGGATTCACGCGTTTCATTGGGATCGCGCGCGGGCGATTTCGTTCTTCCGCGAGAATGCGCCGAAGGCCGATCAGGACATCATTAATGAAGTGGACCGCTACATTTCGTGGCCCGGCCAGGCGCTCGCCTACAAGATCGGCGAGCTGAAGATCAAGCAACTACGGGCCCGCGCGACCCGCGAGCTCGGCGCGGGGTTCGACGTGAAGGAGTTCCACGACGTCATCCTCCTCGGCGGCGCGATGCCGCTCTCGCTCCTCGAACAGCGCGTGGACGAATGGCTGCGGACGAAGCAAAAATGAGAGGATGGAATGACTCCGCACGATCACTCTCCGCCGAATGCCAGCCTCGAAACAGCGCTGCGGATTCTGCGCGAGCAGGGGCAGCGGATCACGGCGCCGCGCCGGGCAATTCTAGCGGTGCTGACGCTGGAACATGGGCCGTTCACGGCGGATGAGATTCACCGGCGGATCGCACCGGGGATGTGCGATCCGGTGACGGTTTATCGCTGTCTCGCGGCGATGGAAGAGATCGCGCTGGTGCGGCGATGCGACTTCGGCGACGGCTCGTATCGCTACGAATTCAACACCGGCGAGCATCACCATCACCACATCATCTGCCGCGTGTGCCACGGCGTGGAGACGCTGGATTTTTGCGTCGCCGATACGCTCGAGCGGATGGCCCGGCAGATGGGTTACGCGAACGTCTCGCACACGCTGGAGATATTCGGCGTGTGCGAGGAATGCCAGGGTGCCGCGCCTGCCGGACCCGTGAATTAAATGCACTCGCGCGCCGCATTTCTGCTCGCGATGTCGGTCGTGGTTTTGCTCGCCAGAGGAAGCTCGGCGGCGGAATTGAGCCGCGAGAATATTCGCGCCGCGGCCCAATATTCCACGAGCCACCGCGGGCTGGCGTTGCTCGTCGTGCAGGGAGGGCAGGTGATTTTCAGCGAGGCGGAAAATGGAGGGCGGGCCGGGGAGCGGCACAAGATTTACAGCGGGACGAAAGGCTTCTGGGTGCTCGCTGCATTGGCCGCGGAGGAGGAGGGGATTTTGAAATTGGACGAGCGCGTCGCGGAGACGATTTCGGAATGGCGCGACCAGCCGGCGAAGGCGCGCGTGACGATTCGAGAGCTGCTGAATTTTACGAGCGGGCTCGAAGCGGAGTTCCATTTGCACAGCGATGTGCCGGATCGAAATGCGGTCGCGCTGCGCGTCCCGATCGTCGCGGAGGCCGGCCGGCGCTTCATCTACGGGCCGGCGGCGCTCCAGGTCTTCGGCGAAATCTTTAAGCGCAAACTCGCCCCGCGCGGACAAACGCCGGTCGGTTATCTCGAGAAAAAAGTGCTCCGCCCGCTCGGCCTCGGCTCGCAAATTTACAAGCTCGACCGCGCGGGAAATCCGCTCCTCGCCTCGGGCTTCCAACTCAATGCGGAGCAATGGTCGCGCATGGGTCGCCTCATCCTGCGCGGCGGCCCGCCGGTGGTCAGTGCGAGTTCGCTCGCGCAGTGTTTCCGCGGCACCTCCGCGAACCCCGCGTTCGGCATCGGATTCTGGAACAACCGCGCCGCCGGCTCCGGCGCGCGCGAGTTCGACATCGAGGAAATGCTCGAGAAAAAATGGCACGAACAAGACTGGCGCGACACCTGCATCTGCCGCGCCGCGCCGCCCGATCTTGTGGCCTCGGTCAGCTCCGGCTACCAGCGACTCTTCGTCGTGCCGTCGCTCAATTTGATCGTGGTGCGGCAAGGCCTCGACACGCGATTTTCCGACGCCGAATTCCTGCGCCTGCTGTTCGGGCGGTGAACGCTCTTCGGGCCGGAGAGGTTGAATTTTAGCCACGGAAGGGCACGGACAAGGACACGGAAAGCTGGGACGGAACGCGCTCTCGGAGAGCGTTTCCACCTCCTCCGTTTCCGTGTCCCATCCGTGTCTTTGTCCGTGTTCATCCGTGGCAAAATTCCAGCCGCCCAAGCGCCATTTAGCCCCGCCCTATTTCTTCTCCGCGATGATCAGCGTGGACTCGGAGGCGTGCCAGCGGTAGCCGAAGCCGAACGGCAGCGCGGGCGGGTGGCTGGCGTGGAAAAGCGCCGCGAGCTGCGGCTGAGTGTGCTGTTTGAAAATCTCGATCGGCCCCGGATACGCGCCGCAGAAGCGGAGCTTCCAATCGGCGGCGGCGAAGTTTTTCAGCGGTATCCCCGAGTCGTCCTCGACGATGGTCTGGCTGCGGGTGAGTAGGAATTTTTTCACGATCTCGAAGTTGCCGCCGTGCATCAGATACGACGCCGCTTTGAGGAAGCTGCGGCCCTCTCCGAACGTGTCGCACCATTTGAGAAATCCGCTCTTCTCCACCGACCCATCTGAGAGATCGGTGGTGAAATAGTAGAGCGTCTGCGGGGCGTGATCGGGCGCGGTGAAGGTGATCTTCACGCCGGGGTTCGCGGTCTTGGTTTCGACGAGCGCGCCATTTTCGAGGCCAACGAAACGCACGTCGTCGATGTGGCAGCCGGAGCGGGCGAGGAAAATGTAGAGCACCGGCAACGTGCCGTTCAGCCGGTTTTGCACGAATTCGGCGCGCATTTTTTTGCTGATGAAAAAACCGAAGTTGAGCGACGTCTCGATCGATTCCCGGAGCAATTGCAGCGACGCCCCGAGCGTCTCCGGTGGCACGTGCGCGACATCCGGCAGCGTGCCGATGGGCTCGATTCCGCAGAGGATGTAGGTGGCGGCATCCGGGAAAAAAGCGTGCGCGTAGAGGAAATCCGGGCCGCTGAACATGTAGAACACCGGCCCGCGGTCTTCCGCCGCCGCGCCGAGAAATGCCGGCGACCACGCGCGGATCGGAGCGAGCTGACGCCGCTCGAGTGTCTTCCACGCGGCGTCCAGAGCGGCCGCGTGTTCGCCCCACGAGTGCTTGAGTGAAACGCTTTCGAGAGGCGTGCCGCGGACGGTCAACCCGGCGAGAAAACGAGCCTCCAAATCCGGCGAAGCGGGCTCGTCGCCAAAGCCGGACACCGTGAAAAAACCGAGCGCAAAAAGTTGAAAAATTCTGGCGAACATGCGGGCGGATTTTGATCGAACTCAGCGTGCGGACAAAGCGGCAACAGGAGCGGCGGGGAGAGTTCGCAGCGGGTGCTCAGTCGGTGGACGAGTCTTTGGACCGGCGGCGGAGGCCTCTCGCAAAGCCGCAAAGCCGCAAAGGAAAAAACTCCGGACTTTGCGTCTTTGCGCCTTTGCGAGAGGCACCATGACCGGCACGGAAATCAGATTCGCCGCTACTTCCGCGTGGCGACCATGAGCACCGCGCGGTCCTTTTGCACATGGTATCCGAAGCCGAACTCGAGCGGTCCGCCGTTGCTCCGCTCGAACGCGTCCATCAGGTCGCGCTGATAGTATTGCGAGAAGATTTCCTTCGGCCCGACGTAGTTGCCGAAGAGCCGGACGTGAAAACGTTCGTCGAAGAAATGGAGCGGAATTCCCGAGTCGTCCTGCACGATCACGCGGCTATTTTCGAGGAGGAAACGGCGCACCTGCGAGAAGCCGTCCGAGTGCATCAAATAAGACGCCGCCTTCAGCAGACTCATGCCCGGCCCTTGCTTCTCGCACCATTTCAGGAAGCCGGCCGCCGAGCCGTTGGCGAGGTCTGCTTTGAAATAGAAAAGCGTCTGCGCGCGCCCGCCGCTGCCGCGAAAACTGATGCGCACGCCGGGCGCTGGACTGCTCACAAACGCGACTTCCTGAATGGTGCAGCCGAGCCGTGCGAGAAAGACATAAAGGATCGGCAGCGTGCCTCCGAGCTGATCGCGCTGCAGGTCCACACGCATCTCTTTCGTGATGAAATAATGGTAGCTCAACATCGTGCCCATCGACTGCCGCAGATCGCCGAGAGCGGTCTCGAGCGCGGGCGCGGGAATGCGCGTGATGTCCGGCACCGCACCGACGGGCTCCGTGCCACAGAGGATGTAGGTCGAGGCGTTCGGGAAAAAAGTGTTGGCGTAGAGGAAGTCCGGCCCGCTGAACATGTAGAAAACGGTGCCGGATTTGCCGTGGAAATCCTGGCCGTTCGCGCCGGCCCAAGCACGGATTTGGGCGAGCGAACGCTGTTCTTTTCGCGCCCATGCCGTGTCCAAAAAGCTCGCGTGCGTGGCGTAGGCATTCTCGCGCGAATACGCCTCCAGGGCTGATCCGCGGACGGGCAGGCCGGCGAGAAAACGGGCCTGGTCATTGGGCGAAGGGCTCTCGGCGAGGGCTGTGAGAGCCAGGCCGAAGCACGCGAGGAAGGTCGGAATTTTCATCGGTAAAGAAGGTGCGAATGGCTGCGGAAACCGGCGCGGCGTCACCCCGTCATTCGCAGCGCCGCGAGGCCGCGCGCGCGTCGATTTTTGGTTCCCGCCGGGCGGCGAAGTAGATGACCAGCCCCAGCAGCATGGTCGCGAGTCCGCCGAGCGATTCGCGCGGATGCGAGAGGAGCAGGTGCCACATCATCCACGCGCTGACGGCGAGGAAAATCAGCGGCGTGACCGGGTATCCCCAGGTCCGATACGGCCGCGGCAAATCGGGCTGGCGGAAGCGCAAAACGAAGACGCCGGCGACGGTCAGGAACGAGCAAAAGGTGAGGCTGAATTGGATGTAGTTCAGCACTGCGTCGAAGGTCGCGCTGAGCAGCAAAGCGGCGGCGATCGAGCTCTGCGCGAGGATGGCGGTGACCGGGATTCCGCCCGGCGTTTTGCGCGCGAGGAAGCGCAGTGGACGGCAATCTTCGCCCATCGACATCGCGACGCGGGGGCCGACCCACGTCATCGCGCTGAGCGAGGAAATCAGGCCCGCGCAGATGAGCCCGGCCATCAAGCGGCCGCCGGTTGAGCCAAAAATGTGCGCCGCGGCGACCTGCCCGACTTCAAGCTTTCCGGCGAGTTCCGACATCGGAGCGGCGAGGAGAAAGACGGCGTTGAGCCCGACGTAAAGGGCGATGACAAACAGCGTCCCGAGCGCGACGGAGCGCGGAATGTCGCGCGCCGGATCGCGCATTTCCGAGACGATGTAGGTCGAGGCGTTCCAGCCGGAGTAGGCGTACATCACATACACGAGACTGATCGCGAACGGCGCGCTCGTGAGCAGTTTTCCGTCGCCCATTTTCGGCAGAAAAGAAACCGGCTGGGCATCGCCCGCGCACATCCCGGCACCGATGAGCGCGAGGATGAGCAGCACTTTCAGCGAGGTCGCCGTGTTCTGAAAAAGGCTCCCGAAGCCGCCGCCGCGCAGATGCACGGCGGTCACGAGCGCGACGACGACGAGCGAGGGAACCTGCGCCGGGATGCCCGGGCAAACGCTCGCGAAGTAGCGCCCGAAAGCCATCGCCGCGAGCGCGACCGGCGCGGCGAATCCGACTGACGCCGACATCCAGCCGGCGAGAAATCCGATGGCGGGATGATAGATTTTCGAGAGGAAATGGTACTCGCCGCCGGACCGCGGGAGCGCCGCCGCCAGTTCGGCATAGGAGAGCGATCCACAAAAGGCGCACACCCCGCCAACCAGCCACAGGACAAGGATCGCGAATCCCGACGGGAAGCCGCCGCCGAGCCATTTGGTGAAGTCGCCGACCTGAAATCCGAGGCTCGTGAAGACGCCGGTGCCGACCATATTGGCGACGACCAGGCAGGTCGCGGTGAGCAGGGAGATCGACCGCGCGCCGACGGGAGATTGGGTCGTGCTCAAGGCGGAAAGAAGTAGCGAAGCGGCCGACTGAGTCGAAGCGCTATTTTGTCATTCTGAGCGGAGCCCGGCTTTGCGGGCGGAGTCGAAGGACCTCTTATTTTTCACCTTCCGCGATGCCCTCGCGTAACGGGGGAAAAGTAAGAGGTCCTTCGACTCCGCTTTCGCTTCGCTCAGGATGACGGAGAGGGGTTCGCCTCGCGACGTTCAAGCTTTCTCCGCCTGCGCTTTTTCAAAAAGGGCGCGCCAGTATTCGAGCCGTTCCTTCACGCGTTTTTCGTAGCCCTGATCGCTGGGATCGTAGTACCGGCGGCCCTCGGGAAGGTATGACTGCGGGACGTACGCGCCTTCGAAATCGTGGCTGTATTGGTATCCCTCGTGCCCGAGTGCCTTCGCGCCTTTGCTGTGCCCGGTCGAGCGGAGGGCGCGCGGGACGGCGAGCGTGACGCCCTGCTCGACCTCCTTTCTCGCGGCGGCGATCCCGGCGTACGCGCGGTTCGATTTCGGCGCGGTCGCGAGATAGACGGCTGCTTGTGCAAGCGGGATTTGCGCCTCGGGCAGGCCGATGAATTCCACTGCCTGCTGTGCCGCGACGCAGACGACGAGTGCCTGCGGGTCGGCCATGCCGATGTCTTCGCTCGCGCAGATGACGATGCGCCGCGCGATGAAGCGGATGTCCTCGCCGGCGTAGAGCATTTTCGCGAGCCAGTAGAGCGCCGCGTCGGGGTCGCTGCCGCGCATGCTTTTGATGAATGCGCTGATGGTGTCGTAGTGCTGATCGCCGTCGGCGTCGTACACCACGGATTTTTTTTGGATGCTCTCCTCGGCCGCGGCGAGGTCGAACTGAATCACGCCGTCATCGCCCGCGGATGTAGTAAGTATGCCGATCTCCAGCGCGTTGAGTGCCTTGCGCGCATCGCCGTCAGCGGTAATGGCGAGATGCCGAAGCGCGTCGTCTGTGGCGATGACGCGATAATTTCCGAGGCCGCGATCCTGGTCGGAAAGCGCTCTTTTCAAAAGCGAAAGGAGACTCGCCGGCGAGAGCGGCTCGAGCTGGAAAACCTGCGAGCGCGAGACGAGTGGCGAGTTGATGTAGAAGAACGGATTGTGCGTCGTCGCGCCGATGAGGCGGACGGTGCCGCGCTCGACATCGGGGAGCAGCACGTCCTGCTGCGCTTTGTTCCAGCGGTGGATTTCGTCGATGAAAAGGATCGTCTTTTCGCCCTTGTTCGCGAGCCGATTGGCCGCGCTCGCGATGACGCGGCGGAGGTCGCCGACATTGCTCTCGACGCCGCTGAGGCGCTCGAAGCGCGAGCGCGTGGCGTTCGCGATGATCTCGGCGAGCGTCGTCTTTCCCGTGCCGGGCGGGCCGAAAAGGATGATCGACGAAATGCGATCGGCCTCGATCGCGCGCCGCAACAATTTGCCCGGCGCGAGGATGTGTTCCTGCCCCGCGTATTCGTCCAGCGTCGCCGGGCGCATCCGCTGGGCGAGGGGAGCGGCCTTGGTCGCGGGGGAGTCGGTGGGGAGGTCGTCGGGGAAAAGGTCGGGCATTTTTCGGGAACGTGCGGTGCCTGCGGCGGGGTGAACATCGAACATCGACCATCGAACATCCAACCTCGAACGACGGAACCCGCAGGCACTGCCCGCACCGCACACTTCCCCCCGCGGCCACCCGGCTCTATTCTCTTCCCATGAATGTAAAAACCATCCTGGTTCCCGTGGATTTTTCAGACGTGACGAGCCGTGTAGCCGAAGCGGCGAGTTCGATGGCGACGGCTTTTCAGGCACGCATCATTCTCCTCCATGTCGAAGAGCCCGAGCCGGATTTTGTCGGATTCGAAGCCGGTCCGCAGCCGGTGCGCGTCGTCGTCGCGCAGGAGATGAAGTCCTTTCACCAGCAACTCGACGCGCTCAAATCACTGATGTCGCAAGGCGGAACGCGCGACGTGACGGCCTTCCACGTCCAGGGTCCGAGCGTGGAAAAGATCGTGCAGGAAAGTGCGACGCACGGCGCGGACTTGATCGTCATCGGCTCGCACGGACACGGTGCGCTCTACCATTTGCTCGTCGGCAGCGTGGCGACCGGCGTGTTGAAAAGCGCCGCCTGTCCCGTGCTCGTTGTGCCGGCGCGCGTTGGCTGACCGCGCGCCGTCGGTCAGATTTCGTAGGCCAGCGTCTCGGCTCCCGGAGCGAGCCGCAGCATGTCCTCGATCGACTGCGAATCGAGCAACTCGCCGAGATCGCGGCGCACCCGCGTCATCAGCGCGCGCACCGGACAAGTCCGCGGATCGGGGCACGAGCAGCGCTGACTCGGGCGCTCCGCGGCGCACGGGATCGGGGCCAGTGGGCCGTCGAGGATACGGATCACTTCGCCGACAGAAATTTCCGACGCCGGCCGCGACAGCGCGCAACCGCCGCCGACCCCGCGCTTGCTCGCGACGATGCCGGCGTGCCGGAGCGTCAGCAGGATCTGCTCGAGAAATTTGATCGGGATATTCTCCCGCGCGCTCAGTTCCTCGATGCGCCACGACTTTGGCTCGCGTGCCATCGCCGCCAGCGCCCGGAGCGCATACTCGCCCTTTTTCGAGATCCGCATGAACTTTTAGCGCCCGCCGAGCGGACCGCCCGCCGCCTCGCGGCTGGTGTAATGAATCGAGGGACTCTCGCCGGCGTAAATCCGTGACGAAGAGCGGTCGCGATGAGCGCAACCCGTGGTGGCAAAAACGACCAGACCGGCGAGGAGAAACGAAAGGCGAAGTTTCATGGGCGACGCAGAAAGAGCCACGTTCCGCGATGAAAGCGAGCAGACTGTGTGGTGTGCGGATGAGGGGTTGCAAATGGCCGTTTGGTGCCTACCTTTCGCACCTCCCAAAAAAACGGGGGCGTACTGGTTTCGACTGTTGGTTCGAGACGCAGGCGGCATGTCGAGGACGCCTGGTTGGCCTCGTAAAAACATCCGGGCACAAAAAATAAACGCTAACGATTACGAAGATCTAGCTCTCGCGGCTTAATTCCCCGCGACGTTCCCGCAGCGACGCCTACTAGGTGCGAGGGGCGACGACAGCAGGCTATCTCGAGGACGGAGACACCGCGTCCGAGAGAGAATCGATTTCGTGGAGTCTCGGGAGGCGCGCAGTTTGCCGGTCAATCGCGCGCCCCTTAAATCAAGGATCGGATAAACATGTAGAAGCCTGCGACGGAAGCCTTCAGGACAGGGGTTCAACTCCCCTCGCCTCCACCATTTTTACCCTGCAGCAGTGGTTTTGAATCGAGCTTGTGACAGCTTGTGACAACCGGGCTCATGAAAGAGCCTTTCCGCGTCATTGCAGTCAAGGGACACGAGATTTCCACCTCCCGCCTCACGTCGGGTCGCTGCATGGTGGTTTGGTATGATTCCGAGGGGCGTCGGCAGCGGCGGTCGCGCGCGACTTTGAAGGATGCCGATGAGCTGGTTGGCGAGGTTTCTGGAGCCCTCAAAGAGAAGGTGAATGGCGCGATGACGCTGGATGACCGCCAGGCCTACAACCTTGCGCGCGAACTCGTGGAGCCATTTGGCTACACCGTGCTTCAGGCCGTCCGGGAATGGGAAAAGACCAAAGCGCCGTATCGGGGAAAGAAAACGGCCGACGTGATCGCGGAATTGATCGCCGCGAAGCGCCGAGAGCAGCTCTCGGTTCCGTATGTAGATCGCTTGGAAGACGATTTGAAATCGTTTGCGGCAACGGTGCCGGAGGAGATCGAGAAGGTGCATGCGCCGCACATCAAGACGTTCCTGAACGGCTGCGAAGTCGGCCCCCGGCGCTGGAACAATATGCGCGATCAGGTCGTCACGCTTTTCCGCTTTGCGCGCTCGGAGCGTTACCTGCCGAAGGACCGCACGACCGAGGCGGAAGATGTCTCGAAGATGAAGGTGGCGCGAAAAACGGTCGATATGTTCACGCCCGAGGAGCTTCGCACCATTCTCGAAAATACCCGGCCGGTCTGGCAGCCGTGGATTTTCCTCAGCGCTTTCGCGGGTATCCGTACGTTCGAGGTGCTGCGAATGGATTGGTCGAGTGTGCGTTGGGAGCAAAAGCTGATCGATCTCCCGCCCGAGGTCACCAAGGTCAATGAGCGGCGTATCATCCCCATGTGCGCGGCGCTGATTGAAGCGCTCGCGCCTTGGCGGCAGGCGACCGGGGCTGTTTGCGACGACAAAGTTCCGCAGCGGGAGATCGAGCAGATCATGGCGAAACTGAAGAAAACTCACCCGAGTTTTCGCTGGAAACACAACGCGCTTCGGCATGCGTATGGCAGTTACCGCACCGCGCTGACGCAGAACGTGCCGCAAGTCGCCTTGGAAATGGGCAACTCGGTTCCGATGGTGAAACGCCACTACTTGGAAGCGAAGACTCTCGAGGAGGGGTTGCGCTGGTTTGGGATCACCTGGCCGCTGCCGAAAAAAGAGCGCGCCAACAACCCGTTTCTGCGTTGGGTCGCCGCCGCGATGTGAGCTGGACCCCGAAAATCGGGCCAGGGGTTAAGCTATAAAATTGAGGTGGAGTGGGGGGAAAACCACACAAGAAATAACCACAAACCACCCACATGAAGAAAACACGAAAACGGCATGAAGCC
>JAYVPW010000045.1:0-9439 GCA_043777315.1 Spartobacteria bacterium | reverse complement strand
GAGGCTCTGATGTTCCCCCACCACCAAAACATCCCAACCCACTAACCAAAAAACACACCAAACCCCTGTCCTCGTTTTCGAAGAAAGATCAGCCGGCTCTTTCTCGCCGACTCGCCGCAGCTCGGCGCGGGGCATCTGCTCTACGCGCTGGAGCTCGAGCACACCGACGGGCCGTGGGTGAAGCCGGACGATTATCAGAAGCTCAACGCCGTCCTGAAATTCAGCGCCGGCGACGAAACGGACGGCTGGAGCCTCACCGCGATGGGCTATCACGGGACGTGGAATTCCAGCGACCAGGCGGCGCAGCGCGCCTTCGCTCGCGGCCTCCCGCGCTTCGGTTCGCTCGATGAAACGACGGGCGGCGACAGCCAGCGCTACAGCGTCCTTTTCGACTGGCACCGCGGCGACGAGCGTTCGCTCACGAAGCTCCTGCTCTACGGCAGCTACTACGATCTCGATCTGTTTTCCAACTTCACCTACTTCCTCGACGACCCGGTCCATGGCGATCAATTCGAGCAGCACGACCGCCGCGTCATGCTCGGCGCAAAGCTCAGCCAGCAGTGGCAGCACGAGCTTTTCGGCCGGAAAAGCGAGACCACCGTCGGCGTGCAAATCCGTCACGACAACATCCGCAACGGCCTCTTTCGCACCGAGGAAACCGAGCGCCTCGAGAGCGTCCGCTACGACCACGTCTTCGAGACCAGCGTCGGATTTTTCGCCGAGGAAAAGACGCGCTGGACTCCGTGGCTGCGCTCCAGCGTCGGCGTGCGCGGGGATATTTTCCGCTTCGACACGCACGGCATCGGCGACGGCGGCAACCGCACCGCCGGCATCGTGAGCCCGAAAGCCGCGCTCATTTTCGGGCCGTGGGCGAACACGGAATTCTACCTCAACGGTGGCCTCGGTTTTCACTCGAACGACGCGCGCGGCGTGACCGCCGGGACCAATCCCGCGAACCCGCTCGTCCGCACCAAAGGCGCGGAAATCGGCGTCCGCACGAGCGTCGTCCCCGGACTACAAAGCACGCTCACCGCGTGGACGCTGGACATCGACAGCGAGCTCGTCTTCGTCGGCGACGCGGGCAACACCGAGGCCGGGCGCGCGAGCCGGCGCTTCGGGATCGAGTTCGCGAATTTTTATGAAGCAACGCCGTGGCTCACGCTCGATGCGGACTTCGCGTGGTCGCAGGCGCGCTTCCGCGAAAAGGCGCCCGAGGGCCAGCGCATCCCCGGCTCGATCGAGACCGTCGTCTCCGCGGGCGCGACCGTGCACGACCTGCCCGGCGCGCTCCACGGCTGGTTCGGCAGCGTGTGCCTGCGCTACTTCGGCCCGCGCGATTTGATCGAAAACGGCAGCGCCCGCAGCGACAGCTCCGCGCTCGTTTATTTGCAGGCCGGCTACCAGATCAACGAGCGCTGGAAAGCGACCGTCGATGTCTTCAACCTCTTCGACTCGGAGGTGAACGACATCGATTATTTTTACACCTCCCGTCTCCGTGGCGAGCGAGAGGAAGGCTTCGACGACTTCCACGTCCACCCGGTCGAGCCCCGCAGCGTGCGCTTCACGGTCTCGACGAAATTCTGATCGCCGACCCGCCGCGGCCATGTCGCGTGAAAAACAACTCAGCGCCGCGGCCTCGTTCGCGCTCCATGCGGGCGCGATTTTGCTGCTGAATCATTGGGCGCATTTCGCGGCCCCGCTGCCGGTGAGCCCGGACGCTTCGCTGACTTTTCAAGTCGCGCTCATCGCCGAGCCATCGCCCGGCGCGCCAGCACCGGAGCCACTTCCCGTCGAACCGCTGCCCGCGGCCACGGCCCCCGCCACCCCGCCCAGCGAGCCTGAAAAAGCGGCCTCGCCCGAATCGGCGATCACGACTTCCGCGCCGGCGGCCACCGCGCTCGAATCCGAAAACGCCTCCCGCAAATCGCCGCGCAAAATCGCGCCCGCGGCGACATCGACCGCCGCGCCCGGCGGAGGCGCGGGCAGCAACGGCGGAGCCGCCACGCGCGCCAGCGTGCGCTTCAATCCGCCGCCAAATTATCCCGCCGAGGCCCGGCAGAAACGGCAGCAGGGAGTCGTGCTGCTCCGCGTCGCCGCCACGGCCGACGGGCTGGCCGGAAATGTCGAGGTCACCCGAGGCTCCGGTTTTCCACTGCTCGACCGCGCCGCGATCGAAGCCGTGCGCCGCTGGCGTTTCACCCCCGCGAGCACCGGCGGACAGCCCATCGCGAGCACGGCGGAAGTCCCGGTGCGCTTCGAGCTGCGGTGACAAAACGCCGCAGCCAAACCTGCGGCGCCATTTTCGCACCGCGCATTTTTCAATTCTCGCGCAGCGAGTTTGGCGGCTGGATCAATTCACGCGCCGCAGTGTGCTCGTTCACAAAATTCTCGGCCGCGCCGCCGACTGTCGAGGTGAAAGGATGGCCGGAAGGGTGGGGGAGTGTGGATGAAATCGCGCTGTTCGAGCCGCGTTCGGTGGAAGGGCGAAAGCTACTTCTGGATGCTGCGGGCCGCGATTTTCTCGCGCCCTTTCTCGAGAATTTTCCGCTCGCCGCGCGTGAGGCTGTGCATCCCGGCGCGCGAGATTTTATCGAGGATCGGATCGATCTCGGCGTCGATGAATTGCTCCGCGCTCATCCGATCCAACCGCGCGCGCTGCTGCCGTTTTTTGAAAATGTAGCGCTGGATCGCGAGCGGGTTGCCGAAGCCGAGTTGCTTCACATAAGCCCAGCCGACGACCACGCCGACGAGCATCCCCGCGGGTCCGATCGCGCTCGCCGTCGCCGTCGCCCACAGCGTGGCGCTGAAGGCGATGAGCAGCAGCCCGAGGTATTTGGTCCGCAGCCGCAGTGGGAGGATGAAGAACAGATTCAGCGTCACCTCGAGCTCCGGCAAAATCGTCGCATACGCCCCGAGCAATGCGGCCACTCCAGCGGACGGGCCCATCAACGGAACGAGCGGCATCGCGCACAAATGCGCCGCGCCACCGAGCAGGCTGCCGATCCCGTAAATCGCGAGGAAATGACGCCGCCCGACGATCGGCTCGACCTCGCGTCCGGCGAAGAAAAGCACGAGGACATTGGCCAGCAGGTGCAGCGGCCCCCACGACTCGCTGTGGACGAATGGGAACGTGAAAAATTTCCAGAATGCCCCGGCCCAAATTCCGGGGCCATCCAGCGCGAGCCAGTCGGCGAGTCCGCCGATCGGAATTCGCAGATCTGCGGGCACATCCGCGCGCAGCAATCCGAAGACCGACTGCGCGGCAAACGCACCGACGTGCAATGCGATCAGCACCGCCGTGACCGATGGCTTCGTCCCGGTCCAGCGCCGTGTGAACGGCTGCATTTGGCGGCGGGAGGGACGCATGGCGCGGGAAATTATGGCAGCCCTTTTGCGTTGTAAAATTGCAAATCCGCCTGTCTGCGGAGCTTCGTCATCCGCCGGGAATCTTGCTCCAGAGTGGTCCACGAAAGTCACGAAAGACGCGAAATGAAACAGGGAAACAGTTTGGGTCGAAGGGGTTTCTGTTTCGTGTTTTTCGTGTTTTTCGTGGGCCCAAAAAAAGCGACTTCGACCTAACCTGCCGGCGTTAGCACCTTCAATTTTCGCGCGGAAATCCGGAACGTCACCGGCAGGCGCTCGACCACCTCGCCATCGACCTCCACCGGCACTTCGCTCTCACTGCGGACAGCCGCGCGGCGGGTCTGAAAATATTCCACGTCCCGCAAATCCGTGTGCCGGCCGACCAGCATCATGCTCACGTAACGCGCGAGATCGAGGTAGCCGACGTTCTTGAAAATCAGCACGTCGAGGAGCCCGTCGTCGATCTTCGCGTCTTTGAAAAAAGCCAGCGGTCCGCCGTAAAAACGGCCGTTCCCGATCAGCACGAACGAGCCCTCGCGCTCCCGCCCCTCCGCCTCGATCAGCAGCTTTGGCGGCGGCTGCGCGGCGATCTGCGCGGCCGAGACCAGGTAGCTCAGCGGGCCGAGACTTTTCTTCGACGCCCAGCTCGTCGCCGCCACCACCTGCGCATCCAGACCCACCCCCGCGAGCTGCACAAAAAACTTCTTGTTCGCGCGGCCGAGATCGATCCGCCGCGCGTGTCCCGCCTCGATCACGGCCCACGCTTTTCGCAGGTCGCCCGGGATGCCGAGCTCCGCGGCGAAGACATTCATCGTCCCCACCGGCAGCACCCCGAGCGTCGCATCGGAGCGGGCGATTCCGTTCACCACATCGTTCACCGTGCCGTCGCCGCCCGCCGCCACGATCGTCCGAAATCCGAGCTCCACCGCGCGCGCCGCCAGCGTGGTCGCATCGCCCGCGGATGCTGTGGGCATCAGCTTGCAGCGCGGGAGGCTGCGGATTGTTTCACGCACCCGGGCCGCCTTTTCGCTCCGCGCGGCCGGGTTGTAAATGACGGCGATTTCCTCGGTTTTCACGCGGGCGATTCGGCCTTTTCTTTCAAAAGTCGGGGCGTAACTTCTGCGCCGTGAACCGACTTTCCAAGGCTATTCTCTTCGCCTTGGCGGCGCTGCTCGCGCTCGCCGCAGTGCTCCTACTGAGCCTGAATCTGTACGTCCAATCGCCCGGCACCCAGGCGCGCATTCAGGAGGAGCTCAGCAAGGCGCTCAAGCTCCCGCTCGTCATCACGAACACCAGCCTCACCCCGTGGAGCGACCTCCGCATCAACGGCATCACCGTCCCCGCGGAAGGCGGCAATTTCCTCGAAGCCGCGAGCTTCAGCGCGCGTTACCGGCTCCTCCCGATGTTCCGAAAACGCCTCGTCATTTACGACATGCGCCTCGACGGACCGAAGATCGTCTGGGTGCAAAATGCCGACAAAAAATGGGCGCTCCCGACACTGGTCAAATCGCCGGATCCTTCAGGAAAAAAAGCGGAGCAGCCAAAAGCGAAAGCGCCGCCGGCCGACAAACGCGGCGACCTCGCCGTGCAGCTCGACGGCGCGAAAATCAGCCACGGCTCGATCGAATTCCTCAACGAAAAGCGCGAGCGCGTCGCGCTCTTCACCGACGTCGATCTGCATTACACCTTCCAGACTCCCGAGCGCGGCCAGGGTCACCTCACCGTCGTGCGGATCGCTTACGGCGCGTTTATTTTCGAGAACGTCCTCACGCCTTTTTCCTACTCCGCGGGCGAGATCGAGATCCCCGCGATCGAGGCTCTGCTCGCGGGCGGACCGCTCACCGGCAGCCTGCGCCTGAGCCCGGACGCAGCGAAATCCCCGTTCGCAGCCGCGCTCAAATTTCACGACGTCGATGTCGCGCGATTGAGCACTGAGGCGGGTTGGACGCCCGGCCAGATGGCCGGCACCCTCGCCGGTGAACTCGAGCTGCACGGCAGCTCCGACGCCGTCGAAAAGGGCGAGGGGAAAGGCCAGCTCACCCTGCGCGACGGGCAGCTTCGCCAGCTCGAATTTTTCCAGACGATCGGCCAGCTCCTCCAGATCGACGGCCTCACGAATCTCCGGCCTAAATTGGGCACCGCGGTCTTCCGCATCGCGGACGAAAAAACGATGGTCGATGAACTGGTCCTCGAGGCGCCCGACATCAAACTTTCGGCCCGAGGCAAGATCGGGTTCGACGGCAAACTCGCGCTCGATGCCCACCTCGCGCTCTCGCATTCCCTGGCCACAAACCTGCCGACTTTCGTGCGCGAAACTTTCAGCGAAACCGACGCCGCCGGGCAGGCGTCGATCGGCTTCAAGATCACCGGCAAATCCGATCGCCCGCACACCGACCTCGCGGAAAAGCTCGTCGGCAAAAAGCTCGGCGAGCAGTTCGGCAATGTGATCTCGAAGCTTTTCGAGCCGAAGAAGAAGAAGGAGGACGACAAGAAAAAGGACGAGAAAAAGGACGAGAAGAAGAAGAAGAAAAAGTCCGGCGAACCGATGCCCGCCGCCGCTCCCGCCGCGACCCCGCCTGCCGCGACCGCGCCAGCCGCTGAGGCTGCCGCGGAGTCGGCCGAATCCGCTGGCTCACCGCGATGAGAGTCGTCGCGGGTTCCGCCGGCGGGCTCCCGCTGGAAGCTCCAAAATCCGACCTGCGTCCGACGATGGATCGCGTGAAAGGCGCGATCTTTTCCAGCCTCGGCGGACTCGTCCCCGGCGCGCGAGTGCTCGATCTTTTTGCCGGCTCCGGCAGCCTCGGAATCGAGGCGCTGAGCCGCGGCGCAGCCTCCGCCGTTTTTGTCGAAGCCGATCGCTCCGGCGTAGAAACGATCTCGCGGAACCTGCGAAAAACGCGGCTCACCGGCTCGGTCCAGCCGTCCGACGTCTTCCACTTTCTCGACCGCTCCGCCGTGCCCGCCAGCTTCGATCTCATCTTCGCCGACCCGCCGTACGCGAAGAAAAAAGGTGACCGCGATTTCACGCCCGAACTCCTCGCGTGCGAGTCGCTGCACCGCGCCCTCGCCCCCGGCGGCGTCTTCATTCTCGAGCATCTGCCCGGCGCGAAACTGAGCCTCGAACCGCTCTGGGAATGCTCCCGCCAAAAGCGTTACGGCGCGACTGAAGTCGCCTTCCTCCGCCCGCTGCTCGCCCCCGCCAAGTGAACGCGCCCGCCGCCGGCCGCGTCCTCCCCGCCGACGCGCGCCGTTCCCTTTTCATCTACAACCTTTTCTTCCCGCTCGTCTTCCTCGCCCTCTTTCCCGGGCTGCTGCGACGGATGCTGCGCCGCGGAAATTTCCGCGTGAATTTTGGCCAGCGCTTCGCACGCTACTCCGCCGAAGAACGCGCGCATTTCTCGACTGGAGAATGGACGTGGATCCACTCGATCAGCGTCGGCGAAACCCTCATCGCGCTGAAACTCGCCCGCGAACTGCGCCGCCAAAATCCGCAACTTCAGCTCGCCATTTCCGTCACCACCTCCACCGGCTTCGCTCTCGCGAAACAGACTCGCGAACCGTGGCTCGCGGTCATCTACAACCCGCTCGATCTCCGCGTGATCGTGCGCGCGGCGCTCGACGCCCTGCGCCCACGCCAGCTCATCCTGATCGAGGGAGAAGCCTGGCCAAATCTCGTCGCCGAATGCCACCGTCGCGCCATCCCCGTGGCCCTCGTCAACGCCCGGCTTTCCCCGCGCAGCGAGTCGCGTTTCCAACGCTTTCAAAAATGGACCGGCCCCATTTTTCGCCTGCTCGACCTCATCTGCGTCCCCGAGCCCGACGATGTTGCGCGTTGGGAAAAGCTCGGCGTCGAGCGCGCGCGAATTCACCACACCGGCAGTATGAAATTCGACCTCGCCGCCGCCGCCAGTCCGTCGCGCGTCGATGAATTTCGCGCCCTCCTCGCCCCGTTCGGCATCACCACCGAGACACCCATCCTCGTCGGCGGCAGCACATGGGCACCCGAGGAAAAAGTCCTCGCCGGGCACCTCGCCGAACTGCGCCGCGCGTTCCCGAAGCTCTTCCTCGTCCTCGTGCCCCGCCACATCGAACGCACCGCCGAGATCCTCCGCGACCTCGCCCCGCTCGGCTTCCGCATCCTCCGCCGCACCGCATTGGCGGCCGCAAATCACTCCGCCCACCCCGCGTCCCCGCCGGACATCCTCCTCGTCGATACCACCGGCGAACTTCGCGACTGGTACGAACTCGCCACCCTCGCCTTCGTCGGCAAAAGCCTCCCCGGCATTGCCGAAATCGGCGGCCAAAACCCCGCCGAACCCGCCGCCCTCGGCAAGCCCGCCCTCTTCGGCCCCCACATGGAAAACTTCCATGCCGCCGTGCAACTCCTCCTCACCCGCGCCGCCGCGATCCAGGTCCCCGACGCCGCCTCACTCCTCCGCGAAACGCGCCTGCTCCTTGCGGACCCCGCTCGCCGTGCCGCGATGTCCGCCCATGCCCGCACCGCGCTCGCCCATCATCAGCACGCCACCTCCCGCACGGCGGCCTGCCTGGCGCAGGACTGAATTCGCGTCGCCGCTCCGCGCGGGAAAAACTCCTTGCCAGCCCTCCCCGCGATTCCCATATTCCCCGGCTCGTTTCCCAAAAAAACGACCCTATCGTCCAGTGGTTAGGACACTCCCCTTTCACGGGAGTAACACGGGTTCGAATCCCGTTAGGGTCACTTCCCTTTGAGCAGGTTGCCCGGGCGATCAGGTCAGCGCGGGAGCCTGACGTCTTCGGTTGCTTCCACCGCGCGCTCCATTTGCCGGCGCTCAACGGCCTTGGCCTTCTGTTGGATTTGCGAGATGACGGGCAGTCCGATCCCGGCAAAAATGGCGACGAGATAAAAGGTCATCGCCACCCCGAAAATCCCGTAACGGGCGCCGGGGCAGAAAAACGCCAGCAAATAGGCGAGCGGATGCCGCGCCGGGCGTGGGGTGGCCCGATCATTCTTGAGATCGAGCAGGTCCGAGACGCGCTTGCACAGCGTCGGGTAGCTCGAGAAAAGCTCGTGCAGCGAGACGAAGAAGCCGCGCGCCTCGTGGTGTTGGGCCGAGAAAGGCTCCGGCGCCATCGCCTTCGACGCGTCACGACCGCCGGAGAGGATCATCATCGCGCGGACCGAACCCTCCGCATCCCGGCTGGCGAGCGCGCCGTGCCGGTCGCAGGAACTCTCGCACGCGCGGCTGTAGGCGCTGCCGATCAGCGGCAGAAAGAGCCCCGGAACGAGCAGCATATTCTTGAAGATGTGCCGGCTGCGGATGTGCCCGATTTCATGTCCGAGGAGAAAGCGAATCTCCCCGCTCGCCGGTCCGTAGGCTTCCAGCAAATCCGAATAGACGACCACGAAATCCCGCGCGGAAAAACGCGTGGCGAACGCGTTCAATATCCCGCCCGCCTGCATCACATAAAGATCCGGCACCTTCGCCAGCCTCAGATCTTCGCAGACCGACCGGAAGGACTCGGCCAGTTCCGGCAACTGCCCCGCGTCCACCTTCACCGCCTCCGACCGCAGCCGGGCGATCAACATCCCATGCCCCAGCCACGTCGCGAAGCCGACGATGAGCAAGGCGATGATCGGGGCGATCGTCACGAGACACACGAGCCACACGAGGCAGGAAAAGATGCACAGCACGAGGAAGTAGGTGCGCTCTTTGGGAAGGGTGGCGGTCTCGGGAGTGAGAGGAGTTTGCATGGGCGCGGATAGTTGTCGTGTGGCTCGTTTTTGCAAGCATGGTCGGGCAAAGCCGAGTCGTCTCCCAGAGAGGTGGCACCCCTGAGAATCGAGGCATCGTCCAACATTTTGGGAGCGCCACCGGGGCGGCTGGAGGGCACCGCGCTGTCAGTGCCTCCCCTGAGGGAATTTAGGCATCGACGGCGCAATGCCCTCCACGCTTTTTGTGACTTGTTTCACCGCTCATCGAGATCTCGAGCCGCACTAGCAGCCTGTCGGGCTTAACGAGCGGCGGGAGCCGAGGGTTGGGTGCTGGGGATGAAGTCTGGCGCGTGCGGTGGGGCGAAAGGCCCCCGTTTGCGC
>JAYVPW010000044.1:0-9560 GCA_043777315.1 Spartobacteria bacterium | reverse complement strand
TACGGATTCTGCACTTCGACGTTCGACGTTCGACGTTCGACGTTCGACGTTCAGCGCCGCAGGCATTCCCTCCTCCCCGCTGATGCAAATCCTCTGCTTCGGCCTCAGCCATCACACCGCGCCCGTCGAGCTGCGCGAGAAATTTGCCATCCCCGACGGCGACCTCGCCGCTGCGGCCGCCGAGCTCGCGAAAGCGCCGGGCGTCGGCGAGGCGGTGATCATTTCGACGTGCAATCGCGTCGAGCTTTACGTCGCCGCGGAGGAGTCCGTGCGCGGCTTCGCGGCGGTGAACGAATTCGTCGCCGCGCGTGCGGTGTCGCCGGACGGCGCGGCATTTTATCGGCTGCCGACGGGCCAAAGTTTGCGGCATCTTTTCCGCGTCGTCAGCGGGCTCGAATCGATGGTGCTCGGTGAGACCGAGATCCTCGGGCAGGTGAAAAAAGCGTACCTTGCCGCGCAGCAGTCCGGCGCGACCGGCAGGCATCTGAACAAGTTTTTCCAGCGCGCCTTCAACGTCGCGAAAGAGGTGCGCACAAAAACGAACATCACCCGCGGCTCGGTCTCAGTCGGCTCAGTCGCGGTCGAACTCGCGGAGAAAATTTTCGGTCAGCTCGCGCACTGCCAGGTGATGATCCTCGGTGCCGGCGAAATGAGCGAACTGACCGCGGGCGCGCTCAAGGCCCGCGGGGTGAAAACCATCTTTGTCGCCAATCGTTCCTTCGACCGCGCCGCCGCTCTGGCACAGGCGATGGGCGGGAAGGCCGTCCATTTCGACGAGTGGCAAAACGAGTTTCACGACGTCGATATTCTCATCGGCTCCACCGCCGCACCGCACCACGTCCTCACCGCCGAAAAGCTCGCCCCGATCATGCGCACCCGCCGCGACCGTCCGCTCTTCTGCATCGACCTCGCCGTGCCCCGCGACATCGACCCCGCAGTCAACGACATCGACGGCGTTTACCTTTACGACATCGACTCCCTCCAGGCCATCGCCGAGCACTCGATGAGCATCCGCCGCGCGGAACTGACCATCTGCGAGCAGATGATCGAGCGCCACGTCGCAGAGTTTAGCGAGTGGCTCGAAGGCGGCGGCACCCGCGCGGCGCTCGCGTTTTCGACCGCCGCATCGGGCGGGACCGTCGGGGAGGCGAAAGGGTGAGCGGGGGAGGGGCAAACGTCGAACGTCGAACGTCGAACGTCGAACGTCGAAGTGAAGAAACGGAGCGCAGTCGCTCTCCCTACTTCGACGTTCGACGTTCGACGTTCGACGTTCGACGTTCAGCGCCGCAGGCCTTCCGAATCTGTCCGAGTCTGTCCGAGTCTGTCCGTGGCTCATTCTAGATCGCCATGCCGCCATTCACCCTCGGAACCCGCGCCTCCCCGCTCGCCATCGCGCAGGTCGAACTGACTCGCGAGGCGCTTGCCCAAAGGTTTCCCGATCTTCGGATCGAGGTGCGGAAGTTCACCACCCGCGGCGATCAGAAGCTCGACCTCAGCCTGCTGAAAATGAGCGAGGCGGGCGGAAAAGGGCTCTTCACCAAAGAGCTGGAAGAGGCGCTGCTCTCCGGCGAAATCGACGTCGCCGTCCACAGCCTGAAAGATTTGCCGGGTCACAATCCGCCGGGCCTCCAGCTCACCGCCGTGCTCGAGCGCGCGCCCACCGCCGACACTTTGATCACGCGGGATGCCGCCGATTTCGATGCGCTGCCGCCCGGCTCGATCATCGGCACGAGCAGCATCCGCCGCGCGCGGCAAATCCGCTGGCTCCGCCCCGATCTCGCGATCGAAGACTGGCGGGGCAACGTCCAAACGCGACTGCGAAAGCTCGGCGAATCCGGGCGCGTTGCCGGCATCGTCCTCGCGCAGGCGGGACTCGAACGCCTCGGGTTCGACACCAGCAGCGGCCACCTCGATTTCGAGTCGTGGCGCTTCCGCGTCAGCTCGCTCGGCGGCCATCTTTTACCCGCGATCGGGCAAGGCGCGATCGCGCTGCAAAGCCGCGCCGACCGCGACGACGTGAGCGCCGTCCTCCGCGCGATCAATCACGAGCCGACCTTCACCTGCATCCGCGCCGAACGGGAATTGCAGCGGCTCCTTTCCGGCGACTGCTCGATGCCCGTCGGCGTCAGCACGGAGCTGAAAGAGTGGTCGCTAGAGATGCGCGCGATCCTCTTCGGCCCGGAGGGGCAGTCGCCCGCGAAAGCCCGTTCCACCGGCTTTCCCGACGATCCTGAGCAGATAGCCCGCGCCATCTTCGCCGAGCTTCAAGACCAACTCGCCCATTCATGAAACGCGCCGCTTCCTCACCGAAAACAATGGGTCTCTGCCACCTCGCTGGCGCGGGTCCGGGCGATCTCGGGCTCGTGACTTTGAAAGTCAAAGAGGTCGTCGAAAAGGCCGACGTGATCGTCTTCGACTACCTTTGCAACCCCGACATTTTGCAGTGGGCGCGGGCCGGGACGGAGATCATCTACGCCGGGAAAAAAGCGGGGCAGCACACGCTGAAGCAGGAGGAAATCAATGCGCTCCTCGTCGAAAAAACCGCGGCGGGAAAACGCGTGGTGCGGTTGAAAGGCGGCGATCCGTTTCTGTTCGGCCGCGGCGGCGAAGAGGCGCTCGCGCTCGCGGAAGCGGGGCTGAAATTCGAGATCATTCCGGGTGTTACCTCTGCCCTCGCCGCGCCAGCGTACGCGGGCATCCCGGTCACGCATCGCGAGCACACATCGCAGCTCACCATTTTCACCGGCCACGAAGATCCGACCAAGCCCGAGAGCTCGCTCGATTACGCGCGCCTCGCCACGCAGCCGGGGACGAAAGTGATGCTCATGGGCGTCGAACGCCTCGCCCAAATCTCGCAGCATTTCCTCGCGCACGGCTCCGCGCCGGGCACGCCGGTCGCACTCGTGCGCTGGGGCACGACCGGCCGCCAGCAGACGCTCCGCGGCACGCTCGCGGACATCGCGCAGAAAGTCGCCGACGCCGGATTCGCCGCGCCCGCGGTCGCCGTTTTCGGCGACGTGGTGACGCTGCGCGACAAGCTGAACTGGTTTGAGGCGCGCCCGCTTTTCGGCAAGCGTGTCGTCGTCACGCGGACCCGGAAGCAAGCCAGCGGGCTGGTCTCCGGGCTGCGCGCACTCGGCGCGGATGTGCTCGAAATGCCGACGATCCGCATCGAACCGCCGACGAACCGGATGGAATTCGGCCAGCTCGTGCAGGACGCACATCAGTACGATTGGCTCGTCTTCACGAGCCCGAACGGCGTCGAGGCATTCTTCGAATTGTTCTTCAAACTCTACACCGACATACGCGAAATCGGCGGCCTCCGCATCGCCGCCATCGGCCCCGCGACCGCGGCGCGCGTGCGGGAATTTCATCTCAAAGTCGATCTCCAGCCCGAGGAGTTCGTCGCCGAGGGCATCATCGCCGCGTTCCAAAAAGACGGCTCGGTCGAGAACCTCCGCATCCTCCTCGCGCGGGCCGAAAAAGCGCGCGACGTCCTGCCGCAGGAACTCGCCAAACTCGGTGCGATCGTGGACGAGGCGGTCGCGTACCGCACCGTCGCCGAGACCGACGACGTGAGCGGCGCGCGCGCGCGTTTCGAGAAAGAAGGCGCCGACCTGATCACCTTCACCAGTTCCTCGACGGTGGAGAATTTCCTCGCGCTGAAGCTCCCGCTTCCTCCCCAAATGCGCACCGCTTCCATCGGCCCGATCACCTCGAAAACCATGCGCGACCACGGCCTCCGCGTGGATGTCGAGGCGAAGCAATACGACATCCCCGGCCTGCTCGCCGCGATCGAGAAATGGTCCGCGGGCGGCGGTGCCTGAGGTGGTGAGTCGCGCAGGCGACGCCGGGTAGCGCGCTCGTCTCGAGTGCTGGTTTCGGCGTCCCCGCCGAAACGAACTGTTTGAAGCGTTCCCGACAACAAGACACCTCCCGCGCGGTTGGAGCGCTTTCAAAAGGCTGTTTCGGCGAGACGCCAAAACCAGCACTCGAGACGAGTGCGCTACCCGGAGGGCTGCCACCCGCGCGAAATCTTTCCGCGTCTGGCAAGCAATTCGCTAACCAACTCGCCGTATGCCTCATCCAGACGACGACGCCGATTTCGATTTCGACGCACAACTGCGCGGATTGTTCCAGGAAGCGCAGCAAGACATCGAGAGCCGCGCCGCGACTTCTCGCAAGACCGACGAATCGCGCCCCGCCGCCGTGGTCGCGGAGCCTCCGGTCGCAGCGCCGGAGCCGGACGCGGAGGCCGCACCGCCGCTGCCCGCGCCTGCCTCTTTTCCCCAAATGCTCCGCCCGCTCGTCCTCGGAATCGAGGCGATGACGCGTGCCGCCGGCGAGAGCACCGCGATACTCGGCAAGCTCGACCGGGCGCAGAGCGCCACGGCGGACGCCCATCGCGCACTGCCGCTGCTCGTCGCCGATTTGCGCGGAATTCTCGATCAAAAGACCGGCCTGAATCAGCGGATGTTCGATGCGCTGCACGAGGAACTCCGCGGCTACAAAGACGGCTTCCTCCTCGACTCGGTCCATCGCCCGATCATCCGCGACATCATCTCGCTCTACGACGAGGTCGCGGAAATCCATCGGCAGGTGCAGTCCGCCGTCGGCGAGCACCGGGCGGGCAAAGATTCCGAGGAGGTCGGGACGATCTTGTTCGACCGGATGCGGACGCTGGAAATGAACCTCGAACACAACCTGCATTTCATCCTCGAAGTGCTCGCGCGGCTCGAAGTGACACCCACGCCCACCAGCAGCGGCAAGCTCGACAAGCGCACGCAACGCGCGGTCGCCGTCGAACTCGCGGAGGAGCCCGACGAGGATACCGTGATCCTCCGCACGGTGAAATGCGGCTTCCTGTGGAAAGAGCGCGTCGTCCGCGCGGAAGAGGTCGTGATCAAAAAATACAAGGAAGGTTTCCTCGTCGCGCTGACTCCATCCGCGCCGTCAAACTGAGGCCGTCCCCCGGCACAAATCCTGCAACTCGCAATTCTGCTCGCGCACTTTCAATGACGACACCCGATCCTTCCAAAACTCCCCGCAAAGCCGTCGGCATCGACCTTGGCACGACCTTCTGCGCGGTCGCGCACGTCGATGCGTACGGCAAGCCGCAGATCATTCCCAATTCCGAGAGCGAGCGCATCACGCCGTCGGTGATTTTGTTCGACGGGCTGAACGCGATCGTCGGCACGACCGCGAAGCAAAACGCCGTCGCGGAGCCGGAGAAAATCGTCGATTTCGTGAAGCGCGAAATGGGCAAGAGCAAGGCGCAGTTTCACCGGGAATTTAACGGCAAGGTTTACTCCGCCGAGGAGCTCTCCGCGCTCATTTTAAAGAAGCTCAAAAGCGACGCGGAGAAGTATCTGGGCGAGACGGTGACCGACGCGGTGATCACCGTCCCGGCTTATTTCAACGACGCCGAGCGCACCGCGACTTTGCACGCCGGGCAGCTCGCCGGGCTCAATGTTTTGCAGGTCATCAACGAGCCAACTTCCGCCGCGCTCGCCTACGGCCTCGACAAGCTGCACTCGAGTCAAACCGTGTTCGTCTTCGATCTCGGCGGCGGCACGTTCGACGTCACGATCATGAAGATCGAGGACAACCACATCCGCATGATCGCGAGCAATGGCGACCATCGGCTCGGCGGCAAGGATTGGGACGACGTGATCGTCAACTGGGTCGCCGATGAATTCGACGCGATCCACGGCGAGAATCCGCTGCTCGATTTGCAGAGCTACCAGGACCTCTACAACCGCGCGCTCACCGCGAAAATCCAGCTCTCCAGCCGCACGCGCACCACCATCGTCCACAGCTTCAACGGCAAAAGCGTGAAGCTCGATCTCACGCGCGAGGACTTTGAAAATCGCTGCCGCCACCTCCTCGAGAAGTGCAAAACGATCTGCGAAATCGTGATGCAGGAGGCGCAGATGCAGTGGACCGGGATCGACCGAATCCTGCTCACCGGCGGCATGACGCGCATGCCGTCCGTGCGCGACATGGTCAGCGGAATCTCGAATGTTCCCGCCGCCGCCGACGTGAGCCCGGACGAAGCGGTCGCCATCGGTGCCGCGATCCAAGGCATTCTCTCACTGCTCACGGAGGAGGATAAACTCGGCGAGCGCTCGCTGCCGGTCGAGGTGCGCGATCAGTTTTCAGACGACGCCGGGCAGCTCATCAAGGTCACGAACATCACCACGCACACGCTCGGCGTCGTGCTCTGGGACGACGGGAAAATCGAGGAATACGTCTTCCCGATGATCCGGAAAATGACCGCGATTCCGTTCGAGACGAAGAACTCCTTCGGCACCGCGAAATCGAACATGAAAAACGCGATCGTGCGCGTCGTGGAAGGCGAGAGCACCGTCCCGAGCGAATGCACGCCGCTGGGAATTTGCGACATCGAGTTGCCGCCATTTTTGCCAAAGGGATCGCCTGTCGAGCTGACCTACACCTACAACGAAAGCCAGGTGCTCGAGGTGATCGTGGAAGCCTACGGCCGGCAAAATCGCGTCCAGATCGCCCGCAACACCGGCCTTTCCGACAGCGAACTCGAGACCGCGACCGCGGACCTCCAGCAGATCAAGGTGATGTGATTCGGGCCTGCATTTAGCATTGAACATTTAGGTTTAGCATTTGGGCCACCATCCCCTCGGTGCGCCTCCCCAAATCCTAAATGCTAAATCCTAAATCCTAAATTTTCCCCAAGTGTCTCTCCCGAATCCGCTGCCCGACAACCCGCTCCGCTGGGACGGCTGGAAAAACTACAACTCGGAGAATTTTTACGACCGGCTCTGCCTCGGCTTCGACGCGAACGCCGGGGCCGAGCAGATCGAGGACAACTGTCGGCAGATCCTTGTCTGGTGGCAGAAAAAGCTGCCGCTGAAAAATCAGCCGAGCAATCCGCTCGCGCAGCTCCTGCGCGCCGGGCTCGACGAGGCGCCGGTCTTTCTCGTCGAGGCGCGGACCGAGTTACTGAACCCCGAGGCGCGCGCGCGGATCGACTCGGAACTCCACGCCACGGCCGTGGTGAGGGCGATCGCGGAGTTCAACAAGATCATCACGTTCGCGCTGATCGACAAAAAGCTGACGCCCGACGCGGAGGAGCGGCTTTACCAGGCCGGTGGAGACCTCGGCCTTTCGCGCAGCGAAATGGAAGGCGCTCTGGAGGCCGAGCTCACGCGAATCGGCGGCTCCCGCGCGGCTGCGCCCGAGCCACCGGCGGCGGGCGCCGCGCCCGCCGCCGCGTCGCTGGTCGAGCCGGCGTCGGGCGATCCATTCGCAGAATTTCGCCGAATGCTGCGGCTGTCCAAACTGTGCCTCGATGGCGACGACATGACCGACGATCAGCGCGACGCGATGTGCAACATGGGCGAAAGCCTCGGCCTCACCGGCGGGCAGGCCGAGGATGTGATCGACGAATATCTCGAGCAGATGAGCAGCCAGCCGATGCAGCTCCGGCCCGAGCCCGCACTGCGTTCCGCACCTGCCGCGGCGGCTCCCGCGAAGCCAGCGGCGGCCCCCTCCGCGAAGCCTCTGCCGCCGCCGCCGGGGCCGGTGGTCACGGCGAAAACGATCAACATTTCCCCGCTCGCGCGCGCGCAGGAAAAGCTGCGGCATCCAACTTTCCGCAACATCATCGGCGCCGAAATGCTGCTCGTGACCTCCGGCGCGGTGACGCTCGGCAGCGACACGCGCGACGCCTCTCCAAATGAGCAGCCGCTCACGCCCGTGACGCTCGGTTGCTTCTTCATGTCGAAGCATCCGATCACGAATGAGCAGTTCGAAAAATTTGATCCGGCGCATCGCACGCGGCGCGCGACCTGGGCGGATGACCGGCATCCCGCGGTCTTCCTCAGCAGCCGCGATGCGGAGAAATTTTGCCAATGGCTCACGCTGCGCGACGGGCGCAAATACCGGCTGCCGAGCGAAGCGGAATGGGAGTACGCGGCGCGCGGAAGTGACAGCCGCATTTTCCCGTGGGGCGGGCGCCTCGACGCAGGGCATTACGCCAATTTCGCGGACCGCCGCACCACCTTCCCGTGGCGCGACACGAGGATCGACGACGGCTACGCCGAGAGCTCGCCGGTCGATGCATTTCCCCGCGGCGCGAGCCCGTTTGGGATCGAAGACATGGCCGGGAACGTCAGCGAGTGGTGCCTCGATTTTTTCGAGCCGTACAAAGGCAAGGAGCGGATCAACCGGCGCGGCCCGACGCAGGGACTGAAACGCGTTTTGCGCGGCGGAAATTGGAAGTCGCGCGCGAACAGTCTGCGCGCCAGCGCCCGGCATTTTGACACACCCGATTATTCGGGAAACGACGTCGGCTTCCGCGTGGTCTGCGAGTGCGAGTGATAGCGCTACGATTCGACAGCGCTTCGTTCCCAGCCGTCTGAACCCCGTTGGTAGCGCTTCGATTCCGTCCTCGCGAACTGCCCGCGCCCGGGCTCCCAAGTCAAAATATCGACCTGCACGCGCGGCGGTGCGATGCGCAGGACATTGAACGAATTGGCATGCCCGCGCAGCCGCGTGGAGGTCGCCGTGCCCGCCTGCACGACGAGCGCCGAATGCCCGCCGATCTTGTACCGGCGGGCCGTCCCGCCCGTGTAGCTCTCGTGGAAATGGCCCGCGAGCAGCAGGTCCGCGCCGCAGCCCGCGAGTTCCGCCATCGCCATCCGCGCGCGCCCGACCAGCTCGTCGTCGCTGCGCGTCTCGCCGAGATCGAAAGGGTGATGGGTCACGACGACCTTGATCACTTCCGGTCGGAGACCGGCAAGCTGCCGGCTCGCCGCGTCGGCCTGCGCGCGGTTGATCCGCCCATCTTTCCAAGTCAGGGAACGCGCCGTGTTGATCCCGAGCACGACGATTTCACGATCGCGAAAAACGGGTGCGAGATCGTTTGAAATGAAGCACCGGGATTCCGAGATCGCGCGCAAAGTGATTCAGCGTCCCGAGAGGCAGGATGCCGAGCCGCTTTTCCGAGCCGATCAACGCGCTCGCCACGCCATTGATCGTCCCGTCGCCGCCGCCCGCGACCACGATTTCAGCCGCACTCGCGGCGGCCTTTTTTGCGAGTGTCTCAATCTGCTCACCACCCTCCGCGAGCCACACCTGCGGCTCGAGACCCTGCCCGCGGAGAGCCAGTTCGACCTCGGCGCGCAACGCCCCTCCCGCAGTCGGGCCGCCCGCGGAGTTGTTCAGAATGACGATCATCAACTCCACATCGGACGCGCCCGATCCCCGCGCTGTGCGCGGTGGAATTTACACCAGACCCGGCAGTCGCACGTCGTACGCGGCGCCTTTCGCCGTGTACGACGCATGGATTTGCCGGCACGCCTCGCGCGAAATCGTGTCCGCATCCGTGATCTTCGAGCCGGCAGGCTCGCCGGAAGGTAGCCGGTGGCGTCAGCCACCGGAATCATCGCAGAGGACCCGTGCGCCCCAGCGGGGCGCGGGAGTTATACCATCTTGCCAAAATAAGCAGACGGGTTGCGGAGCGCCCGTCCCGGAGGGACGATCGGAAATTAGCCGGTGGCGTGAGCCACCGGAACCGGTCC
>JAYVPW010000043.1:0-2470 GCA_043777315.1 Spartobacteria bacterium | reverse complement strand
CCCGAAAAACATGTGGCCCGCCCTTTGCCAGACCGGAAACCGGCGGCAGCTCCCCTGCGGGAGCGGCTGCGCTCGGCTCGCTACGCTCGCCTTCGCGCCGCCGCTCCCGCAGGGGAGCTGGGCATTGCGAAGGAAGAGCAATTTACAGAAAGACTTTTACACCCCCACCGGCGGATCATGCAGAGCATCGTGGGCAATGTCGGAACGACCGTTTGCTTTCGCGTTGGCCGCGAGGATGCCGAGGGTTTGGAACCGGTGTTTCTGCCCGCGTTCGACCGCCACGATCTCGCCAATCTTCCGAACTGGACCGCCTGCGTGAAGACGACCGTTCACGGTCAGGTTGCCTCCCCGTTCACGCTGCGGACACTTCCACTCCCCGCTGCCGGAAAGTCGGACTCTGCTGCCGAAATTATCGCCCGCTCGCGCGCCCGTTATGCTCGTCCGCGCGCGGAAGTAGCGGAGGAAATCCGGCAAAGCCTCGCTCCCACACGCGTCCCGCCGCCAACTTCCTCAGCGTCCGCCAATGGCGCAGCGCCAAAGAGCGGTGAGGTGACTTACACCGAACCCGGCGGCCAGACGCTGACTTTCCCCAACAACGCAGCCCTAGTCGCGCACCTTGAGAATGAAGTGCGCCAGGAACTCGTGACCGAATTACGCAAGAAAGTCGAGAGTGAACCGGATGCTTTTCGAAAAATTGCTGACTGCGCACGAGATGCTCGAAGCGAAAGCAGTGGCAAAGTCAGTCCCGAAAAAGCGCGCTAAAATAAGCGGCCTTTCCACTACGCCTCAAGCTCCGTAAGCTGCGCTCCATGCTGTCCACACCTTCTCCGCACCACCTGCATCCGCGTGAAGTTGAAATCCGCGCGCTCTCCGCGATGGAAGCCGAAGTGCGCGCTGCCGGCAGCGGCGTGCCGCCTTTGATCAAAGGCCGAACGGCGGAGGATCGTCAGGTTCTCCAGCACATCGCACAGATCATCGTGGCCGACGTGCCGCCACCGCTGGCCATGACCGATCCCGCCCGCTACCGCAAACTCGCCAGACTCCGGGCCGAACTCATCCTGCGCGGCTACCACAGCTACTTTCAGCAACTCACCCTCCTCGCCTGATGCCTGAAACAGAGGGTCTCAACCGCGAGCAATGGGAGGAGAAACTGGCGGCGCTGGGAGCCGGGTTTCGGGCGCTGAACGCGGAGGCCCGCCTGGAAATCATCGGCGCGTGGCCGGTGATCGACGCCGGAATGCCGGAGCGCACCAGCCTCGATCTCGATATTTGGATGCCCGGCTCGCAAGTGGATCGCGGTGCCCTGCGCGCCGCCTGCGCCACCGCCGGACTCGACTTCGACCCGATGGGTGAAACCAACCGCGCTTACATCCAACTCGTCCGTCCTGGAATTGTCGAAATGCCGCGCCACACGGCACAGGAAGCAGGCACTTGGGGCGGATTGACGATCACGGTCCCGCCCCCCGCCGCACTCGCTGCCGCGAAGCTCGTGCGCGCCGCCGACAAAGACCTCGCCGACATTTTTTTCCTGTGCAGCAGACACGCCATCAGCCGCGAAGCGGTCGCCGCCTTCGTGGAAACGATTCCCGATCCCGCACAGCGGCAAACGGCGCGGGAGAACCTCGTCTATTTGGGCGTATCGCCCGAATAGAAGCTCGCCCCGTCCGCTCATTCCAATCATCCTCATCGTCGCTCCCGTCGGCGTGATCACGTTGACAAAGTCCGATCAAACGCCCTTGGCGGTAGTAAAATACATAGGAAGAATCCGGACCCAGCGATCGCCTCCGCTCGATGCCTGACCCCAGCAGGAATCACGATAGACGCCGGGGCAGCAATCTCAGATACCTCCCCATCCAGTTCGAACCGATAGCGCAAGCTGCCGTTAGTGGACCACAAAACGTTGACTTCATCATAGTCGTGAACGTCCACATCGGCGTAGTGTGCCCCTCCGCTCGTTGCCATGGCAACGGCATCACTAATGACGTGGAGAGCCACATGGAGCGGTGAACGCTTATCGAGCGCTTTACCTAAGAGCAACCAGCGCGTCAGCCCCTCAATGTCGTGGTGCTTTGGGACTGCCGAGAGTGGTTGCTCAACCGGATGGAGAATAAGAGGTTCCATTTTTGCTTCTCAGCCTCGTCGGCTGGTGGGGCCGGATGCGGGCCGAGGGCTGGCTCGAGACGGCGACCAAGGAGCAGCGCGCCGCCCTCAAACGCGATCTTTAACCCATCATCGAAATCCACAACCAACTATGACCACCGAACTCCAAGACCTCGAACAGCAGAAAGCCCTCGATCACATCCGCGAACTGATGAGCACGCACTGGCGCGAAGCACAGGACGCCCAGGACGACGACGGCAAATTCGGCATTGGGTTGCCGCTCCGGCGGCTATGCGGGATGCGCTCCGCGGCTTGGCGGAAGGCGCCACCGCGCGGTGCATTCAAAGTGAACTTCGACCGCGGCGCATCG
>JAYVPW010000042.1:0-2472 GCA_043777315.1 Spartobacteria bacterium | reverse complement strand
CGCCGACGAGGCCCCAGATGAGCGTGAGCAAATAGCCGGTCGAGGAGATGACGACCGCGACGGCTTGCGACGCGCCGGTGAGGTTGCCGAGGAAGGCTTGGAACAGACCTTCACGCACGCCGATGCCGCCGATGCTGATCGGCATGGCGGTGATGGTGTTCACGACCGGCATGATCGAGCAGAGATCGTAAAATGTCGGGACGTGCGTGGCGGGCGTCTCGAAGGATTTGGCCGCGCAGTAGAACGTGAGGAAGTAGGCGAGGTGCGCGGCGATGCCGATCGCGAACGCGGCGAGCGAGGTGCGCCACGCGCGCGCATACGAGTTGTACGCGAGCGCCATTTCGGCGAGTTTGTCGCGGCCCGGCATCTTCGCGGGCAGCTTGTGGACGAGGCCGAGTCCAGTCGCGACGAACGACGAGCCGATGCCGAGAAAGCTGGCTCCGAGGATGGCGAGACCAGTCCAGACATACTTCGACGTCTCGGGACTGCTCATCAGCCAATCCCACCGCAGCGCGATGAAAACGCCGGAGAGGGCGATGAGGGAGAAGAGCCCGATGATGCGATCGACGAGCACGGAAAGCAGCGCCTGCGGCCCTTTGCCGGGCGTTTCTTTCAGCAAATAAAAGATCTTCACGACGTCGCCGCCGGTGCCGCCGGGGACGAAGAAATTGAAGAAAATGCCGATCATGCTGAGGCCGAAAACGCGGGTCCATTTGAGCTGAACGCCCTGCACGCGGAGGAGGAGCTGCCAGCGCAAGCCGGCGAGGATTTCGACGATCCCGTACGCGCCGAGGCCGGCGAGAAGCCAGCAGGTATCAGCCTTGCGGAGCGCTGCGGCCATTTCGGCGCGCTTGTTCGGATCGCGCAGGACGAGCCAGAGGATGCCGACGGTGATGACGACTTGGAGGGTGGTGAGGGCGGCTTTTTTCAAAGTGGTGGGCAGAGGGCGGCTCGGTTGCGGAGCCATCAAAGTCATCCTGAGCAGATCCCGGGTTTGCGGACGGAGTCGAAGGAGCTCTTACATTTCTCCCGAGCGCGCGCGCAACGGGGAAAAAGTAAGAGGTCCTTCGACTCCGCTGGCGCTGCGCTCAGGATGACGAAGGAAACGGACGCGCCTCTCAATCCGGGTTGGCGCGGGTGGGCTCAAGCGCCGAATCGCGCGATCCACTTTTCTTTTCCCTCGAGAATTTCTTCGCGGGTACGGCGGGGACTCATCTCGAAAACGAAGAGCGTGTCGGGCGGGAGCATCGGGATGAGCGCGTCGTATTCCACATCGCCGGCGAAGGGCGCCATGTGGTCGCGGCCGGGCCAGACGGTGTCGTGCAAATGGCAGCCGATGAGCCGCGGTGCGACGCGTTCCATCCATTCGACATGGTCGAGAAAGCCGAGGTTGTGCTTCACCTGCACATGCCCGAAATCGTGCCAGTAGCCGACGTGCGGGAGGTCGAAATCTTCGAGCACTTCGAGCATTTCCTGCTCGTTCGGAATCTCCTCGAAGCTGTGCCGGCTCTCGACGCCGAGCTTGATCCCGCGCTCCGCGGCGTGGTCGGCGATGCGGACGAGGCACTCTCTCGCGCGGCGAAAATACGGCTCGGCCTGCGCCTCGCGTTTGCGGATGCATTCGAGCTTCGACGAGACGTATCCGCGCGAGTGGATGAGCCCGACTTCGGCCATGCGGATGAGCCGGTCGGTGTAGTCGTCGATCGGCGTGCGGCCGAGATGGAGCACGACGAATTCCGCGTTCAGCCGCGCGGCGAAGTCGATGGTTTGGAACGAAAACCGGACGGCTCGTTCGCGCTCGCGATCGTCGGGCGAGGAGAATTTGTAGCAGTCCGGCGAGGCGCGCGTGATCTCGATGGGGAGCGGGCAAAAGTTGTGCAGGCTGGAAAAGGTGACCTTCCCGGCGTCGAACATTTTCTGCACGCCTTCCATCAGCGAGAGCCGGATGCCGTGGCCGAGTTCGATTCGGTCGAAGCCGAGGTCGAGCAGTTCCTGAAGCATCTCCGCGCCGTCGGTGTGGCGGCCGGAATTCCAGCAAGTCGAGCAGCTCAGCATCGGGTGGAAAAGGTGGGGCCGGGGGCGTGGGGCATTGTTTCTGGCTTGATCTGGTTGTGCGAAAAGACAGTCGAAAGTGCCCTCCGCGATGTCAACGGCGGCGGTGCGAACTGGCTTCGCGGGCGGGTGTCGGCGCGGCCCTAAAGTCGTCATCCCGGGCGGCCCGGCTTTGCGGGCGGAGTCGAAGGACCTCTTACTTTTCCCAAAGAAATGCGCGCAACGGGGAGAAGTAAGAGGTCCTTCGACTCCGCTTCGCTGCGCTCAGGATGACCGGAAGCTGGGACGTCGAACTGCTGCTCGCGCCGCTCGACTCCGGCTTGCCAAACGAAGCGCGAACCCTCCATTTCCGCGCATGTCATTTCACGAATTCATTCAGGAGCGCGACGGGTGGCGGACGGTCGCGGACGAGACGCTTTT
>JAYVPW010000041.1:0-33899 GCA_043777315.1 Spartobacteria bacterium | reverse complement strand
AGGCTTTTGAGGTCCAGCCCGGCGATGTTGTTGTCGTTGGTCTTATTCGCCGCGCCCGCGGGGAAGACGAGGGCCGAGCCATCGACCGGCAGCTTGTTGGCGGGGATGGGGCTGGCGATCCAGTTTGTATTCGTCGCGACCGTGCCGCTGCCCCAGTGGCTGTCCACGTCGCCCTGCCAGATGAGGTTCGCCGTCCCCGCCGGCGCGATGCGGGCTTCGAGGATTTCGATGAGCGGAAGGAAACGGGCGGGCGTTTTCATGGTTGGAGGGTCGCAGGTGTGGCGGCGTTTGCGAGTGCTGGATGGAAAGGAAGACGCAGCGATTCAGACCTCGTGGATCGTGAAGTCGCGTGTCGCGCCGGCGGCGCGGCCGGGGAGGTCGCCGGGGCTGCGCGGGCCGGTGGTGAGCGGGAAGGTTTTCGCGCCGATTTTCACGGAGCCGATCTGCTCGGCGACGATGCCGTAGTGGTCGCCGGCGATCCCCGCGCTGCCGGCGGCGAAGCCTTTGATCGTGAGGCTGGCGATCTTCGCGAAGATCGCGTCGAGAGGGAGCGGTTCGCCGGGGATCTTCACGTCGTTGCCGTCGCCGAAGTGGGCGGTCCCGGCGGGATTTTTCACGCCCGCCGCGATCGAGCTGGCGATCGTCGCGCCGACCATGTCCGTCTGCACCGTCAGCGCGCCGAGCCTTCCGCCGATCTGCGAATCCAGGCTGGCGCCGCGCGGGTCCTGCGTCGTGAGGCCAAATTGCCCCATCGAGTGGACCGTGAGCGCCACGGCCGTGTCCGTGACGTTGCCTCCACTGAAGCGCCCGAGATCGCCGCCGACCGTCACTTTCCCGAGCGCGACCCCCACGTCGAAGATGCGGCCGACATTCACAAAACCATCGCCGCCGCGCGCGCGCGCCTTGGCCGTGATCGAGAGGTCTTTGCCCTGCATCCCCGCGCCAGTGACGAGCAGATGGAGGAGCTGCGAGCCGATCTGATCCTCCCTCACCGCGAAGATGACGGCGGGCGCGATGCGGGCTTCGAGCGCCTCGATGACGGAGGCGCGTTGCATGTTCGCGATCTCATCCGTCCTCCGCGCGAGCGCAAAATCTTTCGCGGAGAAATCCCCAATCGGATCGCGATGCGCTTGCCCCGTGACAGCCCGCGCGCGGCGATTATAGTCGCGCCCTTTTTCACACCGCCATGGACCCCATCCTTTTGCTCCTGCGCCGCAATGCGCGCGCCTCGATCGAAGACCTCGCCCGCGAGCTGAATCTGAGCGAGGCGGAAGTCGCGCGGCGCATCGGCGAGCTGGAGGCGGCGGGCGTGATCCTCGGCTATCAGACGGTGATCGATCCGCAGGCGGCGCAGCTCGGCGCGGTCACGGCGTGCATCGAGGTGAAGATCACGCCGGAGCGCGGCGGCGGCTTCGACCGGCTGGCCGCGCGCATCGCCCGCTTCGCGGAAGTGCAGAGCTGCTACCTGATGAGCGGCGGCTACGACCTCCTCGTCGTGGTCGAAGGCGCGACGCTGCAGGCGGTCGCGAGCTTCATCTCGGAGAAGCTCAGCACGATCAAAGGCGTGATCTCCACCGGCACCCATTTTCGCCTGAAAGCCTACAAAGAAAACGGCGTCGCCCTCATCCGCGAAGAGCGCGCCGAACGGCTGCCGGTAACGCCATGAAGCGATTTAGGAAGTCGAATTTAGGATTTAGGAAGTGGGCCGCCCGAGCTCGATAGCCGCGCATCTCCGCGGCTGAACAATCCTCTGCTCGCGGAGAAGGCGCGGCGTCCTTTCGCCTCTCCCAACTTCCTAAATCCTAAATCCCACTTCCTAAATTTCATGTCTTCCAAAAACCCCATCGCGCATCACATCCGCGACATCCCGAAATCCGGCATCCGCGAGTTCTTCGACATCGTGGCGCAGGAGAAAGAGGTGATCTCGCTCGGCGTCGGCGAGCCCGACTTCGACACGCCGTGGCACATCCGCGAGGCCGCGATTTATTCGCTCGAGCAGGGGCGCACGCACTACACGTCGAACCTCGGCCTGCCCGAATTGCGCAGCTCGATCGCGCGCTACGTGCAGAAGAATTTCGGCATCGCCTACGACCCGCGGACCGAGGTGATCATCACCATCGGCGTCAGCGAGGCGCTCGATCTCGCGCTCCGCGCGCTGATCAATCCCGGCGACGAAGTGCTCTACCACGAGCCGTGCTACGTGAGCTACGCGCCGAGCGTGACGATGGCGCACGGCATCCCCGTCGCGGTCGCGACTTCGGCGGAGAACAACTTCGCCGTCACCGCCGCCGCGATCGCCGCGAAGATCACGCCGCGCTCGAAAGTGCTGATGCTCAACTTCCCCTGCAACCCGACCGGCGCGACGCAAACCCGCGCCGAACTCGACAAGATCGCGCGCCTCTGCATCGACCACGATCTCATCGTCCTGACCGACGAAATCTACAGCGAGCTCACCTACGAAAATGGCGAGCACGTCTCGATCGCCTCGCTCCCCGGCATGCGCGACCGCTGTGTTTTTCTGCACGGTTTTTCCAAGGCCTTCGCGATGACCGGATGGCGCATCGGCTACGCCTGCGCGCCCGCGCCGCTGACCGACGCGATGATGAAAATCCATCAATACGGAATCCTCTGCGCCAACACGATGTCGCAAGACGCCGCGATCGAAGCGCTCGAAAACGGCGCGCCCGCCGTCGAGGAAATGAACCGCGAATACGAGCATCGCCGGAACTACATCGTCCGCGCCTTCAACGACCTCGGCCTCGAAACTTTCAAGCCGCTCGGCGCGTTCTACATCTTCCCCAACATCCGCTCCACCGGCCTCACCAGCCGCGAGTTTTCGCTCGGCCTTTTGCAGCAAAAAAAGGTCGCCTGCGTCCCCGGCCCCGCCTTCGGCCCGAGCGGCGAAGGCTTCGTCCGCTGCTGCTACGCCACCAGCATCGAGCAGATCAAAACCGCCATGGAACGCATCGCCGACTTCGTCGCGGAGGTGCGGAAATGAGCGCGGTGAAAAAAGCCGTCCTCCTCGCCGCCGGCCGCGGCACACGGATGCGTGAGCTCACGGACGAGCTGCCGAAACCGATGATCGCGGTGCGCGGAAAGCCGATCCTCCAGCACATCGTCGAGGGTCTGCGCGATGCGGGCGTCACGCACTTTCTCATCGTCGTCGGCTACCGCGCGGATGTGGTGCGGGAGTTCTTCGGCGACGGCTCGCGGTTCGACGTTTCGGTCGAATACGCGACGCAGGTCGTGCAGGACGGGACGGGCCGCGTCGTCGAGCTGGCGAAAGAATTCGCCGGCACGGATTCGTTCATTCTCAGCTACGGCGACATCCTCGTGAACCCTGATAATTACAGGGCTCTCGCGGCACCGGGCTCCGCCGGGGCGATGATCAGCGTGAAGAAAAACGAGGACGTTTCCAAAGGCGGGGCGGTCTTCGTGAACGAGCGTTTCGAGCTCACCGACCTCCGCGAAAAACCGCAGCCCGGCGAGCCGACGAGCCCGTGGTACAACGCCGGGATTTACACCTTTCGCCCGAGCATTTTCGAGTTCACGGCGCGCCTGCAAAAGTCCCCGCGCGGCGAATACGAACTCACCGACGCCATCCGCGAACTCGCGCAATCCGGCCACCTCGTCCAGGCCTTCGATCTCGAAGGCGAATGGGCCGACGTCCGCGATCCCGAAGTGCTCGCGGAGCTGAATCAGCGGGCGGAGTCCGAAAGCCCGTCATCCTGAGCGGAGCCCGGCGGCTGTCAAAAAAGTCGCCTGCTGCAGCTCCAGCCCGGCAGGGCTGCCGGAAATTAGCCGGGGATCGAGCGCAGCGACCACCCCCGGAAACACGACACCGAACGGAGCGCACCCTTGTATGTTGGAAAGCTGAAGGGGTGCCGGAACCGTCCGCTCAATTCTGCCGCGCCCTCCGGGGCGGGATCGTCTGGATGCGGGATTCCGGGGGTGGTCGCTGCGCTCGACCCCCGGCTAATTTCTTCAATCCCTCCGGGATTTCTGTCCGTCGCGTTCCTTCACGGTCTCTCAAAATGACCGAAAGGTTTTGCGCGAGGATTACCGCTCGTCGTTGAGCAGCTCTCCCTCGATCTTTTTCGCGCCGAGTTCCGCGCGCCGGAGCGGGGCGGTGATCATCTGCACGGGCGTTTGCAATTGCACCGTGCCGTCCGCGATGCGCTGCACGCGGACCCGCACGGCGCCCGCGCTTTTCGGCAGGCGGACGAATTCGCCCTCCATGTAGGCGCGGCCGTTGATCACGGCGAGAGAGGGATTTCCGACGAGGATGCTCGTCACCAGGAAGCTCTTTTCGTCGAGCGCCTGGGCCACCCCGGCCACGGCCACCGGCGCGCCGTTGGTATCGCGGCGGACCCATCCGATCGGCCAAAAAGGCGGCCGCGCGGCGGGCTGGATCGTGAACGACGAGCGGTTTTTGAGCTCGTATTTTCCCTCGGGCAGCGGATCGGCGGCGAGAGCGGCTGCCGCGAAAAAGAGCGCGAGGCCGGCGAAAGTAAGGCGCGTGAGGCTCATTGTTTGGCGATGGTTTTGACGATGTTGCTGACGCTCAACACCGCGTGCTGCGCCTGCACATCGTCGTGGCTCGGCTCGATGACCACGCTCGTGATCTGGACGAGCGGCTCCTCGTTTTCAAACTGCGACAGGGCGGCCGCGAACGGCATGAAGTCCACCCTCGGAAGATCGATGCTCCACAGCATCCGGCGAAAGTTCGGCAGATCTTTCTCGATGTCCTCGGCGACGTTGCGCGTCACCGTTTTATCGACGCCGCGGTTCTTGAAAAAATCGGCCACCCGCGGCGGGAACCACGCGATCGGCGCGCCGTCGGGAATCAGCGCCGCGACTTGCCCGAGCAAAGCGTTCGCTTTCGGCGCATCCTTTTCCGCCGTCTCCGACGCTTTGATCATGGCCTTCGCCTCGGTGATTTTGGGCTCGAGTTCTTCAATGCTCACCCGCGCCAATTTCTGCCGCGCTTGCAGCGGCCAGAGCAGCAGCGAGAAATAGGCGGAGATCACGGCGATGAGGATCATCACCCCGAGGACCAGTTTCTGGATTTCGTCTTTTCCTAGTTTCATCGTTTTTGGCGGATGGGCTCCGCGGCGATCACTTCGACCGCGGTGGCGAGCCGGACTTGAATGGCGAAGGTGGCGCTGGGGGCGTGCTTGCCGTTGAGTTTCACGGTATCCGCGCTGTCCTCGAGCGTGCGGAAAGTGGACGTGACGTCTTTGAATCGCTTCGACATTTCCTCCTCGATCGCCGTGCGCAATTCCTCGGCCACGCCGCGGGCATCAGCCCCGGCGGCCATGCCATCGACTTTGAGCACGCACTTTTTGACCACGTCACCCTCCACGTCGCCGCTGAATCGGGTGATCTGAACTTCCGGCGGGACGAGCTTCGAAAGCTGCTCGAGCAGCGGAGCCCAGTAAAAGCGTTCCTCGATCCGGCGGACCAATGTGCCGCTGGCTTTGATCGTCGCAGCGAGTTCGCCTTCGCGCTTTTTCGCCGCCTCCGCTTTCGGCCCGAGCGCCTTGAATTCCTCGGTCTTGCGCGCCAGTTCGCGGCTGATTCCCGCCATCGTGCCGAACTGCAAAACGTAGTATCCGGCGAGGAAAGTCGCGATGCCGGCGAGGCCATACATCGCGAGCTTCAGCGGATCGCGGCTCTGGGCCAGCCGCTGTCTTTCGATTTCGTGGTGGAGATTGAGATGCAGGGCCATGGCTTAATGCGCGTGAAGAAGTTCGGCCGCGGCGCCACACGCGACGTGGAGGTCGAGCGTGTCGAGATTGAGCTGCGCGGCTTTTTCGGGCGGAAGATTGACCTCGCACGGCGACAGCGGATTCCACGATTCGCAGGGCAGGTGGACTTCTTCGCTGAGCACTTTGAGGAGCGTTTTGGATTTCGCCGAACCGCCAGAGACATGGATGCGGCTGATCGTTTCCTCGCGGCGGCCCTCGAAAAATCCGATCGAACTGCCGATCTCCCGCGAGAGAATCATCAGCGCCATCCGCGTGTTTTCGATCATCAGTTCGTCCTCGGCCTCGAGCGCCTCGATCACGGCTTCGCGGGAATCGCCGCTCAACGCCATCAGCGTTTCGATGAGCAGGTGGCCGCCGAAATCGATCGTGCGCACGAGCACCAGTTCGCGCTTCGCGCCGACCATCACGGTCGAATTGTGGTGGCCGATATCGACGAGGAAAAATGAGCCGTTGTTGAAGATGTCGGCGTGCGCGAACTCGAACGCGTTGAACGCGCAAATCGGCGCGAGCTGCAGCCCGCCGATCCCGACGCTCGTCTTTTCCACGGCCTCGGAAATCTGCGTGATCTCCGCCCGCGGCACGCCGCCGACGAGATATTTCAGCCGCGGCGTAGTGCCCTGCTCGTGCGCGCCGGGCTCGGAGGCAATGAGATCGCAGTCGAGGACGAAGCCGCGGCAGTCCTGGTTCAGCAGCGTCATGCCGTTCAGCCGGAGCGCTTCGCGCAAAATGTGCGACGGGGTCGCCGGCTGCTCGATGATGCGGATGAGCGCGTCCGGGCTCGAGATCGCGACGGCGCAGACTTTCGCGGTGCCGCCCATTTCTTTGAAGAGCGCCTTCAGCTCGCGGCTGAGTCCTTCCGCGCCGTCGTCGGGGTTGGCGAGCTCTCGCGAAGCGTAATGCGTGACGAGGAAACGATCGCTGCCGCGGCGCTGGAGTTGCACCGCTTTCAGCGAGTGCCGTCCGAGGTCGAGACCGATGACTGAGGTGTGGGCTTTGGCCATTGAAAACCTGATTAGCAGCCGATGTGCCGCGAGCTTTCGGTTCTCAAAAATTTCTGCCGGAGGCCTCGGCTTCCACGCGCGGCGTCCGCGGATCGCCGTCTGCCGATGCGCGTTTCGGCAGCGAGGAAGTCAGCAAGCCGAGCGCGAGCGCGATCACCGCAAAAATGAGCAGCGCCAGCCCGACGCGAATTGCGGCACCGCGCCCTCCGCGCCGCCGGCTGCTCCGCTGCCGGGCGATCTCCGCATCGAGGAAGGCGAGGAGCTGTTCTGAACTTGGTTCTGGCGAACTTGGGCCGTTCACGGTTCCGTTTTTTGGAAATGTCTGCCTCATCCCCGCAGCTCAAAGCTTACCTCGCGCCGTTCGCCGTTTTCATGCTGCTGCTCGCCGCGGGCGGACTCGTCTCGAAGCTTTTCGAAGGCCGCGCGTGGTGGGTCGCCGCGACTCCGCGATACTGGGTCTTTCCTTTGCAGACCTTGGTTTGCGGCGGATTGCTCGCATTTTTCTGGCGCGAATATCGATGGCAGCCGCCGCGGCAATGGTGCCTCACGCTCGCGATTGCCGTCGCCGTTTTCCTGCTCTGGATCGCGCCGCAGCAGTGGCTCGGATTCGCGCCGCGGCTCGATGGTTTCGAGCCTGATTTTTTTGGCTCCGCGGGCTGGCCGCACCGCGCCCATCTTGGGGTCCGTTTTCTTCGCCTCGTCATCGTCGTTCCACTTCTCGAAGAGATTTTCTGGCGCGGATTCCTGCTCCGATACTTGATCCGCGACGACTTCGTCGAAGTGCCTTTCGGCGCCTTCACCTGGTTTTCTTTCACCGGCGTTTCGCTCTTTTTTGCGCTCGCCCATGCCGGCCCGGACTTCGTGCCCGCGCTCATCACCGGCGCACTTTATAATTTCATCGCCCTCCGCACGCGCCGCCTCAGCTCCTGCGTCCTGGCTCACGCGGTGACGAATCTCCTGCTCGGCCTCTGGATCATGCGCACCGGCCAGTGGGGATTTTGGTGAGCGGCAAGCCACTTGCTTTGAGAGCGGACATGCTTTGGTCCAGCTTCTCCCAAAAACTCATGATGATGATCTTCTCCGGCTTCTGCGCCGCGTGCCTCTTTTGGATGTTCCGCCACTTCGTCGAGGAACCGCTCTGGGAGAGCTCCGACGCCGGCTACAAGCAGAGCCTTCGCGGCAAAACGATGCAATCGCAATGAGGCGGTCCGCTGCAAAGCGGCTCTGTCTTCGGTCATCCTGAGCGAAGTGGAGCGCCAGCGAAACGCAGTCGAAGGACCTCTTACTTCTCCCCCTCTGCGGTGCGCGCAATCAGGAGAACCAAGAGGTCCTTCGACTCCGCTGGCGCTGCGCTCAGGATGACCGGAAACGTCCCCGCCGCTGCTCCCCATCGACACCCGCGCCGCGCGCTTCTAGTTTGCGCGCCGGCATGAAAATCGGCTTCGCGCAGCTCAACACGACCGTCGGCGACCTCGCCGGAAATCACCGCAAAATCCTCGCCGCGTATCGCAGCCTCGTCGCCCGCGGCGCAGAGCTCGTCCTCACGCCGGAGCTCGCGATCACCGGCTATCCGCCGCAGGATCTCGTCTTCAAATCGCGCTTCGTCCCGCTGAATCTCGCCACGCTCGAGACGCTCCATAACGAGGTCGGCGACGTGCCGCTCATCGTCGGCTTCATCGACGTGAACACCGGCACCGGCCAGCCCTTTCACAACGCCGCGGCGCTGCTCCAGCACGGCCAGCCGATCCAGAAATTCCACAAGTCGCAGCTCCCGACGTACGACGTTTTCGACGAGGACCGCTACTTCGAGCCGGCACACTCCGTCGCTCCGGTCGTGGTCGCGGGGAAGAAAATCGGCATCACGATTTGCGAGGATATTTGGACCGGCAAATATCTCCCGCGCAAGCTGTACGGGTCTTCTCCGGTCGATGCGCTCGTCGCGCAGGGCGCGGAATTGATCGTGAATATCAGCGCGTCGCCCTTCGCCCTCGGCAAGGCGCAGCGGCGCTGGGAAATGCTCGGCGCCATCGCCGCGCAGCACCGCGTGCCGATCGTTTATTGCAATGCCGTCGGCGGAAACGATCAGCTCATTTTCGACGGAAACTCGCTCGCCATCGGCGCGGACGGGACGGTCAAAAACAAGCTCGCTGCCTTTGAGGAAGAGCTCGCCGTCATCGACACCGACCGCCTCGGGCCCATCAGTTGGGAGCCTCAGTCCGAGCCCGAAGAACTCTTCCACGCCCTCTCGCTCGGCATCCGCGACTACCTCGGCAAATGCGGCTTCAAGTCCGCCGTGCTCGGCCTCAGCGGCGGCATCGACAGCGCCGTCACCGCCGCGCTCGCCGCGCACGCGCTCGGGCCGGAGAATGTGCTCGGCGTCACGATGCCCACGCAATTTTCCTCGCCCGGCAGCATCGACGACTCCGCCGCGCTCGCCGCCAATCTCGGCATCTGCTTTCTCAACATCCCGATTCAAAATTCGTTCGTCGTCTTCCGGGAGCAGTTTCGCGAAATTTTCGCCGGCCTCGCGGAAGACGTGACCGAGGAAAACATGCAGCCTCGCCTCCGCGGCATGACGCTCATGGCGCTCTCGAACAAGTTCGGCCACCTCGTTCTCAGCACCGGAAACAAAAGCGAACTCGCCGTCGGATATTGCACCCTCTACGGCGACATGTGCGGCGGTCTCGCCGTGATCAGCGACGTGCCGAAGACCCTCGTCTATCGCCTCGCCGAGTGGATCAACCGCGACCGCGAACTCATTCCGCGCAATACGATCGAGAAACCCCCGAGCGCTGAACTGAAGCCCGACCAGCGCGACCAGGACACCCTGCCGCCGTACGAAATTCTCGACCCGATCCTCCAGCTCTACGTCCAGGAACAGCTCTCCGTTTCCGAGATCATGGCGCACGGCTTCGATGAAAAAACCGTCCGCTGGGTCCAGCGCCGAGTGGACCTCAACGAATACAAACGCGCCCAAGCCGTCCCTGGCCTCAAAGTCACCAGCCGCGCCTTCGGCCTCGGCCGCAAGATGCCCGTCGCCCAGCGTTTCGTGGAGTGAACCCGCGCCGCGGCCCAGCCTTCCTCGTCATCCTGAGCGCAGCGCCAGCGGAGTCGAAGGACCTCTTACTTTTCCCCGAGGCCGCGCGCGCAACGGGGGAGAAGTAAGAGGTCCTTCGACTCCGCCCGCAAAGCCGGGCTCCGCTCAGGATGACGGGCTGGACGCCTCCCAAAATCCTTGCGCTCCCCACAGTGCTTCACTTCAATCCCCGCCCCCGCGGCGGCCCCGCCGTCTCGAAAACGCAACCACCAAAGTTCAAAAAATGGATCTCTGCATCATTGGTTCCGGCTACGTCGGCCTCGTCTCCGGCGCCTGCTTCGCCGAAGTCGGCCACCACGTCGTCTGCGTCGATAACGACCAGCGCAAAGTGGACATGCTCCAGGCCGGGAAAATCCCGATCTACGAGCCGGGCCTCGAAGATCTCGTGCATCGGAATGTCGCGGCAAAACGCCTCCGTTTCACCAACTCGATCGAAGACGGCGTCGATCATTCGCAGGTCATTTTCATCGCGGTGCCGACTCCGCCGCAGGTCGATGGCAGCGTCGATCTCACCTACATCGAGCGCGTCGCGCGGGAGATCGCGGGCGTTTTGAAAAAGGGCGAATACCGCGTCGTCGTCGATAAAAGCACGGTCCCGGTGAAGACCGGCGAGAAGGTCGAAGCGACGATCCGGCGCTACAACAAAGACGCGGAGATCGACGTGGTCAGCAACCCGGAGTTCCTCCGCGAAGGCTGCGCCGTGCCTGATTTGATGAAGCCCGACCGGATCGTGATCGGCTCCGCGAGCGACCGCGCGACCGACCTGATGAAGCGCGTTTACGAGCCGTTCAAAGCACCGATCCTCGTCACCGACGTGAACTCCGCGGAGCTGATCAAGCACGCCGCGAACTCGTTTCTTTCCCTCAAAATCAGCTACATCAACGCCGTCTCCGCGATCTGCGAAGCGAGCGGCGCGGACGTGGAAATGGTCGCCGACGGCATTGGCATGGACAAGCGGATCGGCCGCAATTTCCTCAACGCCGGGCTCGGCTACGGCGGCTCCTGTTTCCCGAAAGACGTGAAGGCTTTCATCGCCATCGCGCGCCAGCTCGGCACGCCGTTCACGCTGCTGGAGGAGGTCGAGCGGATCAACGAAACCCAGCTCAAGCGTTTCATCGACAAGCTCCGCGAGGCGCTCTGGGTCTTGAAAGACAAGAAGATCGCCGTCTGGGGCATGACCTTCAAACCCGACACCGACGACGTGCGAAATTCGGTCGCCATCGAGCTCATCAACAAGCTCGCCGCCGAGGGCGCGCACGTCACCGCCTACGATCCGAAAGGCGCGGAAAAAGCCGTCGAGTGGAAGCTCATCGACCCCGAAAAAGTGAAGCTCGCCGCGACCCCGCTCGAAGCCGTCGCCGACGCCGAAGCGCTGATCATTGCGACCGAGTGGAAGGAATTCGCGAACCAGGATTTCGCCGCCGTGAAAGCCTCGATGCACACGCCGCTGATGTTCGACGGCCGCAATCTTTTCAGCCCCGAGACGATGCGCGAATTCGGCTTCACGTATCACGCCATCGGCCGCCCCGGGCCGAAAGCGTAGCCCGCGCGCTTGCGGCCTGGCCGCCAGCGGCGTCTGCTTCATCCATGCTCGCAAACGCCCGCCAGGCTTGCATCCACGCCCTGCTCGAGTGGGAAAAAGGGCGCGCCTTTTCCGACGAAATCCTGCACGACACGCTCGACGCCGCGCAGCTCTCGCCGCTCGATCGCGCGTTCCTCATGGAGACGTTTTTCGGCGTCCTCCGAAACCTCAGCCAGCTCGATTTTTTCATCGGAAAACTCCGCGAGGGCTCCGTCGATACCAACACCCGCGCGGTGCTCCGGCTCGGGCTCTACCAAATCTTCCACATGCGCACGCCGCCGCACGCCGCGGTGAACGAAACTGTCGATCTCGGCGGACGCGCGCGCGGCTTGATCAACGCGCTTTTGCGCCGCGCGCTCCGCGAAAAAAGCTCCCTCGAAAACGACCTCGCGAATGCGCCCGCCACGATTCGGAGCTCCCATCCCGGATTCCTGATCGAGCGCTGGGAAAAGACGTTCGGCCCCGAGTCCACGCGCGAACTTTGCGCCTGGAACAACCAGCCGGCCGAAGTCCACGTCCGGGCCAACGGCCTCAAAGTCACCGTCGGCGAACTCCTCCGCAGCACCCCCTCCGCGGAGCCCTCGCCCGCGCATTCGCAGGCGATCAAAGTGCGGCAACTGCCCTTCGGGTGGATCATGCACGGGCTCTGCTACGTGCAGGATCCGAGCACGCTCCTCGCCTGCGACCTCCTCGCGCCGCAGCCCGGCGAGAGGGTCCTCGACGCCTGCGCCGCGCCCGGCGGCAAGACGACCTATCTCGCCGAGCTGATGCAAAACGAAGGCCGCATCGTCGCCTGCGACATCTACGAATCGCGCGTCGCCCGGCTCCGCGAAAACCTCGACCGGCTCGGCGTCGAGATCGCCGAGGCGATCCAGCACGACTGCATGGAGGAGAGCGAAAAACTCGCGCCCGCGAGCTTCGACCGCATCCTCGTCGATGCCCCGTGCAGCAATACCGGCGTCATCCGTCGGCGTGTCGATGTGCGCTGGCGGCTGACCGAGGAAGACTTCATCCGCATGCCCGCGCAACAACTCGCGCTGCTCCGCCGCACCGCGACTTTGCTCAAGCCCGGCGGCACGCTCGTTTACAGCACCTGCAGCCTCGAGCCCGAGGAAAACGACGAAGTCGTCGCGCAGGCGCTGGCCGCGATCCCTGCACTGAGGCTGATCGAGACGCGCCGCACCCTCCCGTTCGTCGAGCGCACCGACGGCGCGTTCGCGGCGAAGTTCACGCGCGAGCGGTAGCTCTGCTTGGAGCGCGGCGCTCCGCCGCCGCGAGTCCGGATTCCCGAGTGATCGTGGACCGAAAAGAACGCGCGCTGACGGAGCAGCGCGCTCCATTCCACCCCGCCGCCTACTTCACATCCTCGACCTTCACGACCTTCGTCGAGATCGCCTGCTTCATCGGCATCTTCATCGTCTCGTCCGGCTTCGTCGGGTTCTTCATGCTCATCATCATCTCCTGATTCAGCTCCGAGCCGCGCGCCGTCCCGAGCGCGTTGTCGAACCAGATCGTCCCCTTCATCGTCCCGCCCTCGATCTTCATCCCGAGCGCCGCCGTCGGGCTCGAAGCATCCGCCCCCGCTGCCGGGGTCATGTCGAAATTGATCGTCCCCTCGACCGCGATCTCCGCGCACGGCACCCCGTCATGCGGCGTCACTCCCTTGAACGTGTAAGTCCCTTTCACCATCCCCTTCCCGATCCCCGCCATCGGCATATCCACGCTGAACGGCCACGAATCGCCCGCCACCACCGGCTTCGTCGGCAGCGCCTGCAGCGAACTCTGCTGCACCGTCCGCGTGATCGATTCCTTGTTCAAAAACGCCGCCGTGATCGGATTCGCCCCGCCCGCCGCCTTCGCGATCTCCTCGAAATTCTCAAAGTCCGTCACCTTGTCATTCGCATCGACGATCAGCTTGATCTCCTTCCCCGTGAACGCCGCAAACGGATTCCCCAGCGGGTTGCCCGGGTCCGCCGGCTTCGACGAATCCATGCTCATCTTCTGCCCCGCCATCTCCGTATCCATCACCATCCGGTCGTAGGTGATCGCGATCCGCTTGCTCTTCCCGTCCTCGTGTTTCTTCACCGTTGAAGTCATCTCCGCCACCATCTTCATCTTCTGATCCATCTTCTGGTCGCCGAAAGTGATGGTCGTCGATTGATCCATCGTCATCGACTGCGAGTAGCGTTTCCCCACCTGCCACTGCTGTTTCAAAGTGATCGCGTCCGCCGCAAATGCGGACGACGCGGCGAGCACGAGGGCGAAGACGGAGCTGAGGGGGCGAAGGAAACGGTTCATGATATTTGGGTGGTTTTGAAGTTGAGGGGCTGAACGGTTAGCCGCCGTTCGAGGTGAAGTCGAGCGGTTGTCCGCCCGCCGTTCCGCAACCCGACACCAGTTGCAAACGGCCCGGCGTCACATGAACTTGACCGCCTTTTTTGTGAAAAAACCGCCACTCCAAATCGTCGCGAACCCTGATGTCATCGAGATTCGCGGGGCGCGGCAGAACAATTTGAAGGGCTTCGATCTCGACGTGCCGATCGGGCGCTTGAGCGTCGTCACCGGGCCGAGCGGAAGCGGGAAATCGAGCCTCGCCTTCGACACGATCTACGCCGAGGGCCAGCGCCGTTACGTCGAGACCTTCTCGCCGTACACGCGGCAATTCCTCGAGCGGATGGACAAGCCGAAGGTCGATGAAATCCGCGGCATCCCACCGGCCATCGCGATCGAGCAGGCCAACTCGGTGAAGAGCACCCGCTCGACCGTCGGCACGATCACCGAGATCAACGACTACCTCAAATTGCTCATGCCCCGCGTCGTGCAGGCGTTCTGCCCGACCTGCCAGCGCGAGATCCGACCCGAGACCGCGAAGTCGATCGTCGAACAGGTTTTCGCCGCGCACGCCGGCGGGAATTTACTCGTCACATTCGGCGTCCCTGTGCCGGTGAAAACGGACCCGTCCGAGTTTTTCAACTTCCTCAAAGAGCAAGGCTACCTCCGCGTCTGGATCGACGGGGAAGTGATCCGCACTGACGAGCCACCGCCCGGGAAACGTCTGCCAGCCTTGGTTCGCGTGATCCAGGACCGCATCACCGCCACCCCCGAAAACCACTCTCGCTTCGTCGAAGCCGTCGAAACAGCCCTCAAATTTGGCAAAGGCCAGGTCGCCTTCATCCCATCCGCCCCATCTCCGATCTCCGATCTCCGATCTCCGAATCCAGACCCTCAACCCGCAACTCTCAACCCTCAACCCATCCCCTTCAGCACCGGCTGGCATTGCGCGCACTGCGACACCGACATCGCGCCACCGACCGCGGGACTTTTCAGCTTCAACCATCCGCTCGGCGCGTGCCCGCGCTGCCGCGGATTCGGCCGCACCATCGCCATCGATCTCGACCGCGCGATCCCCGACCGCAGCCTCAGCATCGCGGCTGGCGCGATCAAACCGTTTCAGTCCGAAAGCGGACGGCAATGTCAGTTGGATTTGCTGAAAGTCGCCCGCGTCCGGGAGCTCGATGTGAAGCTCCCATTCGACGAGCTGCCGCTCGCGGATCAAGCGTGGGTCTTGCACGGCGAGCAATCAACGAGCGGGCTGAGCGGCGAGGAGCTGTGGAAGGACGGGCTCTGGTATGGCGTCAAAGGCTTCTTCGATTGGCTCGAATCCAAGGCCTACAAAATGCACGTCCGCGTGCTCCTCAGCCGCTACCGCAACTACACCGAATGCCCCGACTGCCGCGGCGGACGCTACCAGCCCGCGACGCTCAATTTCCGCTTCGCCGGCCACACGCTTCCCGAGCTCATGGCGCTCGCCATCACCGACCTGCACGCGCTTTTCGCAGCGGCGGACCGCGGATTTTTCACCGCGAAGGAGCGAAGGAGCGAAGGAAAGGCGGGGAATGGAAAAGGCGCATCACCCTTGGATTTCCCCCCTTCGCTCCCTTCGCTCCTTCGCGGTGAAAAATCCGATCCGACCACCGCGCTGCTCCACACCGAGGTCACTTCACGCCTGCATTACCTCCTCGAAGTCGGGCTCGATTACCTCTCGCTCGACCGCCCGACGCGCACCCTCAGCGGCGGCGAAATCGAGCGCGTGAACCTCACGACCTGTCTCGGCGCGTCGCTCGTCAACACGCTCTTCGTCCTCGACGAACCCAGCGTGGGCCTGCATCCGCGGGACACGGGTCGGCTCATTCGCGTCCTGAAAAATCTGCGCGACAAAGGCAACACGCTGCTCGTCGTCGAGCATGAGGAAGCGGTGATCCGCGCCGCGGACAACGTGATCGAGCTCGGCCCCGGCCGCGGCGAGACCGGCGGCGAATTGGTCTTCAGCGGGCCGCTCAGCGACCTGCTCGGAAGACAGGCGTCCCCGCCTGTCGGGGCAGACGGGCGTCCCGCGTGTCGCTCCGTCACGACCGGCGGGACGCCTGTCTTCCGTGACAGGCTGGAAGCCTGTCCTGCGTCTCTCACCGCCGATTATCTCACCGGTCGGAAGTCGATTCCGGTGCCTGAAAAAAGGCGCACACCGCGCGGCTTCATCACCGTCGAAGGCGCTTCGGAGCACAATCTGCGGGGCATCGACGTCGATTTCCCTCTCGGCGTTTTCGCCTGCATCAGCGGGGTCTCGGGCTCGGGAAAAAGCACGCTCGTTCACGAGGTGCTCTTCCGAAATCTGTCCGCCGAAAGCAGCGAGCGCGGCGCCTGCAAACGCATCACCGGCGCGGAGAAAATCGGGCAGGTCGTGATGGTCGATCAGTCGCCGCTCTCGCGCACACCGCGCTCCAGCCCGGCGCTTTATCTCGGCGTCTTCGACACGATTCGCGAGCTCTTCGCCGCCACGCCGGATGCTCTCGCGCGCGGCCTGACGCCGGGCGCGTTTTCGTTCAATTCTGGCACCGGACGCTGCGAGCGCTGCTGCGGGAGCGGCTTCGAGAAGATCGAAATGCAGTTCCTCAGCGACCTCTTCGTGCGCTGCCCGGAGTGCGAGGGAAAACGCTACCAGCCGGAGATGCTGGAGCTGCGGCTGGCGGGGAAAAACATTCACGAGGTGCTGTCGATGACGGTCTCGGAAGCGATCCGGTTTTTCGGAGGAAAGGGAGGCGGAGAAGAGAAGCAAACGTCGAACGTCGAACGTCGAACGTCGAACGTCGAAGTATCGGATTCGGAGTCGGAACTCCCCACTTCGACGTTCGACGTTCGGCGTTCGACGTTCGACGTTCTCCGCTCCCCCCGCATCGTGGAGCCGCTCCGCGTCCTCGCCGAAGTCGGCCTCGGCTACCTCACACTCGGCCAACCGCTGAACGTGCTTTCCGGCGGCGAATCGCAGCGGCTGAAACTCGTCGAGCGGCTGACTTCGCGGAGCGAAACGAACGCGCTGCTGATCTTCGACGAGCCGACGACGGGGCTGCATTTCGACGATGTCGCGCTGCTCGTGAAGGCGTTCGATCGACTCGTCGAGCAGGGCCACAGCGTGCTCGTGATCGAGCACAATCTGGAGGTGATCAAGTGCGCGGATTACGTGATCGACCTCGGCCCGGAAGCCGGCGCGCGCGGCGGGCTCGTGGTCGCGACGGGCACGCCGGAGGAGGTGGCGGAGGTGGAGGCGTCGCACACGGGACGGTTTCTGCGGGGAGTGCTGCGGGGAGTGCTGCGGGGGCAAACGTCGAACGTCGAACGTCGAACGTCGAACGTCGAAGTGGGAGAGAGCGCGCGGGTTGCGGAAGAGCCGCCAGACTCGCGGGGCGTGGCCCTCAACCCTCAACTCTCAACCCTCAACCGCTGCATCAGCATCCACGGTGCGCGGGAGCACAATTTGAAGAACATCTCGGTGACGATTCCGCGCGATGAGATGGTGATCATCACGGGTTTGAGCGGGTCGGGGAAATCGACTTTGGCGTTCGATATTTTGTTCGCGGAGGGGCAGCGGCGGTTTCTCGACAGCATGTCGGCGTATGCGCGGCAATTCGTGGAGCAGCTCGAAAAGCCCGATGTGGACTTGATCTCCGGGCTGCCGCCGAGCGTGGCGATCGAGCAGCGGATCACGCGCGGCGGCGGGAAATCGACGGTCGCGACGGTGACGGAAGTCTTCCACTTTCTCCGCCTGCTCTTTGCGAAAGTCGGGACGCAGTATTGCCCGAAGTGCGATCTGCCGGTGGAAAAGCAGACGCTCGCGGCGATCACGTCGAAGGCGCAGGCGCTCGCGAAAAAGGGGCCGCTGCGCGTGCTCGCGCCGCTGATCAAGGCGCGAAAAGGCTTTCACACCGATGTCGCGAAATGGGCGCTGCGGCAGGGCTTCGAGGAGCTTTGGGTCGATGGGAAATTCGTGCGCGCCGACAAGTTCGAGAAGCTCGCGCGTTTCCAGGAACACACGATCGACGTGGTAATCGGTGGGAGCAAAACGGCGTCGGTCGCCGAGCTTTTGAAGCGCGCGATGGAGGTCGGAAAAGGAACGGCGCGGCTCGTCGATGCGCGGGGGAAATCGACGACGGTGAGCACGGAGATGAGCTGCCCGGGTTGCGGGGAATCCTTTGAGGAGCTTGATCCGCGGCTCTTCTCGTTCAATTCGCCGCACGGCTGGTGCGTACAGTGCCGCGGCTTCGGCGAGGTCTGGAAAGCGGCGGTGAACCCGCGGCTGGAGTCGGCGATCGAGATCGAAATGGACGAGGAGCGGCAGCACGAATGGCTCGACGAAAACGACGCGGAGCAGTGCCCGTCGTGCTGCGGCACGCGGTTGAATGAAGTCGCGCGCAACGTCCGCGTGAATGGCTGCGGGATATCGGCGGTGGCGATGCTTTCGGCGGCGGAGGCGCTGGCTTGGGCGGTGAAACAGAAGTTCAGCGGCTCGGCGAAAATCATCGCGGCGGACATCCTGCCGGAGATCGCGCAGCGGCTGAAATTCATGTCCGAAGTCGGCCTCGGCTACCTGGCGCTCGGGCGCTCGGCGAAGACCCTGAGCGGCGGCGAATCGCAGCGCATCCGGCTCGCGGCGCAACTCGGGTCGAACCTGCGCGGTGTGCTTTACGTCCTCGACGAACCGACCATCGGACTGCACCCGCGCGACAATGCGCAGCTCCTCGACACGCTCGACGCGTTGAAGCGGAAAGGGAACTCGCTCGTCATCGTCGAGCATGACGAGGAAACGATGCGGCGCGCGGACACGATCATCGACCTCGGACCGTGCGCGGGCTCGCGCGGCGGCGAGGTGGTGGCGACCGGGAACCTCGATGAAATCAAGGCTTGCGAGGCATCGGCGACCGGGCGCTGCCTCCGCGAGCCGCTGCGGCATCCGGTCCGCGGATCGCGGCGCGCGCTCGCGGAAGTGACGCGCTGGATCGAAGTCAGCGGAGCGTGTTTGCACAATTTGAAGGAGGTCGAAGCGCGCATTCCGCTCGGGCGTTTGACCGTGCTCACGGGCATCTCCGGCTCGGGAAAAAGCACGCTGATGCGGGGGGTTTTGAAGCCACTGGTGACTGAGGCGCTGAGCCGCGGGCGGGGCGGACGAAGATTAGCCACGGAAGGCACGGAAGGCACGGAAAGGGGGAGGCGGAGGGAGGATGCGAGAGGTCTGGTGCGAGTGATCGAGACCCCGTTGCCGCTTCCCGTTCCGGCCTCCCGCCGCTCTTCCCCTTCCGTGATTTCCGTGCCTTCCGTGGCTAAAAAAGGAACCGCCCCACGCGAGAAAGTCGCGCCGATTCGCGAGCATCTCGAGGCGGTTTACGAGGTCGATCAGTCGCCGATTGGGAAGACTTCGCGGTCCACGCCGGCGACTTACATCAAGGTCTTCGACGAGGTGCGGAAACTCTTTGCCGCAGTGCCGCTGGCGCGGATGCGGGGCTGGTCGGCGAGCCGCTTTTCTTTCAACACGGAAGGCGGTCGATGCGAGACTTGCGCGGGACAGGGGACGATCAAAATCGAGATGACTTTCCTGCCGACGAGCCACGCGCCGTGCCACGATTGCGGCGGCGCCCGCTACAATGCCGCGACGCTGGAGGTGCTCTACCACGACCGGAGCATCGCCGATGTGATGGCGATGACGCTCGACGAAGCGGCCGAATTTTTCCGCGCGGTGCCGAAGATTTTCCGGCCGCTCGCGCTGCTCTGCGACACCGGGCTCGGCTATCTGCAACTCGGTCAGCCGAGCCCGACGCTGAGCGGCGGCGAGGCGCAGCGGCTGAAGCTGGCGAGCGAACTCACGCGCGGCTTCACCCGCACGGCGAACTCGCGCCTACGGCAAAATCGCGAGCCGAAATCGATGCTCTACCTTCTCGAAGAACCGACCATCGGGCTGCACATGGCCGACGTTTCCGAGCTGCTGAAAGTGCTGCACCGGCTCGTGGATGACGGGCAGACGGTGGTCGTCATCGAGCACAACCTCAGCCTCATCGCCGAGGCCGATTACGTCATCGACATCGGCCCGGAAGCGGGCGCGGCGGGTGGGGAAATCGTCGCTGCCGGGACGCCCGAGGAGATTGCGAAAAGCAAGCGCAGCCGGACCGCGCCGTTTCTGCGCGAGGTGCTGCGCGGGTGAAGCCGGGGATCGCCGCTGGACGCGCACGGTCGCAGGCTGCAGATTTTCCACCTCCGAATGTCATGGCTACGACCCTCCGCCCAGTTTCCTGGCAGCGTATGAGCGACGCGGTCGAAAACGTTCGCCGGCGACTGCTGCGATCCGCGGCGGCGCTCGCTGCGGCCAAGATCCCGTACGCGGTCGTCGGCGGGAATGCGGTGGCGGCATGGGTTTCGCGAGCGGACGAGTCCGCCGTGCGCAACACGCGCGACGTGGACCTGCTGCTGAGGCGCGAGGATCTTCCCGCCGCGATCACCGCGATGCAAAATGCCGGTTTTCATCATCGTCGTGTTGCTTCGCTGGGACGAGCGGGAACGATGGACGTGTTTCTCGACGGAGTCGAAGGGAAGGTCGGTGATGGAGTGCATGTCGTTTTCGCGGAAGAGAAAACGCAACCCGATCAACCCGAGCCGAATGCCGCGATCCATGAGGCCGAGGACGCGGGGGAATTTCGGCTCATCTCGCTCGAGGCTCTCGTGCGGATGAAGCTGTCCGCATTTCGCGACAAAGACCGCGTCCATCTCCGCGATCTCTCGTCTGTGGGGCTGATCGACGAGGCGTGGCCGAGTCGATTTCCGGCGGAGTTGCGCGCTCGGCTGGAGCTGATCCTGGCCTCGCCGGAGGGCTGATTTTCGCACCGTCCAGAAGTTCGCTTTTTCAGGCCCGAGGCATTACGTCACGTTGAAATACGCGGGTTCGTTGCCGGGCTTCCATTTGATGTTGCAGCCGATGCTGGGGAGCTGGTGGGGGCAGACGCGGCGGCCGGCGAGGAGGTCTTCGAGGGCTTCGCGGAGGTGCTCGCCGGTCGGCTCGCCTTTGCGGGGGCGGGAGTTGTCGAGCTGGCCGCGGTAGGCGAGGAGGCGGTCGGGGCCGAAGAGGAAAAAATCGGGCGTGCAGGCGGCGGTGTAGGCTTGGGCGACGGACTGGGTTTCGTCGAAGAGGATGGGGAAGGTGAAGCCGGCGGCGCGGGCCATTTCAGCGGTCGGGGCGGGCGCGTCTTGGGGATAGGCGACGATGTCGTTGGATGTGATGCCGACGATGGCCACGTCGCGGTCGGCGTAGTCGCAAGCGAGGCGGACGAGCTCGGGCTGGACGTGGACGACGTACGGGCAGTGGGCGCAGAGGAAGATGACGAGGAGCGCCTTTTTTTCAGCGAAGTCGGCGAGGGAAATGGTGCGGCCGGAGGTGACTTCGGGCAGGGAGAAGTCGGGTGCGGGGGTGCCGAGGGGGAGCATGGTGGAGGAGACGGACATGGGGAATTTAGGATTTGGGATTTAGGATTTAGGAAGTTGTTGAGCGGATTCCGGGGCGGGCGGTGCCTGCGGCGGCTGAACATCGAACATCGAACATCGAAGTGAGGAATGGGAGAAGTGAACGCAGCAGCCATTTTCGGGAGCGAGGCGAGTGGTTCTCTGCATTCGATGTTGAGTGTTCGATGTTCGATGTTCGATGTTCAGCCGCCGGCAGGGCCGGTGAAAAGCGTGAACACTCCTGCGATTTCCGAAATTCTCCGCCCAAAAAATGTCCACCACGCTGCTGAAGCTCTCCTGTCCCGATCGCGTCGGGTTGCTCGCGCAGTTGTCGGGGTTTGTGGCGGAATTTGGGGGAAATTTGCTGGAGGTGCATCAGTTTACCGATCCGCACGCGGGGTGGTTTTTTGCGCGGATGGCGATTGAGACGGAGACGCTTTCGGTCGGGGTCGGGGAGTTGCGGGAGCGGTTCGCGCCGGTGGCGTCGGAGTTGCGGGCAGAGTGGACGATCCGGGCGGCGGAGTCGCCGATGCGGGTGATCCTGATGGTGAGCAAGCTGGGGCATTGTCTCGCGGATTTGCTGTGGCGCTGGCGGTCGGGGGAGCTGGCGTTCGAGATCGCGGCGGTGATTTCAAATCACGAGGATCTGAGACCGTTGGTGGAACGTGAGGGGTTGGAGTTTCGGCACGTCGAGATGGCGGGGCGGAAGGAGGCGGCGTTTGGGGAAATCGGGGAGGTATTCCGGAAAGTGCAGCCGGATTTGGTGGTGCTCGCGCGGTTCATGCAGATCGTGCCGGCGGAGTTGTGCGCGGCTTTTCACGGGAAGATCATGAATATTCACCACTCGTTTCTGCCGTCGTTCGAGGGGGCGAATCCGTATCAGCGGGCCTACGAACGGGGGGTGAAACTGATCGGGGCGACGTGCCATTACGCGACGGCGGAGCTGGATGCGGGGCCGATCGTCGATCAGGAGGTGATCCGGGTGGAGCATTTCCACACGCCGGACGATCTGGTGCGGATCGGGCGGGATTGCGAGCGGCTGGCGCTGGCGCGGAGCGTTCGGTGGCATCTGGATGACCGGGTGCTGATGCATGGGAATCGGGCGATCGTTTTCCGGGATTGAGAGACTGTGAAATCAGTCTGGCCGGCCGCTGGAGCGCACCGCTCCGTCGGTGCCCGAACGGGTAATTTCAGGGGACTCGCGCCGACGGAGCGGCGCGCTCCAGGGCCAGGGTCGCCGGGTTTCCCGACTTTTTACACAGCCTCTGAGAGGTCGCTGGAGCTGGGGAATCCGGTTTGATAAAAAAATTCTTTTTGGCCTTGCGGCGCACGGAGCCACCGCGATATTGCCGCTCGCTTTTTCCCGGAATGACTACCCACATTTTTCCTCTTTTGCGCCGTGCCATGATCTCGACGGCGGCGGCGTCCCTCGCCCTTTCCTCACTCGTCGCGGCTCCGATGTTGCGGGTGGTGAATACCGACGCGGACACCGATGTTTCTGACCCGATCACGGCGGTGCCGGCGCTCGTCCCGGTGGCGAAGGCGCTGATTTATCCGATCAGCGGGTATTCGGACGCTGGGAAGCCCGTGACTTTCACGGTCTCGAGCGATAATCCGAAAATTTTGGCGCAGGTGCGGACGGGGAACCCGCTGTTGCAGATGAACATTTCGCACGCGGCGGGGGCGGACCCCGTGGCTGATCCGGCGTATTCGGGGACGATGGTTTTCCAGCTTTTCCGGGACTGGACGCCGATCACGGTGGGCTTCATCGGTGGGTTCGCGCAGTCGGGTTTTTACGACAGTGTGATCTTTCACCGACTGGCGAATCTGGGCTCAGGGGCGTCGGCGGAGAGCTTCATTTATCAGGGCGGGCAGAAGGGGAGCCTGCCGGGCTTCAACTTCAACAACGAGTTCAAGGCGCCGCTGATTTTCACCGGCCGGGGGCAACTCGCGATGGCGAATGCGGGGGACAATCAGCAGCTTTTCAACGGCACGAACAGCTCGCAGTTTTTCATCACGCAGGGGAATGAATCGACCGTCGTCGGAGTGCCGACGCCTCCCGGCGGGCCGCGGCATCTCGATTTCAACCACACGATTTTCGCGCAGCTCACGCACGGCTGGGACTTGCTGGAAAAACTGCGCAATACCCCGCGGACCAACGACGTGCCGCAGTCGGCGGTGACGATCACTTCGACGGAAGTGGTGCCGCAATACCAAACGGTGCCGGACGTGAACAACGTCAGCCAGCTTCTCAGCGACGCGCATCTCGTGCTGACGGCGACGGCTCCGGGCACGGCGACGATCACGGTGACGGCGAACGACGGCACCGGCGCGGTGACGAAGACTTTCACCGCGACGGCGTATGACGATGCGGTGAATACGCCGCCCTTTTTCGAGCCGTCGGCGAACGCGGTCGGACCGGTCAACCCGGCCATCCTCAGCCTGCCGCTGCCGAAGGTGGTCGATCTCGAATACGACTACCCGATCCTGCGCAGCGGGCTCATCGATTCGACGGCTCACGGGGCGAGCGATCAGCCGGGGAACTTCGTGCGGGTGCAGGGAAGCGCGGGGTACACGGGGCCGGTGCGGCTGGCTTTTGGCGTGACGCAGTTCGATCCGAGCTATCGCGGGGCGATCGACGGCGCGGCGCGGGACTTCGACGACCGGGCCTCCATTTTAGTCGGCATCGGGGACAAGGCATTCACGTTGAAGCCGGTGGAGATCGCCGCGCAGCCGACGGTGGCTTTCACCGATGTGACCGTCGCCGCGCTGGTGGACACGGATTCGAGCGGCGGCGGGGTGGGCAATTTTGCGACGCCGAAGATCAATTGGGGCGATGGGACAGCGATCGCCAACGGCACGCTGATCCCGGATTTTTCGCGGCCGGTTTACGGCGCGGAGATCGTGCGCGGCTCGCATACTTACGCGAAGGCAGGCATCTACACGGTGACCGTCGATCTCGGGCGGACGAAAGGATTCACCTCGACCGCGCGCAGCACGGCGGTGGTCAGCGCGAAGGATTTGCGGGCTGTCGGCGAGGCGTTGGAAATCCGCGGGGCACGGGTCGCGAATCGGATCGTGGCGAAATTCACGGACGCGACGCCGGTGGCGGCGAACCAATATGCGGCGACGATCGACTGGGGCGACGGGGTGAGCTCGCCGGCGATCGTGAAGGCCGCCGGCACGGGCGAATTCGCCGTGCTCGGAACGCACACCTACCGCGAGCCCGAGGCATTTTCGCTCTCCGTGCGGGTGCATGAAACCGGCGCGGCAACGACCGAGGACGCGCTGGCGTGGGGCCGGGTGACGTTGAGCGGATTCGCGGATTCCAATCATTTGCCGCCCTTCGACCAGGCGCATCTGATCGGCGAAATCTCGGCGATCACGTCGGCCAATCTCGACCCATCCGATCCGAGCGGCCAGACACACCTCCCGAAACCGATCCGCGTCACGTCGGGTGCTGGAGCGACGGGGCAGACCTTTTTCACATGCTCCGTGCTCGTGATCAACAGCGGCAACATCGCCTCGAAGCCCGGCTTCCTCCGACTCTATCTCTCGCGTGATCGCGTTCTCAATGTCGCGGACGAGGCGAACAATCCGAAAGACGTCCCGCTCGTCGTCGGCGCCGCGAAATTGACCCAGACGCCGATCCACTCGCTCAAGCCCGGCGCGGCGGTCCGCTACACTTTCGACAACACCAACATCGACACGCGGCTCCGCGCGCCGCTCGGCGAGACCGGGACTGGCCTCAGCCTGATGGCGCACATGCAATATTCCGACCCGATCGCCGACCACGAACCGATCGTGCGGGACATCGTGATCGGGCCGTTCAACGGCATCATCGTCGCGCCCCTCGCGCTGCAAACGACCGAGCAGGGCGGGCAGGCGAGCTTCACCGTGACGATCGACCAGGCCCCCGCGGCGGGGACCGTGCTCGTCCTCGACGTGATCAGCTCGAATACGAACGCCGGCACCGTCTCGCCGGGTTCGCTGACCTTCGACTCGACCAACTGGCAGACGCCGCAGCAAGTCGTCGTGACCGGCGTGGACAACACGGCACCGAGCGGCAATACGACCTACAAGATCAGCGTCACGGTCAACCAATTTGCCACCACCGACGGGCGCTTTCTCCAGCTCGATCCCGCGGATGTCTCAGTCACGAACATCGACGACGAATCGAAAATCGTCGTCTCGCCGACGGCGCTGACGACCTCCGAGGCCGGCTCCACCGCGACCTTCAGCGTGCGGCTGGAAAAGGCACCGCCTGCCGGGATGGATGTCACGGTCCCGATCACGAGCGCCGACACGACGGAGGGGACGGTCAGCCCGGCTTCGCTCGTCTTCACTTCGTTGAATTTCAACGTCCTGCAGCCGGTCACGGTCACCGGCAAGGATGACGCCATCAAAGACGGCAATATCGCCTACAAAGTCACCGTCGGGCCCTCGACGAGCACGGACCCGCATTTCAACGGCGCGAAAGGCTCCGATGTGACGGTCACCAACGTCGATAACGAGCCCTAACTCTTTCACCCCATGCCGACCCGCGAAAACCTCCTCTTGAAACTCTGGCGCAAACTCCGCGGGCAGCGCCCGCGTCCCGTGCCGCTGCGCGCCCGGAAACAAGTGCGCAAGGCGATCTCCACGCTCGAGCCGCTCGAAGGGCGCATCGCCCCGGCGGCTCTGATCAACCCGATGACGATCACTTATCACGACCTCGACAACGATCTCGTGACGGTGAAATTGACGAAGGCTTTCACGGCTTTTGCCCCCGGGACTGCGGGCGCGGCGACGGCGGTGGACGCCATTTTTAAATTCGCCGATGCCTCGGGAAATGTGTCGGCGTTCGGCGATTCCGGTCCGCAGCAACTGCAACTGATCAACCTCCAGGCGGTCGTGCTGGTCGCCCCGCATCCCGGCCAAACCCCGGTGAACCCGGTCAACACGACCTCTCTCACCGTCGCCGCGACCCCGATCACCGGCGTGCTGACTCCGGGAAATGGGTTCACGGAAATCGGCGCGATCCAGGCGGGCGGGCTCGTGCTCGGCACCGTCAGCATCGATGGCGACCTCGGCCAGATCGACGCGGGCGGACCGGCGAACATCACGGCGATCAAGCTGATCAACGCGCGCACGATCGGTGCCGCGGCGGGCATCACGCAATCCGGCGTGCCCGATTTCGAGAGCCACATCGTCGGCGCGCTCGGCGGGCTCACGGTCACGGGAAATGTGGACGGCTTCATCCACGTCGTGAACCGCACGAATTTCCTCGGGCAGGTCGATGCGCCGGGAAATGTCGGCAACGTCACGGTCGGCGGATCGTTTTTCGGAAGCACCGACGCGACGAGCGGAAAGCTCGGGACGGTCGAGGCGGACGGAAGCATCGGCGTCGTCAAAGTCGGCGGCTCGCTCCTCGGCGGCGGCACGGCGCTTTCCGGCTCCGTGATTGCGCTGAATGGCAAAATCACCAGCGTTTCAGTCGGCACCACTGCCGCGCCGGGCAACATCGTCGGCGGCGGCGCCGCGAACACCGGCATCGTCTTTGCCTCGACCACTCTCGGCTCGCTCACCGTCACGGGGAATCTCACCGGCGGCGGCGCATTTGGCGCGGGCTCCGTCCGCACGGGTGGCGATATGGGCGCGGTGAAAATCCTCGGCGACATCAACGGCGGCACCTTCGCAAACACCGGCTGGATCAGCGCCGGGCGCAATCTCGCGAGCGTCACGCTCGGCGATTCGATCGACGATAATCTGACCGGCGGCACCGGCCAATTCAGCGCGCTGATCGCCGCCGGCGGCACGATGGGCGCGGTGAAAATCTCCGGCAGCATCATCGGCGACGGCTCGAATTCCGGGGCTCTTTCCGCGGGCGGAAAAATCGCGTCGGTGACCATCGGGGGGTCGTTCGTCGGCGGGCTGCGGACCGACGGGACGAGCGACGGCAGCGGCTTCATCAGCACGCTCACCGACATCGGAGCCGTGAAAATCGCGGGCGACATGAAGGGCGGCGGCGGCACTTATTCCGGCACCATCATCGCGACCGGAAAGCTCACCAGCGTCAGCATCGGCGGCCAACTCATGGGCGGCGTCGGTGCGAACAGCGGCGTCATTTTCAGCAGCACTGATCCCGACATCGCACACGACCTCGGCTCGGTGATCATCAGCAAGGGAATCGTCGGCGGCGCGGGTCCGAACTCCGGTTCCGTGATTGCGGACGGCAAGATTTTGAGCATCACGGTCGGCAGCCTGCCGCCGTTGATTTTCGGAGTGCCGATGCCCGCGCTTCAAGGCGGGATGGGCACTTACAGCGGATCGATCATCGGCCACTCGACCATCGGCACGGTGAAAATCACCGGCGATATCGTCGGCGGCGGGGTCGCCAATTCCGGCTCGATCCAGGCCGTCGGCAACCTCGCGACCGCGACGGTGAGCGGCTCGCTGCGCGGCGGCGCGGGCAATTTCAGCGGCACGATCATCAGCCACGAGCAATCGGTGGACGGCGCGAATATTCTCGGAACTCTCGGCAAAATCACGGTCGGCGGCGGGCTCTTCGGCGGCGGGGGCGACCACTCCGGCGCGATCGAGGCGGAAGGCAATCTCGGCACCGTGACGGTCGGCTCGATCAAGGGCGGCGCGGGCGACTTCAGCGGCTCAGTGCTCGCGGGCTCGAGCTTGGAAAATGGCGGCTCGGCCACGCTCGTGAGCGTGACCGGCTCCACGACTCTCGTCGGCGTCAATGGCAGCGTCGAAGGCGGCGCGGGAATGCGTTCCGGCACGATCGAGATCGACGGCACGCTCGCTTCGCTGAAAGTCAAAAACGACGTGAAGCAGAGCGCGGTTCGCGCAGCCGACGCGATCAAGTTGATCAACATCGGCGGCAACCTCGAAAACTCGATCATTTCCGCCCGAGGCCAGGCCGTTCCGACGAGCAGCGTCGATCTCGCGCTCGGTCCGATCACCATCGGCGGCACCTCGCTTTCGACCGGCAAAGTCACCGGCTCGCAGATTCTCGCCGGCTACGATCTCGACGGCGCGGCGGTGAATCGCCACGCGCAAATCGGCGCGGTGAAAGTGACGCACGACTGGACGGCGAGCAGCCTCATCGCGGGTGTCGCGGACACGAACAGCAACGGCTTCGGTAACTCCGACGACGCGCTGATCGCGCTCACCGACGGCTCGGCGGTCATCTCGAAAATCGCCTCGATCACCATCGGCGGTGCCGTGACCGGCACGCCGGACGCGACCAGCAGCACGGACAGTTTCGGCTTCGAGGCGCAGCAAATCGGCGCGGTCAAAATCGCCGGCGTCACGGTCGCCCGCCCGATCACGCCGTTCGATGTCATCGAACTCGACTCCGCCAATCACGACACCTTCCTCCGCGAAATCGCCCCCGCCACCGGGGGGTAATTTTCGCTCGCGCTGCAGCTCGTCGCGCGCACCTTCCGCACTCGCCATGATCCGACCCCGCGCCTTCCCGCCCACGATCGAACCGCTCGAATCCCGCATCGCCCCGGCGGCGTTGATCACGCATCCGTTCAGCGACATCAGCTCCGGCTCGGTCGTCGATCTTTCTCATTTGATCGATCCCGGGCTCGCGCGGACGCAGGTCAGTTTCACCACGAACTTCGACACGAACCCGAACCAGTCGGGCGTGCAGGCGGGCGTGATCGTGATCGAACTTTACGACGACCTCGCGCCGTTCTCGGTCGCGAATTTTCTCAACTACGTGAACACGCTGAACGTGCGCGGCGACTACGACGGCACGTTTTTGCACCGCATGGCCGACTTCGGCGCAGACTCCGGCGCGGGCAACGACATCATCCAGGGCGGTGGTTTCGAGACCGGCGCAATCCACACCCACATTCCGACGGCGGCACCGATCGTGAACGAATATCGCGGCGATCTGCCGAACGCCCGCGGGACGATCGCGATGGCCCGAACCGAAGCGGTGGACTCCGCAACGAGCGAGTGGTTTTTCAACGTGACGGATAACACGACCACCCTCGGCCCGGCTAACACCGGCGGCGGCTCTTACGCCGTCTTCGCCCATGTGCTCTCGGGCCTCGACGTGCTCGATAAAATCGCGCTGCTTGGGACCGCAAATCTCGGCGGCGCGATCTCCACCGCACCAGTGCAAAACGTCCCGGCGGGCAAAACGGCGACGGTGGCGAATCTGATCACGCTCACGGATGTGAAAGTGATTCCGGGGCCGAAAGCTGATACCACCGGCATCATTTTCGAGACCGTCAGCATCACCGACGCCGCGACGCATCAGCCGACCGACCTGCTCACCGCGACCGTCGCCGGTTCCGACCTGAACCTCGCCTACGCCGCCGGCAAATTGGGGGTCGCCACCGTGAAAGTCCGGGCGACGCAGAACGGAATGAGCGTCGAGGACGAGTTCGACGTCACGGTGAAGCCAAATTTATCCGCGAGCATCACGAACGACGGGCTCGCCAACTTGATCATGCCCGGCGCAGCCAGCCCGGTCAGCGTCCGCATCTCGAACAACGGCCTCGCCGCCGCGGCGACGAATGTGGACGTGAAATTCTTCCTCTCGAAAGTCGTCGGCGCGCAGACCGATCCGACCTACGAGCCGGACGGCGCGAAATTGGACGCGGGCGACGTGTTGATCAGCGAGTTCAAAGATCAGCCGATCAACCTCGCGGGCGGTGCCAGCGTGCTGCTGACGAAGACCCTCGATTTGTCCCGGCTCCTCGGGACCAATGCGAGCGAGAGCTACAAGCTCATCGCGCAGGTCACGCCGTCCGCCGGCAGCGCGCTCGACGAGGCTTTCACCACCGACAACAGCTCGATCGACGGCCACCTCCACCAGGCCGCGAATTTCGTCGGAACCTTTCTGGACGCCGACAACGTGCTGCACAAAAACGTCGTGCTGACCTACACGGAAGCGGACGGCGATCTCGTCACTCTCAGCGTGAAGGGCGTCGGCTTTGCCGAGGTCACCACGACCGGCGGGCTCATCGATCTTCACGCCAACGGGACGAACGCCGCGACCGTGCTCAACGCCAAAACCGCAGTCGGCAAACACATCGAGCTGCACGATTTGCTGGTCACGAGCCAGGTCGGCAGCGTCGCGCTCGGGCAGGTGAATTTCAGCGGCTCGATCGCCTTCAGCGGCGGGGCGAAGAGCATCGTCCTCGGCGATGTGAACAGTGATTCGCACCTGACCATCGGCGGCTTCGCCCCGGCGAATACGCAGGCGGTCGCGATCAAGCTCGGGAATGTGCAGGACGTGCGGCTCGATTCGTTCATGCCGATCGGCTCGCTGACCGCGCTCGAGTGGCTCGACACCAAGGGCGATCACGACGCCATTTCCGCGGTCTCGCTCGGCTCGCTCAAGATCACCGGCGGCAATCTGGAGGCCGATGTATTCACCTCCGGCAGCGCGCGCCTCGCGTCGATCGCGGTCTCGGGATTGGTCAAAAATTCGACCCTGAAAATCAACGGCGCGCTCGGCACGCTCACCGCCGCCGGGCTCGACCACGCGAACCTGACCGCGCTCGGCGGTGTCACGTCGATCGTCACCGGCGACATCAGCGACTCGTCCGTGACCCTCGGCGGCAGCGCAATCTTGGCGAAATTTGCGGCGGGCAATGTGAAAAACACCACGATCCACACCGGCGGGGATGTCCGTTCTGCGATCGTCGGCGGCTTCGATCACAGCGAGTTCTTCGCCGGCGCTCAAACCCTTCCCACGTCCCTCGGATCTCTCGGCAGCCACGCCATCGGCAGCCTCACCATCCGCGGCGCGTTCACCGATTCTCAAGTCGCCGCCGCGCGCCTCGGCACCGTCCAGCTTCAGTCCGCCACCGCCCCGACCGGCGGCTTCATCGCCGACGCGATCAAGACCTACAACCGCGCGGGCACCCCGATCCTCCGCAACCTCGGCGCCCCCGGCACCTTCGACACCCTCACCGGCTACAAAGTCTCGGTGTTCTGAAACGCAAAACGCCCCGGCCATTGCTGACCGGGGCGCTCGAGGTGCGGTTGGGTAAAAAGCGGGACTATCGGGCGCTGTTCGAAGCCACGGCACGGGCGGAGGCGATCGAGGCAAAAGCGCCGGTGCGGGCGTGGCGATACGCGCCGGATTTGTCGTAGGAATAGAGCGGGATGTAGCGGCTGCTCGACATCGTGTCGGCGGCGAGCGGGCGGCTCACGTTCGTCGGATCGAGGATCCACCAGCGACCCTCACTCTGCCACATCACCCACGCGTGGCTCATCTTCGAGCTGGCGGACGCCTTGCCGATCACGAAGCGCACATTCTCGTCGCCGAGCTGACTCGCAAGCCAGAGCGCCTTCGCCTTGCAATCGCCCGAGTGCGTCGCCGCCGTCTGGGCGGGCATCGCGGGAGTGTAGGGATCGGTGAAAGAATAGCGGAAACTCCGGCCGATGCGCATCAGCTCCTCGGCCTTCTGCATCGGGGCGGTCTGGCTCGGCAGCGCGGAAAGGACCACTTTCACAGGCTGCATGTGCGACTCGTAGGGCGTCGCCGCAGCGTGGGTGCCGAGATCGACGATCGCGAAGGAGGAAGCCTTGGCGATCAGCAGAAGTGAGAGAGTGAGCAGGGAGGATTTCATGGAGGAGGAAACGATAATTTCTATAATCACCACTTAGCTTCCTCTGTGCCATGAGAGCATCGAGCCCGCGAACTAACGGCCCCCTCCCCGTGAAATTCTCATTTGTGACGCCCACCGGACCAATCGTCCGGACAACCTGTTCTCGAAAATGGGAACGCCCTGAGCTCCTGAGAATGCGAAGCCTCTCAGAGGAGCGCGGAGGCGGCGGCGGTGCGGGATGGGCAGGTCCTCGCGATCCGGGCGGTCGGCGTGCGGAAGTTTGGGGCTGCAGGCGCCGTCACCATCGAGGACCGCTGGCACATCGGGTCCTGCACCAAGTCCATGACCGCCACGCTCCCGGGCATCCTCGTCGAGGAGTGGAAAGTCGCCTGGACCACCACGGTCGCGGACATCTTCCCCGAGGTGAAGATGCACGACCAGTGGCGCGCCGTCACCCTCGCGCAGCTCCTCACGCACCCCGGCCCCGCCGCCGACAATCCCGCCGCCATCGGCCCCGCCGGCACCGTCCATTTCCCCCCCCATAGCGCGCCGATCGCGGAGGGGAAAAGCAAGAGGTCCTTCGACTCCGCCGGCAAAGCCCGGCTCCGCTCAGGATGACCGGAAGGATCGCGCCCCTCGCCCGTCTTTCGGCTTTTCTCCCCGCGCCACCCCGCGCACAGTTCCTTCCCATGTCTCCCCGGACCCTCCTCGCTCTCCTCGCTCTCCTCGCTGCCCTGCTCCTCCTCGCGCCCCTCCGCGCCGACGAGCCCTTTCTGAAAAAGGGCGACGTCATCGCCCTCCTAGGCGGCGAAGACATGGTCGCCGCCGCCGAATACGGCTACCTCGAGCTCCTCCTCACCCGCGCCCTGCCCGAGGCGCACCTCCGTTTCCGCAGCCTCGCGTGGGAAGGCGACACCGTCTTCGAGCAGCGCCGCGACCTCGGCTACCCCACCCTCGAACAGCAGCTCGACCAGATCGGCGCCACCGTCGTCATCCTGCAGTTCGGGCAAATGGAGAGCCTCGCGGGAAAGGAGAAGCTCCCGGAGTTCATCGCCGCTTATGAGAAGCTGATCGCGCGGCTCGCAACGGGGAAGCGGCGGGTTGTTCTTGTCGCGCCCAATCAGGTGACTTTCCCTGAAATCCTCCCGTCGAACCGCGGTGCCTACGCCGAGGCGATCACGAAAATTCCTCTTCAGCCCGGAGGGCTGGCGGATATTAGCCCCGGGCGTAAGCCCGGGGTTTCGGATGAAAAAGCGGGGCGCCCTGAAGGGGCGCAGGAATCGCCCGCAAGCGCCGGGTCCTCCGCCCCTGACCGGGCGAACGCCCTTTCTGATGTCGAACCCCGGGTTTCACCCGGGGCTAATATCCGCCAGCCCGCCGGGCTGAAGAATCTGGAGACCCGCGACGGCCTTCATCTGACGCCTTTGGGTCACCTCAAGACCGCCTTCCAGCATTCGGTTCTGCTGACAACATTTCGAGCAGCGTTCGCGGCGGGCGCTGCGCCCCGGCGGGATGAGGGCGACATGGGCGGTCTCATTTCGATTACCGAGTCAGGTATCATTGAAACGTCCGAGCATGAAAAAATGCGCCAGCTCATCATCGAAAAGAACCGCCTCTGGTATCACTACTACCGCCCCTCGAACTGGGCCTTTCTCGCCGGGGATCGCACTAACCAGCCGAGCAGCCGCGATCACCTCGACCCCTCCAAACGCTGGTTCCCCGCCGAGATGGAGCAGTGGATCCCCCTCATCGACGCCAAGGAACAGGAAATCTGGGCCACCGCCGAAAAGCTCGCCCGGCCATGAATCTCCCCCGGCCATGAGGGCGGGCACTTCCGCAAACCCGTTGCCTGCTCCGAAAAAACGGAGGGCGTTTCCCGGCATCGGTTTGCCTACTCCTAATTTACCGGGTGTTTTTCTACACCCCCCGGCCTCTCTGTAAACTCGTCGATATGGCTATCTTTAGACACCTCTACCGTTTCGTCGCGCTGGTCACGGCCATCGCCACGGCTCCCCTCCCAGCCGCGGATTTGCCTCCCGACGACCCGGAGACCGAGCG
>JAYVPW010000040.1:0-33926 GCA_043777315.1 Spartobacteria bacterium | reverse complement strand
GTGCTCGATCCCTTCTGCGGGTGCGGCACCGCCGTCCATGCCGCGCAGAAGCTCAAGCGCAAGTGGATCGGCATCGACATTACCCACCTCGCCATCTCCCTCATCGAAAAGCGGCTCAAGGACGCCTTCAAGAAGCGGGCGAAGTTCGACGTGATCGGGACGCCCGGCGACCTCGACGCCGCGCGCGACCTCGCCCAGCGCAGCGAACACGACGGGCGCTACCAGTTCCAGTATTGGGCCGTCTCGCTCGTCGAGGCCAACCCGGCGCAGAACAAGAAGAAGGGGGCCGATGGCGGCGTGGATGGGATCAAGTTCTTCCGCGACCTCGACCGGAAGGAGGCGCACAAGATCGTCGTCAGCGTCAAAAGCGGCAAGCTCAAGCCCGACGACATCCGCGCCCTCATGGCCGTGCGCGTGAAGGAAACCGCCGAGATCGCCCTCCTCGTGACCCTCGACGAGCCCTCGCCCAAGATGAAAGCCGACGCCGCCAGCGCCGGCTTTTACAAGAGCTTGGCCGGCCAGAACTTCCCCCGCGTCCAACTCCTTTCCATCGCCGCCCTCCTCGCCGGCACCGCCCGCGCCGAGCACCCCGATTACGAGCCGGATCTGAACCAGAAGCGGGCCACGGCCGAAGCACATGGGGAGCAGCCGGGGCTCGGGCTGTAGGGGCATTGAGCTCCTGCCCTCCTCTTTTAAGCTCGGACGTTATCCGGCGGAGTTCGCTGCCTATTCTATGAAGTCGGAAGCTCTTTTCCCGGAGTTCTGAACTCAAAAGAATAGGCTCGGAACTCATTCTTTTGGGCTCGGAACTCAAAAGAATAGGCTCCGAACTCATTTTTCGGAGTTCGGAGCCTATTGGGCGGAGCTGGTGAAGTGGGGAGGCCTAGACGGTCGGAGGGGTCGGGGGAGTGGGGGTCTTTTTGCGGCCGGAGAAGCGGGCGCCCATTTTGGCTCGGAGGGTGTCGAGGCTGGTGTTGCCGCCGAGGAATTTGAGGATGCCGTAGATGGCGAGGCTGAAGGTCATGACGTCGCTGCCGATGGCGAGCATGGTGTCGCCGGCGCGCTCGTTGAGGGTGGTGAGGCGGGCGAAGCGGGGGCGGAGGACGTCGATGTCGGAGAGGTCGGACTCGGCTTCGGAGTTTCGCGGGAGCCGTTTCCCTGCTCCCATGCCCCACGCGGAGGGCGGTCGGGAGGCGAATCAGTCGCCAAATGAGCCGTGCTTTTGTGAAAGAAGATTTAGGGGAGGCGCCGTTGCGGTCTGGGCAGATGCGCTCGGCTTCGGGGCTGCCGGCGGGGGCTCGCAATTATCTGACGGCGGCGGGGGCGCGGCGCTGGCGGGCGCGGGTGGCGGAGTGGCGGCGGGCGCCGAAGCGCCACGCGGACGAAATCCGGGAGCTGGAGGAGCTGCTGGAGTCGGCGACGGTGGTGGAGGTGCGGGAGCCGCCGCCGGAGGGGGTGGCATTTGGGGCACGGGTGACGGTGCGGTTTGAAGACGGGACGGTGGAGGCTTTCCGGATTGTCGGGGTGGATGAGCTGGCGTTTTTCACGGACGCGGTGAGCTGGATTTCGCCGGTGGGGAAGGCGCTGCTCGGGGCGGATTTGGGGGATTCGGTGACGCTGGAGGGGGAGGAGTGCCGGGTGGGGACGATCGAGAAGATCGAGTATCAGGCGGGGTGACGGGACGCTGGGAGGGCGGGCGCTGCGCCTGCGGGGGCGTTGCGGAACCTTAGCGCGGGGGTTCCCGCGGCGACTTTCGGCCGGAAACTTCGTCAACTTTTACGAGCTCACGCCGCGACGATTTGGGGCGTCGGATCGGGCTGCAGCGTGAGTCCGGCGTGGAGGGCGATCTCCGCAGCGGCTTTGTCGAGCGTCACGAAGATGTCGTCGGCATTCACGCGTTTGAGGCGCTGCTGCCGGCGCTCGAGTTCGACCTCGCGCCACAGCCCCACGACGATTCGCGCATCCGGCAATCGCTCGCGAAGCCGCTTGCACAGATGAGTGGCGGGCATCACCGAGTTTGGCGGGATGGCCGAAATGCAGACGAGAGGCGCACCGCTCGTCGCGGTGAGCTCGACCATTTCGCTGGCGAGCGATTTGCACGAAGCGACCCGCGCGAGGATCGAGCGTTTTTCCAAAAGGTGCGCGAGCATGATGGCCGCAAGCTCGTCCGCTTCGTTGCTCGCTGGCAGGCAGACGACCGGCACGACGACGTTGTCCGGCGGCGGCGGCGTTTCATCGATTTCCGCGAGGATGCGCCGGAGCAGCGCGTAGATTTCGCGTCGCGACTCATCCGTTACCGTGCCTTCGTGGCGATCCTGCTCGGTGAGCCGGATCGCGGGGAGAATCACGTCGTCGTAAGTGCTGGCGAACGACTCCTTTTTGATGTGAGCCTCCACGAGCTCCAGCGCCTCTTCCTCATCGAGTGCGAGCAGCCGCTGGTAAAGCCGGTCGGCCAGCGCGATCGGCGGTTTATCTCCGAGGAGAATATCGAGGTAAACCAGGCCGGGAATGTATTTACCGAGGACCGCGAGGCAGACCGTGAGCGGCGTCGCGAGCAGCAGACCGACGTGTCCCCACAGCCAGCCCCAGAAGACCGCGGAGACGATCACTGCCATCGCCGACAAGCCGGTGCTCGCGCCGTAGAGCCACGGCTCGACGACGTTGTTGCTAATCAATTCCACGACGACGAACAACGCGCCGGTGAGCACCGGAGCAGTCCACGAATCCGCGAGCGCGAGCGAGAGCGCGAGCGGAAAGCCCGCTGCGATGAACGCCCCGATATAGGGAATGAAACGGAGCACCGTGGCGAGCAGGCCCCACAAAATGGCGTTCGGAATGCCGATGAAATAAAGGCCGAGCCCGATCGGGATCCCGTAGGTCGCATTCACGATGAGCTGCGCGAGCAGGTAGCGGCTGACCCGTTGCGCCGCGTCGTCGAGCGCCTGCGTGGTGAGATGCAGGCGCCGTCTCCCGACGAGATGAATGATCCGGTCGCGCAAATCTTCCCGCTCCAAAAGAATGAAAATCACGAACACCGCCACCACCGCGGCAGTGCCGAGCGGACCGATAATCGACGCACCGACATTCTTGAGCATCTCCATCGAGCTCGTCCCCGGCTCGACCAATTTGACCGGCACAGCGGGCGCGGACCCCGCCGCGGCTGGAGTCGGCACGACGGTCGGCGGAGCGTCGCCCGTGACGGTGCTGGCGTAGGCGACGAGCTTTCGGAGAGTTTTCGTCGCCTTGGTGATCGGGCTGTTTTCCGTCGTTTTGAGCGAGTCGATTTTCGCCCGCAGGTGCGTCTCGTACTTCGGCAGCTCGTTCGCGAGATCGAGCATTTGCCCGACGAAAATGTAGCCGATCACGGCGATCACCGACATCGACAGCACCGTCGCGACGATCACCGAGGCGACGCGCCCGAGCTTCCAGCACTCCAGCCGCAGGACCAGCGGCGCGAGCAGAAAACTGATCAAAATCGCGAGCACGAGCGGGAGGAAAAACTCCTTCCCGAGGTAAAGCGTCGCCACCAGGACGACGACCGTGAGGAGCGAGTAAAACTTGCGCGGAGTGGCGGATTCGGGGGTCCGTTCATCGATTGACGAATGTATCGCGCGCCGCGTCGCGGGCACGGGTGCCCGCACATTTTCGTAACCCCGCGCCGCTCGACCGCGTCTGCCCGGCGTGAAAGGTCGCCCCTGATTTTCTGCCGTGCCGACGCTCCTCGAGCCCGCGTTGCCAAGCCTTTCGGCGCGTCGTAAAACCGCGCCGATGCCGCCGCCCGCCGCTCCTGCCGATGGCGAACTCGTGGCCGCCACGCTCGCGGGCGACGACGACGCGTTTGCCGAATTGGTGCGGCGTCACCGTCGCCGCGTCTTCGGCACTGCCGCCCGTTTTGCCCGCGATGGCCATCAGCTCGACGACATCTGCCAGGACGTGTTCGTGCGCGTTTTTCGGAACCTCGGAAAGTTCCGCGGCGACGCGCCGTTCGAGCACTGGCTGTCGCGAATCGTCGTCTCGGCGTGCTACGACTTTTTGAGAAAAGAGCGGCGCATCCGCGAGCAGGTGCCGCTCGACGCCGTCGTTTTTGAAACGAAGGATGCGTCGGTGGAAGCCGCCATTTCTGCCGGCGGCGCGCGCGAATTGCTCGCTTTCGCCATGCAAAAAATGGCGGCGCACGAGCGGCTCATCCTCACGCTCTGCGAACTCGAAGAGCGGCCCATCCGCGAGGTCGCGCAGCTCACCGGTTGGAGCGAGAGCAACGTCAAAGTCCGCGCCTTCCGAGCGCGGCAGGCTCTCAAAACAATCCTCGAATTATCCCATGAAAAATAACCCCGATCTTCAGCTCGACGCGCTCCTCCGTGCGGCGCGCGAACAGCCCACCGACACCAGCCGCGCGGAGTTTGGCTTCGAGACGCGGCTCATGGCCCGGCTGCGCGAGGAGCGCCGAGGCAGCGTGAATGTGTGGGCCTGGAAACTCGCGCCATTTTTCGCGGCGCTCGCAATCGCCGCGGGGCTGTGGTGCCGGACGACCGCCCGCGTCGATGTGGACAGCCACGCGCTCGCCGAAGCCGTGCAGTCCGCCGATGAACGGACGCTCATGGCGTACATGACGGGGGACGGGCGATGAAACGGTTCAAAGGATGCCTCGGCGTTTTTCTGATCTTCCTTTTCGGAGTCATCGTCGGCGTCGCAGTGACCAACGGCGTCATCCACCAGAAGGTCCGCGACCTCGTCATCGGCGGCCCCGAAAGAGTCGTGGAAGTGATCGTCCATCGCCTGAAAGACGAGTTGAAACTGGACGGCGGACAGCAGGAAATGTTGCAGCAAATCGCCGTCGAGACGCGCATCAAACTGCGCGCGCTCCGGCAGCAAACCGACCCGCAAGTCGAGCAGACCCTCCACGACGCCGAGGTCAAAGTGCGCGGGATTTTGAACCCGGATCAGGTTCCGAAATTCAACGAAATCATCAAACGCGGACGGGAGAAGTGGAAGGCTGCGGACGAACCGAAGTAGGACCTCTGCCAAAACAGTGAACGGTTGGGCGCGTTCGATCCGGCTCTTCGTCCCATCGGGACTGAATGAAAATAGGCAGGCGATTCATCGCCTGTTCCGGCAAAAAATGAGGAGCCAGTCCCATCGGGACGGCAGAAGGCAGCGGCTCTGTCGTCCCAATGGGACTTGGCGCTCCTTGCTGCGGATGCGGGCGATGAATCGCCTGCCTATTCTCGGATGTCCGGACGGGACAAGGAACCCGGACGTCCCGCAGAATCGGAAACTCTTTTCGGCAACCGCTCCCGCCCGTCACCTCAACCACTTGTCCGCAAATTCGAGCCACGCGCTCCAGTCCACCGCGGTCATCGAATGCGCGCCGGGGCGGATGAAATATCCGAGCCGGCTCGCGAGTAGCTTCCCTGTCTCCGGCATCGCGGTGGCGTCGCATCCCTCGCCCGCGACGAGGCGATAAACCGGGTCGGCGGCGCGCAGCATTTCAAACTGCCCGCCCGGATTCGCCCACCGATCACCCGTCGCGCATGAGAGCAAAACCGGTCGCGGCGCGCAGAGCGCGATCAGCTCGTGCTGGTCGAATGGCAGCTTTACGACCGCCTGATTGAAGGCTTTGAAATTGCCGCAAAACCAATGCGGAAAGTTGCCGTTGATTACCGCGACCGTCTCGGCCACCGGGCGGCCGTTGGGTTGCAACGCCGCCATTTCCGCACTCATCCGGCACGGCGCGCTGCCGCCGCAACCCGCCTGACTCGGGATGATCAGCGCGATCCGCTCATCCATCACGCCCGCGAGCAGCGCGGTCTTGCCATTGCGCGAATGGCCGACCACCGCGATGCGCTTCGCGTCGATGTCGGGATCGGTCACGAGATAATCGACCATCCGCGAAAAGCCCCACGCCCACGCGACGATCGTCCCCGGCGCGTCCGCATCTTCCGCGGACTTGCCCGCCGGGAGGAACTGTTTCAGCCGCTCCACCGCGAGGTCCATTTTGTCCGGCACCACATCTCCGCTGAAAAACGAGGCGAACGCGTAACCCCGCTCGATCGTCTGCGCGATATTCCAGGTTGCGATTTCCTTGCCCCGGTCCGCATCCGTCGCGCGCTCACCCGGACCGCGCACCCAGCCTTCCGGCAGAAGAATTTGCGGGTCCGCGAGCAGCGCGTGATTGCCGTTGAAATTCATCGTCAAAAAGCACCCCGCCGCGCGCGCGCGCCCATTCGGCACGACGAGCAGCAGATGCACCGTCGCATCCGGCTTCCCGCAACGAATCTCGATCTCCTTCAACGTCGCCTTTCCGCCCAAAGCCTCCGCATCCGTCCGCAAAACCTTCGCCTCGAACCGCTCCGGCTTGGCGGGCAGCACCCCGTATTCGTAGTGCTGAAAAAGCGCCCGCAACTCCGGCGCGCGTGCGGCGACCCATTGCTCCTTCGACTCAACGCGCACCCCACTCGACAACACGAGCGCATCCGGCAACTCCGCCCGCCCCGGCAGCGCCGAGGGTTCGGGAAACGTCTGTGCGACAAGGCTCGCGGTGGTCATTGCAGCAATGAAAGGGATCATGCGTAGGAGGGACATGGGCAAAAGTTAGCGGCTCCCTGAATCGAAAGCCACGTTTTGAAGCGCAGCGGTTCCCTTCCTCGCGCGCCGGTTGCGCTCTGCTCTGATGTGCGCTCCCTTGCGTCGCATTTTCCGGCATGAACAACCACGCGATGACAGCACCGTTCAGGGCAATGCCCGCCATGTTTTTGAGCGCGCTGGCGGCGATGGGGAATCTCGCGCGAGGCGCGGATTTTTTCGTGGCGCCGGGTGGCTTGGACACGAATCCCGGCTCGATGGCGCAGCCGTGGGGAACGATTCAGAAAGCGGCGAATTCACTCACGCCGGGAGATCGCGTGCTCGTTCGCGCGGGCGTTTACGCGGAGCGGGTGACGGTGAATGTTTCCGGCTCGGCGGCGGGCGGCTCGGTGCGGTTTGAAAACTTTCCGGGCGAGCGGCCGATCCTCGACGCGACCGGAGTCACGCCGCCGGCGAGCGTGGACACCGCGCTTTTTCTGCTCACGAACCGCAGCGACGTGGTCATCTCGGGTTTCGAGCTGCGAAACTTCAAAAGCACCGCGACGACGCGGACGCCTGCCGGAGTGCTGCTGCGCGGCGTTTGCGCGAATGTGGAAATCCGTAACTGCGACATCCACGACATCTGGAACACGGCGGGAAATACGACGCTCGCCGGCAACGCTTTCGGCATCGCGATCTACGGCAGCAGCGCCACGCCGGCGACCGGCATCGTGATCGACGGCAACGAACTCCATGCGCTCAAAACCGGCTCGAGCGAGTGCCTCGTGCTGAACGGGAACGTCACGAATTTCCAAGTCACCAACAACTTCGTCCACGACAACAACAACATCGGGATCGACTTCATCGGCTTCGAGGGCACGTGCCCCGACGCCGCGCAAGATCAGGCGCGGGACGGCGTCTGCCGCGGGAACACCGTCTGGAATATCAGCAGCCAGGGAAACCAGGCGTATGCGAGTGGCGACTTCAGCGCCGGCGCGATTTATTGCGACGGCGCGACGCGGGTGATCATCGAGCGAAACGTCGCGCGCGATTCGGACATCGGCGTCGAGTTGGCGAGCGAGCATTCGGGGAAAGTCACGAGCGCGATCATGCTGCGGGACAATTTCATTCACGGAAATCGGCAGACAGGGCTTTTCCTCGGCGGCTACGCGAGCACGGGCACGGGCGGCACGGACGGCTGCACGATCACGAACAACACGTTCTTCCAAAACGATACGCTCGGCTGGAGCAACGGCGAGGCGCAGCTCCGATTTCGCACGTCGAACTGCACCTTTCGCAACAACGTCTTCTCCGCTGGCGCGCAGGCTTTGCTCGTGACCATGCCGGTCTCCGCGGCGAACAACGTCGGCAACCGGTTCGACTACGATCTTTACTTCGCTGCCGCCGGTTCGACCGCAGCGCAGTGGAGCTGGAACAACACGACGCGCACCGGATTCGCGGCTTGGAAAAGTGCGAGCGCACAGGATTCGCACTCGCTTTTCGCCGATCCGAAATTTGTGAGCACCTCGACCGCGACGCTCAATTTGCACCTGCGGCTCGACTCGCCGGCGATCGACGCGGGCGAGCCGGGGTTCGTGGCGGCGAGCGGCGAAACGGACGGCGACGCCGCGCTGCGCGTGACCGGTCCGCGCGTCGATGTCGGCGCGGATGAATTGAGCGCATTCGATGCGTGGCGCGTGGCGCGATTCGGCACGAACGCCGTCAACGATTCGCTCGCCGGTCCCGCGGCCGATCCCGACCACGACGGCTCGGTCAATCTCACCGAATACGTCATCGGCACCGATCCCGCCGCACCGGTCGCGCCCGCGGCGCCGACGGTCGCCGGCAGCCGATTGACGCTCACTTTCACGCGCAACACCGCGGCGACTGACGCGACGCTGATCGTCCGCGGGGCCGACGATCTCGCCGGCCCGTGGACCGATCTCGCGCGCAGCGTGAACGGCGTGCCCGTGAGCCCGCTGGCGAGCGGAGTCGCCGTGACCGAGAGCGGCACGGGCACGACGCGGACGGTCGAAGTGCGCGATCTTTTTCTCACCAGCGACCCCGCGCACCCGCGCCGTTTTCTGCGCCTGCAAATCTCGCGAACCGGGAATTAACGCATCGCGCGGAAGCCGGCTTTAAACCGGTAGCCGTGGCGACAGTGGACGAGGGGTGTTTTTGGATTTTCGTTGAGAAGCCCTGCTCCTCAAAAAATAAGGGCGGACGAACTCGTCGAGTTCGTCCGCCCTCCGAGGAGGAAAATGTTTTCCCAAATCGATCAGCTTGCGCCGGCGGGCTCCTCTTTTTTCGGCTCGGGCGCGTGGAAGGTCAGCTTGCCATTCTCGGCACTGACATTGGTGTGGTCGCCGGGCTTGATGTTGCCGCGGAGGATTTCCTCGGCCATCGGGTCTTCGAGGTAGCGCTCGACGGCGCGACGCATGGGACGCGCGCCGTATTGCGGGTCGTACCCTTTTTCGATGAGGAGCTCTTTCGCTTTTTCGTCGAGGACGAGGTGAATGCCTTTCGCCGTGATCCGGGCGGTGACTTTTTTGATCTCCAAATCAACGATAGTGAGCAACTCCGGTTTGCCGAGCGTGTGGAAGACGATGAGGTCGTCGAGGCGGTTGACGAACTCGGGTTTGAGCACGCGTTTCGCCTCCTCGAGGATCTTGTCTTTCATCACGTCGTAGTCCTGCTCGTTTTTCCCGGCGGCCGCGAAACCCATGACGCTCGACTTCTTGATCAGCTCCGCGCCGATGTTCGAGGTCATGATGATGATGGTGTTGCGGAAGTCGATTTTGCGGCCGAGCGAGTCGGTGATTTTGCCCTCCTCGAGGATCTGCAAAAGCAGGTGCATCACGTCGGGGTGGCCCTTTTCGATTTCGTCGAAAAGGACGACCGAATACGGCCGGCGGCGCACTGCTTCGCTGAGCTGTCCGCCTTCCTCGTAACCGACGTATCCGGGAGGCGAGCCGATCAGGCGGGAGGCGGTGAACTTCTCCATGTACTCGGACATGTCGATTTGGATCAGCGCGTCGCGGTCGCCGAACATGAACTCGGCGAGGGTCTGCGCGAGGAAGCTTTTCCCGACGCCGGTCGGTCCGAGGAAGATGAAGGAACCGATCGGACGCCGCGGATCTTTCAGGTCTGCGCGGGAGCGTCGGAGCGCTTTGGAAATCGCGACGACGGCTTCGGTCTGCCCGATCACACGCGTTTTCAGCTCCTCCTCCATCCGCAGCAATTTCTGCGTTTCCGCCTGCTCCATCCGTTGCAGCGGGACGCCGGTCCATTTGCTGACGATGTGCATCATGTCGTCTTCGTTGACGACGACCTCGCGCTCTTCGCGCTGCTCGCGCCATTCGGTCAGGATGCGCTCGAGCTTCTCTTTCGCGTGCTTTTCCGTGTCTCGGAGTCCCGCGGCTTTCTCGAAATCTTGCGCCTTGATCGCGCCTTCTTTCTGCGCGCGGATATCTTCGATCTCTTTCTCGATGTTTTTCACATCCGGCGGACGCGTCATCGAGCCGATGCGCGCGCGGGCTCCGGCTTCGTCCATGATGTCGATCGCCTTGTCCGGGAGAAAACGACCCGTGAGGTAACGGTCGCTGAGTTTCGCCGCAGCCTCGAGCGCCTCGTCGGTGTAGCGCGCTTTGTGGTGCGCTTCATACTTCGAGCGGAGGCCTTTCAAGATCAGGACGGTCTCCTCGACCGAAGGCGCTTCGACCTTCACCTGCTGGAAGCGCCGTTCGAGCGCGGCGTCTTTTTCGATGTATTTGCGATACTCGTTCAGCGTGGTCGCGCCGACGCACTGCATTTCGCCGCGGCTGAGCGCGGGCTTGATGATATTCGACGCGTCCATCGCGCCTTCCGCCGAGCCAGCACCGACGATGGTGTGCAGCTCGTCGATGAAAAGGATGACGTTTTTTGCCCGACGAATCTCGTCCATCACGGCCTTGATCCGCTCCTCGAACTGCCCGCGATATTTCGTCCCGGCGACCATGAGCGCGAGGTCGAGCGTGATCACCTTTTTGTCGTGGAGCAGCTCCGGCACGTTGCCGCTGGCGATCTCCTGCGCGAGTCCTTCGACGATCGCGGTCTTGCCGACGCCGGCTTCGCCGATGAGGACCGGATTGTTTTTGGTGCGGCGGCAAAGCACCTGGATCACGCGTTCGATTTCGCTGGCACGGCCAATGACCGGATCGATTTCGCCCTTTTTCGCGAGCTCGGTCAGGTCGCGGCCAAACGCCCGCAGCGCCGGTGTTTTCACGTCTTTCTTGCTGCCGGAAGATTCCTGCGCCTGCTCCTGCTCCGCATCGGGCGGGGTGAAATTCGGGTCGAGTTCCTTCAAGATTTCGTTCCGCGTCCGCTCGATATCGACCTCGAGATTCTTCAGCACGCGCGCGGCGACGCCCTCACCTTCGCGCAGCAAGCCGAGCAGGATGTGCTCAGTTCCGACGTAAGAATGATTGAGCGATTTCGCCTCTTTCCCCGCAAGCGCGAGCACCTTCTTCACACGCGGCGTGTACGGAATGTTGCCGACCATTTTGGTCTCCGGTCCGCTGCCGACCTGCTTCTCGACCTCGGTACGCACGGTATCGAGATCGAGGCCCATTTTTTGCAGGACGTTCACCGCAACCCCCTGCCCCAGCTTGATCAGGCCGAGCAGAAGATGCTCCGTTCCGACGTAGTTGTGGTTAAAGCGATCGGCCTCTTTCCGGGCGAGTGCCAGGACCTGCTGCGCGCGTGGTGTGAAGTTATTCATCATTCTTTCTCATGTGCCGCGAATTCGCGGAATTGTTGTATCCGTCAAAAGTTTCGGAGCTGCTCATAACTTGGCGTGTATGCCCTTTCCGCGCAATCCCCGCTCCACGTTCTCGCGCATATTTCGCGCCTTTTTTATGAAGGCCCGTCGCCATTCGGCTGAGGCGTCGCACGGCCGACATCGGGCCGCGGGAATTTCATCAGTTTGGAACGAATGAGCTGCGCACGGAGGAAATCGCGCTCGTCCGCCGCTAGCTTTTGCGGCGAGCCTTTTTGCAAATGCGCGGGCTGGGTCTCGATGAAAAGCTCGTCGATCGGCTGGCGGCATTCTTCCGGGAAAAAGGAGAGATCGATCCCGAGCTTGATGAACGAGAGGAGGTTGAGCGCCTCTTTCGAGCTCATCGAATACGCGTGCAGCAGGATGCCGTAGCCGCGCCCGACGTGATCGAGCAGCGTGTTCGGCTTCTTCTGCAAAAGCATCTGCCGCGCGTTCTGCTCGTGCTCGATGATCTGCTCGATGACCTTGTGCAGCCGCTGGATGATCTCCTCCTCTTTCTCGCCGAGCGTCGTCTGATTCGAGACCTGGAAAAAATTGCCGAGGGCTTCCGTGCCTTCTCCGTACAAGCCACGCACGGCGAGCCCGATCTTGTTCACGGCCTGGATCACCTGATTGATCTGCTCGCTCAAAACGAGCGCCGGCAGATGCACCATCGCCGACGCGCGCATCGCGGTGCCGACATTCGTGGGGCACGCGGTGAGGTATCCGAGCTGGCCGTGAAAGGCGAAATCGAGCTTCTCCTCCAGCGCCGAATCGACCTTCTCGATCATCTTGAAAACGCTCTTCAGTTGCAGCCCCGAACGGATCGCCTGCATCCGCAGATGATCCTCCTCATTGATCATGATCGAGAGCGTCTGCTTGCGGTTCATCACCACCGCCGAGCCCATTCCCTTCGCCGCGTGCTCGCGCGAAATCAGGTGCCGCTCGACGAGGACCTGCTTTTCCAGCGCGGTCAGATCCTGCGAGTAAACGGAAAACGCGTCCGTCATTTCCGCGAGCTCTTCGACGCGCGGTTTGATCGTCTCGAGAATTTGCAGCCGCTCCGTTTTTTTCGCCCAGCCGGGAAAAGCATGCCCCTTCAAATTGCGCGCCAGTCGCACCCGACTGCTGACGACGATCTGCGAATGCGGCCCTTCGCCGCGCAGCCACTCGCCGGTGTTCGTGAGGATGTTGTGAATGGGCATGCGGCAAATTTAGATTCAGCACGCGGCGCTGCAATCGCCAAAACCCGACAGCGCAGAGTCCAGCAGGGCCGCGTCGCGACGAGACCGGGTGTCGCACGGCGGCATCGCGCGTGCTACTTTCGCACCTTATGTCTTCCTCCCCACTCGTCTCGAACCGCGCCTCCCTCTCTTCCTCACGCCAGCACATCGAAGTGCTCGAGGGACGCATCGCCCCAGCCGTGTTTTTTATGAGCGGCTTGTCGGGTGCGGGCGGGTTGATCGTCACGGAAGCCAACGGTCAGCCGGCGAATGACAAGGGCTCGGAAACCGACGCGTCTGCCGATGTCGCGGCGACGTTTGCCTTTTCGATGGGGGCGGGCGATTCGCTGATTTTCGATCTCAACGGCGATGAAATTTTTAACACCGCGGAGGGCAGCGGCGAGTTCGTCCTCATGTCGGTGAGCGGCGGCAAGACGATGGTTTACGTCACCGATTTCGACGCGAGCGGGAAATTCGAGGCCGATGAAATCACGGGGTTGGCCGTCTCGAGCGGGTTCAAAGCGGTGATCAATACGGACATCAACGGCTCGATTGCGACGTTGCTCACAGGTGGAAATCCGAACGGCGATCTGGTCACGGAAACCGAAATTCAAAACGGGACGATCGACGGATTGAGCATCCTCGGACGCGTGGCGGGGAGCATCATCGCGGGCGGCAACATCACGAATGTGAAGATCGGGCCGGGTATTTATTCGACCGGCGTCAGCGCCGATGTGATCGCCGCCGGCACCGCTGGGCTCGGCAAAACGATCGACTTGAACGGCTCGCTCGCCGGCAGTTTCGTGCTCGCGACTTTCTCGCAAAATCAGGGCGCGGCGGGCGCGGGTATTTTGAATGTGAACCTCGCGAACGGCGCGCATCTCGTCGCGGCGGGCGACGGCGCGGATGGCAATGCGCTCGGCGGCATCGGCGGCACGGTGAGCGGACTCACCGCGATCAGCGCGGTGGAAAAAATGTCGGTGTTCGCGGGCGCGGGAGGTGACGCGAGCAGTGGCGCGGGGGGACTCGGCGGCGCGATCTCCAAGACACTGCTCGGCATCCGCGGCACGACGAGCGTGGACGACATTCAGATCCTCGCCGGCGCGGGCGGCGCGGGGAAGACACTCGGCGGCGCGGGCGGCGCGATCTCGGAGACGAGCGTCACGACTTTTGACTCCGTGAAAAGCTTCACTGCGACCGGCGGTGCGGGTGGCGCGGCGACCGCAGGCAAAGCCGGCGCGGGCGGCGCGCTGATCAATGACACCTTTCGCGCGAGCGGAAATATCGGCGCCTTCACGGGCGGCGACCTCACCGCGGGCGGCTTGTTTTCGGTCACCGCCGGTGCCGGCGGAGTGAGCACGGACATCGGCGATGGCGGCAGCGGCGGCGCGGTCGTGAATACGAAAACGCAGGCGCTCGGGCCGAACATCGGCTCGGTCTTTTTCACGGCAGGGGATGGTGGAAGTTCCGCGAAAGCGAAAGGCGGCGCGGGCGGCGCGATGATGTTCAGCAACGTGCTTTCGACCTCGAAGGTCGGCTCGACGGACGCCGCGGACACCACGCAATTCATCATCCGCGCAGGCTCCGGCGCGAGCGGACTCAGCGCGGGCGGGGCCGGCGGCGCGCTCACCTCGACCTCGATTCGGCTGCTCGGAGACATCGCCATCAGCGGCGATGTCGGCATTCACGCGGGGCGCGGCGGCGATCTCAAAGCGGCGGTCGCGGGCACCGTCAGCCTGAGCGGCGGCGCAGGCGGCGTGGTCACCGCGCTGACGGTGGAAGTCGGAAGCGTCACGACCAGCGTGGACATCACCGCTGGCGGCGGCGGCCAGGGCGAAACGGCGGTCGGCGACAATACCGGCTCCGGCGGCGCGGGCGGCGCGATGACTCTCTCCACGCTCACGATCCGAGGCAGCGTGGACGACAATATCTCGCTCGCTGCCGGCGACGGCGGCGACGCGGGCGCGAAAGCCGGGAGCAACGGCAAAGGCGGAGCGGGCGGGCTCGCGACCGGAGTGACGATCAATAACTTCGGCGACGTAACGACGGCTGCCACGTTCATCAGCCTCTCCGGCGGCGATGGCGGCGACAGTTCCGGCACCGCGGCGGGGGCGATCGGCGGAGCGCTCTCGAAAATTGCGCTGAATGTTTTCGGCGCGCAGGACGGTTTCCAGGCGCTCGCGGGCGATGGCGGAAAAGGCGGCGCGGTCAACGCCGCGGGAGGCATCGGCGGAGCGGTTTCCGCTCTCACGATGACGATCAGCGGCAGCGTGAAAAACATCCAGGCCATCGGCGGCGCGGGCGGCGATGGACAAGCCGCGGGCGCGGCCGCGGCGGGCGGCGCAGTCACCGCGGTGACGCTCAACGTCACCGGGATCAACGATGATTCACTCGAGATCAAAGCGGGCGCGGGCGGAAAAGGCGGCGCAGTCGGCGCGGGCGGAAAAGGCGGCGAAATCAAGACGCTCCGGCTCGCCGGCAACCTTGGCGGTTATGCCGAAATTTTTGCGGGAAATGGCGGTAATGCCGGTGGCGATGCTGCGAATCTCGCAGCCAGCGGAAGCGGCGGGGCGCTCGGCGACGTGGCCCTTCTCTCGTATGCCGGAATGGGCGACAGCGGCGCGCAAAAAGGACTTTTCGTGCAGGCCGGCAGCGGCGGCAGTTCCGGCGCGGGCAATAAATCCGCGGGCGGACTCGGCGGCGCGATGACGAAGGTCGGCCTTACTTACACCACCATCACTGCGGGGCTGCACATCGATCTCGGCAGTGGCGGAAACGGCGGCTCCGCCGGTGGCATCGGAGGAAATGCGGGCGCGCTCAGCGGCCTGGTGATCGCCGGCGGAAACATCACGAATGTCGGCGGACCAGGCGGCGCGCCGGGAAATCTGCTCATTCAAAATGGCGCAGGCGGAAATGGCGGACTCAACGCCGCGGGGGGAAATGCCGCGGCGATCTCGGTGGTGAAGATCAATGTCGGCACGGTGGCCGATGTGCTGGTCATCGGTGCGGGCACGGGCGGCTCCACGACCGGCCCGACGAGCACGGGAAAAGGCGGCGCGGGCAGCACCATTTCGGGGCTGAACCTTTCGCTGCGCGGCGCGGATTCCATCGAACTGCTCGGCTCGGCGGGCGGCACCGGGACTGTCGCCGGAATCGGCGGGAGCGTGGCGAAAGCAGTCGTCGTCGCGGGCGACATCGGCGGCTCGGCGGCGGGGCGCAGTATCTTCATCGCGGGCGGCACCGGCGGCACTGGCCTCAATGCTTCACCCGGCGGAATCGGCGGCTCAGTCCTCGGGCTCACGCTGACGCTGGACGCGAGCAAGGACGGCGGGATTCAGATCCTCGGCGGCGGAGGCGGCACCGGTCCGATCGGCGGCGCGGGTGGGACGATCAGCGCGCTGCTTCTTTCCGCGGGTGCCAATAATTTCGCAGGCGCGGACGTGAACATCGCGGCAGGCAGCGGTGGCACCGGACTGAAAGCCGGTGGCAAAGGCGGCGGCCTGAGCCTCGCCAAAGTGAGCCTGAACGGCGACATCGCGGACAGCGTGACCCTTTCCGCCGGCCCCGGCGGCAATGTCACCGGTGCCACGGGCATTGGCGGTCTCGGCGGCAGCACGCTCGGCGTCGCGCTCACGACCAGTGGCCTCGGAGGCAACCTCGCGGTATCGAGCGGTGCCTCGGGCGAAAGCCGCGGCGCGCTCGCGCTCAAAGGCGGCGCGCTCCTCGGCGCGACGATCCAGAATCTCGGCAGGATCACCGGCAACGTGACCTTCTCCGCGGGCTCCGGCAGCAGGCTCGCCAGCGGCAGTGGAACCTCCGGCGCGGGTGGCGACATCGGCCTGATCAGTTACACGGATTTCGGCGGGATCGACGGCGCGCTCGCGATCATTTCCGGCGCGGCCGGCGTGAATGCTGGTTCCGGCAGCGGAGGCAGCAGCGGCCTTCTCAGCAAAGTCAACGTGGCCAATTTCGCAGAAATCCTCGGCGTGAAATCGATCGCTTCAGCGGGCGGCGCGAGCGCGAGCGCGACGGGCAACGGTGGCAATTCCGGCTCTGTCTCCGAGGTCAATTTCGCCGATGCCTACGGCGTCGCCGGCACGGTCTCGATCGCGGCTGGCTCAGGCGGAAACGGCGTCGCAGCCGGCAGCAAAGGCGGCAACACCGGCGCGATTTCCAAGGTCACGCTCGACGGCTTCGCCACCAGCTTCGGCATCGGCCGGACCACGAGCGCCGCGACCGGCGGGACGGGCGATCTCGCGGGTGGAAATGGCGGCCTGATCTCCGGGATCACCGGCAGCGTCGGGCGGCTCTTCATCACCGCGGCGGATGGCGGCGCGGCGACCGCGAGCACGGGCAACGGCGGCATCGGAGGGACGGTTTCTGGCGTGACGATCAACGCGGTCAGTGACTTCGTGCGGCTCATCGCGGCGGGCGCCGGGGGAGCCGGCGGAGCGAATGCCAGCGGCGGCGCGGGCGGCTCAATTTCGCTGGTCAAAGTCGGCGGCGACATCGGCGATTTCAGCTCGGCTTTTGACGTGACCTCGATCACCAGCGGCCAAGGCGGACTCGTCGCGGGACGCGGCGGCAGCGGCCTGATCGTCGGCAAGAACGGAAGCATCACCGGCATCACCGCCGACCGCATCGCGACGATCATCGCGGGCAAAACCGCCGCCAATGCCCTGACCACCGCGAACGCCGTCTCGGCCCTTTCGGCGATCACCACTTTCGTCATCGGGGCCGACCTCGATCACGATGGCGTCTTCGACTTCACGAACACCGGCGGCACCACGGCTTTCGAACTCAGCGACACGCCCATCGACGGGCTCGTCCTCGTTGCTGCCGCGGGACTTGGCGTCCTGCCGGTAACGCCGCTGAAGCTGATCACCACTTGATCTTCGGCTGCCGCGCGTCCTCGTAAATCAACCGGCCGCGCACCTCACGGCGCGACGGTTCGCGTCGCGCGGAGGTGCATGAAACGTTGCGTGGCGGAGCTCGCGGTGACGGGGTCGCGGGCAGTCACGGACTCGGTCGTGGGGCTGGCCGAAGTGATCTCGAGCGCGGTGATTTCCGTCCAGGTCGCGATGTCGCCAGTGACCTCGATTTTGTAGGAAACATCGGGCAGCGCTTTCGGTCGCGTGAAGGTCAGCGTGAGGCGGTTTTGCGGCGGGACGGCGTTGTCAGGAACGATCGCGGGAACCAACGCGCCGGGGCTCGCGCCGCTGCGCGGATCGGAGCCGAGGGCGTATTCGACGAGGTTTGAAAAGCCGTCGCCGTCGGGGTCTGCGCTGTCCGCGGCGAGACCGGCGGTGATTTCCGCGGCGGTGAAATGGGCGGTCTGCCAGGCGGCGAAAGCCTGGCCGGTCACGGTCACATTTGCAGTCGCGGAAAATGCGCCGCTCGTCGCGGTGATGGTGAACGGTCCGCCCGGCACGGTGCCCGCGGTGAAAAGTCCGCCGGCATTGATCGCGCCGCCGCCGGAGACGCTCCACGCAAATGCGGGCTGCACGGCGAGCGCGTTGCCGAATTGATCGAGCGCCGTCGCGGTGAATTGCTGCGCCGAGCCCGCGCCGACGGAGATGCTCGCGGGCAGGAGCGATACACTCGTGAACGTCTGATCGACCTGAACATCGACACTGCTCGTGGCGGTCAGACCTTCCGCATCGCGGACCGTCACCGTGAAGGTGAACAAGCCTGCTTTCGAAAATGTCGCGGTAGTACTTTTTGCGGCGTTCGTCCCATTCACGCTGAAAACGATCGGCGCGGTGAATTCGTCGTTCACCGACCACGAGTAGGTCAGCGCCGGTTCGCCGGCGTCGTCGCTCGCGGCGACGCTCAAATCCACGGTCTTCGCGGTGACGATGAGCGGCAGCGCGGCGGCGGCAGTCACGATGCTCGGTGCAAGATTGGCCGTGCCCGCGCCAACGAGCGCGAGGTCATCGACATACCAGCCGGCGCTTGCGGTGCTGCCGTCGGTGGCGAGCCGCCAGCGCACGCGCAGCGACTTGCCCGCGTATTTTGCGGCGTCGGTGAGATTGATCACGACTTGCGTGAAGCCGCTCGTTTTCCCCGACCACGCGCGGCGTCCCGAGAGCGGGTTGAGGCTGCTCGGTTTGCCTTTATCGGTCAGCGTCGAGCCGTAGCCGCCGGTGGCGAAACTTGCGCCCGAGGTCGCATCAACGACGTCGAACCATGCGCCGCTGTTGATCGAAAACTCGAGCACGCCGCCATCGCGCCCGCTTTGAAGATCGTAGGAATGCCAGAACGTAAGCTGCAGATTCGAGCCGTTCGTCGGGATCGAAATCGCCGGCGCGTAAAGTTCGTCCACGTTTTTCGAGGCTGGCCCGGCCGCGAAAAAAGAGTGCGTCGGCGAGTGGGCCTGCGCGGTCGAGAGCGCCCACGAATCGGTGCCGGTCGAGGCGCTGTGCGTCCAGCCGATCGCGCCGCTTTCCAGCGAATCTTGCGCGAGCGCGCCGATGATCGAGAAGGAGTTCGCGAGCGTCGCGCTTTGCCCGTCGGGATTGGTGATGACGACATTCCAAGCGCCCGCGGCCATCGCCGCGGTGTTGACGCGCGCCTTTGCCGAGTCGCCGAAGATTTCCACGCCAGTCGCGGGCACGTCAGCTTGTCCCGTTTTCGTGAGCTTCACTTCCGCGCCGAGCAGCAGATTCGCGCCCGTGATGGTGAGTGCGAGACTCCCGCCGGCATTCGCCGAAACGGGCGACACCGCGCTCGCGGAAGGGGCGGGCGCAGTCGCCGTGTCCACGCCGCCGGAGAGGATGAGCGAGAAGTTTTGCGCGCCGTTCGTGAGCGTGCCGGTGAAGCTGACGACGGCCTGATACACGCCCGGCGCGGGCGGGTTTGCGACGAAGACCTGCTCGACGTTGTCGGTGTGATTCGCGCCCGGCGTGGCTGCCGCAGTGAGCTTCGCGCTCGTCCAGTCGCCGACATACGGCATCGCGAAAGGCTGATGGATGCTGCCTCCCGGGCCGACGAGCTGCAAATCGAGGTCGTTCACGAGCCGCGCCGTGCGGAGGTCGCTGCTCGTCGCCACGGCACCCGCGGGATCGGTCCAGCAGAGCGTCGCGCGGAGCGGGCTCGTGCCATTCCAGGTGAAGGAATGCGTCACGCTCGTGCGCGCGGTCGCCACGCGATCCTCGATGATGCGCTGCGTGCCGGGGCTGTTTTTGTAAGCCTGCACGACATCCGCAGCAGCCTTCACATTCATCAGCCCCCAGCCGTTTTGATAATCCGGTCCGGCCGTCCCGAGATCGTCGGCGGTGTGGAGCAGCAGCGCCTTCAGCGTGCTCGCGCGCATCGCGTGGCTGGGAAAAAGCTTGTCGAAAAAACTGATCACCAGCGCGGCGGAACCGGTCGCGTTCGGGCACGCCATGCTCGTCCCGCTGAACGATCCGTAGGCCGTGTCGCTGCCGGAAAAGCTCGAATACAAATCGTATCCGTTCGCCACGAGGTCCGGCTTGATGCGCCCGTCGTCGGTCGGACCCCACGAGGAAAACCACGTCATCGTCCCATTTGCGGGCGCGCGCACTCCGCCGCTCACGGCATCGAAAACCGCGCCGACCGTGAGCACGTTTTTCGCGACCGCGTCGAACTCGATCGAGTCGTAGCCGCCGCCTTTGTAAACGCCGTCGCCCGCTGGATGCAGCGCCGGATCGTAGCTCACCGTGCTCGACCCATTCGGCGAAAGCGTCACGCTTTGGCCCGTGCTCGGATTGTCCGCGCGATCGTTTCCGGCGCTCCGCAGGATGAGATAATACGGCAGCGAAACCTCGAGCGAATCGCCGTCCCGCGCGTAGCTCGAGTATTTCCCGAAGTCGTCCTCGACGCCGGTGCTTGTCGTCCCCGCGCCCCACCAATCCCAAACCGGCGACGCCTTGCCGGTGTAGTTCCAGCCGGCGATGTAGCCGTAGGAATGGTTCGAAAGATAGATCGTGCCGGGCTCCGCGGGATACGAAGCGCCGCGCGCGGTCATCTCGCTCTTGTCGCTGTTCCAGTCGTAGGAATCGATCCGCAGCGCCGTCGCCATTCCTTTGGCCGCCGCGACGGTGCCTGCCGCCGCGATTGTTCCGCCGACGTGCGTCGAGTGATCGATCGTCGCCGCGCCGTCCTTCACCGTGACGCGTCCGCCGAATTCCTGATGCGTCGCGCGCACCGAGCCGCCGTCCCAAACGCCGACCGTGAAGCCCGCGCCGTTCACCGCGTATGGCAGTGCCGGGAGAAGATTCGCGCCGGTGGAAATGGCCGCGTTGACGTTCTGCGTCGTCGCGTAAATCGGCTGGTCGCCGTCGAAATCCACGAGCTCCTGCACCGTCCCATCCGGCCGCTCGATCCGCTTGGGAAAGCCCATTTTGTCAGCCTTCGCGAGCGCCGCCTGCTTTTTTCGCTGCTCAATTTCGTTCATCTGCGCGACCACCCGCGCGCGCTGCGCCGGGTCGCTCAAATCGACGCCCGGCTGCCCCAGAATATCCGCCAGCGCTGGCTCAGCAGCGGGCGCTGCCGCGGAAGACGGAGCGCTTGAAGATGGCGCAGCGGCGGGTGCGATGGCTGGCTCGTTTGAAACGAGCGCGGACGCAGTGGGCGCAGCGGGCGCAGTGGGCGCGGCCGAAATGGCCGCGGTCTGGCCGGGCGACGCTCCCATGATTCGTTGCGATTCGCGAGATGGGACGACTGGCGCGGGCTCCGCAGCCACCGGCGGATCGACAGCAGTCGGCACGCTCGCGCGTTCGACCTTCTGCGCGACTGGTGGCGCGTCGCGTCGCTCAACCTCATCCGATTTCCGCAGCCAAAACCACGCAGCCGCGACGAGCAGCAGAAGCAGAACGGCGGCGGAAATGCGGCGTGAAGAGCGAGACCAGGGGGAGGGCATCGGGAGGCCGACAGAGTATCACAAGTTGATACGAACGCGCGGAGAACTTCACCCGCGCGGGCTGCGGAGAAAATCCGTCGGATCGACGCGAATCGGTGGCGCGTCCCGCCGCTCAGACCCCGACTTCCAACAGCCGGATCTTGTCCCGCAGCTCCGCCGCCGACTCGTAGTTTTCCTGCGCCACCGCGCTCTGCAATTCGCGTTTCAAACCCTTCAATTCCGCCTCGATCTCCAGCGACTTCGCGATGCGCGACGGCTTCTTCCCGACATGCACCGTTCCTTTGTGCATCCCCTTCAGCAGCGTTTGCAGCCCGTCCGCAAACGTCTCGTAACACACGCTGCAACCGAGCCGCCCGGTCTTCTTGAAATCCGCCTGACTGAACCCGCACGCCGGGCATTTCTGCACCGCGCCGCCGCGCTCCATCTCTTGCGCCGCACCGAGCCCGAGCAGCAAATCGGCGAGCGCAAATCCGGTCGGATCGGTCACCCCTTTTTCCTTCGAGCACGACTCGCAGAGGTTCACCTTCTGCATCTTTCCCTCGACGATTTGGGTGAGGAAAACGGTGGCCGCGTTCTGCTTGCAGACGTCGCAATTCATCACGTCAATAAATCGCCGTCCCCGTGCTCTGCGTCAACTCGCGGAACCTCGCGACGATGCGTCCGGTGATCGCCCCCGGCTTCCCATCGCCGAGCGCGCGCGTGTCGAGCTTGATCGCCGCGATGACCTCCGCCGCCGTGCCGGTGAGGAAACATTCGTCCGCCGTGTAGATGTCGTAGCGCGTCATCACCGCTTCGCGGATCGGCAGCCCGAGCTCTGCGCAGATGTCGAACACCACCTGCCGCGTGATTCCCTTCAGCGCGCCGGACGAGATCGGCGGCGTCGTGATCTCCCCATTTTTCACGACGAAAATATTGTCCCCCGTGCACTCCGCCACGTAGCCCTCCTCGTTCAGCATCAGCCCCTCGTCGGCGCCCGCATGGTTCGCCTCGATCTTCGCCATGATGTTGTTGAGATAATTCAGCGACTTCACCGCCGGGCTCAGCGCCGCCGGCGAGCAGCGCCGCGTCCCGCACGTCACCATCTCCATTCCCGTCGCGTATTTCTCCGGCGGATAAAGCTGGATCGTCGAAGCGATCACGATCACCGACGCCACTTTGCAACGATCCGGGCTGAGCCCCAGATTCCCCACTCCGCGCGTCACCAGCAGCCGCACATATCCGTCGCGCAAGCCATTCTCCCGGATCGTCGCCAGCACCGCCGCCTCCATTTCCGCGACCGTCAGCGGGATCGTCAGGCAGATCGCCTTCGCCGAATCCCACAGCCGCGAAAGATGCTCCGTCAGCTTGAAAACCCGCCCATTATAAAACCGAATCCCCTCGAAAATCCCGTCGCCATAAAGCAGCCCGTGATCGAACACCGACACCTTCGCCTCGCCCTCCGGGAAAAACGCGCCGTCGATGTAAATTTGGAGACTCTTCATGCGGGTGAAAATTAAAGGAGCCGCGGATTGAATCGAAGGGAAGGGAGTTTAGCCACGGAAGAACACGGAACGGACACGGAAAACAGAAGCCTTCTTCAAACTGCCCTTCCCTGACTTCCGTGTGTTTCCGTGGCTAAAAATCCGCCGCGCCGTCTCACGCCACCAGCAAGCCGTCCTGAATTTCCAGTCGGCGATCACCGCGCGCTGCGAGGCTCGCGTCGTGCGTCACGACGACGAGCGTTTTGCCGTTTTCCTTCACCAGCGCCAGCAGCAACTCCACGATCCCCTCGCCCGTCCGCGAGTCCAGATTGCCGGTCGGTTCATCGGCGAAAATGATCGACGGCTCATTGATCAGTGCCCGCGCGATCGCCACCCGCTGCTGCTCGCCGCCGCTCAATTCCGGCGGCAGATGATGCAGCCGATCCTTTAACCCGACCCGCTCCAGCGCCGCCTCCGCGCGCTCCCGCTTCAGCTTCCCGCCGATCATCGTCGGCAGCAGCACATTCTCCAGCGCCGTCAGTTCGGACAAAAGGAAGTAGCCCTGGAAAACGAACCCGATCCGTTCATTGCGCACCTTCGCATCCGCCGACTCGCTCCCGTAGAGCTGCCGCCCCTCGAAGCTCACCGTCCCCGACCCCGGCCGCTCCAGCCCCGCCAGCGTGTAAAGCAGCGTCGTCTTCCCCGCTCCGGAAGCCCCGCACAGGAACACCGCCTCGCCCTTTTTCACCTCCACGCTGATCCCCCGCAGCACGTCGATCGTCCGCGAAGCGAGCCGAAAGGACCGCCGCAAATCGCGCGCGACGAGGTGGGGTTGGGCGTTCGGTTTGGCGGCAGTTTCCATCGGTAAATTCACGGCCCGCCGACGCTACCCAACCCGCGCCGGATGGAAAGCAGCGCCTCGAAAAATAGCCCAAACCTTCGGTGAGCGCGCCGATCCCGTCATCCTGAGCGCAGCGCAGCGGAGTCGAAGGACCTCTTACTCTTCTTCGCTCGGGACGCGCCCCGTCGGGGAAAAGTATGAAGTCCAAATCGCCAGCGGTGACGCTGATCACCTGCTCCGGCAGACGCTTGATCGAGTCGAGCCCCTCGATCCGCACGAGGCTCGCCCGTCCGCCATCGACGACGAAAATGCGCCCGTCCGGTGTCTGTGTAATGCTCGGCCAAAAAATTCGTCGTGCAGCGAAACGCCGGTCACATCCATGTCGCGCGTCGCGACCGGCGCGGCCCAATTTCCGAAAACACTTTCACCTGCTGCGCCGCGCCGCGGTCGGTGATGAGAAAATTGCCCGCGGCATCCGCGATTACGTGCCGCGGATCTTCGAGCCCGCTCGCAATCAGCGTCTCCGGCGTGGTCGCATTCCAGCTCGCGAAACGCAGCAGCTTCGTCCCGCTGAGCACGAGCATTTTGCCGGTCGTGTCGAACGCGATTCCGCGCGGATTCTCGACCGCGAGTTTGCCTGCAATCGCGCCCATTTTCGCATCCACAAAAAGCACTTCGTTCTGCCGGAGTCATCGAGCACGCGAGGACTCCGTCGTGCGCCGCGATCCCCGCGAGCACGAAGTTTTTCCCCCCGCCATCGAAGCCCGCCAGCTCCGGCGGTTTCGCGCCGTCGCCCGGCTTGCGAATCTGCGAATCGACCCCGAGCTCCGATTTGAAAATTGGCTTGTCCTCGAGCCCTCGCGTCTTCGCCGTCAGCCGTAGCTCGCCGTCCCAGACCGAGCCGACGTAGCACAGATGGTCCGCGATCGCATTCGCGCCGCCGTCCACCGCGCGTCGAGCTCGGGCGGTATCAAGCCCATCAACGATTGCTTCTTCTGCCCTTGCTTCCATCTGATCACCATCTGCGCGCTCGCATACCAGCAGCTCTTGTTCAAAGCCTGCGGGATCAGTGTCATGTTTTGTACGATGTAGGCCACGGGTCAGGTTCCTTTCGGTTTTGCGGTGCTTTTGAGAAAAGTGAATTTGGGGCTTGGACAGAAGAGGACGGCCCGAGTGTTGGCGAGGGATCCGCGCGCCGCCGGGGCCGAGGTCCGTGGAGCCGTGATCCCATTCATGCCGGAAGGGAGGTGAAAAGCGGGAGCGAGAGCAATCAACGCAAAACTCGCCGTCGCCGACGCGGCGAACCTACAGCGCGAGCGGCACGCCGGGGGTCGGCGTGATCACTTCGCTCCCCGGGAGGTCGCCGCGGAACGTCTCCGTGAACCACTCGATCGCCGGCAAATCTCCATGCACCAGCACGATCTTTTTCGGCCGCACTTTGTTCACGTAGGCCCGAATACTTTCCCGCGACGCATGCCCGCTGAAGTTGAATTTTTCCACACTGCACCGCAGCTCCTGCGCGGGAAATTCCGGGCTGACCTGCACCATGTCTCCCATCGCCGCCTCGCGGATTTTCCCCGCCGGTGATGCCGGGTCGGCATATCCGACGAAAATGAGCGATTGCGTCGGATCGCTCAGCACGAGCCTCGCGACGGTGTTCGAGATCGTTTTCTCCGTCATCATCCCGCTCGAGAGCGCGTAAATCCGCTCCGGCTTGATCGCCAGCGTCCCGGCCTCCTGCCCTCCGACCACGAACGGCGCGACCTCGTCGAGCAACTGCAAATCCGCGTGCTGCCGCGGTGCCTGATGCGCGAGTTTGTCCGTGATTTCCGTGAGCTTCGCGCCCAGCCCGCCGATGTAGATCGCGCAGTCCCGCGCCAGCAACCCGCGCCGCCGGAAGCCGTGAAACATCGCGAGCAACTCCTGCGTTTTCCCCAGCGCGAAAAGCGGCATCAGCACACCGCCACCGCGCGCAAACGCTGTCTGGATGGCCGCCGCCAGCCGCTCCTCCTCCGCCGCGCGCGTGAATCCCTCCGGCACGCCGCGGTCGCCGCGCGTCGTTTCCATGATCAAAACATCGAGCGGTTCCTCGGGAAAACGCGCGCCGCGCATGATCGACTGATCCTCGAAATTCACGTCGCCCGTGTAAAAAAGCGTCCGACCTTCCCCCCGAATCAGCACGCCCGCCGAGCCGAGAATATGCCCCGCATCGAACAGCTCGAACGACAACTTCGCCTGCTCAGAAACCGGCATCCTTTCACCCGAAACATCGAACCGCTGATGCAGCGGCGCGGCCCGCCAGCGGCGCACGCAAAGATCGATTTCGCGATGCGTGAAAAGCGGATACTCCGCGATCCCCTCGTCCCGCTTTTTCATCATCACGTTCACCGAATTGTGCAGCATCGCCTCGCTCAGCGCGCGCGTCGCCTCGGTCATGAAAACCGGCGCGCGCCGCTGCTTCCGCATCAGCACCGGCAGCGACCCGACGTGATCCTGATGCGCGTGCGTCAGCACGATCGCATCGACCGAATCATCCGCGACCAGCGCGTGATTGGGCAGCCCGCCGGCACCGTCCACCCGAGGGTGCATCCCGGAATCGAGCACCACGCGCTTGCCCGCGATTTCGAGCAAATAGGAGTTCGCCCCGATTTCGACCGCCCGCGTCAGATTCGTAAAAGTAAACGGCATTTTAAGAACCGCGGACGATGCGGGACGAGCGCGGAAAATGACAACGGTTTTGTGGACGGGTACCATCGGGACGCCGCTCGGAATTTTGCTTTCGGATTTTATCAGGAAAACAGGAAGACAGGAAAAAGGAGGGGCGCTTTGCGGGTCTTCTTTTGTCGTCCTCGCTTCGCAAATTGAAATCGGACGGCCGAGCCCGGAAGCGGAGCACATTGCCTACCCTCCTTTCCTGTCTTCCTGTCTTCCTGTTTTCCTCCTGAAATCCTCCCTCGCGAGCGCGCCGCTCCCATTGACTTCACCCCGCTCGTTCCTATTCTCCGCGCGGTGAAAAAAGCTGCGAAACTCGAACCCGCGATCGACAAAAATCAGGCCCTCAAAAGCACGTTCGAGCTGATCAATTCGCAGCTCTATTCCGTCGAGGAACGCATCCGCCAACAAGCCCGCGCCTTTGATCCCGCGGTCGAGGGATACGTCGCCTACGCGATCGAGAGCCACGGCAAACGCCTCCGCCCCGCGCTCGCCCTCCTCGCCGGCGGTGCGACGGGAAACATCTGCCCGAGCCACTTCGACCTCGCCGTCGTCGTCGAGCTCATCCACGCCGCGACCCTCGTCCACGACGACATCCTCGACGGCGCGGACAAGCGCCGCGGCCAGCCGACCGCAAACGCAAAGTGGGGCAACGCCATTTCCGTGCTGCTCGGCGACTGCCTGTTCGCCCACGCACTCAAGCTTTCCTCCAGCTTCCCGAACGGCGAAATCGGCCGCCGCATCGCGCACGCCGCGAGTGACGTTTGTTCCGGCGAGATCATCCAAACACAGCGCCGCTTCGACCTCACGCTCAGCGTGCCGGACTATTACAAAATCATCGAGATGAAGACCGGCGCGCTCTTCGCCGCCTCCACCGAACTCGCCGCCTTCATCAACGAAGCCGACGTCGAAGTGATCAGCGCCTTCAAGACTTTCGGCCTCCGGCTCGGCACCGCATACCAGATTTACGACGACTGCCTCGACCTCGCCGGCGACGAAGCCAAGGCCGGAAAAACGCTCGGGAGCGACCTGCGAAAAGGGAAGCTCACCCTGCCCATCCTGCACCTCCTCCAGCACAGCGACACCGCGGAAAGGCACCGCCTCAGCGAAGTCATCCTCAGCGGCGGCGACTCCGATCTCGACTACCTCGTCACCCGCGCCATCGAAGGCGGCGCGATCAAAGCCGCCGTCGCCACCGGTCGCAAAATGCTCCTCGATGCGAAGACCCAGCTCGACATCGTGCCGCGCAATAAATACCGCGACGCCCTCGTCGGCCTCGTCACCACGGTCGATGCGATGATCGCGCAATTCGTCCGCTGATTTCCCCGCGCCGGCATGGCCTCGCTGACGATCCGCGAACTGCCCGAGGACGAGCGTCCCCGCGAAAAACTCATCGCCCTCGGAGCCGCCGCACTCAGCGACAGCGAGCTCATCGCGATCCTGCTGCGCACCGGAATGGTCGGCGCGAGCGCCATCGACATCGGCCGCCAGCTCGTCTCGAAATTTGGCTCCCTCAGCGGACTCGCGCGGTGCAGCGTCGCGGAGCTCGCGAAAACAAAAGGCATCGGCCCGGCGAAGGCCGTCCAGCTCGCCGCCGCCTTCGGGCTCGCCTCCCGGCTCGCCCGCGAAACGCTCACGAAAACGCGCATGGATTCGCCGCAACTCATCTCCGAATTGCTCGGCGCTGAGATGCGCGCGCTGAACAGGGAGTCGCTCCGCGTCGTCCTGCTCGACACGAAATATCACCTCATCACCGTCGAACAAATTTCGCTCGGCAGCCTGAACGAAAGCATCGCCCACCCGCGCGAGATCTTCCGTCCGGCCCTGATCCACGCAGCCTTCGCGGTCATCGTCGTCCACAATCATCCCTCCGGCGACCCGACCCCGAGCGCCGCCGACAACAGCCTCACGCGCCGCCTCGCCGAGTGCGCGAACCTTCTCCAAATCCGCCTCCTCGATCACGTCATCCTCGGCTCCGGCGACAACGGCCGCCGTCCGTGGTTCAGCTTCCACGAGGCCGGGATCATCTGATCGAAGTTCGGAGTTCGGAGATCGGAGATCGGGTGGGGACGGCGGAGCCGCGCGTCTGAATTCGACGTTCGACGTTCGACGTTCGACGTTCGACGTTCTCCGCCTCCTCCGCCCGATCTCCGATCTCCGAAAATGCTTCACCCCACCGCCTCGATCCATCCCGACGCCCGCCTCGGCGCCGACGTTTCTGTCGGCCCATTCGCCGTGATCGAAGCCGGCGCACAAATCGGCGACCGGTCCTCAATCCAAGCGCACGCGGTCATCGGCGGGCATGTCGTCATGGGAAAAGAGAACGTCATCGGCTGCGGCGCGATCCTCGGCGGCGACCCGCAGGACTTCGCCTTCAGGCCCGAAGTCCGCAGCGAAGTCCGCATCGGCGACGGCAACAAAATCCGCGAATACTGCACCGTCCATCGCGGCACCAGCGACGGCACCGCGACCGTCGTCGGCGACGGCTGCTTCCTCATGGCGGGCGCGCATCTCGCGCACAACGTCCGGCTCGGCAGCCACATCATCATCGCCAACAACGCGCTCCTCGGCGGCCACGCCCTCGTCGAAGATCGCGTCTTCATCGGCGGCGGCTGCGTCTTCCATCAGCACATCCGCGTCGGCCGCCTCGCGATCTGCCAGGGACTCTCCGCGTTCAGCAAAGACGTGCCGCCCTTCACCGTCGGAGCCGGGCGAAATGGCGTCGCCGGGCTCAACGTCATCGGCCTCCGCCGCGCCGGGCTCGACGCCGCCGCGCGTGCGGAAATCAAGGACGCCTTCGCCCTCATTTACCGCCGCGGATTCAACCTCACCCAAGCCCTCGCCGCCGCCCGCGAACGCCCGTGGGGACAGGAAGCGACGCTCTTCCTCGACTTCATTTCCGCCGCGAAAAAGCGCGGCATCTGCGACCTCCTCGCGAATCGCACCTCCGGAGCGGCAAACGACGAGTAGAGAAGGCGCGCGACCTCCGCCTCCGGGTAGCGCACTCGTCTCGAGTGCTGGTCGCGGCGTCCCGCCGCGACGAACTTTAAAAACCGTCCCGAAAGGTACGCGCCCACACGACGCACGCTTCTCAAAAGTGCGTTTCGGCGAGACGCCTAAACCAGCGCTCGAGACGAGCGCGCTACCCGAATTCCCTCCCCGCGCCCGCCGCGCCCGCCGCGGCGAATTCCTCGGAAGCGCCATCTCCCCGGCGCGCCGACAGCTTTCCATTTGCGGCCCTCCTTTCACGCGCCTAAAACTCCCGCCCGCCAATGAAATTCGCCCTCCCCCTGCTCGCGATTTTTGCCGCCTTCCTCGTCGGCTGCGCGACCACGCCCCCCGGCGCGACGAAGCCCGCGAAACCCGGCCAGCACATGACCGTCCGCACCACCGCCTACACCCACACCGAGCCCGGCGGCCGCAGAAACGGCGTCGATGGCGTCCTCCATTTCGGCGGCGACGTTTACAGCAGCGCCTCCGATTGGTCGTGGATGCCGCTCGGCACGCGCTTCCTGATGAACGGCCACAAATACGTGATCGAGGACTACGGCTCCGCGCTCGTCGGACGGAAAACCATCGACCTCTACATGCCCAGCCGCGCCATGATGAACCGCTGGGGCGTGCGCAACGTGGACATCGAAATCCTCGAATGGGGCTCGAACGTCATGAGCCTCAAACTCCTCGAAGGCCGCATGCGCAACGAGCACGTCCGCCGCATGGTCGCCGCACTTCGCAAACAAAAACCGGCCGCCAGCCGAGGGTAGGAGATGAATTTTTGCACCGCGACGACGCGACGCGCGCGACGGAAAAAGGGAGAAAACCCAATGATTGTTTGGAGTGCTCCTCGTCGCGCTCGTCGCGCCGTCGCGGTGAATCCTTTTTAAAAATATGAACATCCTCCTCACCGGCGGCGCCGGCTACATCGGCAGCATCTGCGCCGAGCAACTCCTCGACGCCGGCCATCGCGTCACCATCTTCGACAATCTGACCGAGGGCCACCGCGCCGCCGTCGATCCCCGCGCCGAGCTCATCGTCGGCGACCTCCAGCAGCGCTGCGACATCGAGGACGCGGTGGAAAAAGTGCGGCCCGAAGCCGTCATGCACTTCGCCGCGAACGCCCTCGTCGGCGAGTCGATGACCAACCCGTCGAAGTATTTCCGCAACAACGTCTTCGGCGGAATCAACCTCCTCGACGCCATGGTCGCGAGCGGCGTCAAGCGCCTCGTCTTCAGCTCCACCTGCGCGACTTTCGGCCCGCCCGATCGCCTCCCGATCGACGAAACGCTCCCGCAGCGCCCGATCAATCCGTACGGCGAATCCAAGCTCATCTTCGAGAAAATCCTGCGCTGGTACGACGAGATTCACGGGCTGAAATTCGTCGCCCTCCGTTACTTCAACGCCGCCGGCGCGACCGAGAAACTCGGCGAAGATCACCGCATCGAAACCCACCTCATCCCGAATGTCTTGAAAGTCGCCCTCGGCCAAAAATCGCACGTCGAAATCTTCGGCACCGACTACGAAACGCCCGACGGCACCTGCATCCGCGACTACATCCACATCGTCGATCTCGCGCAGGCGCACATGCTCGCCCTCACCACCGACGAAAGCGCGTTCTTCAATCTCGGCACCGGCGGCGGCACCAGCGTCCGCGAAATCATCGCCACCTGCGAGCGCGTCACCGGCAAAACGATCCCCGTCATCGAGCAGCCCCGCCGTCCCGGCGACCCCGCCCGCCTCATCGCCGCGTCCTCCAAAATCCAGCAAACCCTCGGCTGGAAACCCCGCTTCCAATCCATCGACACCATCATCGAAAGCGCCTGGTCCTGGCACCTCCGCCACCCCGGCGGCTACGGCGATTGATTTGGAGCCGGGAAATCGAGGAATCACACCCGCAAGTTCGACATTCTGAGTTTGCCAGTTTCGGGCTCAGACTTGGACGTTGGACGTTGGACGTTGGACGTTGGACGTTGGACGTTGGACGTTGAACGTTGCCCCAAAAATCCGCTGCCCCCGATCTCAACACCTCCGCCTCCCATGTCGCTCGCCATTTCCCACGCCGAATCCATCCAAGCCGAGCTCATTCGCCACATGACCCCGCACCGCCGACTCGAAATTGCGCAGTCTCTCTACCGGACCGCTTGGGAGTTCAAAGCAGCCTGGCTGCGCACCCAAAATATCGGAGCGAGCGAGGCGGAAATTCAACGCCTCACCCGCCTCGTTTTCGTCACCGGCCATGCAGGAGCTTAGCCTCCTCACCGCGCGCCTGGACGCCGCCGGCATCCGCTACTGCCTCGTCGGAGGTCTCGCCGCCATCGCCTACGGACGGCCACGATTGACCCTCGACGCCGACCTCGTCCTCTCCCTTGATCCCGGTCACGTCGCCGCGCTCATCCGCGCCTTTCCATCGGAGGATTTTTATCTTCCTCCAGCCGAGATTCTCCTCACCGAAATCGCCCGGGAATCACGCGGCCATTTCAACATCATCCACCATCACAGCGCCCTTCGCGCCGACTGCTATCTCACCGGGAAAAGCGAGCTCGCCCGCTGGGAGTTGCAACACCGGCAACGTCTCGAAACGCCGTTCGGCACGTTCTACTTTTCCCCGCCCGCCGCGGTCATTGTCCACAAGCTCCTCTTTTTTCGCGAAGGCAAATCCGAGAAACACCTCGACGACATCCGCGCCATTCTCTCTTCCACCGCGAACCTGCCGAACGCAGACCTGAATCATTGGATCGACGAACTTAGCCTTCGACCCGAATGGGAGCGCGTGACGACCGGCAACTCACTGTCCGGTTCTGAAATGCTAAATCCTAAATCTTAAATCCTAAATTCCACCTCCGTGCGCTACTTCGCCGCCCTCACCTCCGGCCGCATCGTCCTCTGGTGCTACCTCATTTGGTGGGCCTTCTTCGTCACCCGCTACTTCGACCCGAGCCCAAATCTCTGGCTCACCTCCCTCGGCATCTCCGCCATCGTCGGCATCGCCCTCATCCTCAGCACGAGCAGCGGCAAATCCCACCCCGACCACTGGCAGACCTTTCGCCTCTTCCTCATGCCCTTCTGCGTCTCCAGCTTCTCCGCCCTCATCAAAGGCCACGGCTTCCTCCTCATCTTCTCCCCTCGCCTCTCGGAAAACATCCTCGCCCTCGCCCTCTGCGCCACCTTCTGCCTCTTCGTCGCCGGCCTGAAATTCGCCCGCCGCTGAACCACACCGCCGACTCATCCCCGCCAAGTTGTGGTCGTTGACACCGCACAGCGCATCGGAGAATAAGCGCCCATGTCTTTCCCCCGTCCGCCTTCCATCTCCCGCGGACCTCTGCCAGCGTGAAAATCCTCGTCACCGGCAACCGCGGATTCGTCGGCGCGAGCTTCGGGAATTTCGCCGCCGCCGAGGGACACGAAATCCTCGGCGTCAGCCGCTCCAGCCAGCCCGAACCCGGCTGGTCCGGCCGACACCTCCAGGCCGACGCCGCACAGGCCGACCTCTCCGCGATCATCCGCGACTTCAATCCCGACCTGCTCCTCCAGGCCGCTGGCTCCGCCTCCGTCGCCGCCTCCATCGCCGACCCGATGGCCGACTTCCGCGCCACCGCCGTCACCTTCACCAACGTCCTCGACAGCGTCCGCCGCTCCGTCCATGAGAAGCAACGACACAGACTCAGAAACCCACGTCAGGCATCGGGTTCCAAAACCTCCCGAATCCCCCGTCGGCGACGTTGACCACCCCTCTCGAACGGTATCCTTTCCCAGCCCGTCCCCTCGCTCTCTTGATGCATTGACTCGAGGGACGACCACTGCTCCCGCCGAAGATCCAACCATCATGGCTACCCACGCCCTCATTACCGGCATCACCGGACAGGACGGTTCCTATCTGGCCGAGCTGCTCTTGGCGAAAGGCTATGAAGTTCACGGCATCGTTCGTCGCACCAGCACCTTGGGCCGGTCGCGATTGAAGCATCTGTTTGATAATCCCGAGATCTACGGAAAACAGCTCTATCTGCATTACGCCGACCTCGACGACGCCACCACCCTCCGGCGCATCCTCGCCAAAGTGCGCCCGCAGGAAATCTATCACCTCGCCGGCCAGAGCCATGTAGGCCTGAGCTTCGAGATTCCAGAATCCACCTGCGAGATGACCGCCACAGCCACCCTGCGCCTGCTCGAAATCATCCGCGACATGCCGCCCTCCACGCGATTTTACCACGCCTCTTCGAGCGAGATTTTCGGCCGGCCGAAGCAGGTGCCGCAGGATGAGGACACTCCATTTGCGCCCGTGAACCCGTACGGCTGCGCCAAGGCCTTCGCCACGCAGATGGTCCGCATCTACCGCGAATCCTTCGGCCTCTTTGCCTGCAACGGCATCACCTACAACCATGAGTCGCCTCGGCGCGGCGAAAATTTCGTGTCGCGAAAAATCTGCCGTGCTGCCGCCGCCATCAAGCTCGGCCTC
>JAYVPW010000039.1:0-80198 GCA_043777315.1 Spartobacteria bacterium | reverse complement strand
ATGTTGACGGAGGTGTAGTGGTAAATGCCATCCGGGTGGTCGGCCATGTCGATGACGAGGTTGCTCGCCGGGTTCAACGCGCCGTCGTGCCCGTCGCTCCCACTATTCACCTGCGCGAAACTCGTGACCGGCAGCAGAAGTGCGGCGAGGCTGCTCAATAGCTTGCGATGCGATGTTTTCATAGTTTCTTGGCTCTGGATGGCGAGCCCCGCCGATTTAGTTACTTGCCGTGCTCTGCTTTGGCCTTTTCAAAGAGGCTATCCACGGTTTCACCCTCAAACAGCTTTTCCCGCAATGCGAGATAGTCACCATGGCCCACCTGCCATGCGGAGAGGAGCCGGGCTACCTTGGATGGCGGCATCCGCTCCAGCAGAATATCAGCGGCTTCTTCGATGGTGGCTTGTTCAGATTCAATCTGGATGCTCATGGAGTTGATTAGGTTAAGGTGAGGACGAAATCCAACGGGTTCAACACCGCAATCGAACCGGCATACCGCTTTACGAATGCGTCGTCACTGGTGAGCAAATGGCTGGCGCCCGCCTCTTCGGCGCAGGCCGCGTGAAGCGCGTCGAGCGGTTTCACGCCGCCGCCCTCCAGAACCCGGGCGCGGAGGCGGATGGATTCGGAAAGCCTGGCGTCCACTTTTGCCAGGGCAAGGCATCACTCGACCCACTGGCGGCGGCTGGCGAAAGGCGAGCGATCGTTTTCAACAAAATGAATGGGCGATTTCGCCAATTCCACTTCGCCAGCCTCGATCATCTGGAGAATCGCGCTAAAGGCCAGAGTCTCCAGCCAGATGCGCGGCTGGCGCTGGTCGTCGAAGGGTCGGTTGAGCACGCTGTTATCGAGGTAGATGAGCATGGTTTTTCGAACAATGTCCTCACGCGGCAATTTCCAGGATCAGCGCGCGCGATTCCTTGAGCATCCGCACCGCCATTTCGCGAGTGACGGTGGGGAAGCAGTCGAGGAATTCGTCCAGCGTGTAGTCGTCTTCGAGATAATCGAATAACGTCTTCACGGGTACGCGGGTGCCCTTGAAAACCGGTGTGCCGCCCAAGATATCCGAGTCCACCGTGATGAGGTCATTACTTTTCATATTTCAAATTGGTCCTGTTCGTTGGATCGAGTTTCCCCAGTTGCGCGCATCAGCCTACTTCGACTCGGTAGCCCTCCACTGCGTACGACGTTCCGGGAGCACGTCCCGGCAGTCAAACCGAAATCACTCCGCGAGCGCGTGACGGCGTAGTTGGTCCGCCCAAATCAAAGGTGTCATCATTCACGCTTCATTCGCGCGGTGTGATTCGGCATTGGTCGGGGATGTCATCCCTGATCCTTGCGCTCGACATCGGTACTTCTTCCACGCGCACGGCGCTTTTTGACGAGCGGGCGAATCGGCTGGTGGAGACGACTTCGCAGCAGAGCTACGCGCTGATCACCTCGAGCAGCGGCGAAGCGGAGCTCGACCCGGCGGTGTTGTTGAATGCGGTGACGCTGTGTCTGGAGGGAACGATGCAGGCGTATCGCGACGATGCGCAGCTCCGCGGGCGCGCGATCGCGGGGATCGGGGTCTCGTGTTTTTGGCACAGCCTCATCGGGTGCGATGCAGCGGGGGAGCCGGTGACGAAGGTGATCACTTGGGCGGATGCGCGGTGCCGGGGAGATGCGGCGGAGTTGCGGGAAAAGATGTCGGAAAAGAAGGTCCACGCGGCGACGGGGTGCATGTTGCGGGCGTCGTTCTGGCCGGCGAAAATGACGTGGCTGCGGCGGACGCAGCGGCGGATTTTCAATCAAGTGGCGCAGTGGATGTCGCCTGCGGAGTGGCTCCAGCTCAGGCTTTGCGGCGAGGCGAACTGCGCGATCGGCATGGCGACGGGGACGGGTTTGTTCGATCCGACGAAGCTGCGCTGGAGCTCTAAAATGCTGGAGCGCTGCGAGCTGGATCGGGCGAAACTGCGCCCGCTCAGCGACGAGCCATCGATCTGCGGCGACACGCTCGCGCAGAGTTTTCCCGAGCTGCGCGGCGTGCCGTGGTTCCCCGGAATCGGCGACGGCGCGGCGAGCAATCTCGGCTCCGGCGCGACCAAGCCGGGCTTCGCCGCGATCAATGTCGGCACGAGCGCCGCGCTGCGCGTGATGCGTGAGGGTGAGGATGCGCGCGCGCCGTTCGGGCTATTTTGCTACCGCGTCGATGCGCGCCGATTTCTCGTCGGCGGCGCGGTCAGCAATGCTGGCAATCTGCGTGCTTGGTGCCTGCGCGAACTCGCGTTGCCCGACGCCGCGACCATCGAGGAGCGCCTCGCCGCCGAGCCGGGCCCGGCACACGGGCTCACGGTTCTGCCTTTTTGGACCGCCGAGCGCGCGCCATCGTGGAATGAAGACGACCCCGGCGCGATCCACGGCATCACGCAACACACCACCGCGCTCGATCTTCTCCAGGCGATCACCGAGGCGACCTACCACCGCCTCGCCCTCATCGCCGAGCCGCTCCTTGCGGATGAGCCGCGCGTTCCGAAGATCATCGTCTCGGGCGGAATTCAGAAGTCTCCGGCCTCATTGCAGCGACTCGCCGACGTTCTCGGCCAAACCGTGCATCCGAACGACGAGCCCGAGGCATCGATCCGAGGCGCGGCGATTTATGCGCTGGAAAAGCTCGGTGTCGCCTTGCCCGCGACGAAGTTCGAGACAGCGATCCGCCCGAGGATCAAGTGGGCACGGGCATTCGCAGGCGAACGCGAGCGGCATCGGAGTTTGGAAAAAACGATGCGTGGCTGGCGAGCCGAGTTCTGAGCGGGAAGGTATTATCGGCCGCCGCTCGCCGCGCCACCGGCCGCGCCGCTGCCACTGACGGCACCGGTGCCGCTCGCTGAACCGGATGCGTGGTCGGCTGCGCAGGCCGAAAGAAACATGACCGCCGCGGCTGCGATCACGGTGAGAAGGCTGATGGTTTTCATCACCCTCGGTTCGCTCTTCGCGGGGCGATCGGCTGTCCGCTGATTTGGCGGCCCGCGTCAGAAGCCCAATCCGGGCGGGAGGCCCATGCCCGCCGTGAGTTTGCCCATCTCATTTTGGGCCAGCGCCTTGCCTTCTTCGATCGCCTTTCGGACGCCCGTGAGGATGAGCTCTTCGAGCATTTCCACGTCCTCGGGATCGACGACTTCTTTGCTGATCTTGATCGAAACGACATCGCCCGCGCCATTCGCGATGACGGTGACTTTGCCGCCGCCTGCCGTCGCGGTGACTTGTTTGTCGGCGAGTTCCGCCTGCGTTTGCGCCATTTGCTCCTGCATCTTGGCGGCCTGCTTCATCATTTTTTGGATGTTCATATTTTGAATCTCGATGGGTTGAAATTTGAACCGCGGATGGCGCGGATCGCGCGGATGTTCCGATTCTGAATCCGCGTCATTCGCGTCATCCGTGGTGTAGCTCAGGCCGGCTGGATTTCGGCTTTGAAAAGTTCGAGCGCTTTGCGGATGAGCGGATCGTTTTTGAAGGCTTCGACTGGATCGACCGGCGTTTCAGCGTTCTGCGCTGGCTTGTTTTCCACGGCGGTTTTGAGTTCCGCGCGCTTGACGAATTTGAACTTCAAAACACGACCGGCGAGCTTGCTGGCGATTTCTTCGAGCAAGCCGCGGTTGCCCGGCTGGTCGCAATATTCCGGCGCGAGCGAGTCGGTCGGAAAGCCGACCGTGGCGCTGTTGGCGTCGAGGTCGAGGACGGTCCCGGCTTCGACCCACATGGCGATGAGCGGACGCTGACGGCGGATTTCCACGAGCAGGCCGGACCACAGATTTTCGGGGGTGATCGGCGGTGCGGCGGGCGCGGGCGGAGCATCGACGGCGCGATGCTCTCCAGCGGACTCCGCGATGACGGGTGTAAGCGCGGGTGGTTCCGGCGTCGGCGCATTGGGAGCTTTTTGCGGGAGAGGCTCGGCGGGGATTTGGGGAACGGCGACCGTTGGTGGGGCGACGGACTTTTCGACGGCCGGGCTGGGAAGCGGCTTCGCCACAGGCTTGGCGGGCGACGGGCGCGGCGCGGGCGGGGCGATTTCCTTGCCGTCGCGCATCGCGGCGAGCGCCTCGATGACGTCGGTGAGGCTGGCCTGGCTGAGAGTTTGCACGGCGCGGATGATCGCGATCTCGAAGTGCATTCGCTTGTTCGGCGCCCATTTCATCTGCGCTTCGGCGGAGGCGAATTGCTCGATCAGTTCGAGCAATTTGCTCATCGGCAGCCGCCCGGCTTGCGCAGCCAGGGCGGCGAGCGCGTCGTCGCCGAGTTCGTCTTTCACGCCGCCGGGATCGGCCTTTGAGACGAGGAGATTGCGGAGATGTGTGATCAGATCGCCGAGGAGGCGGCTGAGATCTTTGCCGGCTTCGGCTTGTTCGTGGATCAGTCCGAGTGCCCGCGGGACATCGGCCTCGATGAGGAATTCGCTGAGATTCGCGACGGTCTGTTTCGCGGTGAAGCCGAAGATTTTCAGCACGTCGGCCTCTTCGATTTTGTCGCCGCAGAAGGCGACGAGTTGATCGAGCATCGACTCGGCGTCGCGCATTCCGCCCTCGGCTCCGCGACCGAGCGTGTCGGCGGCGGTGGTGCTCAGCGCGATGTTTTCCTTCCGCGCGATTTCGAGCAGATGGCCGGAAATGAGCGGGACGGAAATGCGCTTCAAATCGAAGCGCTGGCAGCGACTGAGGATGGTCGTCGGCACCTTCTCAATGTTCGTCGTGGCGAAGATGAACATCACGTGCGGCGGCGGCTCCTCGAGCGTTTTCAAGAGCGCGTTGAACGACGACGCGGAGAGCATGTGGACCTCGTCCACGATGTAGATTTTGTATTTCCCGCGGGTCGGCTGGTACTTGACGTTTTCGATGATGATCTCGCGGATTTTATCGACCTGCGTGTTCGAGGCGGCGTCGAACTCCATCACGTCCATCCCTGTGCCACGCTCGATCTCGCGGCAGGCGTCGCAGTTTCCGCAGGGCAAAATCGTCGGGCCTTTTTCGCAGTTGAGCGCCTTCGCCATGATGCGCGCGGTCGAGGTTTTCCCGGTCCCACGCGGGCCGACGAAAATGTAAGCGTGGGCGAGGCGCTGCTGCTCGATCGCGTTTTTCAACGTCGTCGTGATGTGCTCCTGCCCGATCACGTCGTCGAACGTCTGCGGGCGATATTTGCGTGCGAAAACCGTGTAGCTCACAGCGAAACGCTAGTGGCGGCGCGGGAGGCGGCCAATCAAAAGTGCGGAGCGGTTTTGCGCGGTCCCAGACTCGCGTGATCGCGGGCGCAACCTTTTCCTCGACGCTCTCCGCACTCGCGCCCAAAACCTGTTTTCCCATGCTCGGCAACCTCCTCGGACCCGAAATCAAAGAGCTGATCGAAGCCCGGAATTTCACCGGCTTGCACGAGGTGCTCGTCGATTTTGCGCCGGTCGATGTGGCGGAGTTGATCACCGATTTGCCGGACGAAGATCAGGCGGTGGTCTTCCGGCTTTTGCCGCACGACGAAGCGACGGAGGTGCTGGAATATCTCGATCCCGACGCGCAGCACGTCGTGCTGAAAGCGATGGGCCGCGAGGACGCTGCGCGCATTCTCAACGACATGTCGCCGGACGATCGGACGGCGCTGCTCGAGGAGCTGCCGGGAGCGGCGGTGGCGCAGTTGCTGACGCTGCTTTCGCCGGAGGAACGGGCGGTCGCGCAGGGGCTGTTGAATTACCCGGAAGGAAGCGTCGGCCGGCTGATGACCCCTGATTTCATCAGCGTTCGCGCGGATTGGACGATTCAGCAGGTGCTCGATCACATCCGGGAAAATGGGAGCGATTCGGAGACGCTCAACGTGCTTTACGTCACGGACGAACGCGGCCGGCTGATCGACGATTTGCGCATCCGCGAGATCCTGCTGCGGCCGGTGGAAACGAAAGTCGCGGAGGTGCATGACAGTTCGTTCGTCGCGATGCGGGCGACGGATGACGCGGAACTGGCGCTCGACCTTTTCAAAAAATACGATCGCAACACGCTGCCGGTCATCGACTCGGAGGAGAAGCTGCTCGGGATCGTGACGGTCGATGACATGCTCGATGTGCAGGAGGAGGAGGCGACCGAGGACATCCAGAAAATGGGCGGTGTCGTCGCGCTGGAAGAGCCGTACATGGAGGCGTCGATGTGGATGATGGTGAAAAAGCGCGCGCCGTGGCTGGCGATTCTGTTCGTCGGCGAAATGTTCACGGCGGTGGCAATGGGTTTTTTCGAGCGCGAGATTACGAAGGCGTTCGTGCTCTCGCTGTTCGTGCCGCTGATCATTTCGAGCGGCGGAAATGCGGGCTCGCAGGCCTCGACTTTAATCATCCGCGCGATGGCGCTGGGCGAGGTGCGGCTGCATCAGTGGTGGGTCGTGATGCGAAAGGAGATCACCGCGGGATTGTTATTGGGCGGGATTCTCGGGGTGATCGGGTTTGCGCGGATCGAGCTTTGGTCGGCGGTCTCGACGACGTACGGGCCGCATCACTTTCTCGTCGCGCTGACCGTCGCGTGCGCGGTGATGGGCGTGGTGCTGTGGGGCGCGGTCGCCGGCTCGATGCTGCCGCTGATTTTGCGCCGCATCGGGCTCGATCCGGCGACGTCATCCGCGCCTTTCGTGGCGACGCTCGTCGATGTGACAGGTCTGGTGATTTACTTCAGCGTTGCGCTGCTGCTGCTGCGAGGGACCGTTTTATGAGAAGGCGCGGGCTGGCTTGGTTTCCGTTCTTTTCCTCCGCGCGAACTTTTGTTCCTCTCTGCGCTGTGCAGTGTCGCGTGCGATGAATCCCCCACAATCACGAGGCAAGATCCTCATCGGCGAAGAAGTGCGCGTGACCGCCTTCAAAATGAGCGAGGCGCTGCGAGGCCGGGGCTACGAAGTGGAAATCGCGACCGACGGCGAAGAGTGTCTGCGCAAGTCTCGCGAGACTTCCCCGGACCTCGCGATCCTCGATATGATGATGCCGCGGGTCCACGGCTTCGGGATTCTCAAAACGCTGCACGCCGATCCCCGCTGCGCGAAAATGGGCGTGATGATCTGCATGACGCGCGACCTTAAAATCGACAAGGCGACGCTCGGCGAGCTCGGCCGTTTCGACCTGCTCTTCAAACCGTTCAACATGGATGAACTCATCGAAAAAGTGGACGCGTTTTTCGCGCGTCGGCAGCGGGCGAGTTTGCTCGGCGTCGCGCCGGTGGAGGCGCCGCGAGAGCCGGATGTTTACAAGCCGCGGCTGGCCGCGCAGCACGGGCGTTTCAGCTTGTGGGGAACACGTGGATCGACTCCGACGCCGGGCGCGCGCTTCCTCCGGCATGGCGGCAATACCTCATGCCTGTCGGTCACGTACGGCGAAGAAAAATTTATCTTCGATGCCGGCTCCGGCATCCGTGATCTCGGCCTCGCGCTGATGACGCAGACCTCGCGCAAGCTGCACCTTTTCATCACGCACACGCACTGGGATCACATCCAGGGTTTCCCGTTTTTTGCGCCGGCGTACGTGCCCGGTTTCGAGATCGAAATCTACGGCGCGGAGGGCTTCGGCAAGAACATCGAGTCGGTCTTTCGCGGTCAGCTCGATCGCGAATATTTCCCGGTCCAGATGGACGACTTGAACTCGAGCATTTGCTTCAAGCATCTCGCCAGCAATCCGCTCGTTTTTGGTGACGTGAAGATCTCGTGGGAATTCACGCAGCACCCCGGCGCGACTGTCGGGTACAAGATCGACCTCGATGGATTCAAGATCGCGTGGGTGCCGGACAACGAGTTTTTGCAGGGTTACACGGGCTCGCCAGAGGGGATGACGATCGACCACCCGCTGGTCGCGCCGTACCGGAAGCAGATCGATTTTTTCACCGGCGTGGACGTGCTGATCCACGAGGCGCAATACACGAACGACGAATATCCCGACAAGATCGGCTGGGGCCACAGCTCGGTCTCGAACGCGTGCCTGCTCGCGAAGCTTTCCGGCGCGAAACGCTGGATCATCACGCACCACGACCCGATCCATGATGACAACTTTCTCGAGAACAAGCTGAACATCACCCGGCAGATTCTGGCGACCATCGGCCACCCCTGCCTGGTGAGCCACGGCTACGACGGGCAGACCGAGTACGTTTGAGATTTCGACCCGTGGATAAACCCGAAACCCCCATCGAAAATCTGCGCGGTCTTTTGCACAAAGAGTCCGCCGAAACGCGGCCTAAAAAGACTGGGGAATTCGTGCCGCAATACGTGGATTTGCCGATGAAGCCGAAGCCGGCGGGCGTGCGGAATCTGCAGTTGGGGCTGCTTTTTCTCGGCCTCGCGCTCGTGCTGCTGGTGATCGCAAATCTGCTCACCGGCTCGCGCGCGCTGCTGCCGCTGGCGGCATGTCTGCTCGCGTTCACCCTGCTGTGGGTGCTCGCTCGTTTGCACGTTTTCCATCAGCGAAATGGGGTGTTTCTGGCGGTCGGAATGACCTGCCTGCTCGGGGCGGTGCTCGCGTTTTTCGAGCGCGGCTACGTCGCCGCGGAACGGTTCGCGCGCGTGACTGCGGCGTCGTCCGAGACGCCCGCCACCGTGGTGCCGGTGCCGCCCGCGCCGGAGCCAGAGCTGCCGCTGCTCACGCGCGAACTCGGCGGGAAAACCGCCGAATCGCCGACGGGCCGGCGCGTCCGGATGCTGAAGGATGCGCGCGTGGTCGTGGATGGAAAACCCTACCTGCTCAAGGCCGGCGAGGTGCTGCCGCTCGACGAGGTGAAGGGCGGCGAGACGATCGTGCTGGTGAACGACCTGCGCATTTCCCTCGCCAGCGACGGCGTGCAAATCCTCGGCGAAGCTCCGGCGGAAAAGGTCGCCGCGCCGCCCGCGCTGCTGGAGACGCCCGCGCAAATCACGAAGCGCGCGCAGGAGGAAGCGGTGCGGCGTTATCCCGCGCTCGGCGACAAAGATTCGCAGGAAAACGCGATTTACGTGGAGACGTATCGCGAGCTGAAAAACAGCGGCAGCGACTTCTTGAAAGATCCCGAGTGGCCGCTCCACCTCGCCGATTCGATTGCCAAGAAAGAACACTGGGAACGGAAGGGCGAGTAGGTCGCGCCTTCTCGTCCGCGGCTATTTCAGCGACTCGAGGTAGCGGATGCTTTCCGGCATCTGCTGCTCGGCGATGGGCGATTCGTCCTCGATGAAATAATGCTTCACGCCGACCTTCGCTGCCTCGCGGAGGACGGCGGGCCAATCGACCTGGCCGCTGCCGATCGGCACGTTGTCTTTCACGTCGGTGTGGCCGGTGTAGATGCCGGTGCGCGCACCTTTGCGGAGGTCTTTGAGGTGCATGAGCGAGAAGCGGGTCGGGTATTTTTCCATCAATTTCACCGGGTCCTGTCCGGGGAAAATGATCCAGAAAACGTCCATCTCGAACGTGACGAACTCGGGCTTGGTCTCGGTGGCGAGCAGATCAAAAAGCGTGCTGCCATCGGGGCGCGGGACGAACTCGTAGCCGTGCGGGTGATACGCAAATTTGATCCCCGCTTTCGCGAAGGCCTCGCCCCATTTGTTGAAGTCGGCGGCGGCTTTTCGAGCGACGGTTTCGGTGAATTCCGCGACGTCGTGCGGGATCCACGGGCAGGCGGCGAATTTCAGCCCGAGAGCCTTCGCCTCGGCGACGGAGGCGTCGATGTCTTTCTCCATCGCGCCGTATTGAAAGTGCCCGCTGATCGGCTTCAGGCCTCGTTCCGCGAGCATCGCGACGAATTTTTCCGGCGGCATTCCGTAGGTCGAGGCAGTCTCGACTTCGACGATTCCGAGCGCCTTCACTTTGTCGAGCGAGCCGGGCACGTCGGCCTTGAACGAGTCGCGAAAACTGTAGAGCTGCAGGCCGATGGCACCCTTGAAACTGCCCGCCGCAGGTTCAGCGGCCAGGCAGACGACAGGCATGGCGGCGAGGGCGAAAAGGGCGGGGAGGAGGCGTTTCATGGTGGTGGATTGGTGGGTGCGTTTTTTCGCCGGGAAAGGCGGGGGGCGTCGATGGATTTTGCGCGGAGCGATGGCGCGGACACGCTGCTTTCTTTCGTCATCCTGAGCGGAGCGAAGCGGAGTCGAAGGACCTCTAACTATTTCCCCCGATTACGCGCGCAACGGGGGAAATAGTAAGAGTTCCTTCGACTGCGCCCGCAAAGCCGGGCTTCGCTCAGGATGACGGCTTGGGGTTCATGGACTCGTGAGCTTCCCCCGGTCAGACGAGCGCATTGACCCCGAGGATGATGACGATCGCGACGGTCGCGATGCCGGTCTCGACCACGGTCCAGGTTTTGAAGGTCTGCTCGACGGTCATGCCGAGGTATTCTTTCACGAACCAAAAGCCGGAGTCGTTGACGTGCGACAGGATGAGCGAGCCGGAGCCCATCGCGAGGACGAGCAGTTCCTTGTTCACGCTGGGATCGCCCGCGATGACGGGAGCCATGAGGCCGGCGGTGGTGGTGACGGCGACGGTGGCGCTGCCGATGGCGATGCGGAGCAGCCCGGCCATGCACCAGCCGAGGAGGAGTGGTGAAATCGGGAGCGTTTTTCCGATGGTCGCGATGGCTGCGCCGACGCCGGAATTATCGAGCACTTTGCTGAAGCCGCCGCCCGCGCCGATGAGCAGCAAAAGGCCGGCGACGGGGCCGAGGCAGACCTCGCTGAACTTCAAAATCTGCGAGCGGGTGAGGCCGCAGCGGACGCCGAAAGTGTAGAACGAAACGAGCACCGCGATGAGCATTGCGACGGTCGGTGCGCCGATGAATTCGATCCATTGACGCGCGGCGCTTTCGACGGGGAGCGAGATTTTCGCGGCGGTCGCGAGGAGCATCAGGAGCACGGGGAGGAGCATCGTGAAAAGGCTGACGCCGAAGCCGGGGGCGATCGGTGCGGCGGGGCGGCCGCTCATTTCCGCGAGCAATCCGCCGAGCTCGACGGGCACGCGCGGGGCGACCCAGCGGGCGAGGAGCGGGCCGGTGATGAGGGCGGTCGGCGCGCCGACGATGAGGGAATAGAGGATCGTTTTGCCGGTGTCGGCGTGGATCAAAGTGATCGCGGCCATCGGCCCGGGATGCGGCGGGATGAGGCCGTGCGCGGTGGAAAGTCCTGCCGCCATCGGGAGCGCGAGGCGCAGGAGCGGCGTGCCCGTTTCGCGCGCGAGCATGAAGGCGATGGGGCCGAGCAGGATGACGCCGACGTTGAAAAAAATCGAAATGCCGATGATGAACGCGACGATCATCACGGCGTAATCGAGGCGCTTCGGGCCGAGCCAGCGGACCATGGTGTTGGCGATGACTTCGGCCGCGCCGGACTCGGAGAGCAGCTTTCCGAGCACGGTGCCGAGGCCGATGATCATCGCGAGACCGCCGAGGGTTTTGGCGACGCCGGCCTCGAAGCTCTCGACGATTCCGAGCTGCGTGCCGAGGGTCATCAGCGGCATCCCGGAGCCGAGGCCGATGGCGAGCGAGGCGATGACGAGCGCGACAAAGGCGTTGCATTTGAATTTCGCGATGAGGAGGACGAGGCCGATGATCACGCCGAGCGTGAGCAGGAGGAGGCCATTTGGCGGGAGGATGGCGAGGGTGGGGGACATCGCGCGGAGTGATATGGAAACGGGGCCGCCCGGCGCGAGCCCGATCGGCTTTTTTCAGCGCGTGAAGACGTACCAAAACACGCCGTCGTCGAGCCGCTCGAAGCTGGCGTGCGCGGTCGCGGCGGGCGTGCGATCCATGTGCAGCGGGACGACGTAGAGACCGGATTCGAGGTCGCCCTTTTCGTTCAGCGCGAGTGCGAAGCCATCGGCAAACGCACCGACATGCAGCGGCGTGAAGCGTTGAAACGACGGCGGCCACTGCGCGCTGCGGACATTCGTGAAGGCGGGTGCGCGCGCGGCGAAGACGTCTTTGTAAAGCCATGCCGCCTCGTCGCGCAGACGCTCGTTCCCGACTTTCCGCAGCGTCGCCAGCGCGTCGCTGCGCGGGCTGCCGCAGCCGGTGAATGCGAGGAGGACGAACGACAGGAATATCGCGACGAGGCCCCGTATTTTGAGGGAGGGAGGCATCTCCAATGTCATCCTGAGCGGAGCTTCGGCTTTGCGAAGCGCAGTCGAAGGACCTCTTACTTTTCCCCCGTGCCGTGTGCGCACCGAGGAGGGGAAAAAGTAAGAGGTCCTTCGACTGCGCCCGCAAAGCCGGGCTTCGCTCAGGATGACGGGCTTTTGGTTTTTCAGATGCGCGCGTTTGCCGGGGTTCGGTGAGGTGCGGCGGACGAACATTGATGACTCTTAAAACCGCGTCCGGCCGACGAGGGCGCGGCTGAGGGTGAGCTCGTCGGCGTGCTCGAGGCCGCCGCCGGCGGGCATGCCTTGGGCGAGCCGGGTGACGGTGACGGGCAGCTCGCGGAGCAGCCCGGCGAGATAGTTGGCGGTCGCTTCGCCCTCCACGTCGGAGCCGAGGGCGAGGATGATTTCAGTCGGCGTTTCGGTGCGGATTCGGTCGAGGAGCGCGTCGATGCGGAGGGCGTCGGGGCCGATGTGATCGAGCGGGGAGATGCGTCCGCCGAGCGCATGGTAGCGACCGCGGTAAGCGCCGGTGCGTTCGAGGGGCAGGATGTCGGTGGGCTGTTCGACGACGCAGAGTTGCGCGGGATCGCGGCCGGAATCGGCGCAGACGACGCAGACCGGACCGGTCGCGAAAAAGCCGCACTTCGAGCACGGCTGCACCTTTGCCGTGACCTCGCCGATGACGCGCGCGATCTCGTGCGGGCGGGCATCGCGCGACTGGATCATCCAAAGTGCGATCCGCTCGGCGCTGCGCGGTCCGATGCCGGGCATGCGTTTGAGCTCGGCGATGAGGCCCTTGATGGCGGCCGGATATTCAGCGCGAACCATGCGGACTTTTCAGAACCGCGAGCTGTTCACGTCGAGCGCGGGGAGGCCGTCGCGGAGCTGGCCGATGCGGCGGATGTAGAATTCCACGGGGCCGTCGGAGCCATCGGCGAGGCGGGCGCTGTGGAAGAGATTGAGCGCCTCGTCCCAGAGCCGCTCGCGGTAATAGACCATCCCTTTCCAGAAGAGGTCGCGCCGCTCGCGTTCCTCGTCGGTGAGGACGTCGCGGAGCGAGAGGAGCTCGTAGATTTCCTCGCGGCTGTGCGCGTCGTCCTGGCGCTGGATGAGCTCCATCGGGCGCACTTCGACGGCTTGCTCGGCCTGCGAAAAAGTGGTGGTCCCCACCAGAATGCGCGAGCCGTAGGTCATGTTCGCGGCGCAGAGACGGCGGGTGAATTCCACGGGCTCGCCGGCGACGCTGAAGTTGCCGAGGCGGCGCGAGCCGTAGGCGGCGACGACGATTTCGCCGGAGTTCACGCCGATGCGAAAGTCGAAGGTCTGCTGCCAGATGCGCGCGCACTCGGCGTTGACGGCATCGAGCCGCTCGACCAGGGCCAGAGCCGATTCGCAGGCGAGGGTGGCGTGGCGGTCATCGACGAGCGGGGTGCCGAAAACGACGCGCAGGCTCTCGCCATCGCACTCGTCGAGATACGCGCCGCGCTCGACGAGGAAGTCCGCGGCGTTGCGCAGAAACGCGTTGTTCATCGCGACGTAATCGGCGACGGGCAGGGCGTCGGCGAGCTGGTCGTGATTGAAAATTTCGCAGACGAGGATGCTCGCCTCGCACTTTTCGCCGGTGAAATTCAGCCGCGCGGTGGAGTTGACGAGCGCGGCGAAGGTGCGCTTGGAAACGCGGTCGCCGAAGATGCCGCGCACGACCTTTTTGCGCATCCCGCCTTCGCTCCGCGAGTAGGTGATTCCCGCGGCGAAGCTGCCGACGATCGCGGCGAGGCTGCCGAAGGGTGAGAAGAAAATGCCGAACACATTCAGCACCCAGGTCGCGGTGATGACCTGCGCGAAGGCACCCGCGGCGACGACGAATTTCAGGGAGTTGCGGCTGATGTCGATGGTCGTCCACGCGGCGCCGAAGGCGAGGAGCGCGACGACCGGATATTGCCACAGCCGCGCGGCATGAACGACCGGCTGGTCCCGCCCGAGGAAGGCGGCAAGCGCCACGTCGAACCGGTGCAGTACGCCCGATTCCGAGAGCCCGGCGACGATCAGAGTGACGACGATGCCGATGAAAATGGTGACCTTGAGATAACGCACGGGAGAGGCGGGAAGTAAGCACGCGGGCCGGAAGGGGCGCAACCTTTCGAGGGGTCTGGGTCGGCCGGGCTGGCAAAAATTTACGTCATTCTGAGCGCAGTGAAGCGACAGCGAAACGGAGTCGAAGAACCTCTTGCTTCTCCCCCGTTCGGTGTGCGCGGCTCGGGGGAAAAGTGAGAGGTCCTTCGACTCCGCTGGCGCTTCGCTCAGGATGACGGACTTACCCCCCGCGTCACCACGATGGCATCGTCGCGGCGCGTTTGTACCGGCTGCCGTCGAGCTCCCAGAGGCTGCCGTTTTGGGTGTCGAGGACATACATGGCCGAGTTCCCGCAGGCCTGGTATCGGCCCGCGCCGGAGCTGCTACTTTTGAACATTATGCCGATCAGAAAGGCGAGGATCGCCGCGCCGATGAGCTTCGATTTCGGGCTCATGCGCGCGAGCATGGTGGTGAAGAGGTTCATCAGGATGGGGCGTTATTGGCCGAGGTAAGGACGGATGATTTCGACCCAGATTTTGTAGCCGGCGGGGTTCATGTGGAGTTGGTCGGCGGCGAAAATGTCGGGCAACGGCAGGCCGTCGGATCCGACCATTTTGGAGAAAACATCGATGAATTTCATGTGCGGCTGCTCCTTGATGTGCGCGGCGATGGCCTCGTTGACGGCCTTCACTTTCTCCACCTCGGCCCAGCGCGCCGGATTTCCGGCGATCGAGATGCCGACGATTTCCGCTTGCGGCAAATGCTCGCGGACCTTCGTGGCGAACGCCTTGAAATCGGCGATCACGCGCTCGGGAGATTTGCCGGCGTGAATGTCATTGCCGCCAGCGTAGAGGACGACCATCCGCGGCTCGTACGGGAAGATGATCCGGTCGGCGAATTGCACGGAGTCGGCGATTTCGGAGCCGCCGAAGCCGCGGTTCAGGACGTGATGCTCGGGGAAATCCTGCGCGAGCGTCTTCCACAGGCGGATGCTCGAACTGCCGACGAAGACGATGCCGCCTTTTTCCGGAGGATGCGCGCGGTCCCCGGTCTCGAACGCGGCGATCTCATTTTCCCATTTCGAAGGGGCGACCGCGCTCTCATCCGCAGCGGCGACGCGCCACGGGAGGCAGGGTGAAAGCAGCGTGACGAGAAGGAGATAACTGGCGGCGCGGAGTGACATGCGGGCAGTGAATCGAACCGGACGACTGCCCTCAACTCCGAAGGTTCGCTCGCGGACTGTGCGACGAGGCGATTCTCGAATCCGCAGAGTTGAGAGGGGCAAACTCTCGATTACGAGAGGAAAAACCCAGTTTTGGAGACTTCGGCGTCCGTGGCAGGCCGCGTGCTTTTCCAAGATTCACAACTTCCCAAACAGAAAGCTCTCCCGACCATGGCTAAAATCTCCTCCACTCTCTGCGCCCTCGGCGTGCTCGCTGCGGCCTCCGCCCTCGCTCAGGTTCCCGCAGAAATCGCTCCACCGCCCAAGCCCGCCGCGATCACTCCGGCCGCGATCGACCCGCCCATTCAAACTGCGCAGACCACGACCACGGTGACGCAGCAGCTCGTGCCGCCCGCCATTCCCGACGCGTCGGCGATCCCGGCGGTGACCACGCTTCCGCCGAACGCCACGCGGCTCAACGAATTTCAGGGCGACGACATCGGCCTCGTGCTCCGCACGCTCGCCCGGCAGGCCGGCGTGACGATGATCGTCAGCGACAAAGTCTCGACGCCGGAAGCGAAAGTGACGGCGCGCATCGAGAACAAAACGCCGGTCCAGGCGATCCAGATCATCGTCGATTCGAAGGGGCTGATCCTCGACGAAAAGGACGGCGTTTATTTCGTGAAGACGCAGGAGGAGAAGGCGAAAGAGCCGACCGAGAGCGGCAGCTACACGATGAGCTACGCGCAGGCCAAAGACATCCTGCCGCTCCTCACCACGCAGCTCCAGAGCGGCGTCGCCCCGCAGTTCGACCTGCGCACGAACACCGTTTTCTTCCGCGAGTCGAAGTCGAACCTGAGCAAGATCATGCTCTTCCTCAGCTCGATCGATCTGCCCACCCGGCAGGTGATGATCGAGGCCCGGCTCGTCGAAGTGACGGCCAATCCGAAGCAGAGCTACGGGATCAATTGGGCCGGCGTTGTCGGCGGCTCCGCGTCACCGCAGACCTTCCGCTACGGCGGCGCGGTCGGCAGTCCCGACAAGCCCGCTCAAAAATTCCCGAAACCCTTGAATAATGGCGTCTTCAATCCGGCCAGCGGTCCGATCAATTCCATCAACCTCGATCCCGAAACCGGTGTCGTTCGTCCCGGAGATTTCGCGCTCGACGGCCACACGGCTGGCAACTTCCTCAGCGCCCTCGGCGGCCAGTTCGCTATCCTCTCCGTCCCGTCGATGTCTGCGACCTTGCGCTTGCTGAACGAGGATAGCGACGCCGAGTTCCTCGCCAATCCGCGAGTGGTCACGGCGAATAACCTGAAGGCCGAAATTAAGATCACGCGAGCCCAGCCTGTCCCACAGCTCAACTTTAACGAACAGACCGCGCAGGCCGTGTTCAGCGGATTCCAGGACAAGGAATTCGGCAACACGCTCGAAGTGACGCCGTCGATCAACAAAGACAACTTCGTCTCAATGCTCGTGAAGCCCGAGATCAGCAACAAAGTCGGCGACGCTTCATTTACCTTCGGCGGCGCGACCGTGCTGAGCCCGATCATCGACAAGCGTTCGCTGAACTCGAATGTCCTCATCAAAAGCGGTGACACGCTGGCCATCGGCGGATTGCTGCAAGACGAAGTGACCAAAGGACGCAGCAAAGTGCCGCTTCTTGGCGACATCCCGATCATCGGGTACGCGTTCCAGGAAAAGCTGAACGCGCGGACCAAGCGCAATCTGCTCATCTTCGTCACGCCGACGATCATCCAGCAGGGCTACGGCACGGGGCTCGAAGATCAGGTCACCGGCATTCACCACAGCGGCGACGAATACGCCGATCCAAATGGCTGGCGCAACAATGCCAAAGGCGCGGTCCGGATCGTGCCGACGTCGAATCGCCAGCTCGCCGCGGACTATCCGAAACCCGGCGTCGCGCCCGCTCCGAAGCGGATCGGCTACCGCGTCTCCGCCGGCGGACGCAGCAACTAACGGTTTGAATCACCCGTGAAAAGAGCGCCGACCGAAAGGTCGGCGCTTTTTGTTTGTGAGATCACTTCGCCCGGAGAGAGATGGAATTCCGCGGAACGACCGGGCACTTCTGGAGGGGAAGCTGCCAGCTTCCCGCCGGGGATCGGTCTTCGTCGCTCGGGGAACCCAGCGGGTTCCCCTACAGCACACACGGACGCCGTCTCCGTCCGATTCGCGAGGATGGCGTGAGCGGTCGTCGCTCGCGCCTTTGAATGAAGAAGATCGCGCAGCGGGACTTCCGGGCTTGTCACGCCCGCGGGCTTCCACTTCCACTCCACGCCCCAAATGAAAAATTTCAAAATCGCGGTGCTCGCGGGTGACGGAATCGGACCGGAAGTGATGGTCGAAGCTCGTCGCGTGCTGGCGGCGATCGAGGAGGAATTCGACCTCGATTTCGAGTTCACGGAAGCGCGCGTCGGCGGCGCGGCAATCGATGCCGACGGGCACGCGCTGCCGGAGGAAACGCTGCGCGTTTGCGGCGAGTCGGCGGCGATTTTGTTCGGCTCGGTCGGCGGGCCGAAGTGGGAAACGCTGCCGCCGAATCAGCAGCCCGAGCGCGCCGCGCTCCTCCCGCTGCGGAAGCATTTCGGGTTGTTCGCCAATCTCCGGCCCGCGCTCTGTTTTCCAAAACTCACGCACGCCTCGCCGATCCGGGAATCGATCGTCGCCGGCGGCTTCGATGTGCTCTGCGTGCGCGAACTGACCGGCGGCCTCTATTTCGGCCAGCCGAAATACTTGCGCGAGGAGGACGGCGACACCGTCGCGGTGGACACGATGATTTACAAAAAAAGCGAGATCGAGCGGATCGCGCACGTCGCCTTCAAAGCCGCGCAGGGCCGGCGGAAACTGCTCACCTCGATCGACAAGGCCAACGTCCTCGAGAACGGCGTGCTCTGGCGCCGGACCGTGATCGAGATCGCGAAACAATATCCCGACGTGACGCTCAATCATCTCTACGTGGACAACGCCGCGATGCAGCTCATCCGCAATCCGAAAGGCTTCGACGTGATCCTCGCCGAGAATCTTTTCGGCGACATCCTCAGCGACGAAATGGCGATGATCACCGGCTCGCTCGGGATGTTGCCGAGTGCGAGTCTCGGTTTGCAGGAGACGGCGACCGGGCGATTCGGCCTCTTCGAGCCGAGCGGCGGCACCGCGCCGGACATCGCTGGCAAAGGAATCGCGAACCCCATCGCGCAAATTCTCTCCGCCGGAATGATGCTCCGCTACGCCCTCGGCGAACCCGCCGCGGCTGATGCCATCGACGCCGCCGTGCGGCAGGTCATCGACGACGGACTGCGCACCGGCGACATCTGGAGCGAAGGGACGCAACGCGTCGGCACCCGCGAAATGGGCGAGGCCATCGCCCGCGCGATCTAAGTCGCGTCACGCTTTCACGCGCTCGATCTGCGCGCCGAGGCCGTTGAGTTTTTCGTCGATCGATTCGTAGCCGCGGTCGATGTGATAGACGCGGTTCACCTCCGTCGTCCCCTCGGCCTGCAAGCCCGCGAGCACGAGCGCAGCGGACGCGCGCAGGTCGCTCGCCATCACCGGCGCGCCGCTCATCCGCGCCACGCCTTTGATGATCGCAGTCGAGCCTTCGAGATCGATGTCCGCGCCCATCCGCTTCAGCTCCGAGACGTGCATGAAGCGCTGCGGAAACACCGTCTCCGTCACCGCGCTGATCCCTTCGCTCCGGCTCAAAAGCGCGCACATCTGCGCCTGCATGTCGGTGGGAAATCCGGGATACGGCTCGGTCGTGAGCGTCAGTGATTTGGGGCCACCGTTTCCGTGGAGCGTCACCGTGTCGGCTGTTGATGTGATGCGATAGCCCGACTCGATCAGCGCTTTCGTGACCGCCTCGACATGCACCGCGTTCGCGCGCCGCAACGTGACCTCACTTCCCGCGATCGCCGCCGCGACGAGGAAAGTGCCCGCCTCGATCCGGTCCGGGATGACGTGGTGCTCCGCGCCGTGCAGTTCCTTCACGCCTTCGATGATGATCCGGCGTGTCCCTGCACCCTCGATTTTTGCGCCCATTTTGTTCAGGAAATCGGCGAGGTCCACGACCTCCGGCTCCGCCGCCGCGCTCTCGATGACGGTTGTCCCTTCCGCCAGCACCGCAGCCATCATCACGTTGTCCGTGCCGAGCACCGTCGGCCCGAGTTTGCCCCGTAAATTCACGACCCCGCCGACCAGGCTGCCCGCGAAGACCATCACGTTTCCCTGCTCGACCCGATACGCGGCGTTCAACGCCTCGAAACCTTTGAGATGCAAGTCGATTGGCCGGTCGCCGATGACGCAGCCGCCGGGCAACGAGACCGTCGCCTGCTTTTCCCGCCCGAGCAGGGGCCCGAGCACGCAGACGGACGCGCGCATTTTTCGCACGATTTCGTATGGCGCGACCGTCCCGATTTTCTCCGCCTGCACGGTCACCGTGCCGCTCGCCCGCTCCACTTGCGCGCCGAGATGCGACAGGATTTGCAGCATGTAATGGATGTCGCTCAGATCCGGGACGTGGTGAATGACGCACGGCTCTTTCGTCAGCAGCGTGGCCGCGAGGATGGGCAGTGCGGAGTTTTTCGAGCCGCTGATTTTGACGAAGCCCGAGAGCTTATGACCTCCGTGAACGAGTATTTTATCCATGAGTTGCGAAGAGAAATCGGTTGCGCCCTTGGTAATCGGATGCCGCGCGGATGTCGGAGTAATTATTCTCCGCGAGTTCATCGCGCAGCCGCTCGGATTGGTCGTGCCCGATCTCCAGCGCCAGCCGTCCGCGCAGATGTGGCGTCGCGGCGGCGATGAATCGGATGAGCAATTCCAGCCCGCCCGCACCGCCATCGAGCGCGGAAACCGGATCGTGCTGAACCTCGCGGGCGAGGCTCGGGATGGCCGCGGTGTCGATGTATGGAAGGTTCGCCACGATGAGATCGAACTCGCCATCGACGCTGCCGAGCAGATCGCTTTTCAAGAACCTCACGCGCTCGCCGAGCCCGAGCCGCGCAGCATTTTCGAGCGAAAGTGCGAGCGCGTCAGCGGAGATATCCACGGCTTCGACCGTCGCTTCCGGCAGCTCCGCCGCCAGCGTGAGCGCGATCACGCCGCTGCCCGCCCCGACATCGAGCACCCGCCGAAAATCGCGCCGCTCCGCGAGGATCATTTCGATGAGCTGCTCCGTCTCGGGGCGGGGGATCAGCCCGCGTTTGTCCGAAAGAAACGAGCGCCCAAAAAACTCCGCCGTCCCGAGCAGATGCTGCAACGGCTCACCCGCCGCCCGCCGTCGCACCAGCTCGCGCAGCCGCTCCAGCACTTGATCCGCGACCGGCTGATCGAACTCGACATACAAATCCATCCGCTTCTTTCCGAGCACATGCGCGAGCAAATGCTCGATGTTCAACCGCGGACTTTCGACCGCGTGCTTTTTGAAATAGGCCGTCGTCGCCTGGATGACTTCGAGGACGGTTTTCATAGCCGGTTGTAGTCCTCGTGTGTGCCAATCCACGTCCACAGAAACGTGTTGCCCTCCACGAACTTGCCGACAGCGCGATAGTGATCACCGATCCGCGCGGACCATTGCCCCGGTTTGAACGGTTTGAATCTCACAGAAGGCTGGCGGGGGTCGCGGGACCAAGCTTCATAGTACCGATCCGCGAGACGCTGCACGGATTCCGGCAACTCGCGGTAGCATTCCCAAAAACTACGAGACGCGCGGGACTTCAGCACCGGGCCAAGTGGCGGATTTCCCCGCGCGATATTCCGCCGCCGATTCCTCCATCACGCGATCGAGCTTCCCTTCGGCGGCCATTTGTCGGTCCCACTCATCGTTAGGCCAGTTCTGTAGCGCGGCGTTCAGCTCGCACCGCTCTTCCCAGCTCAATCCTTCGATTGCCGCGATGATCTCTTCGACCTTGCTCATGCGGCAAAATGTTCGCGCCGCGCGGGCATGTCAATGAGCCGACCCGCTCAGGCTCGCCTCGGCGAGGCGCTCCTCCATGTCCTGCGTTTGCAGCGCCTCGATCATCGCGCCGATGTTGCCTTCCATGAACGAGTCGAGGTTGTAGAGCGTGAGGTTGATCCGGTGATCGGTGACGCGGTTTTGCGGGTAATTGTAGGTGCGCCCTTTTTCACTCCGCCCGCCGGAGCCGATCTGGCTCTTCCGATGCGCCGCATATTTCTCGGCCTCCTCGTCCTGCTTCCGCTGGAGCAGCCGCGAACGGAGAATCTGCAGCGCCTTTTCCTTGTTCTTGATCTGGCTCCGCCCGTCCTGGCAGCGAACGATCGTGCCGGTCGGGATGTGCAAAACCTGCACCGCGGAATCGGTCGTGTTCACGCCCTGCCCGCCGGGCCCGCCGGAGCGGCAGACATCGATGCGGAGGTCGTCGGCTTTGAGTTCAAAATCGACCTCTTCCGCTTCCGGCAGCACGGCCACGGTCGCGGTGGAAGTGTGGATGCGCCCCTGCGCCTCGGTGGCCGGAACGCGCTGGACGCGATGCACGCCGCTCTCGTACCGGAGCTTCCGGAAGACCGATTGCCCGGTCACTCGGAAGATCATTTCGCGAAATCCGCCGAGGTCCGAAACGCTCGATTCCATCGGCTCGATCTTCAGCCCATTCGCTTCCGCAAAACGCGAATACATCCGGTAAAGATCGCCGGCAAAAATCGCCGCCTCATCACCGCCAGTGCCGGCACGAAGCTCGACGATTGCGTCGCGGTCCTCATTGGGATCGGGCGGCAAAAGCGCGAGCTGCACCGCGAGTTCCAACTCGGTAATCCGCTTCTCCAGTTCAGGAATTTCCGCGCGCGCCATCTCCGCGAAATCCTTGTCTTCGCTCGACGCCAGCCCCTGATTTTCCCCGAGTTCGCGCCGCGCTTTTTGCAGCTCGTCCCAGCTTGCGATCAGCTCTTTCGTCCGCGTGTGTTCGCGCAGGAGCTCCTTCGCCCGGCGCGGATCGTCGTAAAGATTGCCCGATCCGATCTCGGCTTCGAGTTCGCGGAAACGGTCGGCTTTTTTGGCGATGAGGGGCGCGAAATCCATGGCGCAAAAGAAAACGGTGAAGGCACGCGAAGCGCCTTCACCGTCTTGAAATGATGCGGGTTGAAACTAAGCCTTCTTCGCGCGAGTCGGCATGCCGGAGTAGCGGCGCGAGAATTTCTCGATGCGTCCTGCGGTATCGATGAACTTCTGCTCACCGGTGAAAAACGGATGGCAGGCCGCGCAGATACCGATCTTCAAATCGCGGCGAGTGGAGCGCGTGTGGTAGGTGGTGCCGCAGGCGCAGGCGATGGTCGTCGTTTCGTATTTGGGATGGATTTCTGCTTTCATGGCTGGAAAAGGGAGGTAGAGACTACCGGGCCCGACGGGGGCTGCAACTTAAAAGACGTTCTCCTTTTCGTGACCGATTCCTCGTCGAAAAATGCGCTCCTCGTGGCCTGGAGCGCGACGCTCGCGAGACTCGGAGATAAGCCGGCCATTTTTCACCCGAACGGTGCGGTCGCGTGCACCTTTCGCGAGATCGAGAGCGAGGCGCGTGACTTCGCCGATGCGCTCGCTGGCTTGCCTCGCGGGGCCGTGGTCGGTGTGCAAATCGGAAACAGCCCGAGTTGGCCCGCCGTCCTGCTTTCGCTCTTCCGGCGGGAGCAGATTCCGCTGCCGCTCGGCCGGCACATGGAAGCGGCCGAACTTCAAATCGCGCTCGCGACGTGCGGCGTCGCAGCGGTCGTGACGGTCGAGAGCGATCAGCTCCGGGTCGAGCCGCAATCCACACGCCAAGCGCCGCAATGGTCGGAGCCTGTCCCCGACTTTCTCAAGCTGACTTCTGGGACCACCTCCGCGCCTCGCGCCATTCGATTTCGCGCGCGTCAACTGCTCGCGGATGCGGAGAATATTTGCGCCACGATGGGCATCACGGACCGCGACCTCAATTTCGGTGTGATCCCGTTCTCCCACTCGTACGGCTTCAGCAATCTGCTTACGCCACTCCTCGCGTTTGGCGTGCCGTTGGTCGCGAGCGAAGACCGGATGCCACGCGCGATTTTGCACGATCTCGCAGCGAGCGGGGCGACGGTTTTTCCGGGGATGCCGGTCTTTTTTCAAAAACTGGCCGAGCTTGAAAACAGACCCGCGCTTCCGAGGTTGCGGCTCTGCATTTCGGCTGGCGCGCCTTTATCTCACAGCATCTCCGCGCGTTTCCGTGAAAAGTTTGGACTCGATCTCCACACATTCTACGGCGCGTCGGAATGCGGCGGGATCGGTTACGATTCGGCGGGCAGAGGCGGGGAGGAGGGGTTCGTCGGAATACCCATGCGTGGAGTGGAAGTGATTCCTCCAGAATCGGGGGACGATGGACCCATCGAGGTCCGCAGCGAGGCGGTGGGCGATGGATATTTCCCCGTCGCTGCCGACGAACCGGTGGGAGCTGGGCGGTTCGTGCCGAGCGATCTGGTCCGCTGGACAGAGCGCGGGATGTGCATCGTCGGGCGCGCTTCTGACGTGATCAATGTCGCCGGGCGAAAGCTGAATCCGGGGGAGATCGAGCATCGGCTCGGGAGCTGCCCCGGCGTGAAACAAGTGGTGGTTTTCGGCGTGCCATCTGCGCTCCGGGGCGAAGAGCCGGTCGCCTGCGTGGTCGCCGCGCCGGGCACGGATGCCGCCGCCTTGCTGCGCTTTTGCAGCGCGGAGTTGAGCTCGTGGCAGAGCCCGAAAGACATCTGGATGCTCGACGAAATCCCGACGAACGAGCGCGGCAAAATAAGCCGCCGCGGGCTGGCGGAACTGTATCGAAATGCCCGCCGCTGAAGTCAGGCGTTCCGGCTGACAAATACGGCGACGGGAAATTCGCGCAGTGCGTCGGCCAGGCGCAAAGGCTCGCTGGCATTGATTTCCCGGTCCGTGAAGAGTTCGCGCCAAGTGCGGCCCGACCCGGCGGCGAGCCGCGTGTCGCCCCACACTTCGCCGACCGGCGGAGTGCCGACGCGCGAGCTCAGGTGCGGCACGATGACGAGAATGCGCGAGTCTTCGCGCTGGCGAAAATAGGCGATGCAGCAGCTTGCGAATTCCCCCTCGGCGCTCACGGGCGTGTAGTCGCCGTCGGCGAAAAGCGCGGCGTTTTCGCGGCGAAATCGCAGCAGCTTTTGGGTGACGAAAAGTTTGATCCGTCCGTCCTGCCAATGCTCGAGCAGCTCCGCCGGGGAAGGCGTCTCCCGCAAGGCCGCGAGCTGCGCCTGCCGGTGCGGGTAATCGACCGGCCGCCGGTTGTCGGGATCGACGAGGCTGAAATCCCACAGCTCCTGCCCCTGATAAATATCAGGCACGCCGGGCACCGTCATTTTCAGCACGAGTTGCGCGAGCGAATTGATCGCGCCGAGTTCCGCCACGCGCGCGGCCATCGGGGCAAAAGCGGCGGGGAAACGGTTGCTCTTTTCCGGCGCGAGAATCTTCGCGACAAACTCCCCGACCGCCGCATCCCACGCCGCGTTTGGCTCGATCCAACTGCTGTTCACCTTCGCCTCGTGCAGCGCCTTCAGCATGTAGTCCTGAATGCGGCGAACGTAGTTCCCATGCTCTTCCGCGGACATCGGCGCGAGTGGCCAGGTGCCGAGGAGCGTCTGGTAAAGCAGGTATTCCTCATTCGCGTCGGGCGCATTTTCGCCGTCGATTTCGCGCCGGTGTTTGCGGTTCGCGCTGCTCCAGCGGCGCAGGGCGCGCGCCCATTCCGCCGGCATCTCCGAAAGTGCGGCGAGGCGCGCACGCACGTCTTCGCTGCGCTTCGTGTCGTGCGTCGAAGTGGCGAGCATCGAGTGGGGAAATTCCGCTCTCCGCGAGGCGTTTCGCTGATGAAATGTTTCGACCTCCGCGCCGAAAGTTCCGGGATCGCCGCCGACTTCGTTCAGCGCGATCAGCCGGTTGTAAACGTAGAACGCGGTGTCCTCGACGCCCTTCGCGGTGATCGGTCCGGTGCATTGCTGGAACTTCATCACGAACTCCCGGCGCGCAGATTCATCGACCGGATGCGGGCGGTCCGCAGGCGGGAGCAGCACGTCGCGGAGAAACTCGAAAACGGTCCGTTCGAGCGCGGGGTTTCTCCGCCGGGCACCGGCGATGGCGCGGAGGATCATGCGCGTGTCTGCGTCGCTCATTTCGCCCGCCGGCGAGATGTAGGAGCGGTAGGCCGGAAAACACGCGATCACCTCGCGAATGGCCGTGGTGAGAGCATTGGCGGTGAAGTCGCGGTACCAGCGATTGGTTTTCGAGAGGCCGTTGAGCATGTGGCCGAGCACGTTCACCTCGCTCGCCATCGAGAGGCGCATCGTGATCAATTTGCTGCGATAAACGATCTCCGCATAAGACAGGTGGAGCCCGGTGAATTCCGCGTAGATCGCCGAGAAATCCGACTCGGCTGCGCGGTCCACGAGGACGGCGGTGACTTGGTTTCCGAACTCGTATCCGGTCGTCCCATGCACCGGCCAATCGGCGCGCAGATGCTCGTTCTGCTCGAGAATTTTTTCGACGAGCAGGTAGAGCGGAGCGGGCTCGCCCTGACTCCGCCAAAGCTCCGACGCGCGCTGCTGGAGCTGGGTCACGTAGGCGCGCGGATCCCACAGCCCGTCGATGTGATCGATCCGCAGACCGGTCGCCGCGCCCGTGCCGAGGAGCTCGAAAACGAGACGATGCACGGCGTCAAAAACATCGGGCAACTCCATCCGCAGTGCCGCGAGATTGTTGATGTCGAAAAAGCGGCGGTAGTTGATTTCCTCAGCCGCGACCCGCCAATACGCGAGCCGATACGGCTGATTGGTGATCAGTTCGTCGAGTGCGTCAAAGCTCCGGGTGGAACCGCCTTCCTGAATCTCGGCGACCACCGCGTCGATCGCTGTTTGCACGCCGGAATTTTCACTGCAGAGGCGTGCCAGCCGTTGCTTGATGATCTCTTTTTCCCGCGCCCGTTCAGCGATTTTTTCGGGCGAGGTTTCGGACCGGTCGGGGAGGTGATCGAGCGCGACAATGATGCTCTGCAACTCACCCGGCGGTTCTCCTCCAGCCTCGGTGACTTTCTCGACTGCCTGCTGCAGAAGCGGTCGCGCGGTCCGCGGGGCGATCGGCAGGCGGCGGGTGTAGTAATCGAGGAAAACGCGCCTTTTTCGAAGGAAAGCCGGAGGTCGCCGCTTTCGAGTACGCGTCCGTATTGGTCGCCGAGGATGGGCAGCAACACTTTGCCCGCGAGTTCCTGTTTTGCCGGGGTCCAGTCGATGTCGAAGTAGCGCGCATACGGCGAGCTCGGGCCGTTTTCGAGCACGTCCATCCACCAGCCGTTCGTGGATTCGGCGATGCCCATGTGGTTCGGGACGAAGTCGAGAATCTGGCTCATGCCGAGCGCGCTCAGCTCGTCCGCGAGCGCCTCGAATTCCGCGCGCGTCCCGACCTCGGAATTGAGCTGGTTGTGATCGCAAACGTCGTAGCCATGCGGGCTGCCGGGCGATGCCTTGAAAATCGGCGAGGCGTAAACGTGGCTGATTCCGAGTTCGTGAAGATACCCCGCGACCGCGCGGGCATCGTTGAACGTGAACCCCTGATTGAACTGCAGGCGGTAGGTCGCGGTCGGGATCGAAGGTAATTGATTCACGAATGCTGGATGGATCTGGGCGCTCTTCCGCCACGATGTGGAAGCTGCAAATTTTCGTCGCGAGCCGGACCAAGATCCGCCCCTCGACACAGCTAACGTCGCGAATCGCCCGAAGCCGCCGACCCGTTTCCGTTCGCCTGCTCGTGGGCTCGCATCGCGCAAAGCTGAGCTTCGGCCTGATGCCAATGCTCATGTTCACGGCCGGTGGGACGGCCTTCGCGCTCGTAGATCAGGAACGCGAAGAGCGCGATTTCTTCGTTGCTGATGGGAGAGATTTCGGGATCGGACACAATGTGCATTTCGTGCCAGCGAGCGTGGTTGGGTGTGCGCGAAATTTCACGTCCCGCACGGACTCCGTCGCCGACTACCGCCTCTTCACTACAAGCCGGTAGATGAGCAGCAGGATCATCGCGCCGAGGATTGATCCGATCCAGCCAGATGGTCCGCTGGCTCGTTGATGATTGAGCATCTGCGCGAGGTACCCGCCGACGAATGAGCCGGCGATCCCGAGGAGAATGGTGACGATGAAACCGCCGGGATCTTTGCCTGGCATGAGAAGCTTCGCGATCGCTCCGACGATGAGGCCGACGATGATGATACCGAGAAGATGGAACATACGAACGGGAGATCGAAAGCCGCTCCGGCGCTGGCCGTTGCGGCGTGAATTACGTCCAGCTTCCCACCAAATCGACGAGCGTGCGGACGCCGAAGCCGGTCGCGCCGCGGGCCATGTCGGCGCGGTCTTTATTCCGGTGGGCGGTGAATGCGATGTCGAGGTGCGCCCACGGGATTGGGCCGGCGAAATGTTTCAGAAACGCCGCCGCGGTGCAGGCGCCGCCGAGACGGCCGCCGCTGTTTTTGAGGCGCGCCACGTCGCTCTTGATCTGGTCTTCGTGCTCGGGAAAACAGGGCATCGGCCAGAGCCGTTCGCCGGCGCGCTCGGCGGCGGACAGGACGCGATTTTTCAGCGCCTCGTCCGAGCTCCAGAAGCCCGCGGCTTCCTCGCCGAGCGCGACTCCGCACGCACCGGTGAGTGTCGCGAGATCAATGATCGCGGAGGCCCGGCAATCTTTGCGCGCGTACGCGATGGCGTCGGCGAGGACGACGCGGCCCTCGGCGTCGGTGTTGACGATTTCGATGTGTGTGCCGTCGTACGTGGTGACGATGTCGCCGGGGCGATACGCGGCCGCGCCCGGCATGTTTTCGGCGCTCGCGACGATCCCGACGACGTTGCGCTCGAGTCCGAGTTCGGCGATTGCGGCCATCGCGCCGAGCACGGCCATGCCTCCGCATTTATCGAAAATCATCTCCTCCATGTTCGCCGCCGGTTTGATCGAAATGCCGCCGCTGTCGAACGTGATCGCCTTGCCGACGAGCGCGATCGGCGGCTGTGATTTCGGCCCGCGGCGATGGTGGAGCACGATCATCCGCGGCCCGCGCACACTGCCTTGGCCGACGGCGAGGATGCCGCCGAACTTGCCCGCGCGAAGCTGGGATTCGCTGAAAACTTTGACCGCGAGTCCCTTCGCTTTTGCCATCCGGACGGCGTGCGCCGCGAGAGTTTGCGGATACAAAAGATTGCCCGGCTGGTTGCCGATTTCGCGGGCAAAATTCGCCGCCGTCGCAATCCGGCAGCCCTTTTCTCCGTCGCGTTTCGCAGCCTTCACGTCAGCGGCGAGGACTTGCACGCGGACGCTTTCGAGCACCGGCGTTTTCCTCGTCGCGAACTGCTCGTAACGATAGTCCGCGAGGATAAAACCCTCGACGATCGCGCCGACGAATTGCGGCCACTCCTCGAGGCTCGCCGCGATCCGGACGCGCCCGATTTTTTTGAGAAACATCACCGCCGCCCCAGCCGCCGAGCGCAGCGTCTGCGCGGTGATTGTTTCCCGCTCGCCGAGGCCCACGAAGAGCGACTCCTGCTGGCGCAAATAGAGCAGCGAATTCGGCCGCGCGGAGAATTCCTGCTCCGGCACGCGCGGCATGATTTCGCCGCAGCGATCGGTCGCGACAAAGCGGATGGAGAGGACGTCGGACTTCGCCGGACGCGTTTCAAAAGTGAGCTTCATCGCGGTGGGAACGCGCGTCAGAGCTGCACGACCTGCGCGGATTTGATGTCGCTGACCGCGAGGAATTCCTGAATCAGCGCGTCGCTCGGCACGGAATCGAGGTTGAGCACCGTGAGCGCCTGCCCGCCGACTTCGTTCCGGCTCAGCGACATGCCGGCGATGTTGATCCCGTGCTTGCCGAACATCGTCCCGACGTGCCCGACGATGCCGGGCCGGTCGTTGTTTTCGAGCAGGAAGAGCACGCCCTCGGGCTTCGCTTCGACATGGCGCCCGTTGATTTTCACGATGCGCGGCGTGCTGCCGAAAAAGGTGCCGGCGACGGAAACCCAGCCGCTCTCGCCCGCCGCGGTGAGTTCGATCAACTCCGCGAAATCGCCGAGCGCGCTCTCGCGCGATTCCGTGATTTTCAGCCCGATCGTTTCGGCGAAGGCGGGCGCATTGACGACGTTCACATCGCCTCCGCCAGCCTGTTGCAGAAAGCCTTTCAAGATCGAACGCGTGATCGCCGTGGTATCGACCTCGTTGATTTTTCCGCTGAAATTGATGTTCAGTCCGTCGCAGCGTTTCGCCGAAATCTGCGACAGGAAACGACCGAGCCTTTCGCCCAAATCGAGATGCGGCCCGATGATCGCGAGAGTCTTCGCGTCGATGCTCGGCATGTTGACCGCGTTGCGGATTTCGCCTTCCAAAAGCGCCGCGCGAATCTGCTGCGCGACTTCGATCCCGACGCCTTCCTGCGCCTCCGCGGTCGAGGCGCCGAGGTGCGGCGTAAAGATCAGATTCGGCGCGGAACGGAGCGGAGAGTCAGCGGGCAGCGGCTCGTTTTCGAAGACATCGAGCGCGGCGGCGGCGATGTGTTTGCTCTCGAGCGCGGCGAGCAGCGCGGCTTCGTCGATGAGTCCGCCGCGCGCGCAGTTGACGATGCGGGCGCCCTTTTTCGTGATCGCGAGACGCGGGACATTCAGCATGTGCGTCGTCTCGGGCGTGAGCGGCATGTGCATCGTGATGAAGTCCGCTTGCGGCAAAATGTCGTCGAGTTTTTCCACGAGCTCGACCTGCAGCGAACGCGCGCGGCCCGCGGACAAATACGGATCGTAGGCGAGCACGCGCATTCCGAACGCGAGCGCGCGTTTCGCGATCTCGGTGCCGATGCGGCCCATGCCCAAAATGGCGAGCGTCTTGCCGTAAAGTTCGACGCCGATGAACGACTTGCGGTCCCATTTGCCGGCCTTCACCGAGGCGTCCGCCTGCGGAATGCTGCGCGCCGTCGAGACCATCAGCGAAAAGGCGTGCTCGGCGGTGGAGATCGTGTTTCCGCCGGGCGTGTTCATCACGATGATCCCGCGCTTGGTCGCGGCTTCGACATCGACGTTATCGACGCCGACTCCGGCCCGTCCGACGACCTTCAGCTTCGTCGCCGCCTCGATCACTTTCGCGTTCACCTTCGTCTCGCTGCGCACGACGAGCGCCGAGAATTCGCCGATGATTTCGAGAAGTTGATCTTCCTTGAGCCCGGTCTTGACGGTGACATCGAGAAGCCCGCCGGCGGAGAGCTCTTTGATCCCACGTTCGGCGATCGGATCAGCAACGAGAACTTTGAGTTTAGTCATAAAAGGGAGGCGATTCTTGGCGGCGCGGGGGAAAGCGCAAGGGCGGAAGTTGAGGGTTGAGGGCCAGTTTTTTTGTCATCCTGAGCGCAGCGAAGCGGAGTCGAAGGACCTCTAACTATTTCCCCATGCCGCGCGCCGATGGGGGGAAATAGTTAGAGGTCCTTCGACTCCGCCCGCAAAGCCGGGCTTCGCTCAGGATGACGTTTGGCCGCCTCGCCGTCGAACCCGCGGCCCTCAACCCTCAACTCTCAACCCTCAACCTCCCCCAAATCACTGCGTGATTTCGCGGACATAAATATTGATCTGCCCGTCTTTGCCGCGGCGCACATCGCGGACTTCAAAGGGCCGCGAAGCCTCGCGGGCAAAGGTGCTGCCGTCGGCGGGCGGGACGGTGCCCGCGGGATATTCGACGATGATTCGCGTCGGCGATGGTGCGGGTTGCGACGGGTCGGCGTCGGACTGCGGGCGCAGAATCGCGGTGCTCTCTCCCGACGCGGTGACGACGAATTGGCCGCGTAGATAAACGCGTTCGCCGAGGTCGCCGCGACCGGCGAGCGCCGCCGCGTCCAGCGCGGTCACGCTGCGGCCGGGCGGCATCTTTCCGGCCGCATAAGTGCGCCACTTTCCGCTGTCGGCGCCCGGCAGGCCGGGAGCCGGATTTGCCGCGACGAAAGGCGTGAGCGGGACGCCCTGCGGCGACAATCTCGGCAGCGGCGTGGCGATGGGAATCGGCGTCGCGGCCATCGGAATCGGGGTCGATCGCACTGGCGGGAGCGGCGCTGGTGGAGGGCGCGGGCGCGGGGTCGAAGCCATCGCGAGCAGGGGTGGTTTCGCCGCGCTTTTCGGCGTCGCTTTGGCCACGAGCGGGGCCGGGGTTGCGACTGGCATCTCCGGGAGCGCGCCGGTGGGGGGGGCTTTTACGCCGTCGGGAATCGCGTCGACCCGGACGAGTTCCCCGGTCTTCGGCGGAGGTGCCGACGTCGAGGCGGTTTCGCTATTCGGGAGCGGATGCAGGCGCCGGAATTCAGCGTATTTCTTCAGCCCATCCTGGAGCTCTTTCGCTTTCGTCACTGGCATTCCGCCCGCGGGATTGAGGTCTTCCGGCGGCTCGAGGCCGAAGGTTCCTTCGCCCTGTTTGAGCGCGTAGGTGCCGTAAAGCAGCGGCACGACCGTGAACATCAGCCGCCCGTCCGGGATGCGCTCGACGTGGATCACGGCGGAGAGGTCGAGCGTGCGCTCGATGCTCATGTCGAGTCCGGTTTGGAGCATGTTTCGCAGCATCGGCACGTTCTCCGGCGCGGCGGTGTAAACATGCTCGATGAGCACTTTCGGAAAGTCCGCCGACTGCGCGATCGCCACGACGCCGGAACCGAAAAAGTCACTTTCCCCAAGCTCGTAGGAATCGAGAATATTGAAGCGTCCGCGGATGTAGGGGATGAGTGCCTTCACGTCCCGGTAGTTGTTGATGTAGTTCCGCAGCAGGGCGCCATTTTCCTGCTCGAGCTGGAGCCGGCTGAGGCTGGCGTAGCGCTCGTAAAGTTTGAGCGGGCCGAGGAAATCGCCGCGCGGCGCCGCCGTGACCTCAAACCGGTGGGGCGCCTCGAGCTTGTGCAGCTTTTTCAAAATCCGATACGCCCGCGGATTCTCTGGGTGCCCGAAAATGTAAAAACTGCCGAGCCAGCAGGCGAACGCGAGGCCGATCAGCAGCAGGATGAAAACCGTCCAGAGGAAGAGATTGTCCTTCCCCCGCGGCTGCACCTCGTCGTCATCGTAGCCGAAAGAACTTTTCGCCATCGTCAGCCCGCGGGACGCCTCGGCTCCCGCTTTTTTGGGTTAATGTTGCGCGCCTTCTGCGGGCGAGGGTTCCTCACTTCCGCCCGCCTCGAATGACGTGCCGCAGCCGCAGCTTCTCACTGCGTTCGGGTTGTTGATCCGGAAGCCGGAGCCCGCGAGATCGTCCGCATAATCAATGGTCGCACCGGTGAGAAAAGTCGCACTCTCGGGGTCGATGATCACCTTCACGCCGCCGCGCTCGGCGAGCTCGTCGCCGTCCTTCGCGTGGTCGAGCGACATGCCGTATTGCATCCCCGCGCAGCCGCCGCTTTCGACGAAAATGCGCAGTCCTTTCGAGGCATCCTCCTGCTCGGCGACGAGCGTCTGGAGCTGTTTCACGGCGGCATCGGTGAGAGTGATCATGCGGCTGGGAAGGTAGGCGGGGAGCGGCGGCTGTCGAGTGGGGAAGGAGCGGAAAACGTCGAACGTCGAACGTCGAACGTCGAACGTCGAACGTCGAACGTCGAACGTCGAACGCTGAACGCTGAACGTCGAAGTGGGAGCGAAGACCGCACGGCAAAGCGCGGTGCCTGCGAATTCCGAACTTCGACGTTCGACGTTCGACGTTCGACGTTCGATGTTTTCTGCCAAATGTCCCGCATCGCTCTCCTCTCCGAAGAAGTCGCCAGCCAGGTGGCCGCCGGCGAGGTCGTGGAGCGGCCGGCATCGGTGATCAAAGAGCTCGTCGAAAACTCCATCGACGCCGAGGCGACGCGCATCGAAGTGCTGATCCGGCGCGGCGGGATTTCCTACATCCGCGTGATCGACAACGGCATCGGCATGGACCGCGACGACGCGCTGCTTTGTCTCGAGCGACACGCCACTTCCAAGATCCGCACGGGCCACGATCTCGCGGCGATCACGACGCTCGGCTTCCGCGGTGAAGCGCTGCCGAGCATCGCCAGCGTCTCGCGATTTCGTCTCGCCACGCGCGAACGCGATGCGCTCGCGGGCACGGAGATCGTCATCGCCGCGGGGAAAATCGAGAGCGTCCGGGACGGCGGCGACGCGCCCGGCACGCAGATCGAAGTGCGTTCGCTTTTTTACAATCTGCCCGCGCGCCGCAAATTTCTGCGGACCGAGAACACGGAAACGAGCCACGTCGAGCATCAGCTTCACCTCCAGGCGATCGGCCATCCGGGCGTGGGGTTCACTTTTTTAAATGAAGAGCGCGTGGTCTATCAGCTCCCGCCGACCCCGCGGCTGATCGACCGCATCCGCGATCTTTGCGGCAACGCGCTCGCCGCGGAAATGATCGAAGTGCCGCCGCTGGAGGCTGATGGGATCAGCGTTCGCGGCTACATCGGCCGCGCGGGAGTGAGCCGTTCCTCGCGCCAGCAGCAGCTCGTTTTTCTGAACGGGCGCGCGGTCGAAAACAGCACGATCAGCTTCGCGATGCGCGAGGGCTATCACACCGCGCTGATGAAAGGTCAGCATCCCGTGACGTTTCTCTTCATCGAAATGGATCCCGCTGCGGTCGATGTGAACGTCCATCCGGCGAAGCGCGAAGTCCGCTTCCGCGACGCCGCGCACGTCCGGGAAGCCGTCGTCGAAGCGATCCGGCGGACGCTCGAAAGCGACCGCGCCGAGTGGGCTCAGACTTTTCAATCCGCGCCGCTCCCGCCGGTCCGGGCAGTGCCGGAGCCGCCGGCAGAAACGGCCGCGCTCATTCCCGAGCGGGAGCAGGTGGCGCTGCGGCATGATTGGGCGGCGCTGCCACTGGCGCCGGGGCCGCTGCGCGGGGCTGAACTTTCAACGTTCAACGTTCAACGTCCAACGTCCAACGAGCCGACCTCCCATGAGCCGCCGGCGGCGTCAGTTTCACCGGCTCTCAACCCTCAACCCTCAACCCTCAACTCCTTCAAAATCCTCGGCGTGCTCGGCAAACTTTACGTGCTGATGGAGAACGCGAGCGGTCTCGTGCTCGTGGATCAGCACGCCGCACATGAGCGGATTTTATTCGAGGAAATGCGCCGGCGGATGGAGCAGCAGGGTGTCCCCGCGCAGCGCCTTCTTATGCCGCTGACGCTGCAAGTCACCCCGCGCGATGCCGACTGGCTCACGCGCCATCTTGATGTGCTCGAACGCGCGGGCATCGGCCTGGAACCCTTTGGCACCGCCACTTTTAAGGTGGACACCCTCCCGACGTTCCTGCGCTCCAGCGACCCGTCGCAGCTCATCCGCGACATCATCGACGACCTCCGCGAGACGAGCACGCAGACCTCCAAATTGCGCCTCGGCGAAGACATGATCGCGAAGACCGTCTGCCGCCACGCGGTGAAAGCGAACGACTATCTGCGCGAGCCGGAGCTGGTCCGCTTGATCCAGGATTTGCTCGCCTGCGAGCTGCCGTACTGCTGCCCGCACGGCCGCCCAACGATGATCCAGATGAGCTACCTGGAGCTGGAGAAAAAGTTCGGCCGGAAGGCATGAGCGTCCGGCTGGAAGGCCGGAATTAGTCCGCGAAAAGACGCGAAACAACGCGAAAGGACGGGCTCCTTTTCGCGTTGTTTCGCGTTGTTTCGCGGACCAAATCTCTCTCTCTCTCTCGCTTCCGGGACATCCGCTGAGAGGGAGTATCGAAAGTCGGAAACGACCGCGGATGGCGCGGATTTGACCTCCGAAAAATCCGCGTCGATCCGCGGGATCCGCGGTCAAAATCGGGATTCGAGGAGTTTCAAGACATCCCCTGAGAGGGGCAGGGTGCGTGATTGGTGATGGCGATTGCTGGGTTGGCGACGCGCATGGTCTGCGGCTCAACGTCAATCCCGCCTGCCAGTCTCCGCTCGACGCCGCGAGCCGTGTTGCCTAGCGTCCGCGCCCATGACTTCCCCAAACTCCGGCGACATGACGCCGATCAGTGGAGGGCCAACGGATGTCGCGCCGCTCGGCCGCGATCTTCCAAAACCGGAGCATGAAAAAACCGCGGGCGAAGATGGGGATCGCTACGATTGGGCGGCGGTGGCGAACGACCCGGCGTTTGCGGAACTGAAGGCCGCCAAGCGGCGCTTCATCATCCCGGGGACGGTTTTTTTCTTCGTCTATTATATGACGCTGCCGGTGCTGGTCGGGTTTTGCCCGGAGATGATGAAGACGCCCGTGCTCGGCAAGGTGAACGTTGCGTATCTCTTCGCGCTCTCGCAATTCCTGATGACCTGGATCCTCTGCGCACTCTACGTCCGCGCGGCGCGGCGCTGGGACGTGATGAACGCCGCGCTCCTCGCGAAATACCCACCCCGCTAACCCGATGCTCGCCGCTTTCCAATTCACTCCCGCGCTCGGGATGTTCCTCGCGTTCGTCGCGCTGACGCTCGTCATCACCTATTTCAGCGCGCGCAAGGCGACCGGTTCGACCGCCTATTTTGCCGCAGGCCGCAGCATCAAAGGCTGGCAGAATGGCCTCGCCGTCGCGGGCGATTACATGAGCGCCGCGAGCTTTCTCGGCATCTCGGGGATCATCTGCCTGAAAGGCTACGACGGATTCATGTATTCCGTCGGCTTCCTCGTCGCGTACCTCACGGTGCTCTTTCTCGTCGCCGAGCCGCTGCGCAATGCCGGTAAATACACGATGGCCGACCTGCTCGCGTATCGGCTCAGTCCGCGCCCGGTGCGCGCGCTGGCGTCGCTGAGCACGCTGACGGTTTCCATTTTTTACATGATCGCGCAGATGGTCGGCGCGGGCGGGATCATCGAGCAATTGATCGGCGTGCCCTTCGCGCCGGCGGTGATCGGCGTCGGCGTGCTGATGCTGGTTTACGTGGTCTTCGGCGGAATGCTGGCGACGACTTGGGTGCAAATCATCAAAGCCATACTGCTGATGTGTGGCGCGTTTGCGTTGAGCGTGATGGTGCTGAGCAAACACGGCTACAGCCTCAGCCAGTTTTTCGACGCCGTCTCCGTCGCGGACTACGCCGGGACAAAAGCGCCGGTCAATCTGCTCAATCCCGGCATGGCCTACGGCACGACGGTGAAGAACCCGTACGGCGCATGGGACTTCATCTCCCTCGCGCTCGGGCTCGTGCTCGGGACGGCGGGCCTGCCGCACATTCTCGTGCGTTTTTACACCGTGCCCGATGCGAAGACCGCGCGGCATTCAGTCGTCTGGGCGACGGGGATCATCGGCGTCTTTTACGTGCTCACGACGTTCTTCGGATTCGGCGCAGCGACCCTGCTGAAAATGAGCGACATCCCGCTCGATGTGAAAGGGCTCCCCAACGGCAACATGGTCGCGCCGATCCTCGCGAAAGTGCTCGGCGGCGAGATGTTCTTCGCCTTCATCAGCGCGGTGGCCTTCGCCACGATTCTCGCGGTCGTCGCCGGCTTGACGATGAGCGCGAGCACGAGTTTCGCGCATGATTTTTTTACGAACGTGATCCATCACGGCAAAGAACCCCGGCATGGCGAAGAGGTGCGCGTCGCGCGCATCACCGCGTTTTTCGTCGGCGCGGCGAGCATCGCGCTGGCGATCAAGCTCGGCTCGAGCGTGAACGCCGCAATGCTCGTCGGCCTCGCCTTTGCCGTCGCCGCGTCCGCGAATTTCCCCGTCATCCTGCTCTCCATTTTTTGGAAGCGCTTCAACACCGTCGGCGCGTGCGCGGGCCTCAGCATCGGCCTCGTCTCCTCGATCGTCCTGATTTTGCTCAGTAAAAACGGCCTCTACACCGCCGAGACCGCGCCCTTTCCGCTCGCGAATCCGGGCATCGTCAGCATCCCGATCGGCTTCCTCGCCGCGATCATCGGCACGCTCTGCACGAAGGATCCCGAGGCCGAGAAAAAGTTCATCGAGCTCGCCGTCCGCTCCGAAACCGGCCTCGGCTCGGAGAAAGCGACGAGCGGGCATTGAGGAATGCCGTCGGGTTGATTCTGCCTTCGACGCACCTAGCATTGCTTCATGGAGCAGGAAAAAAAGATCACGCTCACCGATTGCAAGGCGCTCGAACAATATCGCGTTTGGGTGCAGTTCGCGGACGGCATCGAAGGCGTCGTGGACTTTGCCGACTGCGTCGGAAAAGAGGTTTTTCTACCGTGGAACGACTCCGCGTTCTTCGGGAAAGTTCACATCAGCAATCACGGGTCGCTGGCTTGGAACGACGACATCGAGTTCTGCCGGGACGCGATCTATCTCGAGATCACCGGGCTTCAACCCGAGGACATTTTTCCGAAGCTGCGGGCAAGGCTGGCCAATGCCTGAGGTCTGCCGCTTCCGCGGCATCGTCATTTATTGCTACCCGCAGGATCATCGGCCGCCGCATTTCCACGCCGAATACGCTGGCGAGGAGGCCCAAGTTTTGATCGCTGATTTTGAGGTGGCCGCTGGATCGCTGCCGAACCGGCAACCTCGACTGGTGCAAGGCTGGGCGGCCCTCCATCAGGAAGAACTCCAGGAAAACTGGGATCGTCTGCGCGAAGGTCGCGCGACGCTCCGCATCGAACCGCTGCGCTGACCGATGGACCCCATCCGCCACCTCTACGTCCACATCCCGTTCTGCCCGAAGGTCTGCCCGTACTGCAGCTTTTATAAAGAGGCGAGCGACCGGAATAAGACGCAGCGTTTTCTCGACTCGGTGCTCGCGGAGCTCGATGCGCGCTTGCTCGAGCGGGCGGTGCAACCGGAGACGATCTTCTTCGGCGGCGGCACGCCGAGCGCGTTGAGCACGCCGCAGCTCGACTATTTATTGAGCGGTTTGCGCGCGCGGCTCGACCTTTCCGAGCTGCGGGAATGGACGCTCGAGATGAATCCCGCGACCGTCTCGCTGGAGAAAGCGGCGCTGCTCCGCGGGCTCGGGGTGAACCGCATCAGCATGGGTGTGCAGTCGTGGGACGAAGGTCTGCTGAAGCAGCTCGGGCGCGTCCACAGCGGCGCGCAGGCGGAGCGGAGTTACGAGATTTTGCGCGAGGCGGGATTCGAGAATGTGAACCTCGATTTGATGTTCGCGGTGCCGACGCAGACGCGCGCGCAGTGGCAGGCGAGCTTGGAAAAAACGATCGCATTGAAGCCCGAGCACATCTCGGCGTATTGCCTCACGTTCGAGGAAGACACGGCCTATTTCGCGCGCTTCACCCGCGGCGAATTGACGCAGGACGAGGCGTGGGACGCCGATCTTTTCGAGGCGACGATGGACACGCTCGGCGCCGCCGGATTCGAGCAATACGAGATCTCAAATTACGCGCAGCCCGGCCGCGATTGCCTGCACAATCTGGCGTATTGGCTCGGCGCGGATTACCTCGGCCTCGGTCCGAGCGCCTTCTCCACCGTCGGCGCGCGGCGCTGGCAAAACGTGGCGGACACGTCTGCATACTGCGACCGGATCGAACGCGGTGAACCCGCGGAATCCTTTACCGAAGCCCTTTCCGAGGCGACCCGCCGCAGCGAGCGCATCGCGTTCGGATTGCGCACGAATCGCGGAGTTTCGCGCGAATCAGTCGCTCCGTGGACGGCGGACGTCGCGCAGTTCGAGCGCGACGGATTTCTCGATGCGAAAGGCGATCACCTTGTCCTGAGCCGCCGCGGCAAGCTGATGGCCGACACGGTCGCGGAGACGTTTGTCTAGGTCCTCGCCGGGGCGGCTGGAGCGCGGCGCTCCGTCGCCGCGGGCGCTCGCGCTGACGGAGCAGCGCGCTCCACCCGGCACGAAGTTCATAGCCCGCGCAGCAGCGGCTCTGAGACTTGCGCGATGCGCGCCTGGTGATTGAGAAAACTGTCGGCGATGAGGACATGCAGGTCGCGCGTCCGGTCGAGGAGATGCCCAAGCAGCGGCTCGAGTTCAGCGGTCCGCGCGGAAATGCGCGGCTTCGCAACGCCTTCTTCATCCTGCGGCACCGAGACGTAATTCCGCCAGTCGATCCGCCGGATTTCGCGCACGAGTTCGTCCATCGCGGCGGGCGCTTTTGCGGCGTCGAGCGCTTCAGTGGCGATGGATTGCCGCAGGAGATCGCGGCATTTTTCGAGACAATGCCGGAGACTCCGCGGGACTTCGGGATGCTGGATTTGCAGCTCGAGGACGTGGATCGGCTCGGCGCGCATTTGGTAGATGCGGCGGTAGGCGTCACGCGTGCCGAGCAGACGGAGGAAGGCGCTGAGCTCGATCTCGGAGCCGTGCAGCGGACCGCCGCTCGGATCGGAAATGAGAGAGCCGCTGATCGAGAGCACCGAGTTCGCGGTGATGACCGCGCGTTCGAGCATTCGCCCGATTTCACAGAACCGCCAGCCGTCGTCGGCGAGCATCGTGTTCGCGGCGATGGCGAAGAACTGCGGGATGAGCTGCGTGGCGAAATCGGCGACGCGGCGCGTGACGCGGACGGCGTCGAGCTCGGTCACGTCTTTCCGAAAAGGGGTGCGGTAAAGCCGGGTGCGCAGGTTGTTCAGCGTGCCCCACGCCTCGGGGCTGAGGCTGTCCTGAACCGATTCGGCGTTCGCGACGGCGCGCAAATATGTGGTGAGGACGGAGCCCGGCTCGGGCAGGAGGACGAGCCGGTAGCGATCGATGCGATTCGAAATACTGCGGCGTCCCGTGCCGCCGCTTTTTTCGATCGGCGGCAGGAGCCGATTCCACATCGGGCGGTAGTGCTTCCGTTCGGCGGAATTGAGCTCCTCCGTCTCGAGCGTCTCGACGACGGAAATGAGATAGGCCTGATGATGCGCGCGCTCCAAATAGCGACCCATCCAATAGAATGCCTCCGCCGCGCGGCTCGTCACCTGCCGCGGCGGGAGATTCGCATCAGGCACGCGCCGCGCGAGCGCCGGGAGGAGCGCGGGTGTGGTGTCGTCGGGTAAAATCCAGGTGTCCTTGCTCGTCCAGCCGGTGCCGAATTCGCCGACCGCATCGGTGCGCGAATGCACCCGCGTGAGCGCGCCCGGCAGCACTGCAAAATCCGCCCCGGTGCGCACGGCGAAGACGAGGTGATCCTGCGGAAACTCGACCGGTCGGCCGCTGGAAAAGCAGAGGGTCGTCGCGCCTTCCTCGCGCGGCTGGGCGACGAATGCGCCGGGCTGGCGCCGCACTTCGGCGAGGAGCGATGGCTCGCCATCGCTGATGCCGCCTTGCTTCCGGGCCGATGACCCATCCGTCCGCCAGTCGCCGGCGACGGGCCGGATGCGCCAGTCGTCGAGGTTTTCAAAGACATCCTCGCGCTGGTCGATGTCGCCCATCCATCGGGTCGGCACGGTCGGCAGGACGGGCGATTCATTCAAATAAAAGCGGATGATCTGCTGCGAAAACGCCAGCAGCGTCCGGTCGTCGGCGAGCTGGCTGCCGACGGCATTGACGAGCGCGACCGTACCTTTGCGCAGGCAGTGGACGAGCCCCGGCACGCCGAGCATCGAGTCGCGGCGGAAGACGAGCGGATCGAGAAATGAATCCGCGACGCGATTGCAGATGACTTCGACGCGCTCGAGACCGCGCACCGTTTTCAAATAAACGCAGTCGTCGAGGACGAGCAGGTCGCCGCCTTCGACCATCGGAATGCCCATCCGCCGAGCGAGGAAACTCTGCTCGAATGAAACGGCGCTGCCTGCGCCGGGCGAAAGCAGCACGACCGTCGGCTCGCCGCCAAACGAGACGGCGGCCTCGCGCAACTGCTCCAGGATGAGGAGCGAAGATTCCGCGAGCGACTGCACCGGCGCGTCCTGAAAAAGCTCCGGCGCGATGCGGGCGAGCGCGCGGCGATTTTGCAACATGTACGAGATGCCGGTCGCGTGCCCGAAGTGCTGCTGCTTCACGTGCAGCGCGCCGTGCGGATCGCGCGCCAGGCAGAGCCCGCTCAAGTGCAGATAAGCATCGCGGGGCCGCGGGATGCCGATCGACGCGCTCTGATAATGCGGACTGCCGAGCACCGTCTGCACCGGCACCACGCCCGCGCGGAGGATCTCCCGCTTTCCATAAACATCGGCGAGAAAATGCTCGAACGCCCGCAACCGCTGGCGAAAACCGCGGACGATCAGCTCCCATTCGGCGCCCAAAAAAATGTGCGGCAGGAGATCGCATTTCCACGGCTGCCGGCCCCACGGATCATTGCGGATGATGTCGAAAGTGACGCCCATTTCCCGCAGCGTCGCCGCCATGCGATCCTCCAGAATGCGGAGCTCGGCGGGCGCGAGGTCGGTCAAGTCGCGGAGCAGCTTGGCGTAAAGCTCCCGGGGCAGACCGCCCGGCGTACGGACTTCGTGCCAGCGGGTGCCGGGCGACGAAACAGGGGCGGAAAGCAACATGGGCGCGGAGAGTCGGGAGGGCGGCGATCGTGGTCAAGATCGCGCGCCCGAATCGTGCGGAACCCTGTAACCATCGGCCTTCGCGAGCATTCGCGGATTTGCGACAAATCCGTTGACACCCCCCCCGGTGCTCACTAGCTTGCGCACCCTTTTCCGACCAAGCCTTCCGCATTTCATGAAAACATTTTCCGCCAAAGCCCACGAAGTTGACCGCCAATGGTGGATCATCGACGCCGCCGATCAAGTCCTCGGGCGCGTCGCCGTTAAAGCCGCCAACCTGCTTCGCGGCAAAGAGAAGCCGATCTACACCACGCACGTCGATACTGGCGATTTCGTCATCGTCATCAACGCGGATAAAGTGCGCGTCACCGGCAAAAAAGAGACGGACAAGACGTTCATGAGCTTCTCCGGTTTCGTCGGTGGCCACCACACCGAGACCTTCAAAGCCCGCCGCGCCCGCCGCCCGGAATTGCTCGTCGAGCACGCGGTCAAAGGAATGATCATGCACAACCGGCTCGGACGCTCCATCTTCACGAAGCTCAAGGTTTATCGCGGCAGCGAACATCCGCACGCGGCGCAATCGCCGATCGCCGTCACGGAGATCAAGTAACTCGGCCCCTCATTTTTTATGTCTCAGGAATTCATCGCCACTGGCCGCCGCAAAACCTCCGTCGCCCGCATTCGTATGTCGGCCGGCACGGGAAAAATCGAAGTCAACGGCAAGCCGTTCGACGAATATTTCAAAACCGTCGATCTCCAAAACACAGTCCTCGTCCCGTTTGAAGTGGCGAAGACCCCGAACACTTTCGACGTGTCCGTGAATGCCCACGGCGGCGGCGTGAACGGCCAGGCCGGTGCGATTCGCCTCGCGATTTCCCGCGCGCTGATCGAGGTCAATCCTGAGCTGCGCGGCGCGCTGAAACTCGGCGGATTGCTCACTCGCGACCCGCGCATGAAAGAGCGCAAAAAGCCCGGCCAGCCCGGTGCCCGCAAGCGCTTCCAGTTCTCCAAGCGCTAAGTTTTTCCGAAAGCTCCCACCCACGGCTTTCCTCCTCGAAGCCCGCGCTGCGCGCCCCCCAATGCGCGCAGCGCGGGTTTTTCTTTTTTCCAGAGCCCTGCGGACTCGGGGGAACGCTGGACGGCTTCGGCGCGGTCGCTAGATTTTCGCACACTGATGAAAAAGGCATCCTTCTCGCAGCGAGGCATCGCTCTCTCCATCTGGAAATCCGTGGCTTTCGGTTCGGCGGTCGCGCTGACCCTGGTCGCCTTTCCCGCGTTCGCCGCGGATGCTTTGCGCGTGCAGGGTTCGGCGGCGGCGACGGCGGTGGTGCGAAGCGCGATGCCAGCCTTCAAGGCGGAATGTGGCATCGAGCTGAAAGTGATCACGGACGGCGGGAGCACCCAGGCCATCGCGTCGGTCGGCACCGGGAGTGTGGACGTGGCGGTCACCACGCGCGCGCTCACGGCGGAAGATCGCGCGAATTTTCCATCGCGCCGTTTTGAGGAAAGGCAGATCGCCTCGCAGGTCTTCGCGCTGGTCGTCGCGCCGGATGTCTGGAGCGCAGGGGTGCAGTCGCTGTCGCGCGAGCAGATGACGAAGATTTTCGAGGGCGGCATCAAGAATTGGAAGGAGGTGGGCGGAGCGGATCGTCCGATCAAATTTTACAAACCCCAGCCCGGCCCGGGGGCGTGGGAGGAGTTCGCGACGTGGCTTTACGGCGAGGTGCGGAACGCTCCGCTGGGAAAATTCGACATCGTCGGCAGATCGGAGGACGCGCGCGATTCCGTGGAATTCAACGCGGGTTCGATGTCGATCGTGCCGCCGAAATACGCCAACGGAAAAACGGTTTTCGCGCTCGGGATCAAGCTCCCGGACGGCACGATCACGCGACCGGTCGCGACTGATGTGGACAGCGGTATTTATCCGATGACGCGTCCGATTTTTCTCATCTCGGGCGACACCTTGACGGGAAGCATCCGGCGGCTGTTCGATTTTTTCCAGACTTCGCGCGGGCAGGAGGGTGTCGAAAAGGCGGGCCTGATGCCGGTGTCGGCGAAGCCTTGAATCAAGCGAAGAGCAGCCTGCACACAGCGATTGACGCGATCACGGCGACGGTGTCGGCGATCAATCCGGCGATGACGGCGTGGCGGGTTTTGCGGATCGCGACGGAGCCGAAATAGACGGCGAGCACGTAAAACGTCGTCTCGGTACTGCCGTAAATCGTACCCGCCATGCGGCTGACGAGTGTGTCGGGGCCAAGGCGATTGATGAGCTCGACAAAGATCCCCTGAGTCGCGCTGCCGCTGAGCGGGCGCATGAGCACGAGCGGCAGGAGGTCGGCGGGAAAATGAATCTTGTCGAGTGCGGGACGGAGCGCGCGGGTGACCACATCGATCACGCCGGCATTTCGCAGCAGGCTGATCGCGACGAGCATCGCGACGAGGAACGGGATGATGCGCTGCGCGACGCCGAATGCTTCTTTCGCGCCCTCGACGAATTGCTCGTAAACCTTCACTCCGCGGAGCGCGGCGTAGAGCGGGAAGAATGAGAGGAGGAAGGGAACGGCGAGGATCGAGATCGAGAAAAGGACGCGCAGGATTGGGCCTTTTCCGGCCATCAATTCGGGGGGTGGGGGCGCCGAGAAATGCAGATGAACCGCAGCGAACGCGGCGGTCGCGGCGTCGGGGAAGGCGAGGAAAAGAAACATCGCGGCGAAGGCGACGACGAACGCGGCGAGCACGAAGCGACCGGTGCGGGTGAGGGGACTCGCGTCGATTGTTTCGATGGCGATTTCCTCGGCCGGAAGGCTCGCGGTAGTCGGTGCGTCCGCACTTTTCGCAGCCGCGGCGGTGATGCGAAACATCGGCAGGCGTTCGAGGATTTTTGCGGAAAGCACGCCCGAGCAGGCGGCGCAGCAGGTCGCGAGGAAGGCGGTGATGACGATTGCCGCGGGGTTTTGCGATCCGGCGACGGCGAGCAGGGACATCGCGGTCGTAGGAACGAGTTGGATCGAGGCGGTGTTGATCGCGAGGAAAGTACACATCGCGTTCGTCGCGGTGCCGGGGTGCGGGTTGAGGCGCTCGAGGTGCTCCATCGCGCGGAGGCCGAGCGGGGTCGCGGCGTTGCCGAGGCCGAGCATGTTCGCCGCCATGTTCATCACCATCGCGCCCATCGCGGGATGCTCGGGCGGGACTTCGGGGAAGAGTCGGCGCATGAGCGGACGCAGCGCGCGGGCGATGATTTGGACGAGCCCCGAGCGCTCGGCGAGCCGCATGATGCCAAGCCAAATCGCCATCAGCCCGACGAGCGGGAGCGCGATTTTCATGACCGCGACTTCCGCGGTTTCGAACGCGCCTTTCGTCATCTCCGGCAACCTGCCGGTGAAGCCGCCGACCAGCACGGCGATGAGGAGGAACGAGAGCCAGATCCAGTTCAGCATGACAGCGTGGTAGTGAAACGTGGGGGAGATGGCGAGCGGGCGCGTCCGGCTGGCGCAGCCAGTCTAAAAGTCATCCTGAGCGAAGTGGAGCGCCGCGCGAAACGCAGTCGAAGGACCTCTAACTATTTCCCCCGGCGGGACGCGCATGTGCAGGGGAAATAGTTAGAGGTCCTTCGACTCCGCTTCGCTGCGCTCAGGATGACCAGAGGGCTGCACGCTGTATCGGGGGCGAGCCGCGCGGTGCTTCGCGCGTGGTTTGTGTGCGACTACACCGTCCGGCCCATCGCCGCGAGGAGCGGCTGGAGGTCGTTCATCAGGCCTTTGAAGCCGGCGAAATCGAGTTGCTGCTGGCCGTCGCTGAGGGCTTCGGCGGGGTGCGGGTGGACCTCGATGAGGAGGCCGTCGGCACCCATCGCGACGGCGCCGCAGCAGAGGGCGCGGACGAGGTCGGCGCGGCCGCAGCCCTGGCTCGGGTCGATGATCACGGGGAGGTGCGACTCCTTTTTGATGATCGCGACGGCGGCGAGGTCGAGCGTGTTGCGCGTGTAGGTCTCGAAAGTGCGGATGCCGCGCTCGCAGAAGAGGACGTTCGGATTTCCGTGCGCGAGAATGTATTCGGCGGCGAGCAGCCATTCGTCGATGCGCTCGGCGAGGCCACGCTTGAGGAGGATCGGCTTGCCGCTGCGGGCGCAGGCGATGAGGAGTTGGTAGTTTTGCGAGTTGCGCGCGCCGACTTGCAGGATGTCCGCGGCCTCGGCGACGTGGTCCACGTCGTTCTCGCTGAGCACCTCGGTGATGATCTTCAGCCCGGTCTCCTGCTTCGCGACTTGCAGCAAACGCAGCCCCTCTTTTCCGAGCCCCTGAAATTCGTACGGCGACGTGCGCGGCTTGTAAGCCCCGCCGCGCAGGATCGTCGCGCCCGCTGCTTTCACCGCGCGCGCGGTGCTCAGAAGTTGCTCCTCGCTTTCCACCGAACACGGCCCGGCCATGATCGAAAATTTGATCCCGCCGACCTCCACGCCATCGACGTTCACCACCGAATTCGCCGGGTGCGACTCGCGGCTCACGAGCTTGTAGCGCTTCTGCACCGGGATCACGCGCTCCACCTGCGGGAATACCGCGAGCGACTCGAGCGTGTGATGCGTGCGCTCATCGCCGATCGCCGCGATCACCGTTTGTTCCGTGCCGAAAATCGGGCGCGGGTCGTAGCCGAGCGCTTTCACTTCAGCGATGACCTCGTCGATTTTTTCGCGAGGAGTATTTGGGCGGATGACGATGATCATTTGCGGAAAGTTGAGGGTTGTTGACGGAAAGTGACGGGATAAAAGAGCGCCCCTTTTCGAGCGGGCGGGCACCTTTGCCCTTCAGCCCCAAACCCTCAATCCCCAACTCTCCCCCCGTGCAAGATTTCACCGCTGGCGGCATCAACGCCCTTTCCACGCAGCGCGGCTCGACCGGCAGACCCGACATCGATCAGCGGATCAAAGAACTCGTCGCCGACTACGGCTGCGAGACCTCCTGCGCGCTCATCGAGCAGCTCATCGTCTCCGCGCTGAAAATGTCGCGCGACCAGATCGCCGTCGCCGACCTGAAGCTCTTCAACCGCTCGCTCAACGAACTGCGTTACGCCTCGCGGGTCTTCGCCCCTTTTCGCCACAAGCGGAAGGTCGTCATCTTCGGCAGCGCGCGCACTTTGCCGACGGAGCCCGAGGCGATCGAGGCCGAGGAATTCGCGCGGCGGATGCAGGAGATCGGCTACATGACGATCACCGGCGCGGGCGACGGAATCATGGGCGCGGCGCAGCGCGGGGCGGGGCGCGAAAACAGTTTCGGCCTCAACATCCGTCTGCCGTTCGAGCAGCGCGCGAACGAGACGATCCACGGCGACGCGAAGCTGATCAACTTCAACTACTTCTTCACCCGCAAGCTGAACTTCGTGAAAGAAACCCACGCCGTCGCGCTCTTCCCCGGCGGCTTCGGCACGATGGACGAAGGCTTCGAAGTCCTCACGCTCATGCAGACCGGCAAGGCGCGCATCCTCCCCGTCGTCCTCGTGGACAAGCCCGGCGGCAGCTACTGGGAAACTTGGATCGCCTTTCTGAAAGGGCACCTCCTCCAGCTCGGCCTCATCTCCGCGGACGACTTCCACCTCTTCAAAATCGCCCACAACGTCGAGGCCGCCGTCGCCGAGATCGCGCAATTCTACCGCAATTTCCGCTCCTATCGCTGGGTCGGCCGCCGCATGGTTTTTCGCCTGGAAAAAAGGCTCACCGACGTTGCTGTCCGCGCCCTCGACGCGCAATTCGCCGACCTCCTCGGCGACTCCACTTTCACCCAAAGCGCCGCCCTTCCCGAGGAGCAAAACGAGCCCGACCTCGCTGCCCTCCCTCGCCTCATCTTCACCCCGCGCCGCAAAAACTTCGGCCGCTTCCGCCTCGTCATCGACGCGATCAACGCGGCGGCGACGGAGGGCTGACGCTCCTCCTCCGGTCCTCCTGAGCGGAGCGCAGCGAAGTCGAAGGACCTCTTACTTTTCCCCTGAACCGCGCGCGTCTGGAGGAGGGGGAGAAGTAAGAGGTTCTTCGACTTCGTTTCGCTGGCGCTCCACTGCGCTCAGAATGACCGGAAGGAGGGCGGTCCAGCCCGTTCACGACGCTACTTCCGGTTCGCCAGGATGTAGTCGTGGATGGTGTTGACGCTGGCGAGGGCTTGCCTGGCGGCTTCGGAGTTGGGGACGCTGACTCCGAAGTTTTTCTCGAGGGAGACGACGAGCTCGAGCGCGTCGATGGAGTCGAGGCCGAGGCCGTCGGGGCCGAAGAGCGGGAGGTCGTCGGCGATGTCGGCGGCGGTGACTTTGAGCATCAGGTTTTCGACCATCATTTCTTTGATCGCGGTGCGGAGATTTTCGTCGGCCATTTCGGAAAGTGAGGGGCGCGACTTAATCGGCGGGGCGCGCGCGGCTCAACTCTCATCTCGCCCGGGGTGGGGTGCGGAGGGAATTGTAGGGCGACCGCTTCGGTTGCCCGCGAAGGCAGGCGGAGCACCCGCCCTACAGTTTGCGACCATTCGCGCTGCGACATTCCCCTTTCTAAAAATGAAACAACGTCTCGATCTCCTGCTCGTCGCGCGAGGGCTTTTCGAGAGCCGGGAGAAGGCGCAGCGGGCGATCATGGCGGGGGAGGTGAAGGTGGGCGATCGCGTGGCGGACAAGGCGGGCACAAGGTTCGAGGGTGATGCGGCGATCGTGGTGAAGGCGGCGGAGCGGTATGTCGGGCGCGGCGGATTGAAGCTGGAGGCGGCACTGCGGGAGTTTTCCATTGATCCGACGGGGGCGGTCTGCCTGGACATCGGGGCTTCGACGGGCGGCTTCACGGACTGCCTTTTGCAGCACGGCGCGGCGAAGGTTTATGCGATCGATGTCGGGCACTCGCAGCTCGACTGGAAAATCCGCAGCGACCCGCGCGTGGTCGTCCGCGAGAAGCTGAACGCGCGCTATCTTTCGCGCGACGACATCCCGGAGGAGATCGCGATTTGCGTGATCGATGTGTCGTTCATCTCGCTGACTTTGATCTTGCCGCCCGCGTTTGAAATGATGCGTGCTGACGGGGTGATCGTCCCGCTGATCAAGCCGCAGTTCGAGCTCCGCAAAAACGAGGTGGGCAGGGGAGTCGTGCGCGATGCCACGCTGCACGAGCAGGCGGTGGAAAAGATCCGCGCTTTCACCGCGACGATGGGCCGCGCGTGGTGCGGCTGCATCGAATCGCCGATCCTCGGAGGCGAGGGAAACAAGGAATTTCTCGCATGTCTGCGCGCCGTTTCGGCCTGATCGCCAACGCCGGGAAACCGGGCGCGGAGGAGCTGACGCGGAATCTTTGCCGCGAGTTCGAGCGGCGCGGGCGGCAGCTCGTGATGGAGCGCCGGACGGCGGAGTTGATCGGCGTGGAATCGGCCGCGACGACCGGCGATCTCGCGGGCGATTGCGACCTGATCATCGTGCTCGGCGGCGACGGGACGCTGCTGCAGGTCGTGCATGAATTGGCGCACCGGCTTCCGCCGATTTTCGGGATCAATCTCGGGTCGCTCGGCTTTCTCACCTCGGTGAGTTCGGCGGCGTGGCTCGAGGCGGTGGAGTCGCTGGAGGCCGATAACTACAGCTTCTCCGAGCGGACGCTGCTTTCCGTCGAGGTGCTGCGCGACGGCGTTTCCGTGCTCGCGGAGACCGCGCTGAACGACGCGGTGATCAGCCGCGGCGAGCTCTCGCGCTTGATCAAAATCGACGTGCGAATCGATGGGGTGAGCTTCAGCGAATACAATGCGGACGGGCTGATCGTGGCGACGCCGACGGGCTCGACGGCGTATTCGCTGAGCGCGGGCGGACCGGTGCTGACGCCGGACAGCGGCGTTTTTGTGGTCACGCCAATCTGCCCGCACGTGCTGACGATGCGGCCGATGATCGTGAGCGACGGCTCGACGATCGAGATCGCGCCGTCGCGCGAGCAGGCCGATATTTTCCTCACCCTCGACGGGCAAAATGCGATCCACATCGCGCGCGGCGACTACATCCGCGTGACGAAATCGCCGCACCGCCTGTCGCTCGCGATGCTGCCGGGGATGAGCTTTTTTGAAGTGCTCCGGCAGAAACTGAAATGGAGCGGCACCGCGATATGATCACGATTGCCGAGATGCTTTTGCCGGAGAATGTGCTGCTCGATTTGACCGCGGCGACGCCCGCGGCGGCGATCGGGCAGGTGATCGAGTTGCTGCGAAATGATCCGGCGGTGGAGGACTTCGAGAAGCTCTCGGCGGCGCTGATCGCGGCGGCTCCGTGCGCGGCGGAGACGGGTTGCGAATTCGCGATTTGCATCCCGCACGCGCGCACCGCGGCGGTGTCGGGGATGGTGATGAGCGTCGGGCGCGCCGAGCCGGGAATCCTGTTCCAAAGCTGTCCGCAGCCCATCCGCTACGTTTTTTGCATCGGCCTCCCGGCGGCGCTGGACTCCGAATATCTGCGGCTCGTCGGGCTGCTCGCGCGGGTGCTGCGAGCGCCGGAATCCGAGGCGGAATTGCGCGCGGCGACGACGCGGGCGGAGTTTGTCCAATTGCTCGCGCGGCACGAAGCGACGCTGAAATAATCACGCGCGCGCTCGCTTTTCTGGCGTGCGCGGTCGCCGCTTTTGCCTGCGAACCGAAGCCGGTCCCGCGGATGCAGGCGGTCCCGCAGCCGCATCACGAAGTTTCGTTCCAGCGCGAGGGCACCGAGATCGCGCGCTATTTTTTCGGAGCGGAAAACGAGCGGCCGTTTGTCTTTCCGATCATCGGCCCGTCGGGTCGTTCGCTGACCCGGATGGGTCACCCGCGCGACTCGGAGTAAGGAAACCCCGCGACCACTGGAGCGCGCCGCTCCGTCGGCGCGAGTCACCTAAAACGACCCGTTCGGGCACCGACGGAGCGGTGCGCTCCAAGGGTCGCCCGGACTTTTTTCCCCAGTCTCTAAGATGTGAGAGCTGTCTCCCGTAATCCTCGGCGAACCCACCGCTATTTTATGAAACAATCTCCCCGATCCGGGCCGAATCATCGCTCACATTCCGTGCCGCGGGATTGACACCCTCCACCGAACCCATTCTTTTATCACCATGGACGAAGCCCCCCAGAAAAAGCCCCTCGCCAAGCGCATTCAGGAGAAACTCGCGGCGTCGCGGTTCTTCACCTTTTCGCTGCTGCTCCATGTGATCCTCGTCGTCGTCGGCGGAAGCGTCGTGCTGTTCAAAGCCTACGTCGCGCCGCCCGATTTCGTGGCGGAAGGCGGGCCACTCGGTGCTGATGTGGCACCTTCACCGCAGGAAACGCCGCCCGACCTGACGCCGCAGACTTTCACGCCCGAGCAGCCGACGGTCAGCGCGCCCAGCGTGAGCGCTATCACCAGCACGTCGATGGCACCCACTGCTTTCACCATGGCGGCGGCGCCGGTGCCGGTGATGAAAGCGATCGGCGAGATCAAGATGGGAGAGGTGCCGAGAAGCTTGTCTGCATCGGGTGCCGGAAAAGGCCTCCCGGCGACGATGGCGGGCCGCATGGGTGGCACCGCGCGCATGGCGGCGGCGTCGAAGATGAACATGAAGGACAAGAGCGAGAAGGCCGTGATGGCGGGCCTCCGCTGGCTGAAGCAGCATCAGGAAGAGGATGGCTCGTGGAGCCCGAACGAGCACAAGCCGGCGATGACGGGCCTCGCGATCCTCTGCTTCCTCGGCCACGGCGAGATGCCAGAGTCGAACGAGTTCGGGCCGACGGTGAAAAAGGGCGTCGATTGGCTGTTGAAAATGGGCACCGAATTTCAGGGCCGCATGTCGCTGACCAAAGACGGCTGGGGCGGGAACCACGGGGTCTATGAGCACGGCATCGGCACCTACGCGATGGGTGAATATTACACGATGACGAAGGACGAACGGTTCGCGGAACTGCTCAAACAAGCGGTCGGTTACATCGTCGATGGCCAGGCCCCGGATGGCGGCTGGCAGTATGGTTTTGCGAAAGGCCCGGACAGCGACACCTCGGTGAGCGGATGGGAAATCCAGGCGCTAAAAGCCGCGCATCTGACCGGCCTCGGGATCAAGGGCGTGGATGAGGCGCTGGACAAAGCGATGCTCAATCTCAAGCGCGTGCAAAAAGCGGACGGCAGCTTTGGTTATCGAACCGCTGCGCAAGGCGGTTACAGCCTTACGGGCGTCGGCGTTCTCTGCACGTATTTCTGGAAACAGGACAAGGACAAGGTCGTGAAAGAGGGCATCGAGTTCATGCTCAATCAGAGCAAGAAAGAGCGTCCGGTGAAGTACAAGAGCGACACCGCCGACCTCTACGCGTGGTACTACAATACGCAGGCCTGCCTGATGTATGGCGGCACCGCGTGGAGCACTTGGAACCGCCTGTTTCAGGACGAGATCGCCGACAACCAGGGTACCGACGGCTCCTGGCCTCCGACCGGCGGCAAAGGCGGCGCCGGCGGGCTGCAAGTCAAGCCCGACGGCGCTGGCCCGTATTACCGGACGACGCTTTCGGTGCTGATGCTCGAAGTGTTCTACCGCTACATGCCGACGACGAAGTAACGGCTTTTTGCCAACGGCTAAGATCGAGAGGCGCGAGCAATCGCGCCTTTCGCTTTTTGGACCGGAGCCTCCGACAAATTGCGGCTTTCCCTGCGAGCGGAGTTGACGAGCCGCGGGCGCATCTCAATAACGGAGCGCATGTCCCGCCCATCCCACCTTCTGCTCATGCTTTTCGCCGTCTCGCTCGCCGTCACCGGGTGCAAGACGGTTTACAGCGACACGTATTCTCCCCGGCGAAATCGCTTCGTGCCACCGACCCCGAAGCCGGTCAAAGTCGATGTCCTCCCGCCCATCGAAGGCGTGCCCGGCAGTGGCAGCGCCGGTCCCGCCGCCGACGCGTTCACCATGCCGCCGCCGGCTTCCGGCGCACCCGCCCTCCCGTCCGATCCCGGTGCGGGTGCGATGGTGCCGCCGGTTCCCGGTCTCTAAACCGGGACGTTTTTCTCGACGGCGTGTTCCATGAAAATGGGACACGCCGTTCGACTTTTGGGCTAACGTCCGCGCCGGTGCGGGCTCTGGATTTGCTAACTTCGTGCACGATTTACGCCCTCACACTCCCATCGATCCGCCGGCACCGGGCGCTCCCGCCGCGTCCGGCGAGCCCGAGGCGATCATGGGCGAGATCATCGTCTATTCGAATCAAAAGCTGCTCGCGAAATACGCGATCGAGCACGGCGAATACATCATCGGCCGCGATCTCACCTGCCACATCATGGTCGATGCGGATGAAGTCTCGCGGCACCACGCGCGGCTCACGTTCAGCGGATTCGAGCTCATCATCGAGGACACGGGCAGCAGCAACGGCATCTTCATCGACGGCGTCCAGGTGCAGATTCCGACCCGCGTCCGCGGCGATCAGGAAGTGCAAATCGGCAGCGCACGTTTGCGCATCGGATTGAAGGAGGCGGCCAGCCGGCAACTCGCCGCCGCGCTCTGGGATCGCGACCTCGGGCTCGAGCCCGTGCGGCAAATGCTCGAGTCGAAAAAATACCGGATCATCACCACGATCGGGCGCGGCGGAATGGGCGTGGTGATGCAGGCGCGCGACCTGCGGATCCGCCGCACCGTCGCGATGAAAGTGATGAAAACGAGCGCGCAATTTTCGCGGGAAAACGTGCTCCGTTTCATCGACGAAGCGCAGCTCACCGGACAGCTCGAGCATCCGAATATCGTGCCCGTTTATGAGCTCGGGATCGACGAGCAGGGAGAGACGTTTTACGCGATGAAATACGTCAAGGGGACGACCCTCGACGAAGTGCTCTGCGGGCTCCGGAACGGCAACGCCAAGGTCATCGCCAAATACCCGCTCGCGATGCTCATCACGATCTTTCAAAAGATCTGCGACGCCGTCGCGTTCGCGCATTCAAAAGGCGTCGTGCATCGCGACCTGAAGCCGGAAAACGTGATGATCGGCGCGTATGGCGAAGTGCTCGTCATGGATTGGGGTCTCGCGAAAAACCTCACCACCGGCACGAGCAGCCAGAGCGGTGCGAGCGTCCAGACCATCACCGAAGAGCCATCCACCGATGCGCGCGGCTTCCAGACGATGCACGGCCTCATCGTCGGCACGCCGCCGTACATCTCACCCGAGCAAGCGCGCGGCGAGCTCGAGAAAATCGACGCGCGCTCCGACGTTTTTGTCCTCGGCGAAATTCTCTACGCCATCCTCACGCTCCGCGCGCCGGTCAGCGGCGCGAACCTCGCCGAGGTCATCGAGAAAATTCTCGGCAGCCAGATCACGCCGCCATCGAGCTTCAACACGCCGCCGAAAGCCTCGCGCCAAAACCCCGACGAGCCGCTCGAAGAACACGTCGCCCTGATTCATTGCCCCGGCCGCCGCATCCCCGACGGGCTCTCCGCCGTCGTGATGAAAGCGATGCACGGCGAGCCGGAGAAACGCTACCAGACCGTCGAGGAAATGCAGGCCGACCTCACCTCGTGGCAGGGCGGATTTCCCACCAAGGCCGAGCGCGCCAGCCTGCTCAAACACGTCCTGCTTTTTCTCGGCCGCCATAAGGCCGAGGTAGCGCTGATGGCAGTCGGATTCGTCGTCTTCAATGTGATGGTCATCGGCTTCATTTATCAGCTCGCCGGTGAGAAAAATCGCGCGCTCGAAAACGAACAGCGCGCGCTCACCAACGTGCGGCGCGCCGTCGAAAGCGAGCAGCTCGCTGCCGAGCGTCTCAACGATCTCCGCGGCACCGCGCCGACCTATTTTGAAGAAGCGCGCAATCTCGTCGAGGACGGCAAATTCATCGATGCGCTCGACAAGGTGGATTACGCGATCGAGCAGGTTCCGAATGAGCCCGACTACCTTTCGCTCCGCGGAAATATCCTGCAATCGCTCCTCCGCTGGAACGAAGCCATCGCCTCGTACGAAGAGGCACTGGTCCGCAACCCGAAGCAAAAAGGCGCGCAGGAAAACATCGCGCTGACCCGGCGGCTCCTCGCTGAAACGAAGCGCGACGGAAAGCTCACCCCGGCGCTTCTCCGCGACCTGCACGCCGCACTTTTGAAGCAAGGCCGCGTGGACGAAGCCGTCGCCATGCTCAATCAAATCGGCAAGGACGAGAAGGTCTTCGCGAACACCTGGCGCGCCTATTTCGACCGCACCCGGCTGAAGGAACGCGTCCTCACTTTCGACGACGAAACGCTCCAGGTGGACATGAGCAAAATGCCGCTCGCCGACCTCCGCACGCTCGGCGACGCGCCGGTCGTCAGCCTGATCATCGACGACACGCGGCTCGCGGACCTCACCGCGTTGAAAGGCCGCAAGCTCAAAAACCTGTCGATCAACCACACCCTCGTCCGCGATCTCACCCCGCTCGCGGATATGCCGCTGAAGAGCTTCAGCGCGGAAAATACACGGGTCGTGGACCTGTCGCCACTCGCGCGCTCGCCGCTGGAATCCCTGCGGATCTCCGGCACGCTCGTCGCCAATCTCGGCCCGCTGCGGGGCAAAAAGCTCGAGCAGCTTTTCGCGTCCGGTTGCCAGAATCTCAAGGATCTATCGGCCTTGCACGGCCTCCCGTTGGAAAATCTCGACGTCAGCCGCACCGGCATCAGCGACCTCCGGCCACTCGTCGGTTCGCCCATCCGCGAGCTGAATCTGAGCGGCTGTGTGGACCTCATCGACCTCACGCCCTTGATCGACATCAAGACGCTCGAAGCGGTCATTATTCCCCACCAATGCAAGGACCTCGAGTTCCTGCGCGACCACCCGTCGATCAAACGGCTCTCGTATAAAAAGATGACGCAGCCGGTGTACGAATTTTGGGAAGAGTTCGACGCGAAAAAAGCCGAGGCAAAGCCGGAATCGCCGAAGTAGGAATTGCGCGCTGGAGTCAGGTTTCAGCGCAGCGGCGCGTCCCAGCCCGGGCTCGGAGTGAACCGCTGAGTCCACGTCCCGCAGGCCAAATCCCACACGCAAACCACGCCGTCGTGGCTGCCGCTGGCGAGCGTCCCCGACCGGCTGACGGCCAGCGCATCGATGCAGTCGCGGTGTCCCGCGAGGGTGAAAAGCTGCTGGTGATCGGAGACCTGATGCACCCGCACCGAGCCGTCGGCACCACCGGTCACCAAGCCCGCGGGCGAGAGCGCCAGCGTCTGCACGAGCGCGCCGATTTCGATGCTCTTCGACTTTTCCAAATCCGCCTCCGCCAGCCGGACCGCTTTCTTTCGTTCCGCGGAAAAAACCTTCGTTCCTCTCAGCGAAAAAGTCGCGGCCAGCACCCCCGCTTCATGCTCCGTATCCGTCGCCTCGAGTCCGCCGGTCGCCGCGTTGAACACGCGCACCGTGCGGTCGCGGCTCGCCGAGACGAGGTGCTCCCCGTCGGCGCTGAACGCCACCGATTGCACCCATTCCGCATGTTGCCGCAGCACACGCGTCGGCCGGCCTGACTTCGTCTCGAAAAAACGAATCGTGCGATCGCCGCCACCCGCCGCCAGCCGCGCGCCGTCGGGACTGAACGCGACGGAAAGCGCGGTCTCCGGGAGATCGCAGAGCAGTTGCACTTTGAACCCCGCCGCCGGGTCGATGAGCGCGACCGTGCCCCACTGCGCCGGCGAGCCGCCCGCCACCGCGAGCAGATTGCGTTTCGCATTCCACGCGATCGAGGTGATGCGCTCCGGCAAGCCGCCGATGCGTCGCACGAGCGCGCCCGTCGCCACCTCCCAGACGGTGATTTCGTAAAAGCCGGCGACCGCGAGCTGCGTGCTGTCCGGGCTGAAGGCGAGCGCCGTCACCGGTGCCGGATGCGCATATTTCTCGGGAGCCGCGCGGAGCAAAGTCGCGCGCGCGAACTCCGCCAGCGGCGTCTCCGCCGAGCCGGCATCGAGTCCCGCGCCTTCGTCGATCCAGCGTCGCACCAGCGCGATTTCCTCCGCCGGCAAAGCGTCCGCTTTCTGCGGCATCCGATCGTTCGCGTCAGGCTCCACGAGCAGGTTGTAAAGCTCGGACTCTCCCGACTTTCCCAAAACCAGCGGAGGCAGCTCGCTGTCGCCGGATTTCTTCAGGCGGGCGAAAGAATCGAGCCGATAGCCGCCCTTCGCACTCTCCTCGCCGTGACAGGCCGCACACCGCCGATGCAGCAGCGGCGCAATCTCAGTTTTAAAGCTGACCGGCTGCGCACGCGCGGCAATGCCTCCCGAAAAGATCACGGCAAAAGCACCCACGCTTCGAGGAAAAAGGCGCAGAAATCCAATACCCAAGCGATGGCCCTGAAAAATGTGATTCACCGCATCATCCACCCGCATCGGCCCGACTGATTAGAGGTCGCGACCGCTCATTTGGATAAGGCCATCGTGATCGGGCATCGCCCGGTAGATGGGGGGTTTGTCCCTATAGACCCCATCGCCCGCGAACTTAGAAATGGCGCGTCCCTTTCGCGTTGAAGCGGTGCGCGAGCGGGAAAACTTCCACTTTCTATGCTACGACGCCTGGCTCTGCGCTCCCTGTTTGCCCTCACGCTGGTCTTTTCCACCGACGCCGTTTTTTGCGCGAAAGCCAACGCCAGGGATGTCGTGCCCGACGACGAGGCGATCGTGCGAGGGATGGACGCCAGCTCCTTCCGCTACGAAGTGACCAAGGACAAGGTGAACTACCTCCGCGGAATGGACGTGATCGCGACCGGCCTAGATGGGAAAGTGAGTAGTCTCCCGGTCTATCAGTTGCTCGACAAAAAACCGGCCGCCGCCGCCGCGCCACCCGTGCCTCCGGCGGGGATCCAGCTCGCCGATGTCGTCGAAACGCCGAATGAAGTCTTAGGTCGCAACACCTGGATGCTGTGGTGCGGTGGCAACGAAGGCTTCTGGGATTGGCTGGCGGGCAACAGCTACGGCTTTACCGATCTTTTGAAACTGGTGGACAGCCGCACCCGCGCGACACGGTTCAACAGTGCCGGTGTCATCAATGAGCCGGGGATGAAACAGGCATCAAAGCCGGATCAATATGGACTCTGGATTGATGTCCCGTCGGAGACTCCGGCTGACAAGGTTCCCGAGAAAATCTATGGGCGTTCCAGTGGCGTCATTGGCTTGCGTATTTTCGACAACCCCAGGTTCGCGGATGCCAAAGACAAGTGGGATGCGAAACGCTACTACGACGATCCGACCTACTACAATGATCCAGACCTGGTGCGCCCGTATCGGGTTGGCATGAGTTGCGCCTTTTGCCACGCGTCCTTTCATCCGCTGATTCCGCCGGCGAACCTGGCCGAGCCACGCTGGGACAATATCTCCGGCAACATCGGCGCCCAGTATCTGCGTGTCCGGGCGATTTTCGGCAACCTTCTGCCAAAGGATAGCTTTGTCTATCACCTGCTCGACAGTCAGCCCCCCGGCACCGTCGATACGTCGCTCATCGCCTCGGATAACATCAACAACCCGAATGCGATGAATGCGATTTTCAACGTGCCGCAGCGTGTCGTGCGCGCGTTGATCAACCCGCCCGAGCGCATCTACGGCGCCAGCAAGACCCAGCCCGGAATTTGGGGTGATCCTTCCGAGACACTCGCGGCGGGGTCGAAAGACGCGCACGTCTGGGAGCGCAATCCTGTCACGCACGCGCTCGAATTTCTCGATCCCGCGACCCACGACAAAGTTCCGCAAGAGCTATGGGACACCTTTGCGAAAGCGAACCTGCTCGAGCCGCTGCGTGCGTCCAACGACATCACCCGACCGGTCCCGCGGATTCTGTTCGACGGCGCGGATTCCATCGGCCCGTGGGGTGCGTTGGCGCGGGTTTATTTGAATATCGGCACCTTCTGGGAACAGTGGATTTTGCTGCACAAACCTTTGGTTGGCTTTCAACCGCAGAAGCCGTTTCGGATCAATGATTGCAGCGCCCATTCTGTCTATTGGCAGGCAACGCAGGAACGGGTAGCCCCGCTGCGGGATTACTTTCTCAAGATCACCCCGCCGATGCCGTTGCTCGCCGCGCGAGGTGGCGCGGAGAAAGCGCAAAGCGTCGATGTCTCAGAACTCAGCCAGCGGCAGAAAGCGCGAGTCATTGACGTGACCAAGCTGGCTCGCGGGCGAAAGGTGTTCGCGCAGAACTGCATCGTTTGTCACTCGAGCATCCAGACACCCTTGCGACAGAAAGAGCTGGCGGACTGGGCGGCGAAAGGAGAGCCGTGGGATCACGATCCCGGTCACTGGCTGAGCGATGCCGGCTACCTGAAATGGGCGGAGGAACAGGTCGAGTTACCTGATTTCTGGCGTGGGAACTATCTCTCCACCGACTACCGGATACCAGTCACGCTCGTCCGCACCAACTCCGCCCGGGCCATGGCGACCAATGGCATTCGCGGACACATGTGGGAGGACTTCACCTCCGCGAGCTATCAAGACATGCCGTCCGTCGGTTCGATCACCTACTTCAATCCCTTCCGCGGAAAGGATGGCGGCGAGGATACGTTCACACCCCGGCACAAGACCACCCAGGCTCCGACCGGTGGCGGGGGAGTGGGATTTTATCGCGTGCCTTCGTTGATTTCCATCTGGGCCACCGCGCCACTGCTGCACAACAACAGTCTCGGAAAATACAACAGCGATCCCTCTCTCGACGGGCGGCTGGAAGCGTTCGATGATGCCATGCGCAAGTTGCTCCTCCTGACCCCTCGGACCAGCAGCTCGAGCTACAACGACGCAACACCGGAAAGGCTGGCGCGCGATCACGGACTCATCTGGCGCACCCCGCAAGTGACCTACCTGAACCTGCCCGGCGAGCAGGTTCCTTCCATCGTGGCGAAGCTACCGGGACTCATGAAACTGCGGGCATACTTTCCGAGTGTGAAGAGGCTCCGCCATCTGTGGTTGCCCAGTGCTGTGCTGTTGGTCGCCGGGTTTGCCTGTCTCATTTTCGTGGGACGAAAAACGGACCGCGAGCCGAGCACGGTTCTCCGGCGAAAATTCCTGGCTCGGTGGCTGGGCTACACCGCCGCCGTCCTGGGTTTGGTCATCGGATTCCTGCTCTATTTCCTCGCCGGGCGGCTGGGCGATGTCCGCCTCGGACCGATCCCAAAAGGCACGCCAGTCAGTCTGCTCGCCAACCTGAATCCCGAGGCCGATCCGGCGACCCTGAAATCGACGGTGAAGCTCGCGCTCGAGACGCTCGCGGAGATCGAGTCCAAGCATCTGAGCGAAGAGGACTCACAGCGGGTCATGCGGGAGAAGATCGCGCCGGAACTCATGAAGGTCAGCCGCTGCCCGGACTTTGTCATGGATAAAGGACACTACTTTGAATGGTTCAAGGCGATGAGCGACGCCGACAAGGAAGCAGTCATCGAACTGCTCAAGACCTTTTGACCGCCCATCATTCTGGAACCTGTCATGCACTTTCGCCAAGACACCGCGCTGGCGGGCCAAAGGCCCGAAACAAGCCAGCCCAGGGCAACGCCCTGGGTCTGCATCCCCCGAGTTGCAAGCCCTGAAAAGGCGGGAGAATCGGATCGAATCACACCCGACTCTTTCGCCCTTTCAGGGCTTCGTTATTTTTTTCTTAAGACCCAGGGCGTTGCCCTGGGCTGGCTTGTCAACGCACCCTTGGTGCTCCCGATAGCTACCGACGTGAGGTAGCATAACACGCTCTATGCCGGCCATTCACTAACTTATGATCTCTGATTCCAGCCTTCTTGCCACCGCGGAGTTTGATTACATCGTCGTCGGTTCAGGAGCGGGCGGCGGACCGCTGGCCGCGCGTCTCGCTTTGAAAGGAAGTCGTGTCTTGGTCATCGAAGCAGGTTCTGACTTTTCGACCCGTCCACCGACCGATCATGCGAGGGAAATCAGCGAAGTGCCCTCCTTTCACGGGCCGACGAGCGAAGACCCGGATCATAGCTGGCAGTTCTTTGTCAAACACTACTCGAATCCGCCGCCCAATCCCGATCCGACCAAGCCCTCGGATTCCAAAGATCCGACGGGTCGCGGCGTCTTCTATCCGCGCGCCGCGGCGCTCGGCGGATGCACGATCCACAACGCGATGATCACCATCGCCGGGCCGGATTCCGACTGGGATGACCTTGCGGATTTTCTCGCCGACGACTCATGGCGCGCGGAAGTGATGCGCCCGTATTTCCAGCGCCTCGAGCGCAACGAATACGTCGATCGTCCCGCGGCCCCGCCCACCGGCTGGTGGCCTCGCTTGCAGGATAACATCCGCTGGCTGTTCGGACGCGGGCGGGATTACACCGCCGGCCGGCACGGCTTCGATGGCTGGCTGCGCACCAGCGTGGCCGACATCACGCTTGGCGTTCACGACGGCCAGCTTCTCAAGATGATCAAGTCCGCGCTGCGCCAGGCCGAGCGTGTCGGGATCGATCGCTACTTCACTTTCGCCCGCCATTTCCTGCGCGGTAGAATCAAGCAAAGCCTCGATCCGAACCATGCGCGGACTCAGGCTGAAAGCCCGGAAGGACTCGCCCTCATCCCGCTCGCGGTGTGTGGGAAAAATGGGACGAGCCTCGAGCATGGGACACCTTCGCTGGCGAAGCGCGGGCATCGTTCCAGTCCCCGCGAGTTTCTTCTCGAGACCCAAGCCGAGCTGAAAGCAGAAGCGGCAACTCATCGCACCGCCGGGCGCATCGAGGCCGCGGCCTCGGTGGGCGAAATCGTGATTTGGACGGAATGTTTCGTCACCCAAGTGCTGTTCGAGGACGTCGCCGCGGCTGTCCCGCCGGCCAGTCCAAAGAAGCCGCGGGCCATTGGCGTGGAGATTCTCCGCGGACGACAAATCTACGGCGCGCACCCGCACCCGTTGCCGCCGCCGACCGCTTTGCGGGAGAAAATTTACCTGAAAGGCGGGGAGGCGAATGGCGGCGAAATCATCCTGAGCGGCGGGGCCTTCAATACCCCGCAAATCCTGATGCTCTCAGGCATCGGGGACGCCGAGAAACTCAAGCCGCACAAGATCGACTGCCGCGTCCACCTACCGGGAGTCGGTCTGAATTTACACGACCGCTACGAGGTCACGGTCCTCAGTGAAATGGAGGGGAATTTCAGCCTGCTCGAAGGTGCCGACTTTGCCCTGCCGAAGCCGCCCGCCGGCCCCGATCCTTTCCTCACGCAATGGCGCGACCAGGGCACCGGCTTGTATGCCAGCAACGGTTCTGTCATCGGCATCCTCAAGCGTTCGGCGCCCGACCTGCCGCAGCCCGATCTGTTCATCTTTGGCATCCCACTGCCGTTCAAAGGCTACCAACCCGGCTACTCGAACGTGCAGTCGTTGTATCCCAAAGATTTCCGCCGGCTCTTCACCTGGGCCATTCTCAAGGCGCAGACGCGCAATCGCGACGGCACCGTGGAACTGCGCAGCGCCAATCCGCTCGATCCGCCGGAGATCAATTTTCACTACTTCCAGGAGACCTCGCATCCCGGAAAGGAGAACGATGATCCTGATCTCGATGCTCTTGTCGATGGCGTGAGATTTGTCCGCGGCATCGCAAAATACGCGCACCTCGTGGTGAAAGGTGAAGCGTCGCCGGGCCTGCGGGAAGTGCCCGAAAACGATGAGCCAATGTTGCGGGATTGGATCCGCCGCGAAGCATGGGGCCACCATGCCTGCGGGAGCTGCCGGATGGGTCCGGACGACGATGGAAATGCCGTGCTCGACAGCCGTTTCCGCGTCCGCGGTGTGGATGGGTTGCGCGTCGTGGACGCATCCATTTTTCCAAAAATCCCGGGCTACTTCATCGTGACGAACATCTACGTCTCGAGCGAAAAAGCCGCCGACGTGATTCTTCAGGACGCCGTGTCCGAGCGTGCGAAATCCACCCCGCGCGACACCGCCGTGTATCCGCGCGACTTGCGCGCGGCGGAAGCCGCGGCGATCGACCTGCGCCGCGATGAGCTGATCCCGAAATCGAAACGGACCAGGACCGAGGCGAAGAACTCGGCGATCGCGAATGCCGGGGAATGGCCCGACGACCTTGCCGGCTTCGGCATTTCCGGCGGAGGAGTCCGCAGCGCGACACTCAATATTGGCGTCCTGCAGGCGATGGCGCGGGCCAAATGGCTGCGGAAAATCGACTTCCTTTCGACCGTCTCCGGCGGCGGCTATGTCGGCGCCTTTGTCGGCCGGTTCTACGACCGCATGCGGCACACCGCGCTTTCCGGCGGCACGCGGCACACACACCTGCCCGCGGCTGACCGCGTCGAACACGAACTGAATGCGTCCGACTCGAAGGAGATCGAGTGGCTGCGTAAAAGCGGCAACTACATCGCGCCCTCCGGCAGCGGCGACGCGCACTTCAATCTCGCGGTCTTCCTGCGCAATTTGCTGAGCGTCCACTTCGTCGTCGGCGTGCTGATCTTTGCCATGTTTGGCCTCGCGAATGCGGTCCGCTACGGGGTCTTTGACAAAGGGATCACGGTGGTTGGATTCGCGCTTCCCGGTAAGGCAGACCTTCCCGTCGGGCATCTGCTGCACGCCGCGCTCGGAGTCTTCTGGAGCCCTTGGTTTATCCTTTTCGAGCTCGTCCTGCTCTTTCTCGTCGTGCCGCGCATCGTTGGTTACTGGCTGGCTTCGCAAGATGAACACGAGCGCTACCACTGGCCTTCCCTGGCCCTCGTTTTCATCGCGGTGATCGTCCTGCTTTACGTCGGGGTGAAGGACGGGATCGCGATCGGACCGCTGGCGATTGCGCTCTCACTGTTGAGCTCCTTCGTCTTTGTCGAAATGGCGTGGTGGCGCGGCCGCTCGCGCGAAGAAGCCGCTGGCACCGGTGGCCCGGAGACACAGCGCGTCCGCACCCGGACTTATCTGACCTATGATCTCGGGCTGGCTCTCATCGTGGCCGCCGCCTCTCTGGCTTTCGCGCTGATCGATACCGCAGGACATGGCCTGTACGAATGGCTCGCGCAAAACCAGAGCTACACCATTGCCTTCGCCAAGCTCGGTGGAATCCTCGCCGCTCTGATCCCGATCGCGCGCGGCGCGGCCAATATCCTTGCCTCCAAGTCCAAGCCCAAGACCTTCACGCCACCGTCCACTCTCAGCCGGATATTTTCGAAAGAACTCGCAGCCGGAATGATCGCGATCGTCCTGCTCACCGTGCCGCTCGTGTTCTATTCCTTCACGTCACATGCGGTCTTTCAAGGCGGTTCCGCCTTTGTTGTCGGCCTTGCCGCGACGGCGCTCGCAATTGTGATCTCAGGAATCCTGGCGACTCCGAGCGCGCTCGCTTTCGTCAATCGCTCCTCACTGGCCCAGACCTACTCGGGGCGGCTGGCGCGGGCTTATCTCGGGGCGTCGAATCCGCTGCGGCATCATCCGAACGGTGCGAACATCAACGAGGTCATCTCGGGCGACGATGTGAACTCGATTCGCGACTACCGTCCGTATGAAGCGGGCGGTCCGCTGCATCTCATCAACGTCACCGTCAACCAGACCGTTGATTTCACTTCGCAGCGCGGCAATCGCGACCGCAAGGGCGAGAACATGGCGGTGAGTTCCCTCGGCGTGAGCGTCGGCGAGAAATGGCATAGCCGCTGGGCGCAACGATTCGGAGCCGGCCAGAGCGATCCGAGGTGTGATCGCCGGGCGCGCCTGGAGGCGGTAGGACACATGCCGGGCTCCGATCATCCCTTGCTCGACGAAACGAGACAGCCCACCAATGACGCCGAGACCCTCTCGCTGCGCCAATGGATCGGCATCTCCGGCGCAGCCGTCGGACCGGGCCAAGGACAGACGACCCAACTCAGCACCAGCCTGCTCTTCGGCCTGGCCAATCTTCGCACCGGCTATTGGTGGGACAGCGGCATCAATGAAGCCGCACGCCAGGGTTTTCCGGAGATGACGTTCTTCCGCCGTCTGCTCTACCTGCTGCCGTGGATGTTCACGCCGCAGGCGCTGCTCATTTCCGAATGGATCGCGCGCTATCCCGGACCCTGGGAACAGTTCTGGTATATCTCCGACGGCGGCTTCTTCGAGAACCTCGCGACCTATGAACTCATCCGCCGTCGCGTGCCGCGCATCATTGTGACCGACGGCGGCGCAGACCCGTCGTATCAGTTTGAAGACTTGGCGAACCTCACCCGAAAGGCGCGCATCGACTTCGACGCGTGCATCGAGCCGTTCGACTCGGAGGACATCAAACGACTGCCAAAAACCGTGCAGGATTTGGTCGGCACGAAGCTGGGCGATCTCAAGGCAATCATTGGCGAGGATGGCACCATCGCGACCCCGCCGCTGAAACACGCGATGCTCTTTTGGGTCAAGTATCAGACAGCCCCGCATCGCCGCTCCGTGCTTCTCTACCTCAAGGCAACCGTCACTGGCGACGAGACCACCGACATCCTGCAGTATCAGGCCAGCAATCCTGAATTTCCGCACGAAGCGACCGGGGATCAGTTCTTCGACGAAGCGCAGTGGGAGAGCTACCGCCAGCTTGGGGAACACATGGCATCCGCACTCTTCGAGGCCGACCCGCTCTGGTTCTGGAAAATCGAGTTGCCTTCAGACTAAGACCCGAGCCGCAGAGACCTTCGCTTTTCGAACCAGCACCTCAATCACATAAAACTAACAAAACCCTTCCGCGCGCTGCTTTTGGTGACACTGCTCCAGCACCTTGCGTTGCCACTCCTCGCCTCCGACCACGCCGATCCGATTGCCTTTCCCGGTGTGATGGAACTCTTCGACGACGGCAAGCCAACAGCGAAAGCAGCCGCGAGCCTTTCGGGCGGGATCACCGACCTGATCGTTTTCCCACTCCTGGCGAACGGACAGGTGGCCGACTTTACTTCGCCCGACCGGAAAGATCTGACCCTGACGCCCGAAGAAAAAAGTCAGATCAAAAGCATGGCGGTGATCCTGTGTGTCCGCCGGGCGCTGACCAAGACCAAGGCGGTGGACCTGGAACCTTACACTTACTCCGTCCACATGGATTTACGGAGTGCAGTCGCCTTTAAGAACGACGGCGATCAGGCGCGGTATGGCGGAACTGTCGTGAAGCCTGAAGAGCTGAACTCGGATGTCCGCTTCGATATTCAACTGAAGAACGACGCCACGGTGAAAGGATTCACGGTGCAGAATCCCAAGAAGTATCTGAAGAACACCGACGGCGTGCATCTCTACAACGCCGCACCGCTCGGAGGCCGAATGGACGAGGTGATGCAGAATCCGAAAGACCTGCATCTTTACACCGGGTTCCGGGATGACCCTTTCATTTTCCCGCCGTTCTTTGGGACCAATGCCGTGGCGATGATCATGCTGATCCCGATCGAAGACTTTCCGGAGGGTCAGCAGGACTGGATCATCTGGGCGACCTCCAGCAAAGGCGGCAAGCAAGTCGATCACGCCGGGAGGTCGCTCCGCACGCAACAGCCGCGTTTCGAGATCCTCAATAAAATCCCGCCGCGAGAGCAAGTCGCGGCGATCAAGGATGCAGAGGACCACCCGACTCTCATGCGGGATCTCGGCAACAAGTTCACGATTCAGCAACTGTTCTCGTAGCGGGCTTGGGACTTCGTGCCCGATGTCATGATCTACAGCAACCGATTCAACGTCGGTTTCCCGAACGGTCGTCGGCTGACCGATGATGTTGCGGCACTTCTCGCGAGATACGGCGACACACTTTTGCTGGAGCTGTCCTATCGCAGCCCTGCCTGGCCGCGGAAGACCACGAACGACAAGCCGTTCAGTGCCGAATTCCCCTTTCTCGCCGATCCTTGGCCGGACAAAGAGCCGACTCCCGGGCCGGCCTTGAGCGCGAAGAACAAGATGAAGATCGCGCTGATTCTCTGCGGTGTCGGTGTCCTGGTCATCCTCGCTTTCGTAGGACTCGTGGCAGTCATTCAAAAACTTTTGGCCAAGCGTCCGATCCAAGCCTGAACTCCGAGAGTGACTTGCAGAGTGCAGGCTTGCGTTGAGCTCACTGAATCAACGACTTGAAGCAAGCTGGCCGGACGGTCCCTTGCGTCGCTGGCGGGTGACCGATAAGATCGCGCGGACATGCGAATTCTTGCGATCGATCCTTCTCTTCGTAGCACCGGGTTCGCGGTGCTCGAGCGGGTCGGAGGAAAGTTGCGGGCGCTGACCTACGGGACGATCAAAAACCGCGCGGATCTGCTGCCTTCCGGCTGCCTCGTCGCGATCCACGAACGCGTGAGCGAGTTGATACGGGAGCATGAACCGGAGTGCGCGGCTTTCGAGGCGGTGATCTTTGTGCAGAGCTATCGGACGGCGATCACGCTCGGGACGGCGCGCGGCGCGGCGTTGCTGGCGGCGGCGGTGCGGGGCCTGCCGATCTACGAATACGCGCCGCGGCGGGTGAAGCAGTCGGTCGTCGGACGGGGTGGGGCGGACAAGGGTCAGGTCGGATTCATGGTGCGCGCACTTCTCGGGCTCACGGAGAATCCCTCGCCGGACGCGGCAGATGCGCTGGCCATCGGGATCACGCATTTTCAAACCGCGGATACGGCGGGACGCGGGATCGTGGTATTGCAGCGGATATGATCGTCCGCTGGCTCGGCCGCGTCGGCTACGAGGAGGCGCTCGCGCTGCAGGAGGAAATCGTTGCGCAAAAAATCGCCGACCCGGCGGCCACTGACGAACTGCTGCTGCTCGAACACGAGCCGATCTACACCATCGGTCGCACGCCCGATCAATCGAGCCTGCGCGACCCCGCGCAACTGCCGCACCCGCTCGTGCAGACCGGCCGCGGTGGGCAGGCCACGTATCACGGCCCCGGCCAGCTCGTCGGCTACCCGATCCTCGATCTCCGGCTGCGCGGACAGGACCTTCATCGCTACATGCGGATGCTGGAGGAGGTGTTGATCGAAACGCTGGGCGATTTCGGAGTCGCTGGCGTGCGACGCGAAGGGCTCACCGGCGTCTGGGTCGGAGACCGAAAGATCGCCTCCATCGGCGTCGGCGTCCGACGCTGGATTTCGATGCACGGCTTCGCTCTGAATGTCTGCGGCGACCTCACCCCTTTCACCCACATCACCCCGTGCGGCATCGCCGGGGTCGAAATGACCAGCGTCGAGAGAGAGAGCGGGCGCGCGGTCGGCGTGCGAGAGTTCGCGGAAAAAGTGGAGACGCGTTTCGAAGCCGCGCTCAGCGCGCTTGCCAGTTAAAGGGCGAGGAAGTTTTGCAGGAGTTTTTTGCCTGAGAGGGTGAGGATCGATTCGGGGTGGAATTGGACGCCGTGGATGGGGAGGGTGCGGTGGCGGAGGCCCATGATTTCGTGCTCGGCGGTTTCGGCGATGATTTCGAGGGCGGTGGGGAAGGTCTCGCGGCGGACGAGGAGGGAATGGTAACGCGTCGCCTCGAACGGATTCGGCAGCCCGGCGAAGACGCCGGTGCCGTCGTGCAGGATCGGGGAGGTTTTGCCGTGCATGAGGCGGTCGGCGCGGACGACTTCGCCGCCGAAGACGTGGCCGATGCATTGGTGGCCGAGACAGACGCCGAGGAGCGGGGTTGTTTCGCCGAAACGGCGGATGACGTCGTTGCTGATCCCGGCTTCATTTGGCGTGCAAGGGCCGGGTGAAATGACGATGCGCTCGGGGTGCAGCGCGGCGATTTCGTCGAGGGTGATTTCGTCGTTCCGCTTCACGACGATCTCCGCACCCAGCTCGCCGAAGTATTGGACGAGGTTGTAGGTGAAGCTGTCGTAGTTGTCTAAAACCAGAATCATCTAGGTCGCGTGGAGGTTCGCGGGCTTCGCGGCGGTGGTGGATGCGCGCCGCGTGACATTGAGAATCTCGACGCCGATGACTTGCTCATTTTCGTCGAAGTCGAGGATGACGCCGGGAGCGACTTCTTCGCTTTCGATGACGGGCTGGTCCGACAGGTCGAGGTAGAGGGCATCCGTTTCCGGGTCGAAGTTGAGTTTCATAAGCGGGACTTCATGGTGCGGTCGAAATATAGGGTGACGATGCGGATTGGCGAAGCGCGGGTATTGACAACGACTCGCAGAACCCGGCCGCCGTATTCGGGAATGCGTGCGAGTCGGTGTTCGAGAGTTTCGTCGTCGGCATCCGGCAGGATGAGCGTAGGCGCGGCGAGGACGCTTTCGAGCCATTGGATGGGAATGCGCCGCTTGCGCAGAGAAAGGACGGCGTGATCGGAAAAGGCATAATCCATTCAAGAGATCCTTTTTCCCACGGCCGAAGCGCGCGCAATCGCCGCCATCATGCCCATCGCTTTGTTCACGCACTCTTCGTGTTCGCCTTCCGGCGAAGAATCGGCGACGACCCCGGCACCCGCCTGCACAAAGGCTTTGCCGTCTTTGAGGACGACGGTGCGGAGGGCGATGCAGGAGTCGTGGTTGCCGTCGAAGCCGAAGTAGCCGACCGCGCCAGCATAGACGCCGCGCTTGGATTTCTCGAGGCCGTTGATGATCTGCATGGCGCGCACTTTCGGCGATCCGCTGACGGTGCCGGCGGGGAAGGTGGCGCGCATGACGTCGTACGCGGTGCGGTCGGGGCGGAGGTCGCCGACGACGTTGGAGACGATGTGCATGACGTGGCTGTATTTTTCCACGGTGAAAAAGTCGGTCACGCGGACGCTGCCGAATTCCGCGATGCGGCCGACGTCGTTGCGCGCGAGATCGACGAGCATGAGGTGCTCGGCGCGCTCTTTCGGGTCAGCGAGGAGCGCGGCGGCGTTGGCGTCGTCCTCGGCTTCGTCGGCACCGCGGCGTTTGGTGCCGGCGATCGGGCGGATTTCGACGCGCCCGTTCATTGCGCGGACGTGGACTTCCGGGGAGCTGCCGACGAGGGCGAAGCGGCCGCCGAATTTCAGGCAGAACATGTACGGCGACGGATTCACGAACCGCAGCGTGCGGTAGAGCGTGAGCGGGTCGCCGGTGTATTCGGTCTCGAAACGCTGCGACGGGACGAACTGAAACACGTCGCCGGCCCGAATATATTCGAGGCCGTCGCGGACCATCTGCGTGTATTCCGCGCGCGTGGTGTTGCAGGCGGGCGTGATCGGTGCGGCGGCGCGATCGACGAAGAGCGCGGGCATTTTTGCGGGCACCGCGAGCAGTGCGACGATGCGTTCGATTTGCGCGGATGCCGCGGCGTAGGCTTCGTCGGCGCGGTCGCCCTCGACGAGCGCGTTGCTCACGATGCGGAGGCGGCGGGTGCGGTGGTCGAAGATGAGGACGATGTCGGTGATCAGAAAAAGCATCTCCGGCAGGCCGAGTCCGTCGTTCGGCGGCGGCGCGATGGTCGGCTCGAAAAAGCGGACCATGTCGTAGCTGAGGTAGCCGACGGCACCGCCGGAAAAGCGGGATTCACCGGTCGCTGGCGAGGGGACGAAGCGGTAGCGCTGCATCAATTCCTCGAGCTCGTGGAGCGGGTCGCGCGCGGTGTCAAATTCGCGCGTCGCGCCATTTTCCGTGATGCGAACGGTGCGTCCGCTACTTTCGAAGATCAGTCGCGGAGCCCCGCCCACAAAGGAATAGCGGCCGGCCTGGTCGCTTTTTTCGACCGACTCGAGCAGGAAGGAATAGCCACCGTCGTCGATCTTCTGGAACGCGGAGACGGGCGACTCCGCGTCGGCGATGAGCTCGCTGCTGACGGGGATGAGGTTGCCCTTTTTCGCGAGTTCGCGGAACTCGGAGAGGGAGGGCTTGATGGGAACGAGCATGAATTTAGGAAGTTGAATTTAGGATTTAGGAAGTGGCGGAGCGCGCGTGTGAGGATGACGAAAGTAGAAGCCGCGCCGTTTTTTTAAGACTGGAAGAGCTGATGCAGAGCGAGGTGCCGGAGCAGTTCTGAACTTCCCTAAATCCTAAATCTCACTTCCTAAATCCGTAGCTTTTCTCGGGATCGAACACTTTCTCCTCCGCGATCGGCAGCGGGGTGCCGTCGGGAGCGAAGGTTTGGAAAAAGCAGCTCTCGAAGCCGGTGTGGCAGGCACCGCCGGTTTGCTCGACTTCAAAAAGCAGCGTGTCGGCGTCGCAGTCGGCGGCCCAGCGGACGACGCGCTGGGTGTGCCCGCTGGTCTCGCCTTTGAGCCAATATTTTTGCCGCGAGCGGCTCCAGAAGTGCATGAGGCCAGTCTCGAGCGTGGTGCGCAGTGAGCTTTCGTTCATCCACGCCATCATCAGCACGCGGCGTGAGGCGGCGTCCTGGACGATCGCGGGGATGAGGCCGTCGGCGTTGTATTTGAAGGTCTGGCTCATTTTGGAAAGCGAAGTTGAAAAACAAAAAGCCCGACGATCCGCGGGAGGATTCGTCGGGCGTGATTCGGCGCGCAAATGGCGACGACCGGGCTGCTCGCGAGAGCAGACCCGAGCCCGTCTAGATTTGCCACCGATGCGAAAATTTCACGCGGGGGATATAGGTAGGCGAGTGTGGGCGGGCAAATGTTTTTGTGCGCGGGTCGTTTCAGCCTCACGACCGCGCGCGGACATTGGAAGCGCCCAATATTCTCTCTCAATTTCAGGAACCGACTCGCTCCGGCATGGTATTGGCTATCCATTCCCCGCCCATGAATCCCAGCCCCCCAATCCTGCCGACGGAAGAGCAGGAGCAGCTTTTGCAGACCATCGAAATGTTCGAGGTCATCGTGCAGGCCAATCCCACGGATTGCCAGTCGATGGAGATTTTGAAGGACGCGCTGGGTCGCGTCGGGCAGACCGACAAAATGACGGCGGTCTCCCGGCGGCTTGGGGAGACCTACATGGACATGGGGCATTTTTCCTCGGCGCTGCTCGAGTTCGAGAGCGTGCTGGAGAAAGATCCCGACAACCCGGAACTCATGGCCGCGCTCGGCGAAGTCGAGGAGCGGATGCAAAAGGCGGGTGTGGCGCGACCGGCGAATGGCGTGATTCCCGGCATCAATCTCGATTTCCGCGCCGCCGTCGCTGAGACCGGCACGTTGATGGCCACACAGAGCACGACGCGCCCGGAGACGCGAAATTCGGGAGTGCCCGCGCGGGTGGAAGATTTGCTCGCGGATCTGACCGACGACGGAAGCGAGCCGCTGGCCAAATTTCTCATCCAGCACCGGCTCGTGAGTGAGGAGATCGTGGCTTCCTCGCTCGAGCGCGTGCAGAAAAAAAACCGTCAGCTCGCGGAGAATGCCTTCGCCACTTCGCTGCTCGATGAAGTGGTCCGCCGCGGCGCAGCCGAGCTCGATGTCCTGCTTTCCGGCATCCTCGACCGCTCCAAATTCGCCTACATTCCGCTCGAATATTACGAGGTCGATCGGCAGGTCGTGAAGATGCTGCCGGAAGCGCTCATGTTCGGCCGGCTGATGGTGCCCTTCGACGTGATCAGCCGCACGATGATGATCGCAACGGCGAATCCATTCGACGCGCGCGGCAAGGACGCCGTGCAGCAGATGCTCGACTACAACATCCAGTGGCACCTCGCCACGCCGCGCTCCATCGTGAAAGTGCTCGCGGAGACGTATCGCATCACGATTCCCGGAGTGGACAAATCGGGCGCGACATTCACCGAGAGCGGACTCCGCCTCGCGCAAAAATGAGCATCAAATCTTTTGGCGAACGCATCGCCGACGTGCTGATCGAGGACGGCCTGCTGCTGCCGGCGCAGCTCGCCGAGGCCGTCGAGATTCAGAAAAAGCAGGGCGGACGGCTGCTCAAATTGCTGACCGACAAACAATACGTCACCGAGCAGGACATGGTGATTTCGATGGGCCGCTGCCTCGACACGCCGCCGATCAATCTTTCCAAAGTCCGCGTCCCCGAGGAAATCCTCGACCTCGTGCCGAAGGAAATGGCGCGCGCCTACAAGCTCTCACCGGTCTGTCGGCTCGGGAACAAATTGTTCGTCGCGATGGCAGACCCGCTCAACGTCCTCGCCCTCGACGACCTCCGCCAGCGTACCAAGCTCGAGATCGTCCCGATGATCACGACCGAGCGGAGCGTGATGGAAGCGCTCAGCGGCGTCGGCTCGACGAGCTCGCAGATGGACCAGGTTTTGAAGGACGCCGCGCAGCAGGCCGACGCCGTCGAGGAGGTGAAAGTGAACCGCGAAGAGATCGACCTCGACCGCCTCGCAGTGGAGAGCGAAGACGCGCCGGTCGTCAAAATCGTCAACCTCATTTTGGTGCAGGCGTTGAAGGAAAAAGCGTCCGACATTCACATCGAGCCCTTCGAGAAAATGCTGAAGCTGCGCTACCGCGTGGACGGCAATTTGATCGAAGCGAGCTCGCCGCCGAAAGCGCTCCAGATGCCGATCGCCTCGCGCATCAAGATCCTCGCCGGGCTCGACATCGCCGAGCGCCGCTTGCCGCAGGACGGACGTTTCCGCATCCGCGTCTCGGGCAAGGAAGTCGATCTGCGTATCTCGATTTTGCCGACGATCCACGGCGAGAAAATCGTCATCCGTCTGCTCGATAAAGGCGCGCTCAGCGGCTCGATCGATCAGCTCGGGATGGACGACGCGACGCTCGCGGTCTTCAAAAAAGCCGTCGATGCGCCGCACGGCATGATCCTCGTCACCGGCCCGACCGGCTCGGGAAAAACGACGACGCTTTACTCCGTCCTGAGCGAGCTGAACGCGCCGGAATACAACATCGTCACCGTCGAAGACCCGATCGAATACCAGCTCCAGGGCATCAATCAGGTCGCCGTGAAATCCGACATCGGCCTCGGGTTCGCCGACGCGCTCCGCTCCATTTTGCGGCAGGATCCGGACATCGTGATGATCGGCGAAATTCGCGACAACGAGACGGCCGACATTGCCGTAAAAGCCGCGCTCACCGGCCACCAGGTCCTTTCCACGCTTCACACGAACGACGCCGCCGGCGCGATCACGCGACTCGACGACATGGGCATCGAGCCGTTCCTCATCTCGTCCTCGATCCTGCTCACCTGCGCGCAACGTCTCGTCCGCCGCATCTGCCCGAATTGCCGCGACGAATTCGTCCCCGAGCCCGAGCTGCTTGCGAAGCTCGACATGGACCCGAATGAAAGCGCGACCTTTTACCACGGCGCCGGCTGCGATCGCTGCAAACGCCGCGGCTACCTCGGCCGCGCGGCGATCATCGAAGTGCTGCCGATTTCCGAATCGATCCGCCGCCTCATCGTGAAGCGCGCGAGCGCCGCGGTGATCAAAAATCAGGCGATCGCCGAGGGGATGAAATCGCTGCGCATGGTCGGGATCGACAAGGCGCGCGAGGGGATCACGACGCTGGAGGAAATCCTGCGGGTGACGGCGGAAGACCACTGACGCGGCGGGGCAAGGGGGGAAACGTCGAACGTCGAACGTCGAAGGTCGAAGGTGGGGCAGCGTCGTGCCAGAAATCATCCGCGTTCCAGTTGTAGGTTTGGAGGGCATCGCGCCGTCGATGCCTGGCCCCGTCGATTTTCGAGGACGAAAACGAAATCACTCGCGCGTCCCTCTCCTACTTCGACGTTCGACGTTCAGCGTTCGACGTTCGACGTTCTCCCGTCCCCCTCCTCACCGCGCGCCTTGCCACCGCAATCGCGACTCGCTACGGTCGCCGTCATTTTTCCAATGAGCAACTTCGCCCCCAAGCCCCGCAAGAACGCCGCCAAGACCACCGGCACATCCCTCCACCGCGCCCATTCCGCCGCAGTGATCGACGGCTACGAGCGCGCCGCCAGCCGGGCGATGCTGCACGCGGTCGGGTTCACGCGCGATGATTTCAAGAAGTCGCAGGTCGGCATCGCCTCGACCTGGAGCATGGTCACGCCGTGCAACATGCACATCGACGGCCTCGCGCGGCAGGCGGAAGCCGGCGTCAACGGCATGGGCGGCAAGGCGCTCATCTTCGGCACGATCACCATTTCCGACGGCATCTCGATGGGGACCGAGGGGATGAAATATTCGCTCGTTTCGCGCGAGGTCATCGCCGATTCGATCGAGACGGTGATGGGCTGCGAAGGCTTCGACGGGCTCGTGGCGATCGGTGGTTGCGACAAAAATATGCCCGGCTGCCTGATCGCGATGGCGCGGCTGAACCGGCCCAGCGTCTTCGTGTACGGCGGCACGATCATGCCGGGCTGCATCACCGGCGTGCTCGCGGAGAAGCGGCTGCGGAAGGAACGGCGCGAGGCATTCGTGGACAAAAAGCTCGACGTCGTGAGCTGCTTCGAGGCGGTCGGGCAGTTTGCGAACCAAGAAATCGACGAGCGTGAATTGCAGACGATCGAGGAGCAGGCGATCCCCGGCGCGGGCTCGTGCGGCGGAATGTACACCGCGAACACGATGGCCAGCGCGATCGAAGCGCTCGGAATGAGCCTGCCGAACAGCTCCGCGCAGAACGCCATCTCGCCCGCGAAAGCCGCCGACGCGCGCGCCGCCGGCAGCGCGGTGCTCGAACTGATCAAGCACGGGATTCGTCCGCTCGACATCATGACGAAGAAGGCCTTCGAGAACGCGATCACCGTCGTCATCGCCCTCGGCGGCTCGACGAATGCCGTGCTCCACCTCCTCGCAATGGCGCACAGCGCGGGCGTCCCACTGGCCCTCGCCGACTTCACCCGCATCGGCCGGAAAACCCCTGTGCTGGCCGATCTCAAGCCGAGTGGTCGTTTCCTGATGAGTGAGCTCGTCGCCATCGGCGGCATCATCCCGCTGATGAAAATGCTCCTCGAAAAGGGCCTGCTCCACGGCGACTGCATGACCGTCACCGGCAAGACCGTCGCCGAGAATCTCAAGCGCGTGAAATCGTATCCGAAAGGCCAGGAGATCATCCGCGGCTTCGACAATCCGATCAAAGCCGACAGCCACCTCGTCATCCTCCACGGCAACCTCGCCCCCGGCGGCGCGGTCGCGAAGATCAGCGGAAAAGAAGGCCTCACCTTTTCCGGCAAAGCGATCGTCTTCGAGAACGAGCAGGAAGCGCTTGCCGCGATCCTCGATGGCCGCGTCAAAAAAGGGCACGTCATCGTCATCCGCCACGAAGGTCCCGTCGGCGGCCCCGGCATGCGCGAGATGCTTTCGCCGACCAGCGCCGTGATGGGCAAAGGCCTCGGCAAAGAAGTCGCCCTCATTACCGACGGCCGTTTCAGCGGCGGCTCGCACGGCTTCGTTGTCGGCCACATCACGCCCGAAGCCGCGCTCGGCGGACCGCTCGCGATCGTGAGAAACGGCGACACCATCACCATCGACGCGAAAAAAAGTGTCATCGATCTCGATCTCCCGCAGGCCGAAATCGACAAGCGCCTGACCAAGTGGAAAGCCCCCGCGCCCAACTACACCCGCGGCGTCCTCGCCAAATACGCCCGCCACGTCCGCACCGCCAGCGAGGGCGCGGTGACCGACATGGAGTAGTAGTCAGGCTTTGGTGGTCAGGCTTCGCCGAGGAGTTGTTTCCGGAGAACTTCCTCGAACACCCGGTAAACCGTGCTGCGGCGTTCCGCCAGAATGCAGCGAATGACGCGCCGCCGTCGTGCGGTGTCGTAGGCGAAAATGATCCGATAGCCGCGCACCCGCAGCCGGAAATAATCCTGGAGCGGCCCCTCCAGAGCTTTGACGTCGCCTTCTTCCCGTCCGAGTTGACGCAGCGCTTCGCGCAATATCCGGCGTGGTTCAGGCGCTTGCTGCGCCACGAAACGTCGCACCTGCTCGGAGACCTCAACGCTCGTCGTCATCGAGCACCGAAACCGGATGAAACGTGGTTTTGCCGGCTTCGTAATCGCGCATCGCGCGCATGGCCTTCGGATTACCCATCACGTCCAGCGTCTCCATGATCGCCTCCATCCGCTCGCGCGAGACGAGGTAGGCAACCGTCTCGTCCCGCCGGGTGATCGCGATCGAACCCTCCTCGACCGCATCCTTGAGCAGCCGTGGGAGATTGGTCTGCGCATCCGTCACGGAATAGGTAGAAGACATGGCGAAAATAGGTAGATCGGTCTGCCGGACGACACAAGTTTTTCAACCCAGCACCAACCACGGCTACCGTGCCGACGGAGGTCACATTTCGAGCCAGAGGAAGGTGGGGCTTTCGTCGAGGTCGAAAGCGATCGGGGCCGTCGGGCTGCGAGGTGAATTTGGGAGAATCAGGGGCCGCTTCGCTCATCGCGAGATGCTCGGCTTTCACGATCTTCGCGCCGCCGAGCGGGGGCAGGGGGACGAGTTCCGCGGAGCCTTTCACCTTCCACGCGGCCCAGATGCGCTGCGCATCGGTGGCGTGCAGTCCGATGGAGTCGCGCATCAGCGAACGCGGCTTTTCCGTCGTGCGAAATTCCGAGCAGCGCGAAGAGACGATTCATGCGTTCGCGCCCGCCGCGGCGACGCAACGCGAAAAAACCGAACTTGACGGGCCGCTCGATCTCGCTGATTTCTGCGCCTGCAACACGGAAGGGTGGCTGAGTCCGGTTTAAGGCACTCGACTCGAAATCGAACGAACGGTTAAACGTTCCGGGGGTTCGAATCCCCCCCCTTCCGCCACTTCCCGCCGGGAGTGGCTCGTTTTGTGGATCCAAATGTTCCGGTGCAGTCAGGATGCCGTGGCTGCACGATTCCTGGGTCCACGCATTTGCGCCTCAGACGTATGAATTCATCCTCCCGCAAGGCTCGTGGCTGCTTGATCCTCGGGCTTTTGGCCGCCGCCTTCCCGTCCGCTTTTGCGGTGGAAAAGCAACCCGCCGAGATCCGGTGGCTGCCGTGGTCGGACCAGATTTTCGCGCAGGCGAAAGCGGACCAGAAACTCGTGCTCCTCGATCTCGGCGCGGGGTGGTGCCACTGGTGCCACGTCATGGATGAAATCACGTATCGCGACCCGGAAGTGATCCGCCTGCTCGGCGCGCGCTACCTCGCCGTGCGCGTCGATGCGGATGCGCGGCCCGACCTTGCGAACCGTTACGAGGACTACGGCTGGCCGGCGACGATCGTCTTCAAATGGGACGGCAGCGAGCTGGCCAAACGGCGCGGCTATCTGCCGCCAAAGCCGATGGCGTCGATGTTGCAGGCGTTCATCGACGACCCGTCGCCGGGGCCGTCGGTCGAAGCCGCGCCGGTCGTCACGGCGGCGAGCGACGCCGCGCTGACTGGCGATCAGCGCACCGCGATGCGCCGGATTTTCGTCGAGGCCTACGACGCGAAAAGGGGCGGCTGGGGCGACGCGCATCACTACCTCAACTGGAACGCGATCGAGCTCTGCCTGACCGAGGGCGCGGCGGGCGATGCGGCCATGGAGAAGAGGGCGCGGCAGACCCTCACGTCGGGTTTGAAGCTCCTCGATCCGGTCTGGGGCGGCGTCTTCCAATACTCGACCGATGGCGATTGGGATCACCCGCACTTTGAAAAGATCATGCCTTTTCAGGTCGAAAATTTGCGCGTCTTCGCGCTCGCGGCGACGCTCTGGCACGAGCCGAAATGGCTGGAGCCCGCGCAGAAAATCCACGGCTACCTGCGCGATTTTCTCACCTCGCCCGAGGGCGCATTCTACACGAGTCAGGATGCCGATGTCGTCCAGGGCGAGCACGGCGGCGAATACTTTGCGCTCGGCGATGCGGCGCGGCGGAAGATCGGGATTCCGCGCATCGACCGGCACATTTACGCCCGCGAAAATGGCCTCGCGATCACGGGACTTTGCACGCTCTTTGCCGCCACCGGGGACGCGACGTGTCTCGCGGAGGCGCGCCGCGCGGCGGAGTGGATCGTCGCCGCGCGCGCGCTGCCGGGCGGCGGATTCCGGCACGATGAGAAAGACGCCGCCGGTCCTTTTCTCGGAGACTCGCTCGCGATGGGGCGCGCCTTCCTCGCGCTCTACACCGTGACCGCCGAGCGCCGCTGGCTCGAGCTCGCGGAAGAAACGGCGACCTTCATCGGCCAGAATTTCCGCGCGAAGATCGGCTTCGCGAGCGCCGTTCCCACGCCCGGCGCGCCGCTCGCTCCGACGCCGCAGGTGGACGAAAATATCGCCATCGTCCGGCTCGCGAATCTGCTCCACCAGCACACCGGCGCGGCGGCATTCCGCGACATGGCGGAGCACGCGATGCGCTACCTTGCGGCGCCCGCCGTGGTCGCGAATCAGGGCTACGGCACGAGCGGAATCCTGCTCGCCGACCGCGAGCTGACCACGGAGCCCGCGCACCTCACCGTCGTCGGCGCGAAGACCGACCCGGCCGCGCAGGCGCTCTTCGCCGCCGCCCTCCGCGGCTCGCCGATGACCTCGCGCATCGAGTGGCTCGACCCGGCGGATGGCCAGCTCCCGCGCGCGGACGTCGAGTTCCCGACCTTGCCCGAGCCCGCCGCTTTCCTCTGCGCCAACGGCACCTGCTCCGCCCCACTCCGCACCCCCGCGCAACTCGCGAAAAAGCTCTCGTCCCCCGCGCCTGTCAGCCGCTGATTTCCGGCCGCTGCCAGGGGCGCGGTACGGGCTGCGCAGCAGCTCTCCCCGCAGCCGGAGAGCCAACGGCGGATGAACGCGACGTTGTGGGATTCGTTCGTTTTGAAAAACAGTTTTTCAATGCTTGCTCTCCGAAATCCGAGCAGGCATTGAAGGGCATCACTTTGCCATCCCGGGTTCAACGGATGGCTTTGGCGGACTGGGTAGCGCGAGGTCATGCAATCCAGGCGGTGTCCGGATTTGTTGCAGAGCCTTTAACCCTACGACCCCCACGATCCCATGCCTCAGCTCCACTGGAAATACGCGACCAATCAATTCCTCAGCGCGACGGAGGACAATTTCTCGCTCGTCAATGAGATCAACGACACGCATCTGCCCAGTGCTCTCTACCAGCTCTGGCTCACCGGCCGCAATGGCCGCGGCCAAAGCGACCCCTCACCCGCGGTGAGCTGGACCGCGCCGGTGTAGCAGAAAAACGCGAGATATCCCGAGCATGTCACCTCCCAGTCATCCTGAGCGCAGCGCCAGCGGAGTCGAAGGACCTCTTACTTTTCTCCCGTTGGCGGGCGCGCCGTCGGGGATGGGGAGAAGTAAGAGGTCCTTCGACTGCGCTTCGCAAAGCCGAAGCTGCGCTCAGGATGACGGGGGAAGGCTGGGACGCGTGAGCCGGGCGGCGGCGCTCCGTTTCCTTTCGGTCATCTTGAGCGGAGCGATAGCGGAGTCGAAAGACCTCTTACTTTTGCCCCTTCCCGACGAGGCGCGCGCGGGGATGGGGAGAAGTAAGAGGTCCTTCGACTGCGCTTCGCAAAGCCGAAGCTCCGCTCAGGATGACGGGGGAAGGCTGGGACGCGTGAGCCGGGCGGCGGCGCTTTCCACCAAGACCCCAACCGCCTTTCACTCACCGACCCTTTCCACGCCATGAACGCCCGCCCTTTCCAGACCGCCCGCTCTTTTCGCACTGCCATGATTTCCACCGCCTCCGCCCCGAACCCGACCCGACTTTCCACCATGAAAACCCGCCTCTTCCGCCCGCTCCTCGCCTGCCTCGCCGCCGCCACTCTGCTCACTGCCGCGCCCTCCGCGCGGGCGCAGGTGGCGGGGACGCTCGATGCCACTTTCTCCACCGCGGTCAGCGGCGGCTTCGGCATCGTGTATGCCACGGCGGTGCAGCCGGATGGGAAGACGATCATCGGGGGCAGCTTCACCACGGTGAGCGGGGCGACGCACACGAATCTCGCCCGGCTCAATGCCGAC
>JAYVPW010000038.1:0-34019 GCA_043777315.1 Spartobacteria bacterium | reverse complement strand
AGCTTGAGGATGCCGGTGGTCTTGGCGGCCACGGCCTGCTCGTGCTCGATGGCGGAGAACAATCCGCCGCCCCGTTCGGTCTTGCGATAACGCTTCATGGCCTCCTTTATGGCTCAAGAATGCGCCCGGCGAAAGGGATGCCTGAGCAATTGAGGTTTCCAGAGGTGCCCTTTACAGAATAAAATTTGCTCCGCCAAAAATCCCCCCCCGACAACCAACAAAAACTCTCATAGCAAGTGGATCAAAAACCGGGGGCAGGCCAGCCTCGGCCATGGCACGACACTTCGAGGATTGATGGCATCGGCATGAATCACGCGTCTGGGAAGGCCACATTGACTGCGGGATCCCGGACGCCGCTCACGTTGCCTTCCAAGGCCCGAACAAAAGCAGAACGGCGCAGACTGCACGAGGCAATCTGCGCCGAAAATGCTGGCCGCTGACAGGCTGGATTCGTTAACGCGAGTAGAGCTCGACGATAAGCTGCTCGTTCACGATCGGAGCGATCTCCTCCCGCGTCGGGATACGTGAGACTTCTCCGGCGAAATGATCCTTGTCGAGAGTCAGCCAATCCGGCACTGGCGTGATCTGTGTCAGATCAAGGTTGCGTGCCGCGAGGCTGCGGGAATTCGCCTTATCCTTGACGGTGATCTTGTCGCCGGCCTTCACATTGAAGGACGAGATATCGACCTTGCGTCCGTTCACCTGCACATGGCCGTGGGAAACCATTTGCCGCGCGGCACTGCGGCTGTTCGCAAAGCCGAGGCGGAACACCACGTTATCCAGCCGCGTCTCGAGGAGTTGGAGCAGGATCTGACCCGTGACGCCGCGACGCGTGAGAGCGATCTGGAAGTACCGGCGAAACTGACGCTCAAGCAGGCCGTATTGGTAACGGAGTTTCTGCTTTTCCGCGAGGGCCACCGAATACTCCGACTGCTTGCGCCGGGAACCTTTCGGTCCGTGCATGCCGGGAGGATAGTTCTTGTGCTCAAGTGCTTTGGTAGCCCCGAAAAGAGGAACCCCAAAGCGACGGCTGATTTTGTCTTTCGGACCAGTGTAACGTGCCATGACAGTAAGTTTAAGAGTGTTGAGTGACTAAGTCCGCGCGTCAGACGCGGCGTTGCTTCGGAGGACGGCAACCGTTGTGCGGAACCGGCGTCACGTCTTTGATCAAGGTGATCTCGAGTCCAACCGCCTGAATGGCCCGAACGGCAGACTCACGTCCTGCGCCCGGACCTTTGACCCGCACTTCGACTTCTTTGAGCCCATGACCCATCGCCTGGCGACACGCGTCTTGCGCAACCATCTGCGCCGCGTAGGCCGTGCTCTTGCGCGAGCCTTTGAAGCCGACCTTGCCCGCGCTCGACCAGCCGATCACATGCCCGCTCTGATCGGTGATGCTGACGATCGTGTTATTGAAGCTCGCTTGAACGTGGGCAATTCCCGTGTGGATGTTCTTGCTGCCCTTGGCCTTGATGACCTTGATCTGTTCGACCACGGCATTCGGATCGAGAGAGAAGTTTTCGGGCTTCTTTTCTTCAGCGGGAGCCGCAGCAGCATCCTTCTTCTTGCCTTTCGGCTTGGGAGCAGCCTTTGCGGGTGCCGGGGCGGTCGCGACGGGCGCATCCGCCGCCGCTGGCAAAGCCTCGGTCACGGGAGCAGTAATTTCAGCAACGGGCGCGGGAGCCGGCGGAGCTTCCGCGGCGGGAGCTTTGGATTTCTTGGATTCAGGCATAACAAATAGTGGTTACTTCGCTTTGGCGTCTTTCGCGCGTTGCACGCCGACCGTCTTCCGGGGCCCTTTGCGCGTGCGGGCATTCGTGGAAGTGCGCTGTCCGCGCACGGGCAGTCCGCGGCGATGGCGAATTCCGCGGTAGCAGTTGATCGCCTGCAGGCGCTTGAGATTGGACTGAATTTCCCGGCGCAGGTCACCTTCAATCGCCAGCTTGCTGGCCGTGATCGCTTGGATGATGTGGTTCAGTTGTTCAGGCGTCAGATCCTTGGCGCGAAGACTCGGCTCGACGTTCGCCTGCTCGAGAATCTTTTTAGCGGTGCTCGGGCCGATCCCGTAAATGTAGGGCAGCGACGCGTCGATACGTTTGTCGCCAGGAATTTCAACTCCAAGTAGTCGGGGCATATGCGTGATTCGGTTTAACCTTGCCGCTGTTTGTGACGGGCGTTTTTGCAGATGACGCGCACGACGTTTTTTCGCTTCACGATGCGGCAGGTCTCGCAAAGCCGTTTGACTGATGCTCTCACTTTCATAGATGGAAATCGGTTGAGTTTAGGGGACAAAAAATCGCGCCGGAAAGCTGATGCTTCCCAGTGCGATCAAGTTTGACACTGCGTTTGACGGAAGTTGCTCCGCTCTTTTTGAAGATTGCGGGGAAGCGATTTAGCAGAATCCAACTGCTTGGCAAGGCGGGAATCGGCGGAATCGCGTTTTCTTCCCGCTCAGGAAAAAAGCGGTGCAACGATCCCCTCACTCGAAGCCCAGATGCGTCGGAGCTCACGGAAGACGTTGCCTTCATTTCGGCACCGCTTTCTTCCGCCAAGTCAGAATCTCGGGCTCACCCTTGGTGACCAAAACCGTGTGCTCGAAGTGAGCCGAGGGCTTGCTGTCCAAAGTCACCACAGTCCAGTTATCCTTCAGGATTTGCACCGCGCTTCCGCCCATGTTGACCATGGGTTCAATGGCGATGGTCATGCCAGCCTTGAGCTTCGGTCCGCTGCCACGGCGCCCGTAGTTGGGCACTTGCGGCTCTTCATGGAGTTTTCGGCCAACTCCGTGTCCGACAAATTCTCTCACCACGCTGTAACCGTTGGCGGTGATCTCGTCTTCGATCGCCGCACAAAGGTCGCCAAGTCGGCGTCCGTTTTGGACGAAGGCAATTGCGAGGTCCAATGTCGCTTCAGTGACTTGAAGCAAGCGCTGAACTTTGGCATCGATCACCCCGACCGGAACGGTCGTTGCCGTGTCACCCACCCATCCGTCCTTCACGATCCCGACGTCGAGTTTCACGATGTCGCCGTATTGAATACGGCGGCTACCGCCGATCCCATGCACGACTTCTTCGTTCACCGAGATACAGACATGGCCTGGGAATCCGCGGTATCCCAAAAATGCACTCTTGCACTTCTCTTCCGACATGTAATCCGCAGCCGCCTGATCCACTTCACCCGTCGAGATGCCAGGGCGAACGAGACTGCTGACACGATCCAAAACGACACTCGCCGTCTGGCACGCCTCCCGCATCTTTCCGATCTCACGCTCACTCTTGATCGGGATCATTGGCACCTAAACGACTGCACGCATAACCGGTACGCTAGTGCTCCAAAATGAATCTGCGTCTTCACTCAGATTCGACCTGCGATGAAAATCGTCATCCCCGCGAGAACCAAAATTGCGATGCCGACATACAGCCAGATGAGCGCATTTTGTTGCACTGCTTCTCCGCGGCCGGCGGGAGTCCTATCAAAGCGCCCGCGGATCCGACCCTTCCGCAGAAAGCCGTCGTAATGCCGCTGGATCAAATGAGTTTCGATCTGTCGCATCGTATCGAGCACGACACCGACAACGATCAGCAAACTGGTCCCGCCGAAAAACTGCGCTGTGATGTATGGAACATTCAACTGATGCGAAAGCATCTGCGGCATGATCGCGATGAAGGTGAGAAAGATCGCGCCAGCGAACGTCAGCCGCGTCATCGTGAAATCGAGAAAATCCGCAGTCGGCTTGCCGGGACGAACACCAGGAATGTAGCCTCCATACTTCTTCAGATCCTCGGCGATCTGCTGGGGTTGAAACTGCGTCGCCACCCAAAAGTAACTGAAAAAGAAGATCATCACGCCGTACAAAGCGTAATGGATCGGACCGTTCGTCAAAGCAGCGGCGACCTTCTGTGCCGTGGCAGAGTCACGGAACATCATGTTGGCAATCGTCGATGGGAAAACCAGGAGCGCCTGCGCAAAGATGATCGGCATGACACCGGCGTAGTTGACCTTCAAAGGCATGTATTGCGTCTGCCCGCCATAGACTTTGCGTCCCACCACGCGTTTCGCATACTGCACGCTGATTCTTCGCTGAGCCTGCGTCACACAGATGACCGCCGCGATGACCAAGACTAAAAAGGCAATCATCAAAACCAAAACCATCGGATTCACCTGGCTTCCGGCTTGATTGTCCGAGGGGACAAAAGTGTGCCACGCTTGGATCAATGCTGCGGGCAGGCGCGCTACGATGCCGACGGTAATGATCATGGACATCCCATTCCCAATTCCCCGGTCTGTGATTTGGTCGCCCAACCACATCAGCAACAGTGTCCCCGCCGTTAGCGTGATCACAGTCAGGATTCGGAAAGACCAACCCTGATCCGCGACAAGATCGACTCCCATCTTTGCGAGGGTATCAACAATGCCCGGCAAAAATGGATTAGTCTTCGGGTTCTGAAAGGAAAGCGACAGCAGATAGCCTTGGAAAATACACAGCGCGATCGTCGCGTAGCGTGTGTACTGCATGATCTTTTGGCGTCCCCCGTCCTCTTTAGCTAGCTTCCCTAGTTGTGGGATCACTGCGGTCAGCAGTTGCATCATGATGGATGCACTGATGTAGGGCATGACACCCAAGGAGAAGACCGCGCAGTTTTCCAGCGCTCCACCGCTGAAAATGTTAAAAAGCGCGGCCACACTGCCACCCGCTTGGTTGTTTACCTGCGACTGAAACCAGTGTTGAAGCACGGAGGCATTGACGCCAGGACATGTGATCGCCGCTCCAATGCGGACAACCACCAGAAGCACCAAGGTAAAGAGAACCCGATTCCGGAGCTCAGGTATCTTGAACGTATTAGTGAAAGCCGAGATCATTGATTAGCCCGACGCACGTCCGGCAAAGCGACACAGACTGGGGTTTTGCAACTCCAGCCAGACATCGGAATTATTTCAGCGTGACAGTCCCGCCTGCTTTTTCGATTTTTTGCTTCGCCGACTCACTCACTTTGTCCGCTGTAATTGAAATCGCTTTCGACAGCTCACCGTTCCCCAAGACTTTCAAACCATCAACGGTTCCGCGAATGATCCCAGTCTCGCGAAGCAAGGACTCGTCGATTTGCGTGCCAGCCTCGAACTGCTCGAGATCACCGAGATTCACGATCGCGTAGCGTGTCTTGAATTGCGCGTTGTTGAATCCGCGCTTCGGCACACGCCGAATCAGGGGCATCTGGCCACCTTCAAATCCAAGCCGAATGCTGCCACCCGAACGTGCCTTTTGCCCTTTGTGTCCCTTGCCGCTCGTCTTGCCGTGCCCGCTGCTTTCTCCGCATCCTAGGCGCTTGGTGCGGTGCTTCGACCCCGGTCGGGGTTTGAGGTTTGAAAGATTCATTTCGTGAGTTAGCTGGCGACAGCAGCGAGCGCAGACTTATGCATCGCGATGCCACGGGTTTTGAAAATTTGCTCCTTGAGTCGGAGTTGCATGAGAGCCTCGATGGTCGCCTTCACCACGTTGGAGTGGTTGCTCGAGCCTAGGGACTTCGCCAGAACGTCACGGATGCCGACCGCTTCAACGACGGCACGCACGCCGCCGCCGGCGATGACTCCAGTGCCGGGAGAGGCGGGTCGCAGAAGGACCCGACCCCCGCCGTGCTCGCCAATCACCTCATGCGGAATCGTGTTGTTATGAATCGAAATCTTAACCAGCGACTTCTTCGCAGATTCGGACGCCTTGCGAATCGCCTCGGAAACTTCGTTGGCTTTTCCAAAACCGCAGCCCACGCGCCCGAGTTTATCACCGGCGACGATGAGCGCGCTAAAGCTAAACCGGCGTCCACCCTTAACGACTTTTGCGCATCGATTGATGAATACCACCTTCTCCGTGAGATCCGACGGATCCTTCTCCGGCTGTCTGCGCTCTGGACGACGTCCGCGATTGCGTTGGGGTTCTGCCATATAAATCGAATTAGAATTGAAGACCGGCCTCGCGAGCTGCATCCGCCAGCGCTTTCACTTTTCCGTGGTAGATGAAACCACCGCGATCGAAAACCACTGCGCTGACATTTTTGGTTTGCGCGCGTTCTGCGACAAGCTTCCCAACCTTGATCGCCGTGCTGACATTCGGCCTGCTCGCTTTGTCTCCGCGAAAATCGGCCTCCGTCGTGTTCACGGCGGCGATCGTCTTGCCAGCTTCATCGTCAATGACCTGCGCGTAGATGTGTTGACCTGAAAAGTGAACAGCCAAGCGCGGACGCTGAGGTGTGCCGGAGACTTTTTTTCGGAGCCGCTCGTGACGAACAGTGAGAGAATTTGGACGAGGCATAGGTTACTGGACGGTTTTGCCTTCCTTGCGGATGATCTGTTCGCCGGCATAGCGAACTCCCTTGCCCTTGTAGGGCTCTGGCGGATAGTAGCCACGGATGTCCGCGGCGGCTTGACCAACCAGATGCTTGTCAATCCCCTCGATCTTGACCTTCGTGTTGTCCGCGACGGTGATTTTCAAACCTTCAGGAATCGGAAACAAAATGTCGTGCGAGAAGCCAAGGTTGAGCTTGAGGATTTTTCCCTGGACTGCGGCCTTGAAACCCACGCCTTGAATCTCGAGATCCTTCACGAAGCCATTACTGACCCCGATGACCATGTTGTTGATGAGAGCACGCGAAAGACCATGCAGCGCACGCACCTTTCGGTCCTCGCTACTGCGCTCGATCTGAACCTTGCTCCCGTCAATCTGCCCCTTAATTTGCCGGGGCAATTGCCAAGACAACTTGCCTTTAGGCCCCTCGACGGTCACCGCACCTTCGGTGCTGATGTCGAGTTTCACCTTCGCAGGCAACTCAATAATTTTTTTTCCAATACGAGACATAGCTAGCTCCTAATCGTTACCAAACGTAGGCGAGCAATTCGCCTCCGACATTTTGCTTTTTGGCCTCACGGCCTGTGACGATACCGCGCGGAGTCGAAAGGATGGAAATCCCCATGCCACCGAGAACGCGGGGAATCTCGCCAGCCCCGACATACTTGCGCAATCCCGGTTTACTTATGCGCTTCAGGCCGGTGATCGCCGAGGTCCGGTTCTCCAGTTTGTTGGTCACCTTGATCTGCGGGAACTGTCCTTTGGTGTCCACCTCGTAGTCGGTGATGTAGCCTTCCTGCTTCAGGATTCGTGCGATCTCCGCCTTGATTTTGGAGTAGGGCACGAGGAGGTCACCCTTCTTGGCGGTATTCGCGTTGCGAATCCGGGTGAGAAAGTCAGCGATGGGATCGGAAAGATTGCTCATACAGAATTAGGCTGTCTTCGGTGCCGGCACCGCACGTTTTGCTTTGTCGGTGAACGGCATTCCCAGCTCGGTGAGGAGTGACTTGGCTTCAGCGTCACTGCTGGTCGAGGTGACGATCGTCACGTCAAAGCCAATGTTGCGCTTGATCTTGTCGAGTTCGACCTCAGGGAAGATCGACTGATCAGGAACTCCAAGGGTGTAGTTTCCATTGCCGTCGAACGCTTTAGTGGACACACCGCGGAAGTCACGAATGCGCGGGAGCGCCGTCTTGATCAGGCGCTCCAAGAACTCATACATCCTGGCGCCGCGCAGAGTCACCTTCGCACCAATGGCTTGATGCTGGCGCAGCTTGAAATTCGCGATGCTCTTCTTTGAGCGCGTTTCGGCCGGCTTCTGACCTGTCACCAAAGTCAGTTCAGCCTTCGCATCCTCCAGCGCCTGCTTGCCATCCTGACTGGATCCCACGCAAGTATTGACGACCACCTTTTGGACGTGAGGCACCTGATGCGCGTTCTTGTATCCGTGCTTCTCTTTAAGAGACGGAATTACGCGCTCCTTGTAAAATGTATGTAGTTCAACGGCCATGGCTCGCGTATCTTACTTCTTCGTTTTGTCAGCCTTGTCGATCAGCTTGACGTTGGAAATGTGGATCGGGCCTTCGCGCTCCGCGATTGAACCCTGCGGATTGTCTTGCGACTTCCGAAGATGCTTTTTGATCATGCGCACGCCTTCAATGAGAACATGCTCTTTCTTGGGCAGGACCTGAAGGACTTTACCGGAAGCACCGCGGTGGTTGCCGGTGATCACTTCGACTTGATCGCCTTTTTTGACGTGAAACTTGGGGCGATTCATTTAGAGAACCTCCGGGGCCAGTGAGACAATTTTCATGAAGTTTTTCTCGCGCAGCTCGCGAGCGACGGGCCCAAAGATACGCGTGCCTCGCGGGTTCAAATCTTTGTCGATGATCACGATTGCGTTACTATCGAAGCGGAGATAGCTCCCGTCGTCGCGCCTAATTGGCTGCTTGGTCCGAACGATGACCGCGCGGACAACGTCACCCTTCTTGACGGTACCGCCGGCGGATGCTTCCCGCACATGAGCGGTGATGACGTCACCCACATAAGCTTCGGGAGAGTTCTTCTTCCCGATCACGCCAATCATTTTGGCCATGCGGGCTCCCGTGTTGTCAGCGACATCGAGTCTGGATCGGATTTGGAGCATAAAAGTGGGCGCTGATTATACGCTAGTGTTTGAGGACTTCAACCAACCGCCAGCGTTTCAATTTGCTCAACGGCCGGGTCTCCATGATGCGGACAGTGTCACCAATCTGGGCAGAGCTTTCCTCGTCATGCGCATAGAAGCGCTTCACCTGCTTGATGATTTTTCCGAATTTCGCGTGCGGAACACGAGTCACGGTTTCGACCACAACAGTCTTAGCCATCTTGTTCGAGACGACTTGACCGACGCGCTCTTTCCGCAATGCGCGCGTTTCCGCTGGTGCAGTTGTATTGGATTCCTCGCTCATGAATTACTTGGCTGTAGCCGGGGCGGGCTGGGATTTCTGGGTGAGAACCGTTTCGAGACGGGCGATCTCACGGCTCAGCGTGCGAAGCTGACTCGGCTTTTCAAGCTGTCCGCTCTGTTGCTGGATGCGGAGGTGAAAAATCTCGTCTCTCAACTCGCGTTTGCGCGAGCCAAGCTCATCCACACTGAGATCTCGAATTTCTTTGGTCGTCATGGCTTAGGCAGCGGCGCGGTGCCGGGTGAGGAACTTGGTGCGAATCGGCAGCTTATCGGCTGCAAGTCGCAGAGACTCACGGGCCACGGACTCCGGGATGCCGTCGAGCTCAAAAAGAATGTTTCCAGGCCGAACCGTCGCGACCCAATATTCGGGAGCACCCTTTCCCTTACCCATCCGGGTTTCCGGCGGGCGGGCGGTAACCGACTTGTCCGGGAAGATTCGGATCCACAGTTTGCCTTTGCGCTTCATGTTACGGGTCAGCGCGACACGAGCGGCTTCGATCTGCGTGTTGGTGAGCCAGGCGCGGTCGAGCGTTTGCAAGGCGAAGGCACCGAAGTCGATATTGATGTTTCGCGTCGCCGTTCCCGCGCGGCTGCCACGCTGGCTCTTGCGATACTTCACACGTTTGGGCATCAAGGGCATAAAAAATCCTTCTTAAGTTGTGATGTCTTGATGACTAGGCGCCAACGGCGACTGGGGTTTGCTTGTCCTGCTTCTCAGGCTCCGCAAGCTCAGGCTTCTTACAGATCCAGCATTTGACGCCGATCACTCCGTAGGTGGTCCGAGCTTCTGCAAAGCCGTAGTCGATCGGGGTGCGCAGAGTGTGAAGCGGAATCTTCCCCTCGCGATACCACTCCGCGCGGCTGATTTCCGCACCGCCAAGACGACCCGCACAGCGAATCTTAATTCCGTCGGCTCCAAAATCCATGGTGGTCTGCAAAGATTTCTTCATCGCGCGACGAAACGAAATCCGTCGCTCCATTTGCAAGGCCACGTTCTCGGCCACTAACTGCGCATCGAGTTCGGGAGTCTTGATCTCCTGAATGTCAATCTTGACGGATTTTCCCCCGGACATTTTACCGATCTCCTCGGTCATTTTCTCGATCTCCGTCCCCTTGCGACCAATCACAATTCCTGGGCGAGCCGTGTGGATGGTCACCCGAATGCTGTTCCACGCGCGCTCAATGATGATCCGCGCCACCGCAGCTAGGCGAAGCTTCTCTTTGACGTAAGAACGAATCTTCAGATCAGAGTGGAGAAACTCGGGAAGTTCTTTCGGAGACGCATACCAGCGCGAACGCCAGTCACGATTCACCGCGAGGCGATAGCCAATAGGATTAACTTTCTGGCCCATATCTTATTCTTGAGTGGTGGTCTGAGAAGCGGACGATTCAGGCGCAGAAGTGCTCGAAGGCGCACGTTCGGCCTTGGCTGCTTTGGAGTGGCCGGGCTTGGCGTTCCGCTTCTTCCCGCTGGAGTGTTTCACGCGTGTTTTGATCTCAATTTCGTCCGTCAGGACGATCCGAATGTGACTGGTTCGCTTGCGAATCGGACCAGCACTTCCGCGAGCCTTTGGCTGAAAGCGTTTGAACGTCGGACCTTCGCCGACGGTCGCTTCCTGCACCACGAGTCGATCAACCCTGAGATTGTTGTTGTTCTCAGCGTTGGCGATCGCGCTCTTGAGCGTCTTCGCGATCATGGCGGCGGCCTTTTTGGGACTGAACGCGACAACGTCAAGCGCTGCCGCTACGGGCAACCCTTGGATCTCGCGCGTGACTTCCCGGGCCTTGAAGGCCGAGATGCGTGCGCCTCGGTAGATGGATCTGATCTGCATGTTTTTGTTTCGAGTCTAATTCTGACACTTACTCGTGATCTTAATTCCCTCCGGGCCTGACCATGGTCGGGTGAAGAAACTAAGATGACGACTGAGTTGATTACTTGGCGTCCACTTTCAGGTGGTCGCCGACTTCTATTTTGCCTCTCTCTGAATTCAGATGCTGAATCACTGCGCCCGCGATGCTTTCTCGAACGTCAACGACTTGAACGCTGCCAATGGAGTTACCGTCGCGGAGCACTTTAAAGGGCATCCCCACTTTGACGCCCTGTTTGCTTCCGAAATTGGCAACGACAAGAGCGAGGTCATCTTTGATGCTAATGACCACCCCATCACTCAGTGCGGAGGATGCAGGCGATCCACTCACCGACTCCGGTGGCGCGACGCCCAGGGCCTTCGCGCCGCCTCGCATCTCAACCTCGAGCGCAAGTCTGGCATCAGGATCGCTCGTGACGGCACCTTTTTGAAAGTTAAGCACCGCCTCCGAAAGTCGAATCAACGAATCCCGGAGGTTCTTCCGGTCATCATCGGCCAGTTTGTAGTCGCTCGCGACCCGCAGCAAACGTTGTTCAAGCTTGATTGGATTCGCGCTTGCGCTGTCGGTTCCCAAAGCCTCAAGGCGGAGCTTAAGCTCGCCAGCTTGACGCCGGAACACTTCCGATTCGCTGTTGCTGATCGCCAAGCTCTTCTGCAGAGACATCACGATGGCATCGGTGGCAGCAAGTTTAACTTGCAGTTCCCGTGCTCCGTCGGCGATTGGCTGGATCGCGCCCTTTGCGGCGGCGTGCATTACATCTGTTTCAGTCAAAGAACCTGCCTCTTGCGCTGCCGGCAAAGCCGACACTAAACGCAAACCGACTACCATCGCCAGAACCTTCGGACTCAATGCGGTGAGCTTTGCATTCGCCCAGTCCAACATTCAGTCCAAAGCCCTAGTTTACTTCGTCACTTTGGCAGTGTGTGACCCGTGCTTCTTGAAAATTCGCGTGAGCGAAAATTCACCGAGCTTGTGTCCCACCATGTTTTCCGTGACGAACACGGAATTGAAAATCTTGCCGTTATGAACGAGGAAGGTATGTCCAACGAACTCCGGCGTAATCGTCGAGCGGCGCGACCACGTCTTGATCGGCTTTTTGACGCCTGCACCATTCATTTTGTCCATTTTCTCGAAGAGATGCTGCTCGACGAACGGACCTTTTTTTAGGGAACGACCCATAGTTGCTAATCTCTTTTAAGTTACTTGGACTTCTTCTTCGACGGGCGCCGCGCGACGATGAAGTCGTTACTCGTGTGATGCTTGCGGCGTGTCTTGAAACCTTTGGCGAGTTGACCCCACGGCGACTCTGGGTGCTGGCGTCCGCCACCACCCTTGGATTTGCCTTGCCCGCCACCCATCGGGTGATCGACCGGGTTCATAACCATACCGCGGACGGTAGGCCTGACGCCCTGCCAGCGACTGCGCCCGGCTTTCCCTGCTGAGACATTCATGTGCTCGACGTTACCTACCTGGCCGATCGTCGCGTAGCATTCCTCGTGGATCTTGCGGATCTCTCCGGAAGGCATCCGCACCAAGGCGTAGCCCGCTTCGCGGTTACTCAGCATGACCAACTGACCTGCGCTGCGAGCGATCTGACCTCCACGTCCCGGCACCAACTCTACGTTATGAATCGCAGTGCCCAATGGAATGCTCTTCAAAGGCAACGCGTTGCCGACTTCCGGCGCAGCGTCCGCCCCGGCACTCACCTTGGCTCCGACACCCAGTCCGACGGGAGCAAGGATGTAGGTCTTGTCGCCGTCGGCATACTGCAGGAGTGCGATGCGCGCAGTGCGGTTCGGATCGTATTCGATCGCGATCACCTCGGCCACAATGCCCCTCTTGCGGCGCTTGAAGTCGATGATGCGGTATTTCTGCTTGTGTCCGCCGCCGATGTGGCGCGTCGTGATGCGTCCGTAGCTATTGCGTCCACCCGAGCGCTTCTTGACATCAAGCAGCGACTTCTCGGGTTTCGACTTGGTGATCTCCTCGAACGACGGCAGCGCCTTGAAGCGATTGGTCGGGGTAAGAGGACGGAAAGTTTTAAGTGCCATGACGAGTGAAGGGAGTTGGTGACTAGGCCAGGTCGATTTTGTCGCCCGCCTTCAGTGTGACGATCGCCTTCTTCCAATGCGCCTTGCGTCCGTAGGCTGCCGTGCGTTCGCGCTTCTTCTTGCCAGCGTAGTTGGCCGTGTTCACGGAAACGACGGTCTTCTTGAACAGAGTTTCGATCGCCTGCTTGATCTGAATCTTGTTAGCACGCGGGTTGACGCGAAACACGTACTTGTTGAGCGACTCGGCGAGAAGAGTGGCCTTCTCGGTCAAGCAAACCGTCTCAACGATGTCGTAGGGTTCGTTGTTCATCACTTCGAGGTCCTTTCAGCAAAATGGGCAAGAGCGTCGCTGGTCACCACGATTGCCTTGAAGGCCAACAATTGCTCGGTATTGACCTCTGCGGAAGTCATCAGGAGGACCGGCTGAACATTGCGTCCGGCAAGATAAGTGGTGTCGTCGAATGCACGGCTGATGATCAGCACCTTCGCCTCCGGCGTGATCGCAGAAACCGCGGCGAGAAAGAGCTTGGTCTTCGGCTCGGAAATCGCGAATTCGTTGACGACCAAAACGTCTCCGGCGGAAATGCGGGCACTCAATGCTTTGCTAAACGCCAGCCTGCGCGTGGACTTGGAAACCTTCTTTGAGTAGTCGCGCGGCTTTGGACCAAAAACGACGCCGCCTCCCACCCAAACAGGAGAAGATTTGTAGCCAGCGCGGGCCCGTCCGGTGCCTTTCTGGCGCCACGGTTTTGCTCCGCTCAAGTTCACGTCCGCTTTGCTTTTGGTATTCGCTGTTCCACTGCGCCGAGCAGCGCGCATGGCGACAACTACGTCATGCACCGCTTGAGTGCCACGTCCGTTCTCGATAACGGAAATATTGGCCTGCTTGGCTGCGTCTAAAGTTAAAACGGTCGCACTCATTATTCAGTAGCCTTTGCTGGTTTGGCTTTTTTTGCTGGCCGGACGACGACGTAGCTGCCGTTCGCGCCGGGGACTGCTCCCGTGATCAAAATGAGACCCTCGGACTCACGCACCTGAAGCACCCGAAGATTCTGCACAGTAACGCGCTCGTCTCCCATGTGACCGGGCATTCCCATGTTCTTCCAAATCCGGCCAGGGGTCGAACGGTTGCCGATGGCACCATTCCGGCGGTGCATCATGGAACCATGCGACATCGGCTGTCCGTCCATGTTGTGACGCTTGATGACGCCTTGGAAGCCCTTGCCCTTGGACTGTCCAATGACATCAACCATGTCGCCAGGAGCGAATTGAGTAACATTGAGATCGATCGCACCTTCCAGGCTTGTGCCATCCGGCAGACGGAATTCTTTAGTCAACTTCTTCGGCTCACTCCCTGACTTCTTGAAGTGTCCGAGGAGCGGCTGGGTTACGCGCTGCGGCTTCTGTGTGTCAAAGCCGACCTGCACCGCGGTGTAGCCGTCAGTATCAGCAGTTTTGATCTGCGTCGCGGTGTTGCCACCCGCCTCGATGACAGTCACGGCAGTGGCCGTTCCTTTGTCATCATAGACGCGGGTCATCCCGAGTTTTTTGCCTAGCAATCCAATTTTCATGTGAGCTACTTGGTGCCGGTCGTCAGATCTTAATGGTGATGTCCACGCCGGCCGGAAGGTTGAGCTTCTTTAGCTCATCCACGGTTTTGGCGGTGGGTTCGATAATGTCGAGGAGTCGCTTGTGGGTGCGAATCTCGAACTGTTCCATCGACTTTTTGTCAACGTGCGGAGAGCGGTTCACAGTGAACTTCTCAATACGAGTCGGCAGAGGAATTGGGCCAGCCACCTGCGCACCGGTGCGCTTGGCGGTTTCCACGATTTCAGCCGCAGAGGTATCGAGCATGCGAGAGTCGAAAGCCTTGAGACGGATGCGAATGCGTTGTCCGGTCATAAATGTCTTGGTTACTTGCCCTTCTGGTCGAGCACCGCTGCGAGCACTTGCGCGGGGACTTGTTCAAAGTGAGAAGGCTCCATCGAATAACTCGACCGGCCTTTTGAAAGTGAGCGGATTGCGGTGGAGTAGCCGAACATCTCCGCCAGCGGAACCTCCGCGGTAATGATGCTGAGGTTGTTCTTCGATTCGATGCTCATGATCTTGCCGCGGCGGCGATTGAGATCGCCCATGATGTCGCCCTGATACTCATCAGGGGTGCTGTTTTCGACCTTCATGATCGGCTCCAGAAGAATTGCGCCCGCTTTTTTGAAAGCGTCCTTCACTGCGAAAATTGCCGCCATCTTGAAGGCCAACTCATTGGAATCAACGTCATGGTAACTTCCATCGATGATATCGACTTCGACATCAATGACCGGGTAGCCGCCGACGATGCCGTTCAACACAGCCTCTTCGATTCCTTTTTTGCAGGCTGGGATGTATTCCTTCGGGATCGTTCCACCGACGACTTCATTCTCGATGGTCAAGCCCTTGCCGCGCTCGGAAGGACGCACATTCACGATCACATGGCCATATTGTCCACGGCCGCCCGATTGCTTGATCAACTTACCGTCGCCCGTCGCAGGCTTCGTGATGGTTTCGCGGTAGGCGATCTGTGGCTTGCCAGCGTTCGCGTCCACCTTGAACTCACGCATCATTCGGTCACGAATGATTTCGAGGTGAAGCTCGCCCATCCCTGCGATGATCGTTTGACCAGTGTCCACGTTGGTGAAGACGCGGAAGGTTGGATCTTCTTCGGCAAGGCGCTGGAGCGCAATAGACATTTTCTCCTGATCGAGCTTGGTCTTCGGCTCGATCGCCATCGAGATGACGGGATCAGGGAATGACGGCGGCTCGAGCAGGATCGTCCGATCTTCGTCGCAAAGAGTGTCACCGGTGGTGACGTTCTTAATGCCGACGATCGCGGCGATGTCGCCGGAGTAGATCGTGTCGATGTCTTCGCGCTTGTCAGCTTGAATCTGGATCAGGCGGCTAATCCGATCGCGCTTGTTAGTGCGGGGATTGTAAACGGTGTCGCCCTTGGTCAGTTTGCCGCTGTAGATGCGGAAGAAGACGAGCTTGCCGACAAAGGGGTCACTCCAGAGCTTGAAGGCGAGCGAACAGAACTTGGCGTTGTCGTCCGCGGCGATTTCGATCGGAGCGCCTGTGTCTGGGTCTTGTCCTTTGGCGGGAGGAATGTCGATCGGACCGGGGAGGTAGTCGATGACTGCATCGACGAGATATTGAACGCCCTTGTTCTTGAAGGCCGACCCGCCGACGACTGGCACAAACTTGTTAGCGATCGTCTGGCGACGGATGCCAGCTTTTAGCATCTCCCGAGTGATCGGCTTTTCCTCAAGAAAAGCCTCTCCGATTTCTTCATCGAGATCAGAGATCGCGGTGACGAGATCGTTGTAAGCCTTGTCCACCAAGTCGGTGAATTCCGCCGGGATCTCCTCGATGGTGTAAACCGAACCCATGACATCGCTGTCCGAGTAGATCACTGCTTTCTTATTAATGACGTCGAGCTGTCCACGGAGGTAATCCTCACGACCGAGCGGGATGAGCACTGGCCAAGCGTTTGCGCCAAGCTTGACGCGCATGTCATTGATGGCGTTGTCGAAGTTGGCCCCTGTGCGGTCCATCTTGTTGACGAACGCAATACGCGGGACGTTGTATTTCGTCGCCTGGCGCCAGACAGTTTCAGACTGCGGTTGCACGCCGGCGACCGCACAAAAGACGGCGATCGCGCCATCGAGAACGCGGAGTGAGCGCTCGACCTCGGCCGTGAAGTCCACGTGGCCTGGTGTGTCGATGATGTTGACGCGCATCTTGATGCCGTCAAAGGCTTTGTAGATGGTCTCTTCCGGTTTCTGCGTCCAGAAACAGGTGGTAGCAGCGGAGGTGATCGTGATGCCACGCTCGCGCTCTTGCTCCATCCAGTCGGTGACCGTCGTCCCTTCGTGCACCTCGCCGATCTTGTGGATCATGCCGGTGTAGAAAAGAATGCGCTCGGTCAGCGTGGTCTTGCCGGCGTCGATGTGCGCAGCGATGCCGATGTTCCGCGTCCTCTCGAGCGGGTAGGCTCGATCGGGCGAATTCGGATTCGTTGTGACAGCTTTTTCAGCGACGACGGACATGGGAAATCTTAAATAACTGACTAGAAACGGAAGTGGGCAAAGGCGCGATTGGCCTGGGCCATCTTGTGGGTGTCGTCGCGTTTCTTCATCGCGTTCCCCTGTCCGGCGGCTGCTTCCTTGAGTTCACTGGCGAGAGCTTTTTTAAAGGCGACGCTTTTGCGCTTCGCAGCGAAACCAACGATCCAGCGCATCGCGAGAGCGACTTGGCGGCCAGCCGGCACTTCCATCGGAACTTGGTAGGTCGCACCGCCGACACGGCGGCTTTTGACTTCGAGGCGGGGCTTCACGTTGTCCATTGCCTTGTGCAAGGTCTCGAGCGGATCCACGGCGTCGGTCCCGACGCGGGTGTCTTCGATCGCGGAATAGACGATGCGCTCGGCGAGCGACTTCTTGCCACTCTTCATCACGGTCGCGATGAGGCGCGCCACGACGGGACTGCCGTAACGGCTATCCAGCTTCTCTTCTTTATGAATGACTCGACGACGGCGTGACATGTGAAGGTGTGGTGAAAGTCGGACTACTTCTTTTTACCGGCGGGCTTGCCCTTGCCGCCTTTGCCCTTGGCATCAGCTTCGGCACCGGGCTTCGGACGCTTGGCTCCGTATTTGGAACGGCTGCGACGACGGCCATCAACGCCGAGGGCGTCGAGCGTGCCACGCACGATGTGGTAGCGGACACCGGGAAGATCTTTCACACGGCCACCGCGGACGAGGACGATCGAATGCTCCTGAAGATTGTGACCTTCACCGGGAATGTAGGCGATGATCTCGTAGCCATTCGTCAGGCGAACCTTGGCGACTTTCCGAAGAGCAGAGTTGGGCTTCTTCGGCGTGCGGGTCATGACCTGCGTACAGACGCCGCGTCGAAACGGGCAATTGGTCAGCGCTGGAGATTTCGATTTGACGGAAATCTTTTTGCGACCTTTGCGGACGAGCTGGTTGATCGTGGGCATTCGACGGTGGTGTGTTTCGGTATTTTTCGCTCCATCCACCCGCCGTTTCCGGGGATGAAAAACCCGCCAAAGCCGATGAGGAGCGAACCTACCGGCGGCGGGGAGCGCGGACAGTAGAGGCATCGCTTGGTCTGGCAAGCGAATAATCCGTGCTGCGCTCAATTTCTTTTCCCGCAGCGAACTGCGAGACCTTTCCACGACTCCCGGGGTACCTCGCTCAGGGACCCGCCGGACGAATCCGGGAGCCGCGAGAGCGTGTGGCAGAACCACAGGAGAGCGCGAAGGGGTGAGCTTTTTAGGGGGCGATCCCGAGGCCGGCAAGGAAAACTTTCATAAATCTTTCAGCGCGCGATGTCTTCGGGTCGGCGCGCTAACCAGACGCAGCCGACGACGAGCCCGCCGGTGCCGAGGAAGAGAGGCAGTAAACTCCAGCGGCTTTGTGGCCAGATAAACTCGCCGACGTTGAATGACGCCCATCGGCATTGCGGGCTTTGCGGGGGGTAAAAGTGATACGAGAACAGCCCTTCAAACACGCCGATCGGCACGACGGAAACCGGGCCAGTGACGGATGCGAGCAGGAATGGCGAGGGGTCGCCGCGTTCGACCGATTCGTGCAGGTCGCGGCGCATCGTTTCGGCCTCGCGCTTCTGCTCCGCGGGGTCGCTTGTCTCGGCGGCGATGCGGTCCTCTTCCTTGTCCATGTGCAGGTCGATTTGTTGGTCGAGGAGCGGCCACGCGCGTCCGTGGAAAAAGAGCGGCCACGCGTAATCCGCGAGCGGGCTGTAGCTCCATTCCTCGCGTCGGCCTTCGACTCGCGCATGGCCGCCGACGCCGGTCGGATTTTGCGCGTCGGTGGCGGTGAGCAGGAGTTGATGGAACGCCGAAATGGCCGCGAGGCTGACCGTCATTTTCCGCCAGCGCGCAAAGGCGACGACGAGCGGCAGTGCGAGAAAAGGCAGCCCCGGCACGAGGTAGCGCGGGCCGGCGGAGAAGCCGCCGTGGTAGCCGTTGAAGGTCACGTTCACGAGAAAGAAGAACGCGAAAATCGCGAGGCAGAGCCGCACTTCGGCGACGTGTTTTTTCTCACGAAGCCAGATGAAAAATCCGTAGCCGCTCATCGCGAGGACGGGCGAAAAATAGAGCAGTCCGCGAAACGGCGAGACGGTCAGCAGTCCGCCGATGTAGCCGAGGCGCGCGAGTTCGCCCATCGATTCGGGGATGACGAACATGCCGAGCAGCGCCCGTCGCGTTTCCTTGAAAAGCGGGTTTTGGAAATCGTTGTTGATCTTGAAAGGCGAGCCGAAATTCACCCAGCCGTACCAGCAAATCAGCAGCAGCGGCCCGAGCACTCCGAGGCTGAAAAAGGCCGCCGCGCGCCAATGAAATTTCTGCCCGGCGGAGCGCAGCGCGAGCAGCGCGTAGAGCCCGAGGAAGATCACGGCGACGGCGGCGATGTAGTTCGTGATGGCGGCGAAACCGGCGCAGGCACCGGCGATGAGCCAGCCCATTTTCGATTCGCGGCAGCGGAGGAAATAGAACGCGGCGACGAGCAGCGACGCCGTCAGGGCATGGTCGAAAAAGATCGTCGCGAACGGAAAAAACGTCGTCCCAAACGCGAACGTCAGCGTCGCCAAAACCGCCGGCAGCAGCGCCCCGCCGGCAAGGTCGCGAGCGAGTCGGAAAAACAGCACGCAGCCGAGCGCCGAGATCACCCCGACGCTGCAAACGGTCGTGAGCCACGCGTTCAGCGTGAGGATCCACCAATGGTCCGGATCAAGGCCCAGAGCCCTTTCCGCGTGCATCAGCACGAAATAAGCAGGCAGCCCGAGGAACGACGTGCCGGGCGGTTTGTTCGGATGAAAATGGCCGGTCCACGGGACGTATCCGACATCGCCGGAGACGCACGCTTCGATCAGCGCCGCCTTTTCCGTCCCCTCCCCCAACGGCGCAGCGGTGACCGGGAAAAAGGTCCACTCGCCGTCCACCCACGAGAGCCGGAAGCGCTTTCCCTCGCGCACATATTCCGCCCGCTCGACCGGATTCCGTCGGAGCACTTCGCTGCCGTCCGCGACCTCATAAACGAGAAAATCGTCGATCGCGAAACGCCCTTCCTCCGCCATCGCGCGCACCTCGGCGAACCGCGAATTTTGATTCCAGCCCCCGCCTTGATGAAAGAAGGCGAACGCAAAAAAGCAGGCGGCAAAAAGGAGCAGTTCGATGCGCTGCGGACGAGTCAAGTGAGCGAAAATGTAGAGGCAGGGATGCGGGTCGGGATTAGATGAGAACTTCGATTTCGAGGCCGCGCTCGGGGAAGGCGGAAGCGAGAGCTTCGAGACATTGCTGCGTGGTGGCTCCCCACTGGTTGCTGAGCACGCTGGTGCTTCCATTGTGGTAAAGAAGCTCCTCCTGTTGATTGAAATACCGACCGTAATTGGAGTTCTTCTCGCGCTTCTGCAGTTCGACAAACGCCGTGGCGACGGTGCCCTCGTCGAGCGTTCCGGCGAAAGTGACGAAGCGCCGGTTCCGCTCGCCGGCAGGGAGCGCGAGCAGGATGGCTTCCGGTGCCACCCCGGCCCCGACGAGATACTGGATGGCCTCGAACATCGACCGCCGCTTGTTCAGTGGCTCGGTGGACTTCCCATTCAGCGTCAGGATGAACTTTGAATAATCACGCTGCTGCGTCCGCTGCGCCTTCCGCTCTTCCTGCCGCTTTTCCCGGATACGCACCGTGTATTCGCTCGCTTCCGGCAGCGGCACGATTTGCTGCACGTCCACGAGCAGCGTTTGATTCAGCCGGTACGGTGTCAATCGGATGCATTGCACGTCGAGACCTTGCTCGTTCAGCCACAACACCGCAGTGGTGAGTTCTTTGCTGAAATCCGCGGACGCGAGGACAATCCGAACGTTCGCCGCAAACTCGCCATCCTCGGGCGAGTCCCATTCGAGATGTTTCAGGAGGAGGGTGCGGGCGTCGTCGGAGATCCCATGACGGACGAGGTGCTCCGCGAAAATTTCGACCACCTGCTCGAAAGTCAGCGTGGAGATCATCGCCGCGTATCGGATCGCCTGCAGCTCCATGTGCCCGCCGTCTTCCGTCCGTTTCAGCTCGATGACGACGACATTCGCATCTGCGTCGATGCCGAGCAGATCGATCCGCCGCCGGCTGTCCTCCCATTGCCCGAACTCCTCAGCGATCACGAGAGTGTCCGGGCAAATGACCTCGATCGCCTCGCGGAGGACACGCTGGAGATCGCCGCGCTCCGTCAAGCCCGCATCGGCAAACCGAATCGTCTTGATGAGGCTGATCTTGTCCTTCGTTAGTTCGTAAAGCGGCATAATCGGCCCGGACTTTGTAAAGCGGCTCGCGTCGAAAGGGAGGCAAATCGCGGAACCGATCACATTACTACTCGTGCATCCCCGGGCTCCTTTTCCCGATCCGAAACGATACGTCTGCCCCACCTCCGCCCGCCGATTCTCTGGCGTGAAAAACAAGCTGCTCGACTGGCGTTTCATCGCAGGACTTTTGAAGGACACCGCCAGCTCGTGGATGGACGACAACGCGCTCCGGCTCAGCGCCGCGCTCGCCTACTACGCCACCTTTTCGATCGCGCCGCTGCTCATCATTATGCTCGCGCTCGCGGGCTGGTTTCTCGGCACGGAAGCCGTGTCGGGCGAACTCAATAAAGAGCTCACCGGCACCGTCGGAGCGCAGGCGGCGCAGACCGTGGAGACGATGGTGAAGAGCGCCAGCAACCCTTCGTCCAGCATCGTCGCGACGATACTCGGCATCGTCATGCTGCTCCTCGGGGCGTCCGGGATTTTCGGCCAGCTCAAGGATGCGCTGAACACGATCTGGGAGGTGAAAGCGAAGCCGGGGCTCGGCGTGAAAGGCTTCATCCATCAGCGCGTCCTGTCATTTGGGATGGTGGCCGTGATCGGTTTTTTGCTCTTCGTTTCCATGCTCCTCAGCACCGCGCTCGCGGGCTTCAGCCATTACTTGGGCGGGATGATTCCGCTGCCGCCCTTCATCTGGAAGGTCGCGGAATTTATCCTCTCGTTCGCGGTCATCACCCTGCTCTTCGCGCTCATTTTCAAAGTGCTCCCGGATGCCACCGTCGGCTGGCGGCACGTCTGGATCGGCGCGGGGGTCACGGCGCTCCTTTTCGACATCGGCAAGCAACTCCTCTCGCTCTATCTCGGTCGCGAAGGCACCGCCTCCACCTACGGCGCAGCCACCGCCGTGGTGCTGCTGCTGCTCTGGGTTTATTACGCGTCGTGCATCCTGCTTTTCGGCGCGGAATTCACGCAGGTGTATGCCAAGGCGACCGGCTGCGATATCAAGCCGAACGAATACGCCCTGCCCGTCACCGCCGAGATGCGCGCGCAGGAAGGCCTCGAGCCGACGAAAAAAGAAGCGCCGGTGGAGATCGTGCCGATCCCGATTTACACGCCGCCCGCGCCCGCGCATTTCCCGCGGACATGGGGCGAAGTGCCCGCCTTTTTTCGCGAGAGCCCGGCGGCGAGTTTGCTCGCCTCCATTGCCGGCGGATACGCGGTCGGTCTGCTGGCGCGAAAATCACCCGCTGCGAGCCGCACGCCCGCGCAGGAAGTCGCGCACGGCTCCCGCGCGCTCGCCCTCGCTGCCGTGCCGTTCGCGGCGGGAGTCGCGCGGCGGATTTGGGGCGAAGTGAAGGATCGGATCGACGTGAAGGATCTCTCGAAACGCGGCACGCATCTCAAACGCGCCGCGCTCATCGCGGTCGGGCGCGATTAGCCGCCGATCAGCCAGCAGACTTGGCCCGCGGCAGGCCGCACTTTCCCCGCCGGATGGTTTCCCCGCCCGGCGATGACCTCCTCGATCACCGTTTCCTTGCCCGCTTTTTTCGTGAGAAAGCAGACGTGCCGCGCGGCGTTGAGCAGCGGAAAAGTCATCGTGATCCGCTGCGGCGGCGGCTTCGTCCCGATCGTCGTGATCACGTTGCGCACCGTCTCCTCGAGCGCCGGATTGCCCGGAAAAAGCGAGGCCGTGTGCCCGTCCGGCCCGAGCCCGAGCAGCACGAGATCGTGGACGTATCGAGTCTCGCCGAAGCGCCCCGCCACCGCCGCGAGCTTGTGCTCGTATTCGAGCGCCGCGTCGTCCGGATCGATCTCGCCGCGGATGCGGAAGACGTTCCCGTCCGGGATCGCGATGCGGTCGAGCAGCGAGATTTTCGCCGTGCGGAAATTGCTCTGCGCATCGTCCGGCGGCACGCAGCGTTCGTCGCCAAACGTGAGCTGCACATGATTCCACGGCAGGTCGCCCGCGATCCGCGCGAGCTCCGCATACACCGCCGCCGGCGTGTCGCCGCCCGCCAGCGCGAGCCGGAAAAGCCCGCGCTCGGCGATCGCCGCGCGCGCTTTTTCGAGGATGAAAACCGCGGCGTCCGCGGCGAACGCGGCGGTGAGATGGACTTGGGGAGGGATCATAATCGGAGATCGGAGATCGGAGTTGGGAGATCGGAAGAAAAATCGGAGCGGGGATTTAGCGATGAGAGAATTCCGACCCGATCTCCCATCTTCGATCTCCGATCCTCACATCAGCCGGCACGGGATCGAAAACTCCAGCGACGCCGCGCCCGCGCGGAGCGCCGGGACATCGAGCAACGTCAGCGAACCTTTGCGAACCACGAAGTTCGAGTTGGCTGGCAGCCCGATCAAATGCGCCACGAGCACCGAGAAATCCGGCTCGTGCCCGACGATCATCACGCTCTCGAATTTCCCGTATGCCTTCAACTCGCTGACCGCCGTTTCCGGTCCCATCCCGCTCGCGAGAAAGGCCGCGACCACCGGTGCGCCGAGCGGTTGCTCGCTCAAAAAATGTTCCGCCGTCTGCCGCGCGCGAGTCAGCGGACTGCTCAAAACAATCTCCGGCGCGATCCCCTTTTCCCGGCAAAAACGCCCCACCCGCTTCGCCTGCTCAATCCCCTTTTCAGACAACGGCCGCTCGTCGTCCGTCGCCGCTCTCGTGTCCGCGTTCGCGTGTCTGAGGAGGTAAAGTTTCATCGGAAAAAGGTGTGAGTTTTTGGAGGTGTCAAAGCCCGTCATCCTGAGCGCAGCGCAGCGGAGTCGAAGGACCTCTTACTTCTCCCCCGTTGCGCGCGCGTCTCGCGGAGGGGGAAAAGTAAGAGGTCCTTCGACTGCGTTTTCGCAAAGCCGAAAACTCCGCTCAGGATGACCGGGAGGAGGCGCGTCATCCGAGGGCAGGCGCGGCAATTATCGATTTGAGAGGTAGTATCGAGCATTTGGGAAACGGCAGCGGTCGCGGAGTTCCAAACTTCCTAAATGCTAAATCCTAAATCCTAAATTTCGCTCACATCACCATCCCGCCATCCACCGTCAGGCACTGCCCCGTGATATATTTCGCCTCGCTGCTCGCGAGGAAAGCGACCGCCGCCGCGATGTCGTCCGGGTCGCCGAAACGCCCGAGCGGAATCTGCCCGATCACGCCCGTTTTCAGCTCCGCGGGCAGCACATCGGTCATGTCCGTTTTGATGAATCCGGGCGCGACCGCGTTGCTCGTGATCCCGCGGCTCGCGAGCTCCCGCGCGATCGATTTCGTCAGCCCGAGGAGCCCCGCTTTCGACGCCGCGTAGTTCGCCTGCCCGGCATTTCCCGTGAGCCCCGCGACGCTCGCGATGTTGATGATCCGCCCGCTGCGCTGCCGGATCATCGGTCGCTCGCACGCCTGGATGAAATTGAACGCGCCTTTCAAATTCGTATCGAGCACCACGTCCCAATCGCCCTCGCTCATCCGCATCGAAAGCCCGTCGCGCGTCAGCCCCGCGTTGTTCACGAGGATGTCGATCCGCGAGAAATCCGCGTGGATTTGCTCCGCGAGTTTTTTCACCGCCGCGTGGTCCGCCACATCGACCGCGTAAGCCACCGCGAGCCCCGCGTATTTCGAGTTGATCTCCTCCGCCGTCTTCACCGCATTCAGCTCCGTGCGGCTCACGACCGCCACCCGCGCTCCCTCGCTGGCGAGCCGCAGCGCGATGGCATTTCCGATGCCGCGCCCCGCTCCGGTGACGATGGCGACTTGATTGGCGAATCTCATAAGGCCGACGATTTTGTTTTAGGAAACGGGGCTGTCGAGAGCGGAGTTCGCGCGTCTCTTCGGGCGAAGATTTTCTCATTCCAGTCGCGTTCCGCGAAAGAGCGACGCGTGTAAAAAGCCCCGTCATCCTGAGCGAAGTGGAGCGACAGCGAAACGCAGTCGAAGGATCTCTTACTTTTCCCCCGAGCACGCGCGCAACGGAAGAGAAGTAAGAGGTCCTTCGACTCCGCTGGCGCTGCGCTCAGGATGACAAAAAAGCCTCCACCCCCCGCACTCGCCGGTCACGAGTCGCGGAATTGCACCTGTGGTTCCCAAGCGGAAAACCTACTTTCGGAGCTGCGAAACTTTCCGGTCAGAAATGAGGATTTAACTTGGCTACTCGCTGCCGTTTGTGACACAAGGCACTGACGGCGCCGCCCCGCCGTTGATCCCAAAAAAACCGGAACAACCAGGAAGCGAAAGGATGAGGTATGATGAAGCAACGTCTTGTGCTCGTGGAAGATCACGTCGCCTGCCGACAACTGCTGGCGGCCAAACTCGGCGGGGAGCCGGGCTACGAAATCATTGGTGAAGCGGGCGACGGCATCGACGCGCTGCGACTCTGCGCCACGCTCCAGCCGGACCTCGTGATCCTCGATCTCGGGCTCCCTCATCTGCACGGCGTGGAGGTGCTAAAGGAGCTGCGCAAAAATCACCCGCAGCAGCGCATCATCATTTTTTCCGGCAGCGCCGACCGGGAAAAAATCGCGCGCGTTCTCGCCCTCCGCCCGCACGGATACGTCGAAAAAACGAGCTGCCTCACCGTGCTCATCGAGGCGATCCGCAGCGTCGCCGCCGGCCGGAAATATCTCACGCCCTTCATCTCGGACTGCCTCTATGACGGCCACAATCAGCCGCCCGCCCAGCCGATCACCCTCCGCGAACGCGAAGTCCTGCAAATGGTCGCCGAGGGCGCGCGGAGCAAGGAAATCGCCTCGTGCCTGAAGATCGCGCTGAAGACCGTGGACAACCACCGCGCGCGCCTGATGCAAAAGCTCGACTGCCACGACATCGCCAGCCTCACGCGCTACGCGATCCGCGCCGGACTGGTTTCGAGCGAGTAAGGAACCGCGGACGGCGTCGGGTAGCGCGCATCGCGGAGGGGAAAAGTAAGAGGTCCTTCGACTCCGCTGGCGCTGCGCTCAGGATGACTGGGAGGAAGGACGCGCCCTCTCCTTCCGAGTCATTCTGAGCGGAGTGGAGCGCCAGCGAAACGCAGTCGAAGAACCTCTTACTTCTCCCCCCTCCGCGATGCGCGGATCGAATGTGCTACCCGAGCGTTTTGAGGAATTTCCGCAGGTCGTCGAGGCGCGGGCTTTTCGCGTTGCGAACGTAGTAGCCGGAGGTCGCGACGCCGATTTGCAGGCTCGCGGCGAGGTCGAGCCCGAGCAGGCGTCCGATGCAAAAGCCGGCGTTGAAATGATCGCCCGCGCCGGTCGTGATCTTCGGCTTCGCGGTGAATGGACCGACGACGTGCTTCGCCCCGGTGGCATCGGAGGCGGCGGCGAAATGTGTCGGGTGAATGACCACAGAATCGATCTTCAACACGTCGCGAATCTGCGACGCGTGATGCGCGACGGTGCCGTAAGTTTCATCGGGCGCGGGGAAGCCGAGCACCTCGCCGACCTGCCGGCTCTCGGCGAAGTTCAGCCCGAGGATCACGCGGAAATATTTCTCGAATTTCGTGATCTGTTTCAGCGCCGCGGCGATGTCTTCGCGCGAGCGTTTCGCCGGGTCGGCGAGGTCGATGAAGAGCCAGCGCCGCTCGCCCGCGAGCTTCGGCGCGACGCGCGTGAGCAGCTTCTGCCAGATCGCGGTCATGTGCGTGAGCATCGTCCAATTCACCAGCGCGATGAGCGACGACTCGGCGAAAATCTGGGTGAGCTCCGGCTCCGGCATGTGCGCGATCAGGTTCGCCCAATTCACTTCGCCGAGGCTCCCGTGCTTGCCGAACATCAGCTTGCCGTCGTCGAACTCGATCGCATCCGTGTAGCCCGGCTCGGCGATGGAATGGACCGTCGCGCGGCTCGCGAAATCCGCGAAAACCGGATGCACATTTGGCGCGCCGAGATTGCCGAGGTAAGTCATCGGCGTGCCGTAGCTGCCGAGCGCGTGGGCCATGATCGGGCCGTTGCCGCCGAGCTTCACCATCTGCGTCACGAACTCGAAATTCGCGCTGTGTCCCGCGGCCGAATTGATCTTCGCGCCGAAGTCGCCCATCTGCGTCATCCGCACATATTTCGTCGCCGAATCGCGCTGCGCGACGACATGCAAAATCGTATCGACGAAGCCGTCGAGCCCGACGAGCACCTTCGTTTTTTCGAGCCGTTTCTGCGCGCCGCTGAGCTGCTCGGAGACTTGGGAAGCGAGGGAATTCTTGGGCATGGGGCGAGGGTTATAAAAGCGGTGGGAGAAAAGTCAGCGCTGCATCGCGAGGAAAAAACGAGCCGCCTCGCGAACCGCGCGTGCCGCGCGCCGGGGAGCGCAAATTGTAGGGCGACCGCTCCGGTTGCCGGGGCAGGCGAAGCGCCCGCCCTACCATCCGCGCGACCATCCGCCCGGATCTTGCGGCCCGCGCGGGTGCGTGTATTGGCCCCGCTGCATTCGCAGTAACCAGCCCCCGCCCTCACCCGTCTTCCCCGGCACATGAAATCTCCCCTCGCCCTCTGCGCCGCCGCGCTTTCTCTCGCCGCCATTTTGCCCGCGGCTTCCGCGCAGGACAAAATGGCGGCGGGGATCGCCGGCAAATTCAAGCAGCTCGACGTGAACGGCGACGGCAAGTTGAGCGCGGTCGAAGTCGCGGCGTTTCCGCTGCTGAAAAACCTCGATGCGAACGGCGATGGAGAGATCACGCTCGAGGAGGCGCAGCTCGTCATCGGCATGTTGACGAAGCCTTCGCAGAAAGCGCCGCCGAGCGAGATTGCGCCGCCCGCGTTCACGCTGAACGACTCGCCGCGCGAGGCCGCGAAGCTCCTGAAGGCCGGTGAATACAAGGTTGGCAGCCTGGTGGCGGATGTGACTTTCACCGACCTCGACGGCCGCGCGCACAAGCTGAGCGAGGCGGCGGGCGGGAAGCCGCTGGTCGTGGCGATGTTCAGCTCGAGCTGTCCGGTGAGCAAAAAATACGCGCCCGCGCTCGCGGAGCTTTCGACGAAATTGCTGGCGCAAAACGGGAAGCTTTTGCTCGTCGCCCCGGTTGCCACCGACACGCCCGCGGAGCTGCGCGCGGCGATGAAATCAGCCGGACTCGCGGTGACGTGCGCGGTCGATCCGAAGGGCGTTCTGGCGACCGCGCTCGGCGCGAAATCATCGACCGATTCGTTCCTGCTCGATGGCGCGCGGACGCTGATTTATCGCGGCGCGATCGACGACCAATACGGCCTCGGCTACGCGCTCGACGCGCCGCGGCACCACTACCTCGCGGATGCTTTTGCCGCGCTCCTCGCCGGTCGCGCGCCGGACATCGCGGCGACGGAAGCGCCGGGTTGCCTGCTCGATTTCAAGACCGCCGCGACCACCGCGAGCGCGCCCACTTTTCACAACCGCATCTCGCGGATCGTGCAGGCGAACTGCCAGCAATGTCACCGCGCCGGCGGGGTCGCGCCGTTCGCGCTGGAGACGTTCGAGCAGGTCGAGGCGAAGTCCGCCATGATCCGCAAAATGGTCGGGCGCGACCTGATGCCGCCGTGGTTTGCCAAAGCGCCCGCGGCGGGCCAGCACTCGCCGTGGATGAACGACCGCACGCTCGCCGAGCGCGACAAAGCCGACCTCCTCGCCTGGCTCGATGCTGGCAAACCGCTCGGTGATCCGAAAGACGCGCCGCTCCCGCGCCACTGGCCCGCCGAGTGGCAGATCGGCACGCCCGACGCGATCGTGCAAATCCCACAGGCGATCGAAGTGAAGGCGACCGGAACGATGCCGTACCAAAACGTCGTCGCCGATCCGCACTTCACGGAAGACAAGTGGATCCGTGGTTTCGAGATCCAGCCGACCGCGCGCGAGGTCGTCCATCACGTCCTCATTTTCGCCCAGAATCCGAACGCCGGGATCGCGGAAAAACTCGATGCGGTCAGCGGATTTTTCGCGGCCTACGTGCCGGGGAATAACTCGATCGTTTATCCCGACGGCTTCGCGAAACCGCTGCCCGCCGGCTCGAAATTGCTCTTCCAAATCCACTACACTCCGAACGGCACCGCGACCCGCGACCAGATTCGCATCGGCCTGCTTTTTGCGAAGCAACCGCCGCAGCACATCGTCCGCACGATCGGCATCGGCGCGCATCGCCTGAGCATCCCGCCGAACGACGACAACCACCCCGAGAGCGCCACGATCCCGGTGCCGAAAGAGGTGAAGTTGCTCGGCTTCATGCCGCACATGCACGTGCGCGGAAAAGCCTTCCGATACGAGGCGATCCTGCCCGACGGCACCGCGCGCACGCTGCTGGAAGTGCCGCGCTACGACTTCAACTGGCAGCTCGCCTACCGCTACGCCGAGCCGCCGACCATCCCCGCCGGGAGCACCGTCCGCGCGATCGGATGGTTCGACAACAGCTCGAAAAACCCCGCGAATCCCGACCCGAATAAAACCGTCCGCTGGGGTCCCCAAACCACCGACGAAATGATGCTCGGATACGTGGAATATTATTTCCCGTCCGAGACGGTCGAGGTCGCCAAGAACCTCAGCGCCCGGCCTTAGAGGCTGTGTAAAAAGCGGATATTGTCCGCGAAAAGGCGCGAAAGAACGCGAAACACGGATTCCTTTCGCGTGATTTCGCGTGGTTTCGCGGACCATATCCCTCCCTCATTCCGCGGCAGGAGACTGATGACACAGTCTCTAAAAACGCGTTGCCGCCGGCTCAGTTTCGCTGGCTGACGGCCCCGTTTTTTGCCCGCTCCGCCCTCACCTGATTTGCCACCCATCGGAGCCACGATGGACGCTCGTGCAGCAGGCGGCACAGCGTCTCGCGCTCCGGCTCGTCGCATTCCCCGCGGGCAAACCGCGCCAGGTTTTTCGCCGCCTCGTGGCTCGGCTCAGGCCAGTGGTGGCCGGAGACTTCCGGCCCCACGCGCTCGAGGAAGTCGAGGAGAACTTTTGGATCGCTGTCGGTCATATCTGTTAAACGCGCGAGTTTCCGATTTTTGCAAAAAATCTTCGGGAATTGGCAGTTTGAAACTTTCTTCCAGAGTAAAAGCAGTTTTTTTGCAAAAATCGGAAACTCGCGCGTTTAACCCATTGAGAGGCAGTACAGTGGGGTGGCCTTAAAATACAGATGAGCGTCAAGTGAGAGCGAGGACGTGGGAGTGGCGGTGGCAGCGGCAAAGGGACAGTGGTGGCAGGCGAGGAAGTGGGTTGGGGCTCTTGACGCTCATCTGTATGTGGCGGGCGCGGTGCGAATTGGACCCGGGCGGACGCTTCAGACGAACCGGTGGCCTTTTCGATTGAATTCGGTTGCCGCCGTTCTTCACGATGCGCGGAGTGGATGATCCCCTCCCGCACCTTGCAGATTTTCAACTCGCGCAAAAATGCCTCGATGGCGACGAATTGGCTCTGGCGCTCCTCCCCAAAAAGTTCGTCGCATCCGTCGTCGCCTTTTTAATTCGCTCCGGAGCGACCGCCGGGCAGGCGCACGAGATCGTGGACAGCCTGTGGGCGGATTGCCTCGCCGTGCCTTTCGACAAACCGGCGGCGCTCTCACGTTACAACGGTTCGTGCGCGCTCCTGACGTGGCTGAACACGATCGCGTTCAACCATCTCATCACGCAGCGCCGGGCCGCGCAGCGCTGGAACCGGCTCATCCCGCTCAGTGCCGATGATGAGCGGACGACCGAAGCCGTGCATCGAGTAGCGGCGGTCGAATCGCCGCAGAAAAGCTCGGAGCCGCCGCTGCTCGAAATCCTGCGCATCGCCGTGCAGACAGCCTTCGCGAACTGCCGGGCGGAACATTTCGTCCTGCTTCAGCTCGTCCATCACGATGGACTGCGCATGGCGGAGCTCGCGAAAATGTTCCGCTGCAGCGAGGCCACGATCAGGCGAAACGTGGCGCTCGCCGCGGAGGAAATGCAGGCCGCGACGCTCGCGCAGGTGAAGGTCGCGGACCCTTGGATCGAGCTGACGTGGGAGGATTTCCTCGAGCTCTGCCGCACCGCCTCGCCGTCGATGCTCGGGATGGAATAGCGTCCTCAGGCCACCGCCGTCTCCGCTGCCGGGGCGCTCGTAGCCGGCAATGAAACGCCGATCCGCTCGCGCAGCGAGGCCGCCACGGACTCGACGAGCGGGCTCTGCGTACGGCTGAAAATGAAGAGATACTTCGGCTTCTTTTCGAGGCTGTAGAGCACGAGATTTTCGCTCAGAAATTTCGGCTCGTGCGCCACTTTGTAGGTCGCGAGATCGAGCTCGACGGCGAGCTTGCGCCAGCCGCCGCGCGCCACGAACCAGACCCTGGCCGGCTGCTCCGCGGTGGCGATGAGGTGACCGAAAATATTGCCGGGAATCCCGCGCGCGGAGCCGCTGACGCACGGTGCGGCCCAGACGATTTTTTCGCCGAGCAGATTTGCGGCGTGAAAGATCACATCGAGCTCCGGCGGCAGCGCGGGGCTCAGTTCCGCGGATGGCTTGTCGCTCGCGGGCGAGCCGATCTTTTTCCAGACGAGCCAGAGCTGCACTTTCGCGGCGCGGTAGAGCTTCGGACCGAAGTAGCAGATGGCCAAAAGCAGGACGAAAAAGACGATGAGCGCGAGCACCGGATCGTGGCGAATCAGCGCCAGTCCGCCAATGACGGCCGCGTCCTCGGCGAGGCTCAGGCCGATGTTGGAAAATGGCTCGGGGGAATGATTCACCACGAGCCGCGTGCCCGCCTTCACTCCATGCACGAGCAGGCTCGCGCTGCCGCCGAGCAGCGCGACCACGACATCGAAAATCGGGTCGGGATTTCCGAGCACGCGGATCGCGAGCAGCGCGCCGCCGATCGGCCGGATGACCGTGTGGACGGCGTCCCAGAGCGAGTCCACCCACGGGATTTTATCCGCAAAAAACTCCAGCAAATAGAGCACGCCCGAGACGGCGAGGATCGCCGGATGGCCGAGGATCACGAGGTCCGGGTGCGCCGCCGCGACGTCGATCCAATGCTGCTGAATCGCCAGTCCGGTGACGAAAACGGTGAGGTAAAGATTCAGCCCGGCGAGCGAGGCGAGGCCGAGCGCGATGCCCAGGGTTTGCAGCGTTTCCATGCCGGAATATTGGACGCCAGTTGGCTTTCAGCGCAAATGCCGAAAGTGTTTATCGGCTCAAACCAGACGTGAAAGAAACCGCTCCCGCTGGCCCGGAGGGCCTTCGGAAATTAGCCGGTGGCGTCAGCCACCGGAATCGATGCAGAAGGGCGCCGGAACCCCACGCCAATCCACCGCCCCGCCGGGGCGGATTGTTGTGCCCCCACGAGTCCGGTGGCTGACGCCACCGGCTAATTTCCGCCAAGCCTCCGGCTCGAAGAGTCGGCGGGTTTTATTGGCGCAGGCGCTTTACCCTTGTGGTGAAATTTTTGGCGACGACGCTTTTTACCCGAAGCCGAAAATGAGCTCACGCGAGCAGCGCGTACCAGTTGTCGCGGCGGCGCGGTTCGTAGCCGGCGGTGGTGATGAGTTCTTCGATTTCGTCCTTCGCGAGGCGGAAGCTGGTGCCGGCGCTGGAGACCACATTTTCCTCCATCATCACGCTGCCGAAATCGTTCGCGCCGTACTTCAGCGCGATCTGGCCGATGCGCGGGCCTTGCGTGACCCACGAGCTTTGGACGTTGGGAAAGTTGTCCAGAAAGATGCGGCTGAGCGCCTGCGTGCGGAGATATTCGGAGCTGCCGACGGGCTCGGCGCGGAGGTGCGTGTGGCCGGGGCCGGTGCCGGGCGTGCCTTGCTGGAAGGTCCAGCAGATGAACGCGGTGAAGCCGCCGGTGGCGTCCTGTTGATCGCGCAGTCGCTGGAGATGCTCGATGCGATCGTCCACGGTTTCGACGTGGCCGAACATCATCGTCGCGCTGGAGTTCAGCCCGAGTTCGTGGGCGATCTCCATGACTTTCAGCCACTGGTCACTGTTGCATTTGAGCGGCGCGATCCGGTTGCGCACTTCATCGACGAGGATTTCGCCGCCGCCGCCGGGGATCGAGCCGAGGCCGACGTCCTTGAATTTCGCGATCACTTCGCGCAGCGGCATGCCGAAGACTTCGGCGAAGTGATTGAACTCCGGCGGGCTGAATCCGTGGATGTTGATGTGCGGATATTTGGCGCGGATATGCGCGAGCATTTCCAAATACCAGTCGATCCCGAGCTTCGGGTGATGTCCGCCTTGCAGGAGAATCTGGACGCCGCCGATGGCGGTGAGTTCGTCGAGTTTCTGGTCGAGCTGCTCGTGCGAAAGAACGTAGTGATCGTCGTCGCGTTCAGTCCGATAGAACGCGCAAAACTTGCAGTAAACGTTGCAGACGTTCGTGTAGTTGATGTTCCGGTCGATGATGTAGGTGACGATCTCGTTGCCGCGGCCGGCAAAGGCGTCGCGCCGCGCGAGGTTGCGGCGATGGTCCGCCAGCGCGCCGAGCTCGTTCAGCGGGAGCCGGTAAAGCGCGCGGGCGTCGGCGGGCGAAATGCGGTCGCCGGCGAGGACGCGGTCGGCGACGGATTCGTCGAGGGCAGCAGAAAGCATCGCGCAATTAACCGGCGGAATCGCCGCGGGTAAAGGGCGGGTGCTACGCCCCGCCGTCGAACGTCAGATCATCGCTCTCCGGCCCGGCCCCGGCGGCATTCAGGCCGACCGAGACGTGCGGCGACTGAGCCTCCTTTTCGGCCTGTCAAATGCCAATGCCTGACCACGGGCTCGCGTGGTTTCGATTCTTCCGGGGCGGATTACGTCGGCGGCAGGACGGGCGGGCTGGAGCGGAGGACTGGCACGGGGGAGCTGCCGGCGACGAAGAGGCCGACGGACGGGTAGAGCGGGATCGCGACCTTGCTCAGAATCTCAGCGCTGGAGGTGCCGTCGAAGGCCTTGATCACGCTGCCGCCCTTTGGCCCGGTGCCGATGATGATGTCGGCGATGCCATCGACATTCACGTCGGCCACGGCGACGCGGATGCCGCCGGTGAAGCCGTTCTCTCCGAGCGGCTGGAAG
>JAYVPW010000037.1:0-34185 GCA_043777315.1 Spartobacteria bacterium | reverse complement strand
GGCGGGAGGGGTCATGCGAGGGAGGGGAAAACGTCGAACGTCGAACGTCGAACGTCGAACGTCGAAGTGCGGACTCCGGCCACCGCCCCGCAAAACTCCGCGAGCGCGAGGTAGTGCCCGACCTGATGCCGCGGCGCCTCGGGCGACTTCTTTTTCTTCGGGCGAAAGATTTGGTGCAACAGCCACGCGCGGCGGTGTCCGGGGAAGCCAACACGGCGGGGGATTCCGGCGAGCCACGGCTCGAGTGCGGCGCGAAGTGAGTTGGGGAAAATGATCGCAGCCTCGAAGTCGGCGCGGATGCTCCGCGCGACGGTGAAGACGCTTTCGCCGCGCTCGATCGCGATGGTGGCGTCCACCTCGGGCACTGATTTCCAGAAGTCCGCGAGCTTCGCCGGCGTGAGGATGGTGACGTGCGCATCGGGGCGTCCGGCTTTGATCGCGCGGACGGCGGGGACGGACATGACGGCGTCGCCGAGCCAGTTGCTCGCGCGGATGAGGATGCGGAACGGCTGGAGCGATTTCTGAATTCTGATTTCTGATTTCTGATTTTCGGGCCGGTTCCGAACGTCGCTGGCGCCTTCCCCAAATCCGAAATCAGAAATCCTAAATCCTAAATTCCCCACCACCCCTCGTTTGTAGCCTGCGAGCAGGAATTTCGGCCGCGGCGTTTTCCAGCGGTTGTGGACCCAAAACCAGTCGGCGGGTTGGCGGCGGATTTGCGTTTCGAGCGTGTCGTTGATCTTCGCGGTGATCGTGTCCGTGTCGCGCGTGGCGGGCTCGAGGGGCGGCTGGATGACCATGCGCCAGCGACCCGGCGCGTCGGAATAAACGGCGGCGGGAACCAGCGCCGCGCCGGTCCGCAGCGCGAGCGTCGCGGCGAGCGGGGAGGTCGAGGCGAGGCGTCCGAAGAAAGGTGCCCAGACCCCGGCATCGCCCGCGTGTTGATCGACGAGCACGCCGACCGAACCGCCCTCGCGGAGCAGCGCGACCGCGCCTTGGAAACCCTCCTTGCGCTCGAACAACTTCAGCCCGAGACGCGCCCGGCTCGCGCGCATGTCGGCATCCATGTGCGGGTTGCCGAGGCGCTGATAAATGGTGCCGCTCGGGCATTTGAAAACGATCGGCCAGAGCTGCGCGAAGAGTTCCCAATTCCCGATGTGGCTGATCACCACGACGATCCCGCGCTTCTCCGCCACCAGCTTTTCCGCGAGCTCCGCGCCTTCGATTTCCACGATCCCACGCAGCTCGTCCGGCGACATCGAGGCGATCTTCGGATTGGCGAAAAGGTTGCCGCCCAGCGTCGCGAAATGCTCCCGCGCGAGCGCGCGCAATTCCCTCGCCGGCATCTCCGGAAACGCGATCCGCAGATTCCGCAGCGCGAGACGCCGGTAGCCAGGAAGCAAGACACAGCCGGCCTTCCCGAGCATCCGCCCGATCGCCACGCACATTCGCAGTGGCAGCAGACGCACCACCGCCGAGAGCGCGCGGACGAGCAGATGAACAGCGCGATCCATCACCGCGCGGCGGCACCGGCGGGCCGCGCGCGATCCTTCCAGAACATGTTCTTCAGCGGATGCTCATCGATCAGATTCGCCTCGACCCCACCGAGCCGCGTGCGGTCGTAGAATTGAATCCCGACGTAATAAAACAGCGGCACGATCGGCGCGTCCTCGACGATGAGCATCCGCTCCGCCATGCGAAAAATGGCAAAGCGTTTCGCCGAATCGAGCTCGCGTCCGGCAGCGGCGATGAGCTCGTCGTAGCGCTGGCTCGACCAGCCGGTGCGGTTGTTGCCGCCGTCGGTCACGAAGCAATCCATGAACGTGTTCGGGTCCTTGTAATCGCCAACCCACGACGAGCGCGCCATATCGAAATCGAGCGTCGTGAGCGAGTTGAGATAGACCTTCCACTCCTGCTGCGCGAGCTGGATGCCGACGCCGAGTTCGCGCTGAAAAGTCGCCTGCAACTCCACGGCAATGTTCGCGTCCACACCCTCACTGCTGCCTTTGTAAAGGTAGTAGGTCAGCGGGAATCCCTTGCCGCCGGGATAGCCGGCTTCGGCGAGAAGCTTGCGCGCGCGCTCCGGGTCGCGCGCGAGTCCGGGCGGCGATTCGTAGCCGGCGGTGCCGGGCGGCACGAGGCTGTCGGCGGGCACCTCGCCTGCGCGCGTGATGTGCTCGCAGAGAAACGGCTTGTCGATCACGAGGCTGAAGGCGAGCCGCACGCGCGCGTCGTTGAAGGGCTTCCGCGCGCAGTTGAACCGCACGAAATAATTCCCGAGAAACGGCGCTGAGTGGAAGTCCGCGCGCGTCTTCAATTTGTCCATCAGCATGGTCGGCGCGAGCCCCTTGTCGGCGATGATGTCCGCCACTCCGGTCGCGTAGAAATTGAACGCCGTCATCGGCTGCGCGGACGGCAGAATGTCGATCGTGTTCATCCCGACATTTACGCGGTTCCAGTAGTGCGGATTCTTCTCCACGCGGATGCGGTCGAAGATGCGCCATTCCTTGAGCACAAAGGCGCCGTTGCTGATGAGGTTGCCCGGCCGCGTGAAAGATTCGCCCCGCTTTTCCGCCGCCGCCACGCTCGGAATATGCACCGGCAGCAGCGTCGCGAACGCGCAGAGATCGAGGAAAAACGGCGTCGGATTTCCGAGCGTCACGATCAGCGTCCGCGGGTCCGGCGCGCGCAGTCCGACCTGCGCGAAGTCTGTCAGTTTCCCCTCGTTGAAAGCCTTCGCATTTTGAATGTAATGAAGCTGATACGCGTATTCGCACGCCGTCTCCGGCGCGAGCGTCCGCCGCCACGCGGCGATGAAATCCTCGCTCGTGACCGTCTCGCCATTGCTCCACTTCGCATCGCCGCGGAGGTGGAAAGTATAAACCTTCCCGTCCGCCGAAACGTCCCATGTTTCCGCCACTCCCGGCCGCGGCGTGCCCGTCTCATCGAAAGCCGTGAGCCCCTCAAAAAGCGCGTACGCAATGCGCCCCTCCGGCTGCCCCGTGAACCCCGCCGGATCGATACTCTCCGGCTCCGCGCCATTCAGAAAAACCAAGTCCGCGCGATCCATCGGCCGCGAGCACGAGCCCAAAACGGTCGCGAGCAGCAGGAGCAAAAATGGAGAAAGCGTTCGTCTCACGGCGGGCCGGGGAGCTTGTACCAAAGCCGCCCGGCGTCCACTGCCAAGCGGCTGACATTTCCGCGGCGATGGACCCGCGCATCGCTGCAACGCTGCCTGACCGGCCGCGACAAAATTTCGGTTGAGCGACCCGTCGTTCGCGCGGAGTGTCCGCGCCGCTGTGAAAACCGCTGATCCCGAACCAACCAATCAACCGGCGACCGCTCGCCGCGCGCGTGTCGTCGTCGGCATGAGCGGGGGCGTGGATTCGAGTGTCGCGGCTTACTTGCTGAAGGAGCAGGGCTACGATGTGGTCGGTGTCACGATGAAGGTGTGGCCGCAGGACTGCATTTCGCGCGCGGAGGACAAATGCTGTGGACCGCAGGCGATCGCCGATGCGCGCAGCGTCGCGCATGCGCTCGGGATTCCGCATTACGTCGTCGATGAGGCGGATCAGTTCGAGAAGCTGGTGATCGATTATTTTACTGCCGAATATCGCGCGGGCCGGACGCCGAATCCGTGCGTGATGTGCAATGAGAAGGTGAAATTCGGCAACCTGTGGGGGAAGGCAAAGGCGATCGGGGCGGAGTTCATCGCGACCGGGCATTACGCGATCATCGAGCATCACACCGACCGCGCGGTGCTGCGGAAGGGACGCGATCCGCGGAAGGATCAGTCCTACTTTTTGTTCAGCCTCCGACAGGCGCAACTCCAGCGCGCGATGTGTCCGCTCGGGGCGATGGAGAAGACTGAAATTCGCGCGATCGCGCGGAAGCTGGGGCTGAAGACGGCGGATAAGGTGGACAGCCAGGAGATTTGTTTCGTGCCGGGGAATGACTACAAGGCGTTCCTGAAGTCGCATCTCGGGGAGGGGGAGTTTCATCGCGGCGGGATTTACGACAAGGCGGGGACGCGCGTGGGGGATCACGAGGGAATCGAGCTTTTCACGATCGGCCAGCGCAAAGGATTGCCGGGCGGCAGCGCCTCGCCGCGCTACGTGATCGACATCGATCCGGCGACGAGCCGGGTGATCGTGGGCGAGGCGGAGGATTTGGTGGTGGGGGAATTTCACATGGATCACGCGACGTGGCACGCGGAGCCGGGCGAGCCGTTCGATGTGACGGTGAAGATTCGCTACGGCCACGCGGGCGCGGCGGCGACCGTTTTTCCCGGCGAAAATGGCGAGGCGCGCGTGCGCTTCGAGACGCCGCAGCGCGCGGTGACGCCGGGTCAGGCGGCGGTCTGCTACCGCGGCGACGAGGTGCTCGGCGGCGGCTGGATCGCGCGGCACGCGGCGGTCGAAGCGCCCGCGCTCATCGGCGCTTGAGGTCGGGGAAAGCCGCTGGCATTTTCCGCCGCGTGAACTTTCCCCGGCTCTCCCTCCTCGCAGCGGCGCTCCTCCTCACCGGCTGCCAGACCTACACCAAACTCCGCGTGACCAACTACCGCGGCGACCTCGTCGCCGACTGGGTCGCGGAGGGGCACGTGAGCAAGCGCGGCCCGGTTTACAAAATCAAAGCCGTCGAGCGCACGAGTCCCCCGCCCTACTCGCAGACCACGCATTATCCGAACGGCTGGCAGACCACCGTCGCCGGCCCGAACATCGTCCGCTGGAACTGCGGCAAGCCGTTCTGGCTGTATCAGCTCGACGGGTATTGAGCGGTGAAAATGCGCGCGCCTTGGCAGACGCGCCCGCCCTCCGGTCATCCTGAGCGAAGCGAAGCGGAGTCGAAGGACCTCTAACTTTTCCCCCTCCGAGATGCGCGCGCGCCACGGGGGGAAAAGTAAGAGGTCCTTTGACTACGTTCCGCGCGGCGCGGAACTCCGCTCAGGATGACGAAAGATCGAGCCGCCCCGCACCGCTACTTCGCCGCCTCGCGCTTCATCACCGCCGAAAGTTTGGACACTTTCTGCCGCATGATTTTTCCCGATTTGAACTTCACCGTCGCCCGCGCCGGGATGACGAAACTGCTCCCCGGCACGTTCGGATTACGCCCCACGCGCGGCTTGGTCAGCCGCACTTCCAGCACGCCGAAGTTGCGCAGCTCCACCGTCTGCCCGTCCGCCAGTGCGTCGGTGATGCGATCGAGCGTGAGCTGAATCACCTCGAAGACCTTGCTCTGCACCAGTCCTGTCTCATTCGCGATCTGCACGACCAATTCACGTTTCGTCAAAGTGCCCATGCGGCGGAGTTAAACAACGTCGCCGGAACCGGGCAAGGCGGGTTTGGTGAAATATTGCGGCGCGACTTCCGCCGCGGTTTTGAAGTGCGTTTTCGCGAGCTGCCCGAGGATTTCCGGCCCGTGCGCAGCGACGAGTTCGCGCGCTGTGGCCTTCACCGCTGCCGACGCGCCGCGAGGAAGTTCGCGCTGATACGTGCGGCCCGTTTTTTGCAGCCAGTCGATGAATTTCTCGCGCGCCAAAATCGAGGCCGCGGCGACCGCGAGATCGCTCTCCGCCTTGGTCCGTTGCTCGAGAATGATCCCGCGCCCCCGCTCCAACAGCGCGCGCTGAATGAGCTTCGGATTGGCGAACTGATCGCTCAACGCGCGCGGGCAGTCGGGACGCGCCTCCGCGAGGTTTTCAATCACCCGCGCGTGGCCCCACGCGAGCAGCCGATTGAGGTTCTTGAATTTCGCGTACAGCGCGTTGTATTTCTCCGGCCCGATCGCGATGACGCTGCCGATCGCGCCCGGCGTTTTCCGGATCATTTCCGCGAGCTCGCGAATGCGCCGATCGCTGCCGATCCGCTTGCTGTCTTGAATCCCGGCCTCCATGAACCGCCGCGCGATCTCGCGATCGACGTACGCGCCGGCGATGACGAGCGGTCCGAAAAAGTCGCCCTTTCCGCTTTCATCGATCCCGAAATGCGGCTCGAACATCGCCGGATTTTGCGCCTCCTCGCAGCCCGCCGCCGCCGTGCCGGTGATCTCCGGTTCGAGCGTGAACTCCACGAATTCCCCGGTCCCTTTTCCCTGCAAGACGAGCTTCGGACCCTTCTCGTAAACCGCCGCCGTCAGCTTGTCATTCTGCGCGAAATAGAGGGTGTAGGGCCGTGCCGAAAACGTCCACCCGCGGTGGTTCAAGATCGCGCGCAACTTCTCCGCCTGCTCCGCGGTCAGCGCGCAGGTGTGGATGGTTTTCGGCGGGGTTTCCATGTTGATTTCGGTGCGAGTTTCGGATCGCCAAAATTGTAGGGCGGGCGCTCCGCCTGCCCGGGCAACCGAAGCGGTCGCCCTACAATTTCAGCTCCATGCACCATCTCGAATCCACCTTTCAGAATCCAGCCGCGCTCCGCAATGAGCTTGCCGTCTGGTTTCGCGAGCATGGCCGCGATCTCCCGTGGCGGCGCACGCGCGATCCCTACGCGATCATGGTCTCGGAGTTCATGCTCCAGCAAACGCAGGTCGCCACCGTGCTCGGATATTTCGAGAAATGGCTCGCGCGCTTCCCCGATTTTCAAGCGCTCTCCGACGCCAGCAGCGATGACGTGCTGCACGCGTGGCAGGGGCTCGGCTACTACTCCCGCGCGCGGAATCTGCATCGCGCCGCGCAGCAAGTCGTGGCGGAACTCGGCGGGAAATTGCCCGACGATCTCGCGGCCATCTCACGCCTGCCGGGCGTCGGGAGATACACCGCGGGCGCGATCGCGAGCTTCGCCTTCGACCGCGCGACGCCCGCCGTCGATGCGAATATCGCGCGGGTTCTCGCGCGTCTTCTCGACCTACGCGAGCCGATCGACTCAACCCGCGGCAATGCCGAAATTTGGCGCGCGGCGAGCGACCTTCTCCCCGACAAATGCGGCGGCGAGCACACCTCCGCGCTGATGGAACTCGGCGCGCTCGTCTGCCTCCCGCGCAAGCCGCAGTGCCCGATTTGTCCGATCCGCGGACGCTGCCGGACGCGCGATCCCGAGTCGCTGCCCGTGAAAAAAGCGCGTCCGAAAATCATCGCGCTCGCCGAGGATTGCGCGTGGATCGTCGAAGGCGGGCGCATCCTGCTGGAACAACAAACCGGCTCCCGCTGGCGCGGAATGTGGAAGCTACCGGCGCTGACAGGCACGTCGAAGGGGGTGCCGATCGTGCAACTCGATTACCCCTTCACGAATCACCGCGTCACCCTCCGCGCCTTTGCCAGCGCGGCTCCGCGAGCGATAGCCGCAAATCAACGCTGGCAGAAAATCGCCCAGCTCGGCGATCTCGCGCTCACTTCCCCGCACCGCCGCGCAATCGAGCGAGTCAGGGGACGCGAGTGAGACCGGTCTGCGATCCGGGTAGCGCGCGCGTCTCGCGCGCAGGTTTCGGCGTCCCGCCGAAACGAACTTTTCGGCCAAATTGCGACTGGCTGGAAGCGTCTATTCTTTTCCGCCGAGCCTGGAAAAGTTCGCGAAGGCGGGGACGCCTTCGCCAGCACGCGGGACGCGTGCGCTACCCGGAAGTCGGCGCACGCGCGCTTGGATCAATTCGCCAATGATGCCGGCTCGACGGTCGATCGCTTGAGCGAGTGGCGGATGAAATTCGCGCCGAGATCCCAGATCGGGCCGGGGAATTTGCGACAGTCTTGCAGGACGGAATCGAGGGCGTTGACGAAGCGTTCGATCTCGCGTTCGCCGATGGTGAGCGGGGGGAGAATTTTGATCACGTCCATCGAGTGCCCGGCGATCTGCGTGAGGATGCGGTGCTTTTGAAAAAGCGAGGTGACGAGCATTTGCGCGAAGAGCTCGCGCTCGACTTTGTGGAGGAATTTCCAGCCCATCCGCATCGCCATTTCGCGCGGCTCGTGAAATTCGATCGCGACCATCATGCCCAGGCCGCGGACCTCCTTGATCAGCGAATGCTTTGCTTTCAGCGCGTCGAGGCGGCGCAAAAGTTCGGTGCCGTTGTCGCGCGCGCGGTCGATGAGTTGCTCGTCGTCGAGCACTTGCAGCGTGGCGAGTCCGCACGCCATCGCGAGATTGTTGCGGCCAAAGGTGGAGGAGTGGACGACGCAGCGATCGAGGCGGCTGAAGGTTTTTTGATAGATCGCGCGGCGGGTAATGACGGCTCCGACCGGGACGTATCCACCGCTGAGCGATTTCGCGATGGTGATGATGTCGGGTTCGAGATCCCAGTTTTGGAAACCCCACCATTTGCCGGTGCGGCCGAGGCCGGTTTGCACTTCATCGCAAACGAGCAGCGTGCCGTATTTCCGGCAGAGCGCCTGCGCGTCGCGGTAGAAATTGTCGGCGGGAAAATTCACGCCTTTCCCCTGCACGGGCTCCATCACGAATGCGGCCACGTCGCGGCGCGCGAGCTTTTCCTCGAGCGCGGCGAGGTCGCCCATTTTGATGCGCTCGCAGTTCTCGAGAAGCTGTCCGAAGCCCTCGCGAAAATGCTCGTCGCCCATGACGGAGAGCGCGCCGTTGGAAAGCCCGTGAAAGGCTTTTTCGATCGAGACGAGGCCGCTGCGGCCGGTCGCGGCGCGGGCAAATTTGATCGCGCCTTCCATCGATTCCGCGCCGGAATTGCAGAAGAAAATCGCGTCGAGATGCGGCGGCGTTTTTTTTAGCAACGCCTCGGCGAGGAGTCCGCTGAGGAGGGAGCAATCCATCTGCACCATGTTCGGCAAATCCAGCTCGAGCACGTCGCGGATCGCGGTCTGCACGGCGGGATGGTTGCGGCCGATATTGAAGACGCTGTAGCCGCTGAGGAAGTCGAGGTAGTCGTGGCCTTCGCGATCGAAAAGATAGGCACCCTGCGCGCGGGCATAGACCTGATCGAAGCCGATGATGCGCTGCACTTTGACCAGCGTCGGGTTCAGATGCTTTTCGTGCAGCGTGTAGTTTTCGCCGAGGCGGGCGGAGACGAGCTTTTTCAGGTCGAGCGGCATAGGTCGGGGAAGGTAGCGGCGTGCGGCGTTGGTGCGAAATATTTCAGGGGAAGCGCGGGTCGAAGCGCACAGCCGTCATCCTGAGCGAAGCGCAGCGGAGTCGAAGGACCTCTTACTTTTCCCACGAGCCGCGCGCTGAGTGGGGAAAAGTAAGAGGTCCTTCGACTGCGTTTCGCTGGCGCTCCACTTCGCTCAGGATGACGGGTTTTGGATGCTCCGCTTCGCGGGAGGCGTTCGCGGGTTGCAGAGGCGCACCCGTCAGGCCGTCGCCGGATCGAACTGATACTGGCTCGGCTGGTGGAAAATGCCGCTGCGATAGTTGGCGGCGGTCGCCAGCGCGAGGAGCGGCCAGTTGTTCCGATACATGTCGTATTTCAAATAAAATACGCCGGGAAAACCGGTGCCGGTGGTCTGCGGTTCGGACCAGGAGCCGTCGCGATTTTGGGTGCGGATGAGGTAGTCGAGGCCGCGGCGAATCGCGGGGCTGTCGGGGTCGGTCGCGGCGCAGAGACCCATCAGCGCCCATGCAGTCTGCGAGGCGGTGCTGTCGCCTTTGCCTTTCAAGGTCGGGTCGTCGTACGTCCCGCACGATTCGCCCCAGCCGCCGTCTTCATTTTGGCAACTGGTGAGCCAGACGCAGGCGCGCACGACCCAATCCTGCTGCATGTCTTCGCCGATCGCACGCAGGCCGCGGAGCACTTGCCAGGTGCCGTAAATGTAGTTCACGCCCCAGCGGCCGTACCACGAGCCGTCGTCCTCCTGCGTCGTTTTTAAATAGTGGAGCGCACGCTGCACGCAGGAGCTCGTGCGATCGAAGCCGATGTAGCCGAGCAGTTCGAGCGTGCGGCCCGTGAGATCACTGCACGTCGGATCGAGGATCGCGTTGTGGTCGGCAAATGGAATGTCTTCGAGCCAGCGTTGCGTGACTTCTTTGTCGAACGCGCCCCAGCCCCCGTCTTCGCACTGAAAACTGACAAGCCACGGAAGCGCGCGGTCGAAGAGTTCTTTGAATGCCTTTTCGTCGCCCGGCTTCGCGAGGCGCAGCGCCATGAGCACCATGCCGGTGTCGTCGGTGTCGGGGTAATAAACGTTGTTGAACTCAAAGGCCCAGCCGCTGGCTTCGTGGTGCGGATTTTTCACCCACCAGTCGCTCTTGATCCGCACCTCTTTGCTGACCAGCCAGTCCACCGCACGGATGACCGCCGGGTGCTCGGGATTCAGCCCCGACTCCAGCAGCGCGATCAGATTGATCGCGGTGTCCCAAATCGGCGAGAGGCACGGCTGGATGCGAAAATCCTGTGGGTCATCGACGAAGAGGCCCTCGAAATCGCGCACGGCTTTTTGCAAAAGCGGATCGTTCTCGGGGTAGCCCAGCGTCTTCAGCGCGATGATCGAATTGAGCATCGCCGGGAAGACCGCGGCGAGGCCGTCGCTCCCCTCGCCCATGCGCTCGGTCATCCACTCCTCGGCCTTTTCGAGCGCCAGCCGGCGGAGCGGTTTGATCCCGAGGACGCGGAATTTTTTGAACACGCTGTCCACGCGCAGGAAGAAATTGCGCCATGTGAAAAAGCGGCCGTCGCGGTCGAGGGAGAGGTCGGTGCCTTCGAGTCCGGCGGGGTAAAGCTCGTGCAGTTGCTTGTCCGCGGCGAGCTGCCGGGTCGGCTTAAAATGGTTGATGATCGCGAGCGGAATCAGCATCGCGCGGCTCCACGACGACATCTCGTAGAGGTTGAAGAACAGCCACTTCGGAAAGAGCATGATCTCCACTGGAATGGTCGGCAGATATTTCCACGGGAACTGCCCGAGCAGGGCGAGGTAGAGCTTCCCATACGTGTTCATCCGCGGGATGCCGCCGAGGCGGAGGATGGTCGCGCGGGCCTCGCGCATCCACGGCGCGCCGGGCAGGTGGCCGGCGAGCTTGAGCGCAAAATACGCCTTGATCGAGGCGTTCACCTCGCACGGTCCGCCGTGGTAAATATTCCAGCCGCCGTCCGGGAGTTGCCGACTGCGAATGTGCGCCACGCATTTGTCCTGGAGCACGGGATCGATCTTCCCGGCCCAGTGCATGAAGAGGATGTAGTCGGCGCACAGCGTGCAATCGACCATCAGCTCACCGACCCAGTAGCCCTCTTTGTATTGGAGCCGCAGCAGGTTTTCCTGCGCGAGCCGGATGGCGTTTTGAATGTTGCGATCCGGCTCGTTCCGCCGCACCGCTCGGAGTTCGTCGCGGGTCTGATCCATGACGAAAAAGCGTCAGGCGGCGGCGGGTTCGGTCACCGCGGGCGGCTCGGCTTTCTTCGCGGTCAGGTGGCCGTTCCCGGCGGTCACGCCGTTGAACGCCTCGACCAAATGCCCGTTGCCGGAGGGCGTCGGCTTGGCCGCGAAGTTGAACTTAATGTTCTTCCACGTGTCGCCGAACTTCGCGCCGCGCCCGAGCATCGCGCTCGGCTCGTAGCCGCAGTGGACCATGCAATTCTCGCAGCGCACGTCTTTCGCCACGCCATCCACGACGCCGTATTTGTCCCAATCGACCTGGTTGAGCAGGTCGTTGTAGCTCTTCCAATGGCCGTCGGTCATCAGGTAGCACGGGCCTTTCCAGCCGCGGATATTGCGCGTCGGGATCGCCCACGCGGAGCAGGTGAGGTTGCGTTTGCCGGCGAGGAATTCGAGGTAGATCGGCGTGCCGAAAAGCGTGAACTGCTGGCCCCACTTCTCGATGTGCTTGAACTTCTTCACCGTCATCTCGCGCGTGAGGAAGAAATTTTCCGGCTGCAAATCGAGCCGGGTGATCATGTCCTTTTTCGCCGCGTCGTATTCGTAGCCCGGCGAAATCGTGTGCCCGTCCACGCCGAGTTCGGCGAGAAACTCGAACATCTGCTCGATCTCCTCCATGTCGGTTTCTTTGTAGATCGTGGTGTTTGTGGCGACCTGGTAGCCGAGGATTTTCGCCATCCGCATCGCCAGCACGCACTCTTTGAAGACACCCTCGCGCTCGACGATGAGGTCGTGCGTCCGCTCCAGCCCGTCGAGATGCACGTTCCAATACATCCACATCGACGGCCCGATCACCGGCTTCGAGGCGTCTTTCGGACCCTTGCGAATGTCATCCGCGTCCTTGTTCGTGATGAGTTCCTCCGACACCAGCCGCGCCAGCTTCGTCTCGGTGAACGACGGCTTTTTGGAATACTCGACGGCCAGATATTCCCGCATCTTTTTCCGCATGAACATCGCGTTCGTGCAGATGTAAACGATCCGCTTTTGCTCCAGCAGACCTTCCACGAGCGCCTCGATCTGCGGGTAAATCAGCGGCTCGCCGCCGCAAATCGAGATCATCGGCGCGTTGCATTCCGCCGCCGCGCCCAGGCAATCCTCGAGCGGCATCAGGTCCTTGATCGACGTCGAATATTCGCGAATCCGACCGCAGCCGGTGCAGCTCAGATTGCAGGTGTGCAGCGGCTCGAGTTGCAGCACGGTCGCAAACTTCGGGGTGCGCCGAATTTTGTGCCCGATGATGTAGGCGGCAATCTTCGCGGTCAGTGGGAGCGGGAATCTCATATTAAATAAGTAATTCTGGATCGTCAGGTTGGTCGCGGAACAGGCCAGCCCGGGGTATTGCTGGCCATGCCCGGTCGTCGCACGGCGAATTTGGGCGGGTTCGGGCGAATAGTCTTTTTCCGAGCCGGTCTGTCAAGTCCGCATGCCTTCCGGCGGAACCGCGCAGCCGAGCGGAAGTGCTTTTCCCGGAAACCGCGCCGATCGGAATCACTCCCCGCTTTCGCCCGCCTCCAGTCTGCGCCACTCTGCCCACGGCCCACGCATGTCCGAAATTCTCCTCACCACGCTCAACGCCCGCTACATCCACGCCGCGTTTGGGCTGCGCTATTTGCTGGCGAACATGGGCGATTTGCAGCCGCGCGCCTCCATTCTCGAGTTCGACATCAACCAGCGCGCGCTGGAAATCGTCGAGGCGATCATCGCCCGCGACCCGCGGATCGTCGGGTTCGGCGTTTATATTTGGAACGTGACGCTGAGCACGGAAGTGATCGCGCTGCTGAAGCGGCTGCGTCCGGGAATCGTCGTCATTCTCGGCGGGCCGGAGGTGAGCCACGAGACGGACGGGCAGGAAATCGTGCGGCTCGCCGATCACGTCATCACCGGCGAGGCGGACCGGAAATTCGCCGAGGTCTGCCAGACGCTGCTCGGCGCGGCGCGGAGCTCGGAGATCGGAGATCGGAGATCGGGAGACGGAGCAGGGCTCGGTTCACTGACCGATCTCCGATCTCCGATCTCCGAGCTCCGGCTTCCGAAAATCATCCCCGCCGAACTCCCGGCGCTCGAAAACCTCCTGCTGCCGTACGAGCTCTACTCCGACGCCGACCTCGCGCATCGCGTGCTTTACGTCGAGGCCTCGCGCGGATGCCCGTTCACCTGCGAGTTCTGCCTCTCGTCGCTCGACGTGCCGGTCCGCGCGTTCGCGCTGGAGCCGTTTTTGGCCGCGCTCGACCGGCTTCTCGAGCGCGGGGCGAAGCAGTTCAAATTCGTCGATCGCACCTTCAACCTGAACCTCCACAGCAGCCGCGCGATCCTCGAATTCTTCCTCGCCCGCTGGCGTGACGGACTCTTCGTTCACTTCGAGATGGTGCCCGACCGGCTGCCCGAGCAGTTGCGCGAAGTGATCGCGAAATTCCCGCCCGGCGCGTTGCAATTCGAGGTCGGCATCCAGACCTTCGACGACGCGACTTCCAAAAATATCAGCCGCCGGCAGAACGTCCCACGGCTCGAGGAAAACCTCCGCTACCTCCGCGAAAAAACCGGCGTCCACATCCACGCCGACCTCATCGCGGGACTGCCCGGCGAGGACCTCGAAAGCTTCGGGCGTGGCTTCGACCGGCTCCTCGCGCTGCGTCCGCAGGAGATTCAAGTCGGCATTTTAAAGCGCCTCCGCGGCACGCCCATCGTGCGCCACGATACTGAGTGGCAGATGATCTACGGCCCGCAGCCGCCGTATGAGATTTTGCAAAACAAGCTCATCGATTTCGCCACGATGCAGCGCCTGCGCCGCTTCGCCCGATGCTGGGATTTGATCGGAAACAGCGGCCATTTCGTCGAGACGATCCCGCTGCTCTGGCACGGCGGCGCGTCGCCATTTTTGTCGATCCTGAGGTTCGCCGACTGGCTCGCCGCCCGGCTCGGCAAGCTCCACTCGATCGCTCTCGTCGCCCTCGCCGAAAACCTTTTCCACTTCCTGACCGCCGAACTCCGACTCCCCCGCGAGCAGGTCCGCGCAGCCCTCGAACGCGACTGGCACGGCGGCATCCGCCGCGAACGCCTCCCTTTTCTCGAACCCGCGCCGACCTCTCTCCCGCCCATCCAACGCCGCGAAGCCGTTGCGCCAGCCCGGCAGGCCCGGCATCTCGCGCATCCCGCCTGACCCCCTTACCAGGCTGCCGCTTCCGCTTCCTCGAGGATGCGGTCCCAATCCTCCGAGGCCTCGCCGGCCACCAGCGGATTTCCGAGCCGCACCCATGTTGCCGCGCCTCCACGGCATCCCGCCGTCGGACAGCGCAGCTTGACCAGACTGTTCCCAAACCAGCTCATCCGCACATCGCGGCCCTTAAAATCCAGGTCGCAAATAATGCAGTGACGTTTCTCATCGCAGGAGCTCCACGTTCCGCTCGAATCGCTGCTGTTGAGGAGCCTGAGCACCTGCTCATCGGTCGTTGGGGAGATACGCATCACTTGACCTTTCGTTCTTGGGGGTTGGTTGCATCCGGCCTTGTCTCACCGCTGAAATCGGGGCCGCTGCAAACATCGGCCTTCCACTTGTTCTGGAACAATCGGGACGCCGCCTGAAACGCCTCTCCGGCAAATGCTCTATCCCACACGCGCGCCGCACTACCGCCCCGCGTTTTCAGAATGATGCACGATCCCCTCTGGTTCAAAGACGCCGTCATTTACGAGCTCCACATCAAGGCTTTTTCCGACAGTAACGCCGATGGCATCGGCGACTTCCGCGGACTGCTCGACCGGCTCGGCTATTTCGAAGATCTCGGCATCACGGCCATCTGGCTCCTCCCGTTTTATCCCTCGCCGCTGCGCGATGATGGCTACGACATCGCCGACTATTACAACGTCCATCCGAGCTACGGGACGCTGGAGGATTTCCGCGCCTTTCTGGCCGAGGCGCACCGGCGCGGAATCCGCGTCATCACCGAGCTCGTTTTAAATCACACGTCCGACCTGAACCCTTGGTTTCAACGGGCTCGGCGGGCACCCGCAGGCTCGCCGGAGCGCGACTTTTACGTCTGGAGCGATGACCCAAAAAAGTATCGGGAAGCCCGCATCATTTTCAAAGATTTCGAGACCTCGAACTGGACCTACGACAACGTCGCGAAGTCCTACTTCTGGCACCGCTTTTACTCCCACCAGCCCGACCTGAATTTCGACAACCCCGCCGTCCACGACGCACTCTTCAAAGTCACCGATTTCTGGCTGGAAATGGGCGTCGATGGCATCCGCCTCGACGCCGTCCCGTACCTTTACGAGCGCGAAGAAACGAACTGCGAGAACCTCCCGGAGACGCACGCTTTCCTCAAAAAAATGCGGGCACACATCGACGAGAAATTCGACGGCGGACGCATGCTTTTGGCCGAGGCAAATCAATGGCCCGAGGACGCCGCCGCGTATTTCGGAGCCGGCGACGAATGCCAGATGAATTTCCATTTTCCGCTCATGCCGCGGCTCTTCATGTCGCTGCAAATGGAAGACCGTTTCCCGATCATCGACATCCTCGAGCAGACCCCCGCGATTCCCGCGAACTGCCAGTGGGCGACCTTTCTCCGCAACCACGACGAGCTCACCCTCGAGATGGTGACCGACGAGGAGCGCGACTACATGTATCGCGTTTATGCCGCCGACACCCGCGCGCGGATCAATCTCGGCATCCGCCGCCGCCTCGCCCCGCTGCTCGCGAACAGCCGCCGCCGCATCGAGCTCATCAACTCGCTCCTCTTCTCCCTGCCGGGCACGCCGATCATTTACTACGGCGACGAAATCGGGATGGGCGACAACTTCTATCTCGGCGACCGCAACGGCGTCCGCACCCCGATGCAATGGAGCCCCGACCGCAACGCCGGCTTCTCCACCTGCAACCCGCAGCAGCTCTTTCTGCCCGTCATCCTCGACCCGGAATACCAGTCCGAATCGGTCAACGTCGAGAACCAGCAGCGCAATCCGTCGTCGCTCTTTTGGTGGATGCGGCGGCTCATTTCCGTCCGAAAAAAAGTGAAGGCATTCGGCCACGGGACCATCGATTTCCTCCCCGGCGAGAACGCGAAAGTCCTCGCCTACCTCCGCCGCCACGAAGACGAGTCGGTCCTCGTCGTCGCGAATCTTTCGCGCTTCGCACAGGTCGCCGAACTCGATCTCACCGAGTTCGCCGGCCGCGTCCCCGTCGAGCTTTTCAGCCAAAGCCCGTTCCCGGAAGTGCGCGCCGGCAAGACCGTCTTCACCCTCGGGCCGCACGATTTTTTCTGGTTCGCCCTCCGCGCGAAAAGCCTCGGTCCGGGCGCAAACGCCGAGCGCGTCATCCCGACGCTCGCGGCTGATGCCCACTGGAATCCCGCGCTTCGAGCCGAGCTCGAGAGCCGCATTTTGCCCGCGTATTTGCAGAGCTGCCGCTGGTTTGGCGGGAAAGAAAAAGTGCTCCGCGAATTGAAGATCACCAGCGACGCACCGATCCACGCCGAGCCCGCCGCCGCGCGCGTCCTGCTCGTCGAGGTGGCCTTCGTCGAGGGGCTCCCGGAAACGTATGTGCTCCCCGTGCAATTTGCGGAAGGCAAGGCCGCGCTCAGGTTGCTCGAACAATCCCCCGAGGCCGTCATCGCGCGCGCCACCAGCGAGCCCGCGCGCATCATTTACGACGCTGCGTGGGACGAAGATTTTCGCCGCGCCCTTTTCGATTTGATCGCCAGCGACGACGCCTCCCCCGCCGGACGCTCCCGCCTCGTCGCCGCCCGCGGCCTCGCCTTCGACACCGCCGACGCAGCGCGTCTCTCGCACGATTCGCGCGTGCTCAAAGCCGACCAGTCGAACACCTCGATCGTTTACGGCTCGAGCTACCTGCTGAAAATTTATCGCAAGCTAGAGCGCGGCCCGAACCCCGACGCCACCGTGACCCGCTACCTCAGCGAAGTGCGCCATTTTCCAAACGTCCCCTCATTCGGCGGCACCATCGCACTCACGGATTCCGCCGGCTCGTCCGTCCTCGCCCTGCTCGTCGGCTTCACCGCGAATGAAGGCGACGGCTGGAGTCACGCGCTCGATTCGCTCGCCCGCTACTTCGAGCGCGTCCTCGCCGCCACACCGCCGGAAATCCACACCGCCAGCGCCGCTCCCGCACTCCCGCCGCCCGGGGATCGTCTGCTGGAGCTGATCGGCGGCGTATATCCCGAACGCGCCCGACAGCTCGGCCAGCGCACCGGCGAACTCCACATCGCGCTCGCAGTCGGCGAAGATCACCCCGCTTTTGCGCCCGAAGAATTCACGACCCTTTGGCAGCGCTCACTTTACCAAGCCATGCGCGGCTCGATCGGCCGCACCTTCCGCCTCCTCCGCCAGCGCCTCCCGCAGCTCCCCGACGACGCGCGCGAAATCGCCACCACCGTCCTCGAAGCCGAGCCCGATTTGCTCGCCCGCCAGTCGCGTCTGCTTTCTCATAAAATCCAGGCGGTGAAGACCATCGTCCACGGCGACTACCACCTCGGGCAGGTGCTCAACACCGGCAAGGATTTCGTGATCATCGACTTCGAGGGCGAGCCGCGCCGGTCGCTCGGCGAGCGAACTTTGAAACGCTCCCCCCTCATCGACGTCGCCGGAATGCTGCGCTCGTTCGACTACGCCGCGCACGTCGCCTTTGCGAATCTCCGCGAGGAAGACGCGCGCTTCCTGCAACCGTGGGCCTCCGCGTGGGTCGCGCATGTCAGCGAAGTCTTCCTCCGCGCCTACCTCGAAACCACCAAAGGCGCGCCCTTCATCCCCGCCGACGAAGCCGACCTGCACCTCCTCCTCGAAGCCTTCATCCTCGACAAAGCCATCTACGAAATCGGCTACGAACTCGCCTACCGCCCCGCCTTCGCCGCCATCCCCCTCCGCGCCGTCCAGGCGATCGCGAACGGGTAGGGTGGGCGTCTCGCCCGCCGGTCGGGGCATCCTGCCCCGATGCACTTGCAGGATTTACACAAACCTCAGATCACCGCCGGCATCCGCGCTCAGTCGATGCCGGACTAGCAACGCGCGAAACTTTTCGATCCCTTCTTTTTCCAAAGCGCCGAGGCCAAACCGAATGTGCTCGGTGAGGTATCGCCGCCGGAATTCCCGGTCGAAAGCCGGTTCGCTCGCCACGATCTCCGGCAGCCGTGCGAGACCTTCGCGTTGCAGCGCGCGGAAGGCATCCGCCACCTCGGTGACGCCGGAAATCCCCGGCCGCAGCAGCCACACGGCGAAGACGAACGGCAGGCCCGTGCAGCGCTTCCACTCCTCGCCGAGATCGAGAAAATGGTGCGTCCCCGAATGCGTGCGGCGGAACTCGATCGCCTGGTTTCCGATCAGCAATTCCGCATCCGCTTCGCCTGGAAAATCCCGGACGTCCCCGAACTCCGGCCGCAATCCGTGATACTCGGCGAGCAGAACTTTCAGCAGATTGACCGACGTCAGGGATGCCGGATCGAGCGCGATCGTGCGGACCTTTTCGAGATCACCGCGGTGCGCGAGCACGACGCTGAAAACCGGCCCGTCGCACGCGATCGCGACCCCATCGACCGCCGCGTAATTTCGCGCCCCGAGCGCCTCGAAAATCGGCACGAGCCCGGCATCGATCTCGCCGCGCGCGAGCATCCGCGCGAGCTCGGACGGATGATCGAAAACGACCGCGCCGTCGTACCCGTAAATCAGCGGCTTCGCGTTGAGATACTGGACGCAGCCGATGCGAAGCGCGTGCAGCGCGGACCAGCGGCTCACGCCAAAGCCAGTGCTGGAGCGGGTTCCCGGGCGATCCGCCGATACCAAGTGTCGCGCTGCATCGGCTCGCGCCCGGCCTCGCGGATCGCCTTTTCCATCGCCGCGATCGTCTGCTGCTGCGGGGTCGTGGCCCCCGCCATGTGGAAGATTTTCTCCTCCGCGATCGTGCCGTGCAGGTCGTCGATTCCGTAGTTCAGCGCGACCGCCGCGAGCGGCAATCCGAGGCTGATCCAGTACGCCGTGATGTGGTCGAAATTATCGAGGTAGATGCGGCTGATCGCCAAATTCTTGAGGCACTCGTGCGCGGTCGCGTGGCGGATGTGCCGCAGCTCCGGGCGCGCACCTTCCGGCTCGAACGCGAACGGAACGAAGCCGGTGAAGCCGCCGGTTTCGTCCTGCAATTCCCGCAGTCGCCGCAGATGATCGACCCGATCGGCGTGCGTCTCGATGTGCCCGAAAAGCATCGTCGCCGTGCTGCGCATCCCGAGCCGATGCCACGTCCGATGCACCTCCAGCCATTCCTCCGCGCTCTCTTTTCCCCGGCAAATCTGCTCGCGAATGTGCGGCGCAAAAATCTCCGCGCCGCCGCCGGTGATGGCTCCCAGCCCTGATTCCCGCAGGATCTCCAGCGTTTCACGAATCGGAATTTTGAAGACCCGCTCAGCGAGATGCCGGATTTCGATCGCGGTGAAGGCCTTCAAAAAAAGCTCCGGGTCGAGCGCCCGCAAGCGCGTGAGCAGCTCGAGATACCACTCCTTTTTCAACGTCGGATGCAGCCCGCCGACCATGTGAATCTCGGTGATCCCCGTCGCCAATCCCGCCCGCACCTTCTCCACGATCTCATCGATGCTCAGCTCAAACGCGTGCGCCTCCCGCCGCTTCGCGCCGAACGCGCAGAACTGGCAGGAGAGCAGGCAGACGTTCGAGTAATTGACATACTGGTTGTGAATGTACGTCGCGACATTCCCGTTTTTCCGCTCGCGGATGATGTTCGCAATCACCCCGAGCGCGTTGATGTCATCCGACAAATAAAGCGCGAGCGCGTCGTCCTCCGAGATGCGGCTGCCGTCGGAAACCCGGTCGAAAATCGAGCGCAGAGACGACGGAATGAGCTTGGCGGCGAGTGGCATTCGGAACGGGGAAATTACGGGGCGGCGTTTCGATTGCAAGATGCCGGGACCGCCGCGCGGCGAACGAAGCCCCGTCATCCTGAGCGGAGCTTCGGCTTTGCGAAGCGCAGTCGAAGGACCTCTTACTATTTCTCCCGTTGCGCGTGTGCTCGGGGGAAATAGTAAGAGGTCCTTCGACTCCGCTGTCGCTCCGCTCAGAATGACGGCTTTGGATCGTCCCGCGTCGCGCGCCGCAATTGCCGCTCGACGCTCCGTCGCACGCGGATTCACTTTTCCCCGCCCCTCGATGACCGACGATCCGAACTCACCGCCCGATCCCGGCGCGCAGGATTTTCTCTGGATGGAGCGAGTGAAAGTCGGCGACACCGAGGCGTTTCGCGCGCTCGTCGAAGCGCATCAGCGCCGCGTGGTGGGCGCGGTGGCGAAGATGCTCGGGGACCCGTCGGACGCGGAAGACGTGGCGCAGCAGGTCTTCGTCCGGGTCTGGCGCTCGGCCCCGCGCTACGAGCCGACGGCGAAGTTCACGACGTGGCTTTTCAAGATCACGCGCAACCTCGTTTTCAACGAGCTGCGCCGACGCAAACGGCACCCCGTCCAGTCCACCGACGCGTTCGCCGAGGCGGGCAATGTCCCGCGGCAGTATCCAGATGCGAGCGCCAAACCGGCGGACACGGCGATGCTCGACGCAGAGATGCAAACCGCGATCCAGGAGGCGATCGATCAGCTTCCCGAGACACAGCGAATGGCGATCATTCTCCGGCGCTACGACGAGTTTTCGTACGAGGAAATCGGCGAGATTCTCGACCTCTCGGTGCCCGCCGTGAAAAGCGTTCTCTTCCGCGCCCGCACCGATCTCCGCGAGCGGCTCAAGCGCTACCTCGACGCGTAGCGTCCGCAGCTCCGGGGAGCGCACGCGCCCTCGCGTGTGGTTTTCGGCGCCCTCGCCGAAAACTCGGTCGCGCGAAAACGCAGACCCGCCCACAGACCTGCCGCTGCCCGGCGAGGGCGCCGGGCAGCCACACGCGAGGGCGCGTGCGCTCCCCTGAATCAACGCACGAGCGCGCAGGTATTTTTCACGATTTCCGCGAAGCCGCGCGCGTCGAGGCTCGCGCCGCCGACGAGCGCGCCGTCGATGTCCGACTGCGCCATGAGTTCCGCCGTGTTTGCCGGTTTCACGCTGCCGCCATACTGAATCCGCATCTTGTCGGCGGTCGCGGCGTCGGCCATTTCGGCGATCGTTTTGCGGATGAAAGCGTGCGCGTCCTGCGCCTGCTCCGGGGTCGCCGTGCGGCCCGTGCCGATCGCCCACACCGGCTCGTAAGCCAGCACGATGTCGCCGAGTTCTTTCGCCCCGAAGCCCGCGAGGCTGCCGCGAAGCTGCTCGCCGAGCACCTGCTCGACCTGCCCGGCGTCGCGCTGCGTCAGCGTTTCGCCGATGCAGACGATTGGTTTCAGCGAGGCTTCGAGCGCGACCCGCGCCTTTTTATTCACAATCTCATCCGTCTCGCCGAAAAGCGCGCGACGCTCGCTGTGTCCGAGGATGACGTAACGCACGAACAACTCGCGGAGCATGTGCGCGCTGATTTCGCCGGTGAAAGCGCCGGGCTTTTCCCAGTGCATATTTTGCGCGCCGAGCTTCACGTTTTGCACCTTGCTCAACCGCTCGGAGACGTGCGACAGCGCGGTGAACGGCGGGCAGATCACGATATCGACCCGCTTCTCGCCATCGATCTCGAGCAGGAAGGTTTGGAAGAAGGCATCCGACTCGTTGAGAGTCGTGTTCATCTTCCAGTTGGCCGCGATGATTTTTTTGCGCATGAAAAGTTACTTTTCGGAAAGCGCCGCGACGCCGGGCAGCACTTTGCCTTCGAGCAGTTCGAGCGATGCGCCGCCGCCGGTGGAAATGAAGGTCATCTTTTCGGCGAGGCCGAATTGCTTGACCGCCGTGACGGAGTCGCCGCCGCCGATGATCGAGACGGCTCCGGTGTTCGCGGCGACCGCTTCGGCGAGCGCGCGGGTGCCTTTTGCGAATGGCGCGAGCTCGAAAACTCCGACGGGTCCGTTCCACAAAATCGTCTTCGCCGCGGCGATCTCACGGCTGAAAATTTCGATCGTTTTCGGCCCGATATCGACGGCTTCGTGATCGGCCGCGATGCCGGTGCTCGTCGAGTGAATCTCGGTCGCGCGCGGCGTCGCGATCGCGCTGAATTCCGTCGTTTCAAGATTGTCCACCGGCAGGAGGAACTTGATCCCGCGGGCTTTCGCGAGCGCCAGCAGTTCGAGCGCGAGGTCGAGTTTGTCGGCTTCGACACGACTCTTGCCGGTCGGGATGCCCTGCGCTTTGAAGAATGTGTAGGCCATCGCGCCGCCGATCAGAAACACGTCGGCTTTCTGCATCAGCGCTTTGATCACGCCGATTTTGTCGGAGACCTTCGAGCCGCCGAGAATCACGACGAACGGCCGCGCCGGGCTCGCGAGTTCGCCTTCCAAATATTGCAGCTCCTTCTCCATCAGCAGCCCCATCGCGGACTGCCCGATGAACTTCGCGATGCCCGCAGTCGAAGCGTGCGCGCGATGCGCCGCGCCAAACGCGTCGTTGACGAAGACGTCGCCGAGCTTCGCGAGTTCCTGCGCGAACCCCGGATCGTTCGCCTCTTCTCCCGCGTGAAAGCGGACATTTTCGAGCAGCGCCACGTCGCCGTCGTGCATGTGCGCGATGATTTTTCCGGGCACCGCGCCGGTCACGTCGTGACTGAAGATCACCGGATGCCCGATCAGCGTGTGTAGATGATCGCCCACCGCGCGCAGCGAAAACTTGAGATTCGCCTCACCTTTCGGCCGGCCGAAATGCGCCATCAGAATGACCTTCGCGCCCTTTTTCCGCAGCAGCTCGATCGTCGGCAAACTCTCGCGCATCCGCGTGTCGTCCGTGATGCGGACGTGGCCATCAATTTCCTCGGTCGGGACATTGAAATCGACGCGCACGAGCACGCGTTTGCCGGAGACATCGAGATCGCGGACGGAGAGTTTTGCCATAAAAAAGAGGGGCGAAAGAAAGCGCGGGAGGTCGGGAAAAGACAAGAACTTTGGGCGGAAGCGCGAGGAGCGGAGCTCCCGGGTAGCGCACTCGTCCCGAGTGCTGGTTTCGGCGTCTCGCCGAAACGAACTTTCGAGACGAGTGCGGTTATTTGGAATCGCGCGGTGCCGAAAAGTTCGTCGAGGCGGGACGCCTCGACCAGCACTCGGGACGAGTGCGCTCCCCGGAAGCGGAACTCGCGCGCGAGCCAGAACTCCCGCGGCCACCACCGAAAAAAGTGCCCGCCACATGAATGGCGGGCACAAATTTTCCCGAGCCGGGCTTACTTGCTCGCGATGTAACGCACGAGGTCCACGCAGCGGTTGCTGTAGCCCCACTCGTTGTCGTACCAGCTCACGAGTTTGAAGAACTTCGAGTTCAGCTCGAGGCCCGAGCCGCCGTCGAAGATCGACGAATGGCTGTCGTGGATGAAGTCGCTCGAGACCACCTCGTCGGTGGTGTAGGCGAGGATGCCTTTCATATAGGTCTCGCTCGCCCGTTTCATCGCCGCGCAAATCTCGGCGTAGCTCGTCTCTTTCGTCGTCTTGACCGTGAGATCGACGACGCTGACCGTCGGCGTCGGCACGCGAAAGGACATGCCGGTCAGCTTGCCTTTCACCTCGGGAATCGCGAGCCCGACCGCGCGCGCGGCGCCGGTGCCGGACGGGATGATATTGATCGCGGCGCTGCGGCCGCCCTTCCAATCCTTCTTGCTCGGGCCGTCCACGGTTTTCTGCGTGGCGGTGTAGCTGTGGATCGTGGTCATCAGGCCTTCCTCGACGCCGAAGCCTTCTTTCAACAGGACGTGGACGACTGGCGCGAGGCAGTTCGTGGTGCAGCTCGCGTTGGAGATGATGTGGTGATTCGCGGGGTCGTATTTCTCGTGGTTCACGCCCATGACGACGGTGATGTCCTCGTCTTTTCCGGGGGCGGAAATGATGACCTTTTTCGCGCCGGCCGTGATGTGCCCGCGGGCTTTCGCGGCTTCGGTGAAGAAGCCCGTGGACTCGATCACGATGTCCACGCCGAGCTCTTTCCAAGGCAGCGCCGCCGGACCTTCCTTGATCGCGAGGCACTTAATTTCGTGGCCATCGACGACGAGGATGTCGTCCTCGGCCAGGTCGGGGCTGGACTTTTTCGAGAAGACTTCCTCGACCGCGCGGCCCTGAGTGGAGTCGTATTTGACGAGGTAGGCGAGATTGTCCGCAGGGACGAGATCGTTGACCGCAACGACCTCGATTTCCTTGCCGAGAAGGCCCTGGTCACAGATTGCGCGAAAGACGAGGCGGCCGATGCGCCCGAAGCCGTTGATGCCGATTTTGATCATAAAGTCGTGTGGATGGTTTGGTGGTCTGGAAATTGAAGGGCGGCAATAAATCGGCACCCCTCTGGAGCGTCAATGATCATTCCCTCCGGCGCGTGATCGCCCGCGGATTGGCTCCCGTGGCCCGTTTCCAGCTAAACCAACGCCATGCGCGCCTCCTCCAACGCCCCGTTGACGACCCACCAATACGTATTACTTTCGCGCGCAAAAATCCGAACGATGCCCCGCTTTCCGCGCCTCCTCCTTTTCGTCGCCTTGCTGACCGTGGCGATTTCCGCCCGTGCGGAGGATTCGCTTTTCGAGAAAAATACGGCGCGCCGGCTGAAGCCGCAGGAGCAGCAGCATTTCGGTCCGAAATCTTCGGGGGTCAGCTACGACGCGCGCATGATCCGCGCCGCCGAGATCGCGACACGGCGCGCGCAGCCGCGGATGACTTGGTATTGCTGGCGCTACGTCAAAGACGCGCTGCTCGCGGCGAACCTCGTCTCTTCCCGCCCGACAAGCCCGTACGCCAAGAATGCCGGGAGCGAGCTGTGTCAGAAATATGGCTTCACGAAGATCAACGTGACCGACCCGATGAAAGCGCCGCTCGGATCGGTCGTCGTGTACGGCGGCCCGGATGCCGGGCATGTGGAATTGCGCACCGCCACGGGATTCGTCAGCGACTTCATTTCCGCGACGCCTTACCCGCGCCCGCTCGTTGGCGTTTTCGTCAAACGCTCGTAGTCACCGCGTTCGGCGCGGCTCCACGGATCAAAACGCGATGCCGAACGTGAAGTGGAATGCGCCGATGGATTCCTTTTCGCGCGGGCTGGGATTGATCCCGAGATCGAGGCGCAGCGGGCCGATCGGCAGCTTGTAGCGCACCCCGACGCCAATGGCGTAGCGCATGTCTCCGACGCCCGCCTCGTCGAACGCGGAGATGAGATTCCCGGCATCCGCGAAGACCGCACCTTGCAACGCTTTGTAGAGCGGAAAAGTCAGCTCGGCGTTGAAAACGCTGAACGCCTGGCCCCCGATGAAATTGCCGTGCTTGTCCATCGGTCCGAGCCGCCGCTCGCGGAAGCTCCGCACCGTCGTCGCGCCGCCGCTGAAATACCGCTCGTCGATCGGCACTTCCGAAAACGGGAGGATCAGCCCGCCGCGCGCGCCGAGTGAGAGCATCACCTTCTCCGTCAGCGGCCAATAATAGCTCCCGCGCACCGTCACCCGCCCGAACGCCACGCTGCTCGCGAGCGCATCGACATCCAGCGCCGTGTTGATCACCCATCCGCGGCTCGGCGCGACCGGGCTCGGGTCGCGAAAATCGAAGCTCTGCGTGAACCCGAGCGTCCCGATCACGTAGCTGCCCGGCCCGAGAAATTGCGGCTCGATGAACGACTCCGTGATCGACACCTGCTTCAACTGCACGAAGACGCCGAGCTCCACATTCTTGTTCACCTTCCGCAAAAGATCCGCGCGAAAACCGAACTCGCGTTTCGAGTAGCCGATCTCGTCCCGGCTCTGCACGAACAGCCGCGCGCGCAGCGAATAATTGCTCTCGAAAAGCCATGGATCGACGTAAAGAAGTTCGCCTTTCGTCCCACGCTGCGACAGGTCGAGCGCGAAACTCAGCGGCCGTCCGTTGCCCCGGAAGTCCCGATCCGCGAGCCGCAGCCCGAGTGCCACGCCGTCGTACGAGCCCGCGCCGATCGTGAAGCCGACCTCCTTCGCCTTCGCCTCCTCCACCGTGAGATCGAGCCGGATCGTATCGTCGTCTTGCGGCACGGACTTCAGCCGCAGGTTTTTGAAAAGCCCCGTCCGCAGCAGCTCGCGATATTTTTCGTCGAGCTTCGCCGGGTCGTAAACCTCGCCTTTCAGCGGCGCAAAACGCTTCGGCAAAAAGTCCTGCCGCAGCCGGTCGAGCCCCTGCACGGTGACGCCGTTGAAGCGAAACATCTGGTGCGGCGTCGCCGTGAAAACCACCGGCACCCGACCGCCGACCGCCTGCTTCGGATCAGCCACCGAGGCGACCTGCGCGTTGAAATACCCGCGCGATTTGTAAAAAAACTGGAGGTTCCGCTCCATCGTCGTGACCTGCTGCGGTGTGAACGGCTTGCCGAGCGGCTCGCCCAAACCCTTCAGCAATTCCGCGCGCGAAAAGATCGTGTTCCCCTCGAAACGCACGTCGCCAAACGTGTAGCGCTGGCCTTCGTGGATCGTCACCGACACGTCCGCGTGCGCCCGATCGCCGGACATTTCGACCTTTGCGTCGTCGATCACCGAATCGAGATAACCCTCCGATTCGTAGAGCCCGCGCAGCCGCTCGACGCCGCTCTGCACATCGCCCTGCACGTACGGAAACGAAGTCAGTTCGGTCGCCAGCCGCTCTTTCGTCGCGCCGACCATGTAGTCGAAAAGGGTCGCATCCGGGATCGCGCGATTGCCGTTGAAAGTGACTTTGCGCAGATACGCCCGCGGCCCTTCGCTGATCCGCAGCACGAGCACGCTGCCGCGGATATCGAAATTCACATCGACCTCGGCGAAGCCGTTTTTCCGATAAAAAACCGCGAGATAATACGCCGTGTCGTCCGCCCGCGCTTTCGTCAAACCGCGATCCTTGATTTCCCGTCCCGACTCCACCAGCGGCACCCGGAGCTCCGCCGGAGTGAAGCTCCGCGCGCCGACGAACTCGATATTCGCAGGCGCATCCGCCTCCTTCATTTCGTCGGACAGATCCTTTTTCGTGCGAAAAGGCCAGATCGCTGGAGCGGGAATACTGAGCCGGAGGAGGATCGCGGCGCTGACGAGCAGCCGAAGCGTGGGAAAGCGGCTCATCGGTAGCGCAGCAGATATTTCAAGCGGCCGGTGAATCCGCCCGTCACGTCGATTTCACCGATCAGATAGAGCTGCTCCCCGAGCTTGAAGGTCGCCGAAACTTCCTGCCCGCCGCTCCGGCTGTCGGTCGCGCCGATGTCGAGATGGAAGCGGTCGAGCAGCGTCTCATTTTCCGACGGCGCGTTCTTTTTGAAGACCTTCCGGTAGAGCTGTTGGAACACGAGCACCGCCGCCCGCCCCGCGAGCACATCGGGATTTCCGGTGAGCTCGGACGCCGTCGCGCCCGTCGCGAGGAGCGAGACGATGTCGGCCTGCGCGAGCGGCGGCTCGCTGGTCAGCGTCACCTGCGGCTCGTCCGTATTGCCGGAAATGTAGGCGTCGATCCGGTAGTCGCGCATGTTCGCCTCCGCCTGCAAATCGAGCGACGGCTGGAACGGCTCGTCGGGCGTGAAGTAGATGAATCCGCGCGTGACCGTCAGCTTGCTGAACGGCAGCGAGGCCACGAAATTGTCCACACGCACATTACCGTCCAAATAAGGCTGGAGGCCGGTTCCCGCCAATTTGAGGTCCACCGCCGCCGCGCCGTTCGCGAGGTTTCCGCGGATGCGAAATGGGTCGTCCGGCCGCGTTTTGATCGCGATGTCGAACTTCCAATCCCGCAGCGGCGGCTTGTCGAACGAGACCGTTTTCGAGCCCTCGACGGAGCGCGGTTTGGCCTTCGGTTTTGGGCGTCCCGGCAGGCCGATTGGGAGGATGTCGATGTCGCGGAAAAAGCGGCTGTTCGTAATGAAAACTGTGCCGCTCGCCGTGGCCGCCGCGAGCGGGCCCTCGAGTTTGAGATCGGTGTCGGCGCGCACCGTCACCGAGTCGTCGCGCCGCGCGAGCACGTCTTTGGCGCGCAGCTTTAGGTCGAAAATCGGCTCGGTGATCTTCGGAAATTTCGTCGTGCCTCCGAGGTCGAAAGTGCCGCCGCCGATCTCGCCGCGGAACGTCTTAAAAGTGAGCGTGTCGCCCGCAAAAACCAGATTCGCCTGAAACCCGCCGATGGCCGGCACTGCTTCATTCGCGAGCCGCGCCGACGTGATTTTCATATCCGCCGCGCCGCTCAATTCCGGCTTCCCGACCGTGCCCCCGGCATGGACGTCGATGCCGACATTCCCCTCGATCCGCCGCACCGCCGGCGCGAGTTTCGGCACGACCGCGAGCGACGACGGGGGGAGCTTGATCGTCAGATCGATTGGCAGATTCGGGTCGATCTTTTTGTTTTTCACCGTCGCGTCGAGATCGAGCGGCACGTGGCCCTTGATCGTGAGCGGCTGGATTTGCGGCTGCCGCAAAGTCGAGTCGAGCGTCAGCTCTTTTTGGGAATAATGGACGTTCAAATCGAGCTCCGCGGGATCGAACTGCGCGGCGGCTTTCGACTTCAATTTGTGCGCCGCGACTTTGAGATGCGCGCTCGGCTGCAGCGCGGTCCCGCCCGCCACGATGTTCGCGGTGAAAGTGCCGCTCACCGGCGCGGTTTGGCCGAAGCTCGCGAGCAGTTGCTCGATGTCCAAATCCTTCGCGTTCACGTTCGCCGCGAGCCGCTGATCGAGCGGCACCGGCGCCTTCAGATTCGAGAGATCGATCGGCACGATGATGTAGCCCGTGAGCACCGTCAGCTTGCCCTGCGCGAGCGCGATGTCGCGGAAGCGGAGCTTGCCTTCCTTGATTTCGAGAGCGCCCGCGAGGCTGGTCGAGCCGGTGACGAAATTAAGCTCCGAGGTCGAGGCGAAACCCGGCCCGTAAATCCCCGCAACCTTGATTTCGCTGAGGTCGAATTTGCCGTAGCTACCCTTGGTCAGGCTCAGGCTCAGATCGCCGCTGTGGTCCGCGGATGCTGCGTCCGCGGGCTGCAACGGCGGCTCGCTCTTCCCGTTCCAGTCGATTTGCAGCGCGCCTTTGACCGGCTCCGCGACCCCGAAAACGGCGAGCAGTGGCTGGAAAATCGCGAGGTCTTTCACACTGACGATCGCGCCGCCTTCGTACAAAAACGGCGCGCGCGTGCCGACCTTTCCGCTCGCGGCGATCTGATCGTTCCCGCTGAATTTCAGCGCGAATTCCTCGACCGTCGCCGTGTCGTCCGCGACCGCGATTTTGACCGCGAGCGGCCCGGTTTTGAAGTCGCCGAGCTGAAACTCGCCGCCATCGAGTCGCACGCTTCCGGCGACCTTGGCGTTGACCATTTTCACCGCGCCGTCGCCGTCGAGATGCCCGCTCAAGACCTTGTCTTTCACCGCGAATCCGAACGCTTCCAGTCGCGGTGCTTTGATCGAAAACTGTCCCTCGACCGGCGCTGCCGCCGCATTCTTCAGGTCGCTGGGAACGCGATAAGTGCCGCTCGCGGAGATCGAGTTCTCCGCACGGACGAGCTCCAGTTTTTTCAACGTGACGAGGTCGCCGTGCGCGAGGACATCGACCGCAGCCGAGTCGGCGGTGAAGGTTTGGAACCGCAGCGTTTTGAAATCGGCGGTGACGTGCCCGTCGAGGTTTTCGATCGCCGCGCGCGAGGTGTTCCCGAGCGTGGTCGAGCCGGCAAAGCGGATCGTCGCCGAGCCGACGCCGAGCTGTTTGCTTTCGATCCCGTTCATCGTCAGCGCAAGGTCGGCGGTGAAGTGCTGCTCTTTGAATGCGACTTTTCCCTCGCCGCCGCCCGCGCCGGTCAACGGCTCCGGCATCATCGCGGTGAGCGCCGCGAGGTCGGGCGCGTCGATCTTGACCACGGCATCGACCGAACTTTTCGGGAAGTCATTCACCGACGCGGGGAGCGCGGCGGTCGCCGTGAGTGCGACGCTATTTTTGCCAATCGCGAGATTGCCCGCGGTGATGTCGGCTCGCCCGTTTTTGAAGGTCGCGACCGTCTCGACGGAGTCGATTTTCATCCCGCCCGCGCCGATGCCTTCGACCCGCACGGTCGCGCCGCCGTCCCACGTCTGCGGCTTCTCCGGCTCGCCTTTGAAACTCACGGAGAGCCGCGCGAGCTTTTCCACCGGCACCGGCGGCGCTTGGAAATAGGCCGCCGCGCTGGCGACGGAAACGTTCGCCGCCTCGATGCGCAGCGAGGTGTCGTAGCTTTTGTCGAGGTTCTCGCCCTTTTTTTTGAGCTGACTGCCGGCCAGCGTGATCTCCCCGGTGCCGCCGAAAAAGTGCCCCTTCAGCATCATGCTGCCCTTGTTTTGGGCGCGCTGGGAGGCATCGAAATTCACCTCGTCGAGCACGATTTCCGGCGCGAGCGCGAGTCCGCGGATGTAGAGATTCCGCGCGACGTAGCTCGTCTCGGCCGAGAGATTTTCCCATGCCGGCATCTTCGGAACATGCACGCTCGCGACGCGTAGAAATCCGACGCGATCCGGGTCGAGCAGGATGTCGATGCCGCGGACGGCCACCTCGCCGTCGGTGGAATGGATGACGATGTTGAACTGGTCGATGCGGACGCGGTCGGCGTATGCGGCCGGTTGCGCGAGGAGGTTGTTGAGATCCCGCGCGAGCGATTTTTTCTGCTGCTTTTCCTTTTCGTCGCGACTCGGCTCGGCGGTGAAAATGAGCTCGGCGTTCTTGATTTCGTAGCTGCGCAGGAACTCGCCGACGCCTTTTTTCGCGAGCAAAATCAGGCTGTAGTCGAGCCGCACGCGCTCGATGTCGATGCGCTCGACGGGCGTTTTGCCGGTGCCGTTGGGCCGCGCGTGCACGCCTTCGACGGCGAGGTTCGTGAAGATATTGCCCGAGAAATGGACGTCGAGCGTGAGGTGCTGACGCGCGGCGACTTTGATGAGCACGAGCCGGACGACGGTGTGAAAAAGCGGCCGGTGGAAGATGATCGCAAGCAGTATCAGGACGAGCAGCGTGCGGAAAATGCGACGAAGCCAAGGCCGGCGTGGGACCGGTTTTTCAGAGGTGGCGATGGGCTTCGGAGCGGGCTCCTCGGGTTCCGGCATGGGCGGCGTAGGCTAGCGGTTCACGATTTGGCTGCAAGATTGGCAGGGCGGGTTACGTCCCTTAACTTTGCCTCAATGAACGCCCTGAATCGCATGTGGCCGCCACTGTGGCGGTCGGCGAAAAACGCCGCGGCGGTGCTCTGGCGCGCGGTTAAAAAATACGACGAAACCGACGGCGAGCAGCGAGCCGCATCGTTCGCGTATTACGCCTTTTTCGCACTCTTCCCGCTGATCGTCCTGCTGATCACGATCGGCTCCAGCTTCCTCGGAAATCAGACGGTCGCGGCGGAGAGAATCACGAACCAATTGAAGATGTATCTCCCCGGCGATGCGGACTCCGGCGATGCGCTCATCGGCACGATCAATGGCGTGCTGAAGTCGCGGAAACAGGCGGGGTTCATTGCGTTCGCCGTGCTCGCGTGGAGCGCGTTGCGCTTTTTTCAAAGCCTCGTGCATGGCGTGAATCGAGCGTGGGGGACGAAGGAATATTCGTGGTGGCGGCTGCCGATCAAAAACCTGCTGATGGTCGTGATCCTCGCGAGCGCGCTACTTTTCGGCATCGGTCTGCCGACGATCGTGGATCAAGTGCGCGACTTGTATTGGCGCAAGTCGTGGCAGGTCGGGCTCGATTTCAAATGGATGGGCGAGGTCTTCCGCGGGCTGCGCCTGCTCGTCTCGCCGCTCGTGCTCTACTACGGCTTCGCGATGTTTTATAAATTCGCGCCGCGCCGACGGACGACCTTCCGCGAGATCTGGCTGGCCTCCCTTTTCGTGACCATCGGCCTCGGCCTGCTGCAATGGGCGTTCGGCCTTTACGTCAAAAATTTCGCGAACTTCAACGCGCTTTACGGCACGTTCGGCAGCGTGATCGCGCTGCTGATGTGGATCTACCTTTCCGGCGCGATCATCATCCTCGGCGGCTGCCTGTGCGCCGCGCGCTACGAGATCAAAATGCAGCTCAGCGACCAGGCCGTGCCGAACCGCGCGGACTGAGCGGAGGTCAGGCTTCCAGCCTGCGGAACCTGCATCCAACAAGCTCGGCAGGCTGGAAGCCCGCTTGCCGAGTCAGGCTGGAAGCCTGACTTCCGTTCTCACCCGAGCCGGTAAACGATCCGCGCCTTGTCGAGATCGTAGGGCGACATCTCGAGCTTCACGCGGTCGCCGGTCGTCAGGCGGATGAAACGCTTCCGCATTTTCCCGGAAATATGCGCGAGCACGACGTGCTTGTTCGCGAGCTCGACGCGGAACATCGTTCCGGCGAGCACGGCGAGAATCTTCCCTTCGGTTTCAATCGCAACTTCGGCCATAAATCGGGTGAGGAGGCGCCATCCGCTGGGGAGGAACGAGCGCCGAATCGGCAATGAAACGAGTGTCCGGGTTCAGAGCCGTTCCCGGGAATCGGGTTTCAAATCACCGTGGAGGAAACCCCAACTGACGATCTACCGCGCTGCGAACTTTCAAACAATCGAGCGCGGACTCTGCGTTCTTTCGCCAAATCGGCAAGTGAAACTTTGGCGGCGAAACAGAGGCGCTTTTCGTCATCCTGAGCGGAGCCCGGCTTTGCGGGCGGAGTCGAAGGATCTCCTGCTTTTCCCCCGTTGCGCCCGCGCATCGCGGAGGGGAAAAAGTAAGAGGTCCTTCGACTCCGCTGGCGCTGCGCTCAGGATGACTTGGAGGTTCAGCCCGCCTTGCTCAGGACGAGCGAAATCATGCGGATCAGGTCTTCCATCACGACCGGCTTGAACAGCACCACGCCATTCGTCCGGTCGAAAAACTCGGCGACCTTCGGGTTGTCGCTGTGCCCGGTGATGAAGATGAAGCGCTTCGAGAGCTGCGGCTTCACCTTCTGCACGGCGAGGTAAAACATGTCGCCGGGCATGTTCGGCATGAGCATGTCGCAGACGATCACGTCGAAGTCGAAGGCCATCACTTCGCGCAGCCCGGCGGCTCCGTCGCTCGCGGTGGCGACGACGTAGTTGCGCGATTCGAGCAGGAGCTTCAGCCCATCGGCGATGTCCTGATCGTCGTCGATGAGCAGGATGCTTTTGATGTCGAGTTCGGTCGATTCGACGGGCGCGGTGAGTGAAGATTCAGCGGGCATGTCAGAGGTGATTCCGCAGGTGCCGTGCCAGTTGTAGGGCAGGCGCTTCGCCTGCCCGGCGTGCACGGACTGTGCAGGAGGAGCGCCCGCCCTACAGTTACTTCAGGGTGAGCAGATACGCCTTCACGTCGGCGAGTTCCTGATCTTTCAAAATGAGGCCCATCGGGGGCATCGGCGAGACCTGGCCTTGGAAGCCCTCGGCGAGTTTCGCGTTCGGCTCGAGCAGGCTTTCGGTGATGTAGGCCTCGTCTTTTCGGCTGGCGATGCCGTCGAGCGCGGGGCCGACGTTGCCGCCTTTTCCGGCGACAGTGTGGCAGGTGATGCAGATGGCGAGCGGATGCGTGTGGAAGATCGTGTCGCCACGTTTCGGGTCGCCGGTGGTGACCGCATTCGCCGCGTCGTCGGCGGGCAGGAGTTCGCAGAGGCGCACGTCGTCGAAGTAGCTGTCGCCTTTCGCCACATGGAGAAGGTTGATGCTCGCGGTCGTCTGCGTGCCGCTGTTGAAGGTCGTCTCGACCTCGGTCCATTGGCTGTCGCCCGCGGTCACCTTCTCGGTTTCGTGGCGGCCGAGGTGATCGTTGAGGCTGGCCTTGCCGTGAAGCGCGTGGGTTTTGATCCAGGCCGCGAGCCGGTATTGCGTGTTGGGTTTAACCGGCACGTCGGCGTGGAGGCTGGTGTCGCCCTCGGAGGACGTGATGCAGCGCACGCCGTGCGTGCCGCTGTGCGTGTTGCCGGGACCGCTCAGCGTTTCCCATTTCGC
>JAYVPW010000036.1:0-34250 GCA_043777315.1 Spartobacteria bacterium | reverse complement strand
TTCGGACGCGCACGGGGGAGAAGTAAGAGGTCCTTCGACTGCGCTGTCGCTTCGCTCAGGATGACCGGAAGGGGCACGCGCTCGCGTCTCAGCGGCCTCTCACGTTCGCGAAATGGAGCGCTCGGGCACGGGTAATGCTTAGCGGGGGGCTCGACTTTCCATCTACCTAATTACCCAGACATGAACTCCAGATTACCCCGATTCCTTCGCAACTTCGCCACCGTGCTTCTCATCGCTGCGGCGTCCGCTCTCAGCACCCCGGCTTTCGCGAAGGACGACGTCGTCGTCGAGCTCACCGCGCACAAAGTCGTCGCGTCCGCGGGCGCGGAAAAAATGGAGTCCGCTGAAAAAGCGAAGCCCGGCGACGTGCTGCAATACGAGGCCAACTATCGCAACGACACGAAAGCCGCCGTCTCAAATTTGCAGGCGACGCTGCCGATCCCGGACGGGCTCGAACTTCTGCTCGAAAGCGCGAAGCCCGCGGGCGCGCAGGCGAGCCTCGACGGCAAGATTTTCGCCCCGCTGCCGCTGACCCGCGAGGTCGCCGGAGCGGACGGCAAGAAGACGAACGAGCCCGTGCCCGCTCGTGAAATTCGCGCGCTCCGCTGGTCCGCGCCGCAGCTCGCGGCGGGCGAAAAATTCACCGTCAGCGCCCGCGCGAAAGTGCTCACCAATCAATCCATTCCCCAAACCAACAACCACGCCAAGTAACCCCGACACCGCATCCCAACGCCAACCACCCAATGAAATCCAAACTCCTGCTCCGAACCGCGGCCGCGCTCTGCGCGCTTTCCGCGATCGCCTACGCCGTCGCACCGCCGGCCAATACGCAAATCGGCAACTCCGCGACCGCGACCTATACGGACGCGACGAACACCTCGCGGACGACCACTTCCAACACGGTCGTGACCGTCGTGCAGCAGGTCTCCAGCTTCGCGCTGACGGCCGATCAGTCGAAATTCGCGGCACCCGGCGGGCAGGTTTATTACCCGCACACGATCGTCAACACGGGCAACGGGACGGACACCTTCACCATCGGCGCGACGAACAACGCGGCCGGCGACAACTTCGATCTCACCAACCTCGCGCTCTTCGCGGATGCGAATGGCGACGGCCTGCCGGACAACGCCACGCCGATCACGACGACCGGCCCGGTCATCGGCGGCGCGACGTATAAATTCGTCGCCGTCGGGATCGTCCCCGGCTCCGCGCTGACCACGCAGACCGCGGTGATCAGCGTCACCGCGATCGGCACCGCGACCGGCACACCGGCCGCGCAGCAGACGAATACGGACACCACGACCGTCACGAACAACGCGGTCGTGAGCGTGACGAAATCGGTGAGCTCCAGCTCCGGCGGACCCGGCAGCGGACCGCACACCTTCACGCTGACCTATACGAACACCGGCAACACCACCGCGACCAATGCGACGATCACCGACGTGATCCCCGCGGGCATGACCTACGTCGCCGCGAGCGGTCGCTGGAGCGTGACCGGCAACACGCCGCTCACCGATGCGAACGACGGCACGCAAGGCACCGCGCCCGACACGATCGCGTATGATTTCGGCATTACCGTCGCGGGCCGCGCGACCGCCGTCGTCGCCCGGATTCTTCCTGGAGAAACCCGCACGGTTTCGTTCCAGATCAACATCGCCGCAGCGCAGGCCGCGGGCACGATTCAGAACACCGCGAACTACACCTACGATCCCGGCACGGGCACACCCGTCGGTCCGGTTCCGACGAACACGGTCAACTTCACGGTCGTGCAAAGCACCGGCGTCACCGTCGGCGACGCGACCGTCGCGACCGCCACGCAAGGCGGCACCGCGGTCTTCACGAACCTCGTGACGAATACGGGCAACGGCACGGATCGCTTCAACATCACGATCGCGAACACCTCGTTCCCGGCCGGCACGACGTTCCAGTTCTTCAAGCCCGACGCGAACACACCGCTCGTGGACACGAATAACGACGGCATTCCCGACACCGGAAATATGCTCACCGGCGGGACGTTCAATCTCGTCGTGAAAGCCATCCTGCCGCCGTCCGCGTCCGGCACGAATGTGAATTACACGGCCGTCGTCACCGGCACTTCGATCACGAATCCGGCGACCTCCGACCCCGGCAACGACATCCTCACATCGGTCACTGCGAACACCGTGGACTTGACCGCCAACGCCGCGCTTCCCGGCGGACTCGGCATCGGCGCGGGCCCGGAAGTCGGCGCGGTCGTGACCAACACGACGAACCCCGGCTCGACCACGCGCTTCACGCTTTTCGTGAATAACACGAGCGCCATCACGGACACGTTCAACCTCGCGGCGAGCACCGACTCGACTTTCGCGGGGCTCACGCTGCCCGCCGGCTGGTCCGTCGTCTTCCGCGATGCGAGCAACGCGATCATCACCAACACCGGCGTCATCATCGCCGGCGCGAACAAGCAGGTCTTCGCCGATGTGGTCGTTCCCGCGGGACAGACGGTCGTCACCACCGACCTGTTTTTCCGCGCGCAATCTCCGACCTCCGGCGCGACCGATCGCCTCCACGATGCGGTCACGGTGAACGCCGTCCGCTCGCTCGGCCTCTCGCCGAACAACAGCGGCCAGGTCGCCCCGAACGGCTCGATCGTTTACACCCACACCCTCGTGAACAACGGCAACGTGGTCGAAGGCGCGGGCACCGGCAGCAGCATCGCGCTCACCACGGCGAACAACGCTGCGGGCTGGAGCAGCGTGGTTTACTTCGATGCAAACGGAAACGGCATCATCGACGCCACCGATCCGATCGTCACGGACACCACGTTCGTCAGCAACGGCGCCGCCGGCCTCGCGCCGAATGAGAGCGTCACGTTGCTCGTGAAAGTGACCGCGCCTCCCGGAGCCGCGATCAACAGCCAGGACGCGACGACCCTCAGCGCGACGACCACCAACGGCACGTATATCACGACCGTCCCGCCGGTCGTCACCGCGACCGACACCTCGACGGTCATCAACGGCGATGTGGCCCTGGTCAAGGAACAGGCGCTCGACTCGGGCGCAGTCGGCGCACCGACCGGCAACCCGGTTCTGCCCTACACGTCCGGCCAGATCAGCAGCGGCGCAGTGCCCGGAAAAGCGCTCCGCTACCGCATCACCGTGACGAATAAAGGCACTGCCCCGGCGACCGCCATCCAGGTCTTCGACAGCACGCCCGCGTTCACGATCTACACGACCACCGGCCCGGCGACGGTCACCGGCGGCTCGGCCCCGAGCGTCGTCACGGTGCCTGCGAACGGCGCGGGCGGCGCGCTCCAGTTCAACGTCGGCACGCTGAACCCGGCCGAGTCCGCGGTCATCACGTTCGGCGTCGTCATCACTCAGTAATCTCCCCCAGCAACGCCGCGGCGGACCTGAGTTTCAGGCCGCCGCGGCAGCGCTTCCGCTCCTCGCGTGATTTCACGAGCACACGATTTCTGCGTCAAAATCCGGTCGTCCGCGCGGCGTCCGGCGGGTCTGTTCGCGTGCCTGTTTTTGGCACTCGGCAGCCTCGCCGGCACCGCCCGCGCGGCGGCGGCGCCGTCGGAAATCGTCAACATCGCGAGGGCCAGTTACGTCAACAAACAGAACATCGCCGTGACCCTCGTCTCGGCTCCGGTGCGAGCGCTGCGGCAGTCGCCCGCGCCTGCGGTGAAGCTGCTCAAGACCGCATCGAACATGGCGCCGAAGACCGGCGAAGAGGTCACCTTCGTCGTGAAAGCGACGGGTTCCGACCCGGCTTCCGGCACGGGTGTGGAAACGATCGTCGATGGTGTGGCGCAGACCCTCGTCGTGCTGCGCGATGCCATTCCCGCGCAGACGCAATTCGCGCGTTTCGGCAACGGCTCGAGCGCGGGATTTCAACTCTACCATCGCAGCGGCGACCCGCTGCAAACCTACGCCACCAGCGCGCCCGGCGACCTCAAAACCGTCGATGCCGTCGCTCTCGCCGTGGCTCCGACCAACCCGCTTGCGCCCGCCGCGCAGACGCTGAGCTTCGTCGTTTTGATCAAGCCCAACGCCAATGGCGCAATCGTCAACACGGCCCAATTCTTCGCGGTCGAAGCGCCCGGCGTTCCGCCCTCGGTCACCTCTTCAAACACCGTCAGCCTCGCGCCGACGCGCCCGGTCGATCCGTTCGGAATCGTCTTCGACAGCAAGACCAACGCGCCCATCGCCGGAGCCCGCGTCACCCTCATCGACGCCTCCAGCGGAACCAATGCGCGCGTCTTCAATCACGACGGCTCACCGGCCTCGAATCAAGTGCTGACGGCCTCCGACGGGCGATACTCCTTCCCTGTCATCCCGCCCGGCAGCTACCGTCTCGAGGTCCTCCCGCCGCCCGGATGGGACGCGCCGTCGAAGGTCGTCGGAGCCGATTTACCGAAGGGCCGCAACGTCGATCGCAACGCTTCCTACGACCTCACCTTCACGCTCGACACCCTCGCCGGTGACTTCGTTTTCGACATCCCCGTAGATCGCGTCGCGGATCAAGCCGCGGGCATTTTCGTGCAAAAACTCGCTTCGCGGCAGTTCGCGGAGATCGGCGATTTCGTCGATTACACCGTTCGAATCAAAAACGTCAGCGGTCACGATTTGACCGACGTGGTGCTCGACGATGAACTCCCGCACGGCTTCGCATTCGAGCAAAACTCCGCGCTGCTGAACGGTCGCGACAAGCTCCGCAGCGCTTCTGGCTCGTCCGGTCCGCGCATCAAATTCAGCCTCGGCCTTGTCGCGAAAGATCAGCTCGTGACCGTAAATTATCGCACCCGCATCGGAGCGGACGCGGCGCAGGGCGACGGCATCAATCGCGCGCAAGCCAGCAACCAGGCTGCTCCGCGGACGAAGAGCAATATCGCCACCGCGCAGGTCCAGCTCCAGGAAGGCGTCTTCACCACCCGCGGCGTGATCATCGGGAAAGTGTTCTTGGACAAAAATCACAACCGCGTTCAGGACGCCGGCGAGCCCGGGATTCCCGGCGTGCGGCTCTTCATCGAGGACGGCAGCTACGTCATCTCGGACGGCGACGGGAAATACAGTTTCTACGGCGTCAATCCGCGCACCCACATCCTGAAGCTCGACAAAATCACGCTGCCAAAAGGCGCGGAACTCGAAGTCCTCGACACGCGAAATGCGGGCACGGCGGGCACGCGTTTCGTCGATCTCAAAAACTCCGAGATGCACAAGGCGAACTTCGCCGTCGGCAATGCGACGCCCGAAATCCTCGCGCAAATTGCGAAGCTGAAAGCCGCCGCCGACAAGATCGCGAGTGAGTCGTCGCGCAATTTGAAAGCCGACCTCACGCGTGACGGCCAGCCACTTTACGGCGTCAACGCCGACCGACGCTCGCAGCCCGCCAGCGGCGTGATCGTCCCCGGCGTCGCGGTCCAGCCGACGCAGGATGTCCGCAGCGAAGGCGCGGGCAGCCTGATCCTCGGCGACCAGCGTTTCAATTTCGGCACCGGCTCCGCGAACCCGCGCTCCTTCACCCAACCGCTCTTCCAGGACCCCACGCCCGACTACGAAATGGGCGACCGCCGCCCGGCGGCTCCGGCTCCGATTCAAGGCGTCCCGCCGACCCCGAGCGCAGCGTTTCCCCTCCCGGGTAGCGCACGCGTCCCGCGTGCTGGCGAAGGCGTCCCGCCTTCGCGGACTTTCGATGCGTCCTCAAATTTGGGGAACGTCCCTCCAACCGCGACGGCAGAACAAGTTCGTTCCGGCGGGACGCCGGAACCAGCACGCGAGACGCGTGCGCTACCCGGGAATCGGACCGCCGAGCGCACCGACACCACGCCGGCGTTCGAGCCTTTGCTGCCGGGGAGTCCAAGCGATCCGGGCGAGATCGACCTCACACTTTTTGACAACATCCCGAGCAATGAAGCACTCGTCCCGGCGGTGCCGCTGGAAATGGCGGTCGCCGTTTCTGCCCCCGCTGCAACCGCCAATCGTGCCCAGCCCACCGGCCCGATTTTCCTCGATCTCCGCGACGGGGACACGCTGCCGATGGCGCAGGCAACCGTGCGCGTGCAGGGCCGCGCAGGCGCGGCGATGAAGCTGAAAGTCAACGGCGTCGAAGTCGTCGCGAGCCGCATCGGCAAGCGCGTGACCGACGCCGAGCGCGGGATCGAAGCGCTCGAATTCATCGGCGTCGCGCTCGTCCCCGGCAGCAACGAACTGGAAATCGCGCAGGTCGATTCGTTCGGAAATTCGCGTGGCTCGGAGCGCATCCACGTCATCGCGCCGGACAAGCTCGGCGGCATCAAACTCACGCTCCCGGCGCACGATCAGGCGGCCGACGGACACACCCCGGCGCACATCATCGTGGAGCTCCTCGACGCGCACGGCGTCCGCGTCACCGCCCGCACCGAGCTCACGCTCGAGGCGACGCTCGGCGCGTGGAACGTGCGCGATTTGAACGAAGCCGCGCCCGGCATTCAGACGTTCATCGAGGGCGGGCGCGCCGAGTTCGACGTGCTCGCGCCCGTCGAGCCGGGCGACTGCAAATTGCGCGTGAGCAGCGGCGTCATGCGCACCGAGCGGAAGCTCGCGTTCCTGCCCGACCTCCGTCCCATGCTCGCCGCCGGCCTCGTCGAGGGCCGCGTGAACCTCACGCATTTCAACGCCGGACGGATGACGAAAGTCACGAAGCGCGACACCTTCGAGCAGGAGCTGAACGAGCTCAGCATCGGCGGCGACGACCGCAACGCGAGCGCCCGCGCGGCGTTTTTCTTGAAGGGAAAAATCAAGGGCGACTACCTCCTGACGGCTGCCTACGACTCCGAGCGCGAGGTGAAAGAGCGGCTCTTCCGCGACATTCAGCCGGACGAATTTTACCCGGTTTATGGCGACTCGTCGGTGAAAGGATTCGAGGCGCAGAGCAGCGGGCCGCTCTACATCCGCATCGATAAAAAGCGCAGCTACTTGCTCTACGGCGACTTCGTGACGCAGGCGCCGGGCGACTTCCGGCAGCTCGGAACTTACAACCGCAGCCTCACCGGCGTGCGCGAGCATTACGAAAATTCGCGCGTCAGCGGGAGCGCGTGGGCGAGCTTCGACTCGACGAAGCAGATCATCGAAGAGCTGCCCGCGAATGGCACGAGCGGCCCGTATTTTTTCAACGTGCGGAAGAGCAGCGGCCTCGCGAACAGCGAGAAAGTCGAGATCCTCGTCCGCGCCCGAAACAACCCGGGCCTGATCGTGAAAACGGAGACGCGGACGCGGTTCAGCGACTACGAATTCGAGCCGTTCACGGGCCGGATTTTGTTCAAGGCACCGGTGCCGAGCCTCGACGCGGACCTGAATCAAATCTCGATCCGCGTGACGTACGAAGCCGACCAGGGCGGGCCGAAATTCTGGACTTACGGCGCGGACGGCCAGGTCAAGATCACGAGCAAATTCGAGGTCGGCGGCTCGTTTGCTCGCGAGGAGAATCCGCTCGGGACGTTCGGACTTTACAGCGCGAACGCGGTTTATGAGCTGGGCAAACGGACGTTCCTGATTGGCGAATTTGCGCACACCGAGGACCAGATTTTGGGCAGCGGAAATGCGTATCGTTTCGAGCTGCGGCATCAGGGCGAGGGGACGGCGGCGCGGATTTTCTGGGGCCGTGCGGAGGCTGGTTTTCACAATCCTGGATCCGTCCTGACTTCCGGTCGCACGGAAGGCGGAGCGCAGATTGCGGTGCGTCTCGGGAAGAACACGCGGCTGCTGATCGAGGGCGTCGATACCGAGTCGGCGGAAGGCGGGAAGCGGCTCGGCGGCGCGGTCGCAGTCGAGCAATCTTTCAAACACGACGTGCGCGTAGAAGTCGGCGGACGCTACTCGACGGAGACCGGCACGCCCGCGTCCGCGAGCACCGCACTGTCGCCGAACGCGACGCCGAATGTCGTCCGCAGTGCGCGGGTAAAGCTCAGCGCGCCGGTCCCTTTCACCGAACAGCGCGCCCGCGTTTTCGGCGAATACGAGCAGGATGTTTTCGACGCGGACAAGCGGATGGCGGCGATCGGCGGCGAATATCAGGTCGATCCGAAAACGCGGCTCTACGCGCGGCACGAGCTGATTTCCTCGCTCGGCGGACCGTTTGAAATCAACTCGGTGCAGCGACAAAACTCGACGGTCGTCGGAGTCGAAAGCACGTATGCGAAAGACGCGCAGCTCTTCAACGAATACCGCGCCCGCAACGGCATCTCGGGCCGCGAAAACGAGGCCGCGATCGGGCTGCGAAACACCTGGCCGCTCGCGCCGGGACTGCGCGCGCTGACGAGCTTCGAGCGGGTCGCGCCGCTGACCGGATCGAAGAACGTGGCGCTCGAATCGACGGCCGTCACCGGCGCGCTCGAATACACCGCAAACCCTGACTGGAAGGGCACTGCGCGACTGGAGCTGAGAAAAAGCGACACGACCGACAGCCTGCTCAACACGCTCGGCGTGGCGTATAAAATCAACCGCGACTGGACCGCGCTCGGGAAGACGATCCTTTACGTAGCGGACAATAAAGCGCCCGGCGCGGGGGATCAGACGCAGGCGCGAATTCAGGCTGGCGCGGCGTGGCGGCCGACGGAAAACGATCGCTGGAACGGGCTCGGAAAATACGAGTTCAAGACCGAGGACGACGGGACGAAAGCGGACTTCAACGTCGCGCGGAAAGTCCACATCGTTTCGCTCGATGCCAACTTCCAGCCGACGCCCGACTTCACGATGAGCGGGCATTACGCGGCGAAGCTGGTCTTCGAGGACTCGAACAATCGCAGCACGACGACGAGCGCGCATCTGGTCGCCGTCCGCGCGATTTACGACCTGAGCAAACGCTGGGACATCGGGATCAACTCCAGCGCGCTGGCCGACAGCGCAGGCGGGCTGCGCTACGGCATCGGACCTGAAATCGGGTTCACGCTGATGGACAATTTGCGTGTCGGCATCGGGTATAATTTCATCGGCTTCGAGGACCGCGATTTGAGCGAGGAGCAATACACGCAGCAGGGCTTCTACCTCGCGCTGCGATTCAAGTTCGATGAAGAGCTGTGGCAGCGGAAGCGGAAGGAGAACCGATGAAGGGGAGGGGGAAAACGTCGAACGTCGAACGTCGAACGTCGAACGTCGAAGTTCAGCATTCTGCGTTCGAGTCCCCACTTCGACGTTCGGCGTTCGACGTTCGACGTTCGGCGTTTTCTGCCGCAGGAATGCTGTGTCTCATTGCCGCGCTGACGTTGCTCTTCGCTGCCTCCGCCTCCGCTGCGCCGACGCTCACGCGCCAGTCATCCCCCGTTTTCTACACCGACTTCGGGAAGAATCTGAGCTGCATGTATGTGGCGTATCAGGTGACGAACGACGGCGTCTCGCGGCCGAATATGTGGGCGACGATCGGAAGTTTTACGGGTGGCTCCGTGTCGCTCGCGCCGAGCGAAAATGGCATTGTCTCGCTTGGTTCCTTCGCGCCGGGGCAGTCGAAGCTTGCCTGCTTTTATCTGCAAGCGAGCAGCCTCTCAGCCGGCGCACAGGGCCACACGATCACGGTGCTCGACAATGTGCCGGGGATCGGCGCGACGCTGGCGACGGGCAACTTCGCTTTCACGAGCGTGGCGGACACGATCGCCGCGAGTGCGAACAAAGTGACGACCACGGTGGCGACGCCGAACCCGCCCTCGGTGGGCGGTATCGTGACGATCACGGTGACCGGTCACACCGGCACGATCGGGGCGGCGAAGGTGCTCGCATTTTCGCCCGCGACTTACTCGAACTGGCGTGCCGATGCGCTCCAACTCGTGACGACGTCGATCACCTTCTCGGGCGGAAACACCGGCACTTACAACGACACGCTGCTGGTCCCGCCGGCGGGGCTCGGGTCCTCGGACACCGATTACACATCGGTGTTTAATTTCCGCATCGTTAATACGACCGGGACTTCCGTCCCGGTGAGTCCGATCGGCTACATTTCCAGCGGCACGCAGATCAAGCACACGGACACCGGTAACTTTTTGAGTCTCTTGCCGATCTTACCGGCGATCAACACGACCCTTCTCGCAAAAACCGTGACGCCCACCGCGCTCGCGACCGGCGGCATCGCAACCTACAAAGTGCGGCTGAGCAACAGCGGGATCTACGACGTGCAGCTCGATCGCATCGTCGATGTGCTCCCATCTTCGCCCGCGAATGCGACTTACATCGCGGGCAGTTCGACTTTCAATGGCGTGGCGATTCCTGATCCGAATATCACGGTGCAGACGCTGACTTATGGCGGCACGTTCGTCGTCCCGGCGGGCACGTTCCGCGATTTGGTCTATCGGGTGACGATCCCAAATATCGGCGGTTCGTATGTGAATCGCGCGACGGCTTACATCGAAGATACGCGGATCGACACCACGCAAAGCACCAGCGACGACGCGCCCGGGCAGGCGACCGTGACGGTGCCGAGCGCGGACGTTGTGACGACAAAAACCGGGCCCGCGACCTCGTCCGTCGGCGCGACTTTCGACTACACGGTCACCTACAAAAACAACGGGCCGGACACGGCGCGGAATCTGGTGGTGAAAGACACTCTGCCCGCGCAAGTGACCTTTCTGAGCGCGACCGGCGGAGGCACGCAGGCGGGCGGCATCGTGACTTGGAATGTCGGCGATGTGGTGAACGGCGCGACGGCGAGCTTTACCGTGACAGTGAGCGCCAACGCGACTGGCAGCGCGGTGAATGTCGCTGCGAGCACGTCGGATTCTTTCGATCCGGCGCTGGCGAACAATGACGGCTCGGCGGCGGGCGCGAAGGTGACGACGACGATCGGAATCAGCTCGGATGTGGCGGTGACGAAGACCGGGCCGACCGCCGTGGCAGTCGGCGTGCCGTTTGATTACACGATCACCGCGACGAACAACGGCCCATCGACGGCGACCGGCGTGGTGGTGAAAGACACGCTGCCGGCGGCGCTGACCTTTGGCAGTGCGAGCGGGGGCGGGACTTTCGCCGCGGGCGTGGTGACGTGGCCGACGATCGCGAGTCTCGCGAGCGGATCGAGCGCGAGCTTCACGGTGACGGTGACCGCGGCAGCGGCGGCAACCTTCACGAATATCGCGAGCAGCACCTCCACCACCGCGGACCCGACCCCGGCCAACAACAATGGCAGCGCCGCGGCCTCACGCGTGACGACGACGGCGACGAACGGGATGCCGCTCTCGGGCTTCGTCTATTCGGATGCGAACGGCAATTTGCAGCAGGATAGCGGCGAGGCGGGAACGGGGCTGACGCTCTTCGTGAAGCTCGTCGATCTCGCGACGCCGGGCGGTCCCGCGCTCCAGGCGACGACGGTCGATCCGGTCACGGGCGCGTATCTTTTCAGCGCGGTCCCAGCCGGCAACTACTCACTCGTCCTCGATGATAACGCGACGCTCGCCGACGTGACGCCCGCGCTGCCCGCGGGCTGGACGGGGACGGAATCCGGCACGGGCGTCCGCTCGCCGGTGGCGATGACGAACATCCCGTTGAGCGGACAAAACTTCGGCCTCATCAACGCGCTGGGCATTCGTGGGACCGTTTTTAGTGACATCGGCACAACCGGCGGCACGGCGAATGACGGCGTGCTGAACGGCGGCGAAACTGGCATCGCGGGCGCAACCCTGAAGCTCACCAACGCGGCGGGAACCACGACCTTTTCGACGACGACAAGCGACGCGAGCGGCAACTACTCGCTCTTCATTCCGGGCACGATTCCCGCCGGCACGGCGCTGAAAATCGTCGAGACGAACGTCGTGAATTTCCTCTCGACCGGCGGGACCGCGGGCAACACCGGCGGCAGCTACGGCCGCGCGACCGACACCGTTTCCTTCAACCTCACGCTCAACACGACCTACGCGAACGTGAACTTCGCGGACGTCCCGGCGAACACGCTGACCACCGACGGCCAGCAATCGGGCCTCCCCGGCACCGTTCTTTATTACCCGCACACCTTCACCGCGGGCTCCGCGGGCACGGTCACTTTCAGCACCGCGAGCGTGCCGAATCCCGCGCTCGCCGGATGGTCCGCGCTCGTCTTCCGCGATGTGAATGGCAACGGGCAATTCGACTCGGGCGAGCCGCAAATCACCGCCCCCATCGCGGTCGTCGCGGGCGACACGATCGCGCTTTTGGTGAAAGAATTCATCCCCGTGAATGCGAGTTTCGGCGCGAAGGATCAGGAGACGCTGAGCGCGAGCTTCAATTACGTCGGAGCCGCTCCAGTGCTCACTTCCACGATCACGCGGCAGGACGTGACGACGGTCGGAAACCCGACGACCGCCGGCCTCACGCTGGTCAAGTCCGTGGACAAAGCGACGGCGCTTCCGGGCCAGACGCTGACCTACACCATCGCGTATTCCAACAACAGCAGCGCGGCGCTCAGCAACATCGTGATCTTCGACACGACGCCCGCGTTCAGCACTTTTGTGAGCACCGCCAACGGCCCGCTCCCACCCGGCCTCACCGGTCCCACCGTCATTGCGCCGGCCGCCGGTGCGACGGGTGCGATTCGCTGGACCTTCACCGGCACCCTCGCCCCCGCGGGGGCGGGGACGGTGAGTTTCACGATCACGATCGACCAGTGAGGCGCGTGGGGCGTGCGGCTGGCTTTGGCAGGCGAACGCTTCGGTTTCCGCGGGGCGGGCGGAGCGCCCGCCCTGCCATTTTTGTCATCCTTAGCGCAGCGCCAGCGGAGTCGAAGGACCTCTTGCTTTTCCCCGTCGGGACGCGTCCGAGCGAAGAAAAGTAAGAGGTCCTTCGACTGCGCTTCGCTCCGCTCAGGATGACCGGAAGAATAGACGCGTCTCGCCTCTCGCATTGCTCGGCCTTCAGTGCCGCGCACAAAAAAAGCCGCCGGAGCGCGTGCTCCGGCGGCTTTCAAATGGACTCCGAGGGCGGCGGTTACTTCTCCGTCTTCAGCACCATGTCGGCGAACTGCACCATCATCGGCGAGCCCGCGTGGATTTGCAGCGCGAGGACGCCGGTCTTTGCGCCGGCTTCGGTTTCATCCGTCACGTCGATGGTCTGCTTGCCGTTGATGAAGTGCTGCAGGTGGTTGCCTTTCGCGATGATTTTGTAGTCGTTCCAGTCGTCCTTGTTGATCGCCTTTTGGATCTCATCGGAGTTGCCGACGGTGCCGACGACTTCGACCTTGGACTTCTTCGGATCGGCCGGGTCGGCCTTGATCACCGTCTTCTCGCCACGCTTCGCGAGGATGCCGCGCATGCGCTCTTCATACAGGATGCCGGAGTAGGTCGTGCCGCATTCAAAGTCCGCCTGATAGCCCGCGATGATCGGGCCGTTCTCGCCGGGCTGCAGCACTTTGGAACGATATTGCACGCCGGAATTGCCGAAGCCTTTCGCGTCGCCCGGGACGATCTTGTATTTGAAAGTGAGCTCGAAATCGCTGACCTCGCCGTCGGTCCAGACGAGGAAAGTGTTGTGCTTGAGCGGCTTCTCGGCGGTCGTTTTGCCGGTGATCGCGCCGTTTTCCACGGTCCAGAGATCGGGGTTGCCGGACCAGCCGGTGAGGTCTTTGCCGTTGAAGATTTTGTGCTCCCCGGCGCCGGCGGTGCGCGGCGGGAAGTCGGGAACATTGAGCACGGCGGAGGTCTCGGCGGCTTGCGCGAAGACGCCGAGCGAGGCGAGGGCGAGGAGGGACGGGAGCAGTTTCATGTGGATGGGTTGGGTTGAATTGAATTGAGGCGCGCAGAGAAGCCGCGCGGGACGTGATCCATTAGCGAAAAGTTTGGCCGATGCAATTCCGCGGCACGTCCGTTTCTTCCCCGTCATCCTGAGAGACTGTGTAATAAGTCGAAAGAAGGGATCTCGGCGCGGAGGAAGCCAGGCGTCCCGCCTGACACGCCGGGTGAGACGCACCCGGTCAGGCGAGACGCCTGACTTCCTGGACAGTCTCTGAGCGAAGTGCAGCGCCAGCGGAACGCAGTCGAAGGACCTCTTGCTTCTCTCCCCTCCGCGATGCGCGCGCCGTCGGCGGGGGAAAAGTAAGAGGTCTTTCGACTTCGCTTCGCTTCGCTCGAGATGACCGGAAGGAGGGACGCGCTCGGCGAGACTGGGAACCCGGTTGCACGGCGCCGCGAACCGGCTTCAATCCGGCTCCATGAAAACATCCCCGCTCATTGCCGCGTTCGCGCTCTTTGCCGCTCCACTTTTGGCCGCGCCGCCCGCACCGGCGGCACCCTCCGTCGAGAAATCCGCGCGCGTCGCCAACGGCACGCCGGACGACGTGGAGAAGCTGCTCGCCACCAATCCGAAGGCCACCGTGCTCGACGTGCGGACGCCGGAGGAATTCGCCAGCGGCCACATCAAGGGCGCGACCAACATCAGTTCTGCCGACCCCGATTTTGAGAAAAAGATCACCGCCCTGGATCAATCCCAGCCGGTCGTCGTCCATTGCGCGGCGGGCGGGCGCAGCGGGCGGATGCTGCCGAAAGTCGAGGCGCTGAAGTTCCCGTCCGTTCTCCACATGAACGGCGGGTTCAAGGCGTGGGAAAAAGCGGGCAAGCCGGTCGCGAAGTAAGCTGCCATGCGCCTTCGCACATTGCTGTTCGCGCTCGCCGCCGTCGTCTTCGCGGGCTCCTCCGCCGTCGCCGCGGACTAGGTTTTGTTGGAAGCTGAGAGCTTCGCGCAGCCCGGCGGCTGGGTGCTCGACACGCAATTCATCGAGATCATGGGCTCGCCGTATCTCATGGCCCACGGGATGGGCGTGCCGGTGAAGGACGCGAGCACCGCCGTCACTTTTCCGAGCGCGGGTAAATATCGCGTCTTCGTCAGGACCAAGGATTGGGTCGCGAAGTGGAAGGACCCCGGCGCGCCGGGGAAATTCCAGCTCGCCATCGACGGCCAGCCGCTCTCCGAGACGTTCGGAAACAAGGGCGCGGAGTGGGCGTGGCAGGACGGCGGGACCGTCGAAATCGCCAAGCCGCGAGGCGACCCTCGCGCTGCACGATCTCACCGGATTCAACGGCCGCTGCGACGTCATTCTCTTCACGAAAGACCTCGCCTTCGTGCCGCCGAACGACGCCGCTGGGCTCGCGAAATTCCGCGCCGCCGCGCTCGGTCTCCCTGACAAACCCGCGGACGTCGTCCGCCGCGAGTCTGCCGGGGCTCGTGCTTGACGACGCGCAGGCGAAGCTCACGGGCCATTGGACGGAAGGCAGCGGGCTGCCCGGCTACGTCGGCAGCGGCTACCATTATCGCAGCGCGAAGGACGACGGCGCGGCGCGTTACGAGTTCAAAATCGAAAAAGCCAGCCGCTACGAAGTGCGCCTCAGTCCCGGCGTCCACGAAAACCGCGCGACGAATGCGCCCGTCGCCATCGAGAGCGCCGAGGGCTTGAAAAAAATGACCGTCAACCAGCGCGTGCCGTCCACGCAGCCGGGCGGCTTCAACTCCGTCGGCACATTTCTCTTCGGCCCCGCGAAGCCCGCCGTCGTGACCCTCGGCGGCGCGCCCGCCGACGGAAATGTGCACGCCGACGCAGTGCAACTCGTCCCGGTGCCGTGAGCCGCGCCGACTCGGGCGCGGATGAAAACGGAGCCTCCAAAATTCTCCGAAAACGCGCCTTCCCATCGCGCTCGTGAACTTCAGCCCTCGCCGCCCACTCCTGCAGCTCTACCGGCTGGCCGTGCTCGTGGCGATTGCGTGGATCGTCCGCGGGCAGGCAGTGCGGCTGCGGATCGAGGGTCACGCGCCGATCGCGCTGGAGGAGGTGCGGGCGATTTATCCGACGGTGGCGGAACTCCGCCCGGACCCCGGCGAACGCGCGGGAATGTCGGTGCGCGACTCGTCGGGAAAAGAGCTCGGGTATGTGCTGCGGACGTCTCCTTTCACCGACCGAATCGTCGGCTATCGCGGCTGGACGGATTCGCTGGTGGCGTTTGACCCGGCGCTGCGGGTGCTCGGAGTCCGGGTTCACGCGAGCCAGGACACGCGGGAGCATGTGGAGGATGTGGAGGATGTGCGCGACGACCGGATTTTTCTGAAAACTTGGAACGGCAAACCGTGGGATGAGATCGCGCGGCGGACGCCGGAAGAGCAGGGGATCGAGGGCGTGAGCGGGGCGACGATGACGAGCATGGCGATGGCGGATCGGTTCGGGAGGCGGGACATCGCAGCGCTGCTGCTCGTCGCGCTGGCCGCGGTGCTCGCGTGGAAATTCCAAGCGGTCCACGCCTGGATGACGCGTTTCTAGACGAGCTACACCGCGACCGACGATTTCAGCTTCGCCGCCATCGCGTTCTGGAAATCCTGCATCTGCTCGACGACCTCGGGCCCGCGGGTGAGGACCGCTTTCGCGAGCTTCTCGAAATGCGCCGGGTTGCGCTGGCCGAGTTCGGAAAGGGCCATGACGACGGCGAGGGTGTTGTTGATGTCGTGCTTCAGCTTTCGGTAGTGCTCATGCAGCACCTCGAACTCCGCGCGCGTCATCTGAAATGGGGTTTCGGCCATGTTTTACCTCTAGTCGGGGCGGGGTGGTTCTGCTTTGTTTCGGGGTTCGCTTTTCCTCTGAAAAATGCCGGCGCAAACTATCAAAATCACCGGTGCGCGCCAGCACAATTTGAAGAACCTGACGCTGGAAATCCCGCGTGAAAAGCTGGTGGTGATCACGGGGATGAGCGGCTCGGGAAAGTCGTCGCTGGCCTTTGACACGCTCTACGCCGAGGGCCAGCGGCGCTACGTGGAAAGCCTGTCGGCATACGCGCGGCAGTTCCTCGATCAGATGCAAAAGCCGGACGTGGATTTCATCGAAGGGCTCTCCCCGGCGATCGCGATCGAGCAGCGGAGTTCGAGCGGAAATCAGCGCTCGACGATCGCGACCACGACCGAGATTTACGACTACCTCCGGCTGCTCTTTTCCTCGATCGGTCAGCCGCACGATCCTCACACCGGCGCGCCGATTTTCAAGCTCACGCCGCAGCAGATCGTGGATCAAATCCTCGCGCTGCCAGCCGAGTCGAAGATTGTCGTCCTCGCGCCGATCGTGCAGAGCGAGGTGGGGGAATTTCGGGATGTTTTGGAGAAGTTGAAACGCGAGGGGTTCGTCCGCGCGCGGGTCGATGGCGCGATCGTGGAACTCGGCGGACCCGAGCCGATCAAGCTGCAAAAAGGCGCGCGCCACGTCATCGAGGCGGTGGTCGATCGGCTGGTGATCCGCGACGGCGTGCGGACGCGGCTCGCGGACTCAGTGGACACCGCGCTGAAGTGGGGCGGCAGCCGACTCAAAATTTTGCAGCAAGTCGAGCCGGAGCAGTGGCACGAGCTGAAATACTCGACCGATTTCAGCAATCCCGAGACCGGCTACACGCTGCCGCAGCTCACGCCGAAACACTTCTCATTCAACAGCCATCTCGGCGCGTGCCCGGTCTGCCACGGGCTCGGCACCGAGCAGGTCTGCGATCCTGAATTGATCGTCGCCGACCCCGAGAACTCGCTCGCCGGCGGGGCCATCAAACCGTGGGCCAAGGCCGCGGCGCGGATGCAGAAATATTACGCCGGCGTGCTCGCTTCGGTGGCGAAAGCATACGGCGTTTCGGTCGATCGGCCGTACCGCGAACTGCCCGCTGATTTCCAGCACGCGCTGATGTACGGCACCGGTGAGCGGGAGATCGCGATCGGTTTCGGCGAGGACGGCAAGCAGTCGAAAACGGAGAAGCCGTTCGACGGAATCGTCGCGCATCTCCAGCGGCTGCACGACACCACGGACAGCGAACTTTCGCGCCAGCGCATCCGCCAATACATGAGCCGCCGGACCTGCGCGGCGTGCCACGGCGCGCGGCTGAAGCCGGAAATCCTCGCCGTCACCGTGAAGAGTTCGCGGCTTCCCGACGCCAGCGTCGCGCGCGCCGACGACCTCCGCGGACGCGCCGCCCGTGCGCTGTCCGGCGAGCTGAGCATCTACGATTTCTGCCGCCTCACGATCGAGGAGGCGAAGGCGTTCATCGAAAATCTCGTCGTCACCGAGCAGCAGAAATTCATCACGACCGAGGTCCGCCGCGAGATTTCCAACCGCCTGAATTTCCTCGTCGAAGTCGGCCTCGGCTACCTCTCGCTCGATCGCGAAAGCGGCACGCTTTCCGGCGGCGAAGCGCAGCGCATCCGCCTCGCCACCCAGATCGGATCAGGCCTCGCGGGCGTCCTCTACGTCCTCGACGAGCCGAGCATCGGCCTCCATCAGCGCGACAATGACCGCCTCATCGGCACGCTCCGACGCCTCCGCGATCTCGGCAATTCCGTCATCGTCGTCGAGCACGTCGAAGACACCATCCGCGCCGCCGACCACATCCTCGACCTCGGCCCCGGCGCGGGTGCCCGCGGCGGCTTCCTCGTCGCGCAGGGGACGCTCGAGGAAATTCTGAAAGTCGAAAATTCCCTCACCGCCCAATACCTCAGCGGACGCGCAAAAATCCCTGTCCCAAAGCACCGCCGCGTCCCGCAATACGTCGCGCCGGACGCGCGTCTGAAATCAGAAATCAGAAATCAGAAATCAGAAATTCCGGGCTGGATCACCGTCGTCGGCGCGACGGAAAACAACCTCCGCAACGTCACCGCCGCGTTCCCGCTCGGCTGCCTGACGTGCGTCACCGGCGTCTCCGGCTCGGGGAAATCGACGCTCGTCGATGACATCGTTCGCCGCAGTTTGTTCCGCCATTTTTACCGCTCGAAAGACCGGCCCGGAAAGCACGAGCGCATCCTCGGACTCGAGCAAATCGACAAGGCGATCATCATCGACCAGACGCCCATCGGCCGCACGCCGCGCTCGAATCCGGCGACCTACACCGGAGCCTTCGCGCCGATCCGCGACCTCTTCGCCGGGCTGCCCGCGTCGCGCATCCGCGGCTACGAAGTCGGGCGGTTTTCCTTCAACGTGAAAGGCGGCCGCTGCGAGGCGTGCCAGGGCGACGGGATGAAGAAAATCGAGATGCACTTTCTCGCCGACGTGTATGTCGAATGCGAGGTCTGCCGCGGCCGGCGCTACAACCGCGAGACGCTGGAGGTGACTTACAAAGGCAAGAACATCGCCGACATTTTGGAGATGACCGTCGATGAGGCCTCGCGCTTTTTTCGCAACGTCCCGACGATCTCCGACAAGCTCGTCGCGCTCGAAGACGTCGGGCTCAATTACGTGAAGCTCGGGCAGTCCGGCACCACGCTTTCCGGCGGCGAAGCGCAGCGGATCAAGCTCGCCGGCGAGCTCTCGAAGAAGGCGACGGGTCGCACCGTTTACATCCTCGACGAGCCGACCACCGGCCTGCATCACGCCGACATTCACAAGCTCCTCGAGGTGCTCCTGAAGCTCCGCGATTCCGGCAACACGCTCATCATCATCGAGCACAATCTGGAGGTGATTAAATGCGCCGACTGGGTGCTCGATCTCGGCCCGGAAGGCGGCTCCGGCGGCGGCAAAATCATCGGGCAGGGGACACCGGAGACGATCGCGGGGATTGGGGAAAGTTACACCGGCAGGTACCTGCGGAGGATGCTCGCATGAGGAAGAGGGGGAGAACGTCGAACGTCGAACGTCGAACGTCGAACGTCGAAGTGGGGAGGCGACGCGCGAGCTCTCCGCGAGTCCGCGCGTCGAATATAGGAGTCGCGCTGCGCACTCTCTTTTCTGCACTTCGACGTTCGACGTTCGACGTTCGACGTTCGACGTTTGCCGCCGCCTTTTTCCTCACCTCGTCGCCGCTCACCGCCGCCGACCCGCCGCTGCTCCAGCAGGCCACGCAGGCGCTCGCCGAGGCCATTCCGCAGGTCGCGATTCAGAAGCTCCAGCGCTTCCTCGCTGCGACGAATATTTCTCCCGCCGATCGCGCCGAGGCCACGCGGAAACTCAGCGAGGCGCTGCTTGCAGGTGGCCGAAATGAGGACGCGCTCGCGGCGATCGAGCCGCTCGTGAATACGCGCGATCCCGCCGCGCTGCTCCTCCGCGCGGAGATCCTCGAGGACTCCGCGCGATGGGCTGAAGCACTGCCGATGTTTCACGCGCTCGCCGCCGCCCCGGACGCCCCGCTTTCCGCGAAGCTCGGTGAAGCGGAGGCTCTGCACGCGACCGGCCAAACGGCGAAAGCGATCACGCTCCTCGAACAGATCGTGGTTGCGGCACCGGCTGCGATCCCTGCGCGGCTGCGGCTCGCCGGCTTCTACGTCGAGGCGCAGCAGGCGAAAAAAGCCCGCGCGGCACTCGCGGCCGTGAAGCCCGCGCGGCCCGAAGATTCAAAATGGAAAGAACTCGTCGAGGGCCGGCTGTTGCTGCTCGAAGGTCATGCCGCCGACGCGATCGTCACCTTCGACCAGGTGCTGAAAAATCCGCAGCACCTCTCGGAGGAGATGCTCGTGGTCGCGACACTCGGGGTCACGGACGCCGGGATCATCACGGAGGGCTACGACGCGGCCGATCGGTCGATCGAGAATTTCATCTGGCGTAATCCAGACAGCGTCCACCTCGAGCGGATGTTTCAGCGGCTCGACGACATGTACGCGCACGAGGACGACCCGCGCGAAAACGAGCTGCAAAAATGGGCGCAAAAACCGCCGGCACGCCGCGCCGCGCTGGCGCGCTTCTACCTCGCGCGCCTGCAAACTCGCGCGCAGAAACTCGAGAAAGCGAAGGGGACGCTCGACACATTTGTGCAGGCGTATCCGGCGCACCCGCTCCTGCCGGAAGTGCAGGAAATGCTCGCGGATTGGCATCTGAAAAAGGGCGATTTCGTCAACGCCATCCGCGCTCTTGAAGCCGCCGAGCGGGGCGTGAGCGACGACGAGGCGCGCGCCGCGATCGAGCTGCGGAGCGGGCTCGTGCATTACCGCGCGGGCGAATATTTGCTCGCGGCAAATCTCTTCGATTCCGTGGCGAAGCGCGCGCCGAAACTGCGCGAGACCGCGCTCTACAACGGCGCGCTCGCCGCGCTGAACCAGCGGAATTTCGACGGCTTTCTCGAGCGGTATCGCGAGCTCACGGCGCAGTTCCCCGAGAGTCTGTTGCGCAGCGAAATCGTCCTCGAACAAGGGCTGCTCCAGGCCCGCTCCCGCGATGCGCGGGCGGAGGAAACGCTGCTGAGATTTCTCCAGCATTTTCCCAAACACGCCCGCACCGCGGAGGCGCGGCTCGCGCTCGCGGAGCTTGCCCTGAATGCCGGCGAACCCATCGCCGCCGAGACATATCGCCAGATCGTGAACGACGCGCTCCCGCCCGCGGAAATCACGGACCAGTCGCAGTACCTCGCCATTTTTCTCGCGGACACGCAGACACCACGGCGCGATCCCGCGGTCATCGAACTCGCGACGAAATTTCTCCGCGAGCGCCCGCATTCGTCGCTCGTCCCCGAGGTGCGGATGAAACTCGGGCAGGTCTATTTTCGCACCAGCGATTTCCCCAATGCGGAGACACAATTTTCCCTGCTCGCCACCGAAAACGCGGACGGACCGTACGCAGAGACCGCACTTTTTCTCGCGGGTCAGGCCGCGATGAACAGCATCAACACCGGCTCGGTGGACCGCGCCCTCGGGCTCTTCGATCAAGTGGTGAAGCGGGACGGACCGATGAAGCTCTACGCGCGGCAGCAGCAGGCGATCGCGCAGGGCCGGCTCGGAAACGAGACGGAAGCGGTGGCGCTCTACGACATCATCCTCGCCACGCAACCGCCGCCGGACGCGGAACTCGGCTTCGCAGCGCGGGCCGGAAAAGGCGACAATCTCCTCGCGCTTGGGCGCAAGGATCCGAAGCAGCTCGGGCTCGCGATCGAGGTCTTCGACCAGCTCGCCAATCTCCCCGACGTAACTCCCGCGTGGCGCAATCAGGCGCTCTACAAAAAAGGCAAAACATTCGAGCAGCTCGCGCGCATTCCCGAGGCGCTCACGGCCTTCTACGATGTGCTGGAAGTCACTGCCGCCGACAGCCGCGAATTCCTCTGGTACTATAAAGCCGGCTTCGACGCGGCGCGCATCTTTGAGGCGCAGGATCAATGGAAATCCGCGATCGGAATCTACTCCAAAATGGCGAAACTCGAAGGCCCCCGCGCGGCCGAGGCGAAGGAGCGGATGCGGCAGTTGCGGCTCGAGCACTTCATCTGGGAATGAGGCGGAATTTAGGATTTAGGATTTAGGATTTAGGAAGTAAAAGCTCGCCCCTCCCGGCTCCAGCCACTTCCTAAATCTCACTTCTTACTTCCTAAATTTCCCGATGCCCAAGCTCTACATTCCCGGCCCGATCCAAGTTTCCGACAAGACTTTCCGTGCGATGACACGGCCGATGATCGGGCATCGGAGCGGTGATTTTAAAAAACTCTACGCGGGCATCCATCCAAGGCTACAGGAGCTTTTCGGGACGAAGCAGCCGGTGTTTCTTTCCACTTCGTCGGCGTGGGGCGTGATGGAGGGATCGGTGCGAAACCTCGTCGCGAAAAAAGTGCTGAACTGCATGAACGGCGCGTTTTCGGACAAGTGGCTCGACGTGTCGAAAAAGTGCGGCAAGGAAGCGGAGGCATTGCAGGCCGAATGGGGTCAGCCAATCCGCGGCGAGCAGGTGCGCGCGAAGCTGCAGCAGGGTGGGTTCGATGCGGTCACGTTGATTCACAACGAGACCTCGACGGGCGTGATGTCGCCGCTCGCGGAGATCTGCGAAGTGATGCGCGAATTTCCCGACGTGCTGCTGATCGTCGATAGCGTTTCGTCCTTCAGCGCGGTGCCGATTCCGATGGATGAACTCGGCATCGATGTGCTGCTCACCGGATCGCAAAAAGCGCTCGCGATGCCTCCGGGACTCGCGCTTTTTTCCGCGAGCGAGAAGGCGTTTGCCCGCGCTGCGGAGATCAAGGGTCGCGGCTATTATTTCGACTTTCTGGAGTTCAAAAAAAATCAGGCCGAGGACATGACGCCGAGCACGCCGAGCATCTCGCACATCTACGCGCTCGAATCGAAGCTCGACGATATTTTCACCGAAGGCGTGGCGAATCGGCACGCGCGGCACGCGGAACTCAACGCGATGATCGCGGATTGGGTGGTGCGAAATGGGTTCGAGTTTTTCGCGCCGGAAGGCTTCCGCTCGGTGTCGCTGACGTGCGTCGCGAACAATCGTGAGATCGACGTCGCAGCGATGCTGAAGAACCTCAAGGATCGCCACGACATCCTGATCGACGGCGGCTACGGCAAGCTGAAGGGCAAGACCTTCCGCATCTCGAACATGGGCGACGAAACGCCCGGGACGATCACCGCACTGATCGCCGCGCTCGACGATTCGCTGCCGGGCTGAACTGTTTTTCAAGCCACGGAATCACACGGAATCACACGGAATCACACGGAAGGGCACGGAAAGGGGATTTGAAATGCTGGTTTTCTTCCGTGTCCTTTCCGTGAAATTCCGTGGCTGAAAATCCGTCCGTGGCCAGCGCAAGGATGGCCGGTGACCGCGAGAACAGCTTCACGTTTTTGCGGCTCGTTTTTTCGCTGACGGTCGTCTTTTCGCACTGCTTTCCGATCGGCGGATTTGGAGTCGATCCGCTGATGCGCGTGACCGGCGGGCAGGCGCAACTCGGCTTCGTCGCAGTCCTCTGCTTTTTCATCGTGAGCGGGTTTTTGATCACCGCCTCGGCGGTGCGGCAGCCCTCGTTGTGGCGCTTCGGACTGAATCGTTGCGCGCGGATTTTGCCGGGCTATTGGACGGCGCAAATGCTCGTCGCACTCGTGCTCGCGCCGGTGATCATCGGATTTTTGCATCCCGGCGAAATGAGCTACTGGGCACGCCTCTCTGCCGGTCCGAATTCCCCGCTTTCATTCCTCGCGCGCAACGCCGGGTTTCATCTCCGGCAGTATTTCATTGGCGACGTTTTCGCGCATCAGCCCGCGGGCGCGGCGGTGAACGGCGCGATGTGGTCGCTCGGTCCCGAAGTCATGTGCTACCTCGGCCTCGCGCTGCTCGCGCTCACCCGGCTGCTGCGGCGGCGGTGGTTTGCGGTGCTTCTATTTGCGGGCATCTACGGGCTGCACGTCCGCGGGCTGGTCGATAAAATGTCGCTCATCGGCGTCGGCCATTTTTTGGAATGGGGTGGCATTTTCAGCTTCACCAATTCGCTCTTTCGCTCGCTCTACGTCGCCTTTCTTTCGGGAATGGTCTGCTTTCTTTTTCGCGAGTGGCTGCGGTGGAATGCGTGGATTTTCGCCGCCGCTCTCGCGATCCTCGTAGCGTCGTTTCATTGGCGAAGTTTCGAGTTCGTCTGGCCCTTCACACTGCCCTACCTCGTCCTCTTTCTCGCGTATCGACTGCCGTTCGCGAAGCTCGAGCGGCACGGTGATTTCTCGTTTGGAATCTACATTTATTCGTTCCCGATGCAGCAGTGCCTCGTCTTCGCGGGGCTGCCGCGTTTCGGACTTCCGGCGTTCATCGCGGCGTCGTTTCTCCTCGCGGTCGCGGCGGGAATGGTGAGCTGGCGCTGGATCGAGGAGCCGGTTTTGAAATGGGCGAAAACGCTCGGGAAAAAGCCGGCGCAAACGCCCATCAATCCGGCTTGGTAGTGGCCTGCGATTTTCTGGAAGTTCGCGCTTTCGAGTGAAATCGCGAGCACTAGCATCGCCGCCCTTCCCGTGAAAAAACTCCATCGTTTCCTCCCCCTCCTCGCGCTCTGCGCACTGGCTCCGTTGCGCGCCGACGACAAACCCGCCGCGCCTGCCACCGCCACTCCTGCGGCCCCCGCCGCCACCCCGATCAAGCTCCCGCCGCAGCCGGCGGATGTCGCCGCGCCGAAGCTCGACAACAACACCGGTCAACCGCAGGCGGGCTTCATGCAGGGACACGAGAGTTTCGTGAAGATCGCGAAGGAAGGAAAAACCGATCTGCTCTTTTTGGGCGACTCGATCACCGCCGGATGGGGCGGGCAAAAAGTGATCTGGGACAAAGAATTCGGCGCGTATCATCCGGCGAATTTCGGCATCGGCGGCGACCGCACGCAGCACGTCCTCTGGCGCATCGAGAACGGCGAACTCGACGGGATCAAACCGAAGGCGACCGTGCTGATGATCGGCACGAACAACGTCGGCGGCGACGCGCCGGAGGCGACCGCGAAAGGCGTCACAAAGATCGTCGAGACGATCCGCAAAAAGCTGCCCGAGACGAAGATTTTGCTGCTCGCGATTTTCCCGCGCAGTGAAAAAACGGAGAGTGTGCCGCGTGTGAAAAACCAGGCTGTGAACGACGTCATCGCGAAGCTCGCGGACGGCAAACACGTCTTCTTCATGGACATCGGTGACAAATTCCTCGAGGCCGACGGGACGCTGACAAAAGAGGTCATGCCCGACCTGCTGCACCCCGGCGCGAAGGGGTATCAAATCTGGGCGGATGCGATTGGGCCGAAGCTGAAAGAGCTGATGAAATAAGGCGCGCCGGCGGTTTGACGTTTTTGAAAGAGCGGTCGTTCGCGACCGCCCTTTTTTTGCGTCCAGAGTACGCGGACGATGACAAAAAGCCTTGTCATCCTGAGCGGAGTGGAGCGCAGCGGAACGCAGTCGAAGGACCTCTTACTTTTCCCCCATGTTGCGCCCGCATCTCGGGGGAGAAGTAAGAGGTCCTTCGGCTCCGCTGCGCTTCGCTCAGGATGACTGGAATCGCATGCGGCGCGGTGCGATTGACCGACCGACTTCGCGTGCTACGCTCGCGCCCCTTTTCGCCCGATGAGCCAGAATTACAAAGACACACTTCTCCTGCCGAAGACCGATTTCCCGATGAAAGCGGACCTCGTGAAGCGCGAACCGGAGCGGCTCGAGCGCTGGGAAAAAGAGGGGCTGTATCGGCAAATCCAGGACGCCCGCGCGGGCGCGGAAACCTTTGTGCTGCATGATGGGCCGCCTTTCGCCAACGGCGATGTCCACATGGGCACGGCGCTGAACAAGGTGCTCAAAGACCTCATCGTGAAGTCGAAATCGATGGCCGGATTTCGCGCGCCATTCGTGCCGGGCTGGGACTGCCACGGGCTGCCGATCGAGTTCAAAGTGGTGAAGGAATCGCGCGGTCTCGCGCCGGCGGAAGTGCGGCGGCGGAGCGAGGAATACGCGCGCAAATTCATCGACATCCAGCGCGGGCAATTCAAGCGGCTCGGCGTCTTCGGCGACTGGTCGAATCCGTATTTGACGCTCGCGCCGAGCTACGAAGCGGAGGTCATCCGCGCGTTCGCCGCGTTCGTCGAAAAAGGGTTGGTTTATCAGTCGAAGAAGCCGGTTTATTGGAGCACCGGTGCGCAGACCGCGCTGGCCGAAGCCGAGGTCGAATATGCCGATCGCGAGGATCCCGCGATCTTTGTGAAGTTCCCGATCGTGAGCGGTCCGCTGGCTGGAAAAGCGAGCATGGTGATCTGGACGACGACGCCGTGGACGCTGCCGGCGAACGTCGCGATCGCGGTGCATCCGCGGCAGCGATATGTCGTCCGCGCATTTCGGAAGAAGGCTGGGAATCCTTTGCTAGCGGCCCTCGCGGAGGAAGTGCCCACCGACGTTTTTGTCATCGCAGAGGCCTTGCTGCCGGCGTTCGTCGAGGCCGCGGGATTTGAGGAGGTCGCATTTTCGCGCGAGGAAGATGAAGTGAAAATCGCGGGCGATTGGCTGCTCACTGGCATGACCGGGAGCGAGCTCGCGGGCAGCGAGGCGCAGCATCCTTTTCTCGAAAGAACGGCGAGGATCATCACCGCAGAATTCGTGACGATGGAGACCGGCACGGGACAGGTTCACATCGCGCCGGGGCACGGTTCGGACGACTATCTCGCGGGCGTGCAGAATGGGCTGCCGATCCTCTCGCCAGTCGATGAACACGGGCGCTTCACCGAAGAAGTCGGCGTGCCGGTGTGGGCGGGAAAATACGTTTTCGACGCGAACAAGGAAGTCATCGAGCACTTGCGGGAGCGTGGCGCGCTGCTCGGCGAGGAAATCTACAAGCATTCGTATCCGCACTGCTGGCGCTCGAAAACGCCGGTGGTCTTCCGCGCGGTCGAGCAGTTTTTCATCCGCATCGAGGCGATCCGCGGCGACGCACTTGCCGCCATCGACCAGGTGCAGTGGCTCCCGCACTGGGCTCGCAATCGCATCTACGGCACGGTCGAATCGCGCCCGGATTGGTGCATCTCGCGGCAGCGCTCGTGGGGCGTGCCGCTGCCGGTTTTCTACGACGAAAAGGGCGTGCCTATTCTAGATGCGGCGATCGCGCGCAAGGTCGCGGACCTGACGGAGCGCGACGGCACGAACGTCTGGTTCGAACGCGATGATGCGTGGTGGTCGGACGCTGTCGGCCTTCCTGCCGGGACGACGCGGCGCAATGACACGCTCGATGTCTGGCTCGACTCCGGCATTTCGCACGAAGCGGTATTGCGGAGAAATCCCGAACTGCGCTGGCCCGCGGACGTTTACCTCGAGGCGACGGATCAGCATCGCGGATGGTTCCAATCTTCGCTGATGACCTCGATCGCGCTGAACGGCGCGGCCCCGTACAAAACGGTGATCACGCACGGATTCGTCGTGGACAAAGACACGCGCAAAAAGGTCTCGAAGTCGGAGCAGGGGACTTACGCGAAGCCGATGAACGCCGAGCATTTCGTCGGCAAATACGGCGCGGACATCGTGCGGCTGTGGGCGTCGAGCGTGGAGTTCACGAACGAGGTGCCGTTCTCCGAGGAGTCGTTCGCGGTGCTCACCGACGCGTATCGGCAATTCCGAAATATCCTGCGAATCCTGCTTGCGAATCTTTCGGATTTTGAATCTGGAAAGCAGGAAATCAGGAAAGGAAAGGCCGACCTGACAACGATCGATCTCTGGATCATGTCGCGCCTGCAGGACGTAATCGCGACCTGCCGCGAGGCTTACGCGGCGTACGAATTCCGCAAGGTTTTCCAGACGCTGAACAATTTTTGCACCGTCGATCTCAGCGCGCTCTACGTCGATATCACGAAGGACCGGATGTATTGCGACGCCGCCGATTCTCCGCGCCGCCGCGCCACGCAATGGGTGATGCAACGGGCCTTCGACGCCCTCGCGCGCTTGCTCGCACCGATCCTCGTTTTCACGGCGGATGAAGCGTGGGAATTCGCGGGGCACGCCGGTTCCGTGCACCTCGCGACCTTTCCAGAAATCGAGGGAGCCTGGCGCGATCCGGTGCTGGAAACGCGCGTGGCCGAGTTGCTCCAGCTCCGCGGGGTGATCGGCCAGGCCGTCGAGCAGGCGCGGAAAGAAAAGCTCATCGGCAACGCGCTCGAGGGGTCTGTGACGTTGGAATTAAGTGATAAGGCGCAACTCGCAGCCCTCGAACCGCACGCGGCGGAACTGGAGGAGTTTTTCATCCTGAGCGAACTGAATCTCGTGCCGGGCACGGAAATTAAAGCCAGCATTGCCCGGACTCATGCCAAAAAATGCGCCCGCTGCTGGCGTCATCGCGCGAACGTGGGCCTGAACGCGGCACATCCGGAACTTTGCGAGCGGTGCGCGAGTGTGGCCGGCGGTGCATGATCCGGGCTCGTCCGGTATTCCGATGAAATTGCTCCTCGGCCTCGCGCTCCCATTTTATGCGCTCGACCAGATCACGAAATGGTGGGCGATCAATCACATCGACTTTCGCACCGAGCAGCGGACGGTCATCACGAACTTTTTCTACTTGTGCTACTGGGACAACACCGGGATGGCGTGGGGCCTATTCAAGGACAACAATCTGCCGTTCGTGTTCCTCTCGGTGGCGGCGTTGATCGGCTTGGCGGTCGCGTTGTTTCGGGGCGCTTTTCCGGATACGGTGAGCCGTTGCGGGGTCGGCCTGCTCACGGCGGGTATTTTGGGCAATGTCACGGATCGCCTAGCCCACGGGCATGTCGTGGATCTGCTCCTCTTTTATCTGCATATCCCTGGTGCAGATCCGTTCCCGGCCTTCAATCTTGCCGACGCCTGCATCTGCGTCGCGGCAGCACTTTTCATCCTCGGCTCGTTTCAGGCAGAGAGGTCGGCGGCGGCGTGAGTTTAGTCACTTCTGCATCCTGCGCCGAGCCAAAAATTCCTCTCGTATTCGATCAGCGGCGCGCTATTGACGATATCGGACATTCCGACCCGAGTTTTTTTCTAAGGAATCTCGAATCGCTTCCCTTCTCCCAGTCAACCGCAACCCACTAAAAATATGACCCCAGAACAAACGCCCTTCACCTCTGAAAAATTCCGGCGCGAACACACTTCGTCGATCGCCGACATCATTCACACCCGGCGCGAATTTTTAGTGCGTAGCGGGATGGGTTTCGGAGCGCTGAGTCTCGCTTCGGTTTTCGGCATTAATCCGTACGACGCCAAAGCCGCCCCGAGTGCCGCGTCTCCCCTCCTGCCGAAGCAGCCGCATTTCAAGGTCAAGGCGAAGTCGGTCATCCACATTTTCGCGTCGGGTGGCCCGTCGCAGGTCGATACTTGGGATCCGAAGCCGGAGTTGGTGAAATACAACGACAAGTCGATTCCCGGGCACGATGGCCTCGCGTTTGGTTCACCTTTTAAATTCACCCCGTCCGGCAAATCCGGCGTCGAGGTCAGCGAGGTTTTTCCAAAACTCGGCGAGCATATCGATGATATGGCCATCATCCGCTCCCTTTGGACGGATATTCCGGCGCACGAGGTTGCGCAGCGTTTCATGAATACCGGTTCGCTCCAGCTTCCCAAGCCCTCGATGGGCTCGTGGGTGGTTTACGGGCTGGGCACGGAGAATCAGAATATGCCAGGGTTCATAACGATGGGTGGCGCGCCCGACTGGCGTCAGTCGTCGTTCCTGCCGGGGATGTATCAGGGTTGTAATGTCAATTACTCGACCAACATGGATTTGGACGACGTGATCATGAACATCCGGAACCAGTTTACGCCCATGGAACGCCAGCGGCGCGAATTGGATTACGTCCGGAAGCTCAACCAGAAGCACGCCGCTGCGTTGCAGAAAGACGCGCAACTCGAGGCCCGCATCGAGTCGTTTGAAATGGCGTTCAAAATGCAGACTGAGGCGACTGACGCCTTTGACATCACCAAGGAGCCACAGGAGATTCGTGACCTCTACGGAAAAAGCCAGACCGGCGCCAAGCTGCTCGTCGCTCGTCGCTTGGTGGAGCGTGGTGTCCGCTTCGTGCAGGTGGACGCAGGCGGATGGGATCATCACGGCAATCTCGAAGTCGCCCTGCGCGGTCGCGCCGGTGAAATCGACACACCTGCTGCGGCTCTCATTAAGGATCTCAAGCAACGCGGGATGCTCGATAGCACTCTCATTATTTGGGGTGGAGAATTTGGCCGCACCGTCACGCGCGATCGCAACGGCAATGCCTCCGCGGGACGCGATCACAATGGCCGCGCGATGGTTGCATGGATGGCAGGGGGCGGAATCAAAGGTGGCACTACCTACGGTTCGACCGACGAATTCGGTGCCCGTGCTGCAGAGAACAAGGTCCACATTCACGATCTTCATGCGACCATCCTCGCGCTGCTCGGCTTCGATCACGAGAAATTGACCTATCGCTACAACGGTCGCGATTTCCGCTTCACCGACAACTTTGGAAGCGTCGTCAAAGATATCATCGCCTAGCCTAAGCCGCATCTCGCGCGGCGCGCTTCCAACGGAATGCAAAGTCGTTGTCGAATTCGCTGCGCGAGAGCGGTGTGGCCTTCACCTTTTACTGCCCTAATACCATGCGCAAGTTCCTTCCAATTCTTAGCGGAATGACGCTCGTCGCGTCAGTTCAGGCAGCAGACCTGCCCAAAGAGCAACTCGAGTTTTTCGAAAAAAAAATTCGCCCCATTCTCGCCGAGAACTGCTACAAGTGCCACAGCGTTGAATCGGGCAAATCCAAGGGTGGGCTGACGCTCGACTCCCGCGACGCGACTTTGAAAGGTGGCGAAGGCGGACCGGCGGTCACGCCAGGCAATCCGGCGAAAAGTCTGCTAATCACCGCAGTGACGTATGAGGATAAGGACCTGCAGATGCCACCCAAGAAGGACGCGAAAAAACTCGCAGATGGGCAGATCGCAGACCTCATCGCGTGGATCAAGATGGGAGCGCCGGATCCGAGAGAAGGCAAGGCGAAGGGTAAACTCACCGGTCTAAGCGCTGAAGCTCGCGCACATTGGGCGTATCAACCGGTTAAGAGGTCGCCCATTCCCGCCGTGAAAAACCGCGCGTGGTGTGTGACACCGGTGGACGCCTTCATTCTCGAGAAAATCGAAGCGAAGGGGATGGTTCCCTCCCCCGGCCTACTGACGACGGGGCAAAAAGGGGACAAAGAAACGCTGCTCCGCCGGGCCACTTATGATCTGCTTGGACTGCCGCCTTCCCCGCAGGAAATCGAGGCATTTGTCGCGGATGAGACGCCGGCGGCATTTTCCAAGGTAGTAGATCGGCTATTGGCGTCGCCCCATTACGGTGAACGTTGGGGCCGCTTTTGGTTGGACAGTGCACGCTACGCCGATACGAGCGGTGATCGTGGCCAGATGACTGCTGACTACCGTTTCCCGTATGCTTGGACCTATCGAGATTACGTCATTCGCAGCTTCAATGAGGATAAGCCGTATGATCGATTTGTTCTTGAGCAGCTTGCTGCGGATAAGCTTCCCGATCTTAAAGATCCGCGTGATCTAGCCGCGCTTGGTTTCATCACGGTCGGTGACCGGACCGGCAACGCAAATGACGTCATCAATGATCGGATTGACACGGTGAGCAAAGGGTTCCTAGGAATGACTGTCGCCTGCGCCCGTTGTCACGATCACAAGTTTGATCCAATCCCGACCAAAGATTACTACGCGATGCACGGCATCTTCAACAGCATCGAAGAGCCTAAAGACAAGCCCGTGATTTCTTACGCTAAGTCCGAAATCGCTATCGCGTTTCAGGCGAAAATGTTTGCGTTAGAGCAGAAAAATCGGGATATCTACTACCGGATTACAGAAGAAAAGAATGCTTTATTTCGACAGAAGGCATCCGGTTACATTCGGTCTTGGTATTTGACGCGAAGTGGAGCAACTGAGGCGGAACAACTCCAAGCCATTAAGGTCAAGAGCGACGAAAAACTCGACAATGATGTCACACAAGCCATTGGAGGTGCTATCGGCCGAAACGATCCGATTTTCGCGCCATTGCGTGCCTTTCGAGAGGGTAAATGGGATAAAGTCGTTTCTCCAAAAAATACGAAACTCAATCCATTTGTAGCCGCCGCATTTAAGGGTAGCAAACCCTACAGTTTCGAGGATTTGGCTGAGGGTTACGAGAAGATGTTTGCCGGCGTTGATGCCAAGGCGCGGCAGTTTGTGAAACTGAGCAGTGCAGTTAAGGGTCTCGATGCGACGTTGACCGGTGTCGAACCCGGAGTAGCAGAGTTGGCGAGTCTTCCGCTTCATGTGTCACCCGCCAACTATCTTAACTCCGACCAGTTGCGCAAAGAAATAGACGGATGGCCTCAGGGTATTCGCAACGTCGGCAACGGTGTGTTCGCGCAAATGAACGAGCTGAAATTGACGAATGCGGGTTCCGATGCAAGAGCTATGGTCGTTGCTGACTCCAAAACTCCGACCGACACGGCAGTATTCATTCGAGGGCAGGCTGGAGTACGCGGCGACATTGTCCCGCGACGCTTTTTGGAGGTGCTGTCTGGAGGCAATCCGAAACCGTTCAAGATTGGGAGCGGGCGTCTTGAACTGGCCCAGTGCATCGCTAGCAAGGCGAACCCCTTGACCGCTCGGGTCATCGTCAACCGCGTTTGGCTACACCATTTCGGGGAAGGTTTTGTTCGGACTCCCGATGACCTTGGCACGATGGCGGAGCGTCCGTCTCATCCTGAATTGGTCGATTATCTCAGCGCTTATTTGATGGATCAAGCTTGGTCGCTGAAAAAACTGCACAAGCTGATTATGCTTTCCAAGGTTTATCAGATCAGCAGCCACACTATTCCGGCACACGAGCAAATTGATCCTGATAATCGTCTTTTGTGGCGGGCGAACGTGCGGCGATTGGACTTCGAAGCGATGCGCGACTCATTGCTCGTATTCACTGGGAAGTTGGACCGCGCTCTCGGGGGGCAACCAGTGAACCTGACCGATGAGCCCTACAGTAATCGTCGAAGTGTGTATGGTTATATCGATCGCGGCAACCTGCCGGAGTTGATGTCGCATTTTGACTTTAGTAACCCTGAGGCACCCAACTCAAAACGCACGACGACGATCGTTCCGCAGCAGGCGCTGTTTTTGATGAATAGTCCGATGTCTATCGATGTTGCGCGGAGCGTCTTGGCTCGTCCCGAAGTTGTAAATTCTCGCGACAATCTCAATCGCGTTTTCAACATTTATCGGATCATGTTGCAACGGCAACCTCAGCAGGATGAGATCCAATGGGCCTTGGATTTTGTGGGTAAAGAAGTGAAGGATCAACCCCAAGTTCTCGCATCTGCGAAGGAAATGATTGAAAAGGCGTCCAAGAAAGTAGCTGAACGTTCGAAACGTGCAGGGATGGCGAGCAACGACGGGCGTAGTGCGATTCGAAACGAAGGTGAGTTTATTGAGCGTAAACCATTAACTCCTTGGGAAACAATGGCTCATGCGCTTTTGCTTTCGAACGAAACCGCCTACATCAACTAAGAAACCACTGTTTTATCACGCCCGAGTTCGCAAAAGAGCGAGTCAAGCGAGGATGCGCTTGTTAGCGGTGCGTGCATGGAAAAGTAGATGAGTTTCGCACAGTCAGAATATGCTGGGAAGAAGAAGTGAACCGACGGGAGCGCTTCCTCAGGGAACTGAGCGTAGCGAGATAGACTGGCTCGCAGAGCAGCGTGCCGCCGGAGGGCGGCAAAAATGGAAAAGGTGATGCCGTGGGCGCGGGCTGTGTGCGGTGATCGAACCGCACTATCCTAAGGGTGCGCGGGGCCGGCCGCTGGTCGACATTGAGCGAATGCTGCGCATTTGCTTTCTCCAGTAGTGGTATATGCGCTGGTTGACCCGGGCGATTTTTGCCGAAGTCAGTGGATTGTTGAACGCGCGCGAGTTGCTTATGAGGGAAGGCACCATGGTCGATGCGACGATCATCGCGGCGCCCTCCTCAACCAAGAATGCGCGCAAGGAGCGCAATCCTAGTGTCACGTTCACGATATGTCGTGACATAACACTCTGACGCTGCCAAGGCGAGCGCATGGCCAGACCCATTGCTCGTTTCACCATCGATCCGCAACAGGAACGCGCGCTGCGCCACGCCGCCAAGGCACCGAGCACCCCGCAGCG
>JAYVPW010000035.1:0-34522 GCA_043777315.1 Spartobacteria bacterium | reverse complement strand
AAATTCGCGGGCCACCCCGACCTCCGCCGCATCCTCATGTGGGACGGCTACCCGTTCTTCCCGCTGCGCAAGGATTTCCCCCTCGCGGGCCGCCCCAGTGACATGCCCGACGTGGCCTTCACCAAGCGCGCCCCGCTCGCCGGCGGGCCATTCGTCACCGTGCCCTCCACCGCGACGACCAAGGACCGCGAGCCGCGTTCGCGGGCGATGGAGTAGCCAGTCTGCGTTGTAGGGCGACCGCTCCGGTTGCCCAGGGCAGGCGGGGCGCCCGCCCTACAATTTAGCGGGCTGCTTTGGCGAGCGTCTCGATCAATCGCGCAGCGGGGATTTCCTCCGGCAGGATCGCGAAGAGTGCGGGGTGCCAGGGATCGAGAGTGAAGTCGAGGTGATCGGCGAAGCCGAGATACTCCTGCGTGCGGAGATCGTAGAGATGCCCCGCTTCGGCGAGCGTGGCCCGCACTTCCACCGGCGTTTCGAGCGAGCCATTTCCGCCGGCTTGCTTGAGGTCCTCGCTCATCTGGCAAGAGACATTGCGCTCGAAGGCGAGCAGCCGCGCCTTGCCGAGACGGTAGCGGAAAATGGCGGTGCGTGATTCCAGGGGTACACTCACCGGCGGGCGCATGTCCCCGAGTTGCGCGGCGATCCAGCGCGGCCAATCCAGTCCGGGTTTCGCCGCCACGCGAGCTTCGTTGTAGGTCGCGATGTCGCCTGACTTACTTTCCGCAGCATTGGACTTACTGATGCAGCTAAAGGACTTCTGCGCGGAATTTGCAGCCGGAAACATCGCACCCAGCGCGGGGCTGGCGCGTAGCTTCCCGTGATCATCGAAGACGCCCGGCGTTCCGTCGGTCAAAAGAACTCGTCCAGTGCTGCCGCCCTTCACCCATTGTTGAATGACCTTCCCTTCCACATCCGACAACGCGACCGAAGACGGCATCGCCAGCACGATTGCAGATTCCAATCCTCCGCCCTCGATCTGATCGGAGGTGATGAAGCGCGGTGAGTAGCCCAAATCGGTGAAGGACTTCAGCCACGCGTTCCTGACTTTCACCAGCCGGTTGTGACTCGCCTCGTAGCTCGAAAATCGCCGCAGCCAAGTCGATCCATCCTCAGTCGAGCCCAGCAGCCAATCGACCTGAATGCTCGGCTGAGAGTAATGCAGGTAGATGGGATCGAACTCACGTTCCGCGCGGAGAAAGAGCCTCCCGACCGGCGAGTTTAGTTCTTTCAAAACAGGGGCGAGAGCCATGCCTCGCGGAGTCAGCGCGTAGTCGTCACTCTTCCAGTCGATGCAATCTTCGCTCCACCAGACGATGCAGCCGCTGTCACCTTCGAGAAGTAAGTGCCACAGACGACGCTGCGCGGCCTTGCTGTCCTGCTCACCGACAGTCGTCAGGATCGGCTTGCCCGGCATGAAGGAGCCGAGGATCTCGCGCGAGTTGCCGATGTCGTAAGGCTCGACCCAGTCCAGGACTTGCGACAGTCGCGCAAGGTCGTAGCCGCCGAAGGCTGACGGCATCTGTGTTCCTTCGATGCCCACGAGTGCCTTCCGATCTATCTCGCCCGCTGCGTGCCCAAGACTACCAAGCGCTCTGGCGAGAGAAACATCCATGTAAGTCCGATGATCGGCCCACGGCGCAAAATTCCAGCGCGATGACTCCTTCGCCGCAGTCACGGGATCGAAGGTCAGCTTTTGCAACGTCTGCCAGTCCGGCTTGCCGCGCGGGATGTTGTCGCCGCTGGCCATGCGGTTCTTAATTTGATCGGTGGTAAAAGGCTTCACCTCGCCCCAAGTTTTGAATTCAGTCGCCCATTCGAGGTTCAGCGCGGCGAGGTCGTGATAGGTCTCGCGGAGCCAGTTGCGGAAGCCTTCCAAGGCCAGCGGCGAGAAGTCGTAGTCGAAAGGATTCGCCGAGCTCGTCGTCGATAACTCGTCGCGCAAGTCATAGGCGAGCGGCTGGAGCGCGCGGTTCTTTCGCACCACTTCCTGCACGTCCTTTACCGCCTCAGCCAGCCACTTCGGATCGTCGAGAGAGTAGTCGCGGATCAGTCCCGCCTCGTCGCGCGTCTTCGCCCATTCGGTGACGTGCTGACCCCAGTCGCGCACCTTTGAGTTGAACTTCAGGCAGAGCCCGCGGTTGACGATGTTTTCGACGTAATAAGGAAACCCGGCCGCAACCAGCGGCTTCGCGTCGCCGAGGTGCGAGACCATCCCCGTGTTGATCCCCATCTCGCGCAGGCGCTGGTAAAAGAGCGGAAGTTTCTCCGGCTTTTTCTCCGCGGAATCGCCGATCCACATGATCGTCCGATACTCCTTCCACGGTCCGGTCAGGAACGACTCGGCGTGAATCGAGGCGGCGAGCAGGGCAATTCCGCACAGGACGAAAAGAGGGATTTTCATGGCGCGGACCTTCGGGCAGCGCCGATGCCCGCTCCAGCTTTTCGGGCAGCGAATACTCTGCCCGGCTTTTCCGCTGGCAGTTCCGGGAGGGCTCGCTAGCGTCGCCGCCCTCATGAATCGCCTGCTTCTCCGCCTCGTGTTTTTGCTGACGCTCACGTCGGGCGCGCTGGCGCAACTCGGCAATTTCAGCGACGCGCCGATCGAGATCAACGCCGAGCAAACCGGCTTCGAGCGCGGGCTCGCGACGGCCGATCAGAACGTGGTCATCCGCTACGGCGAGGTGCTGATTTACGCCGATCACGCGCAATACAACGCGGAGACGCGCGATGTTTTGGTCGAGGGAAACGTGCGGATTTACCGTGAGGGGCACCTCTTCACCGGCGAGCGGGCGGTTTACAATCTCGAGAGCAAGCAGCTCACGGCGGCCGATTTTGCGGGCGACTTCTTTCCGTTTCGATTCGCGGGCGACTCGCTGAGCACGCTCGGGACGAACGCGTATTTGGTAAAGGAAGGCCTTTTCACGACCAGCGACAACTCGAAGCCGGACTACTACATCCGCGCGAAAACCGTCCGCATTTATCCGAAAGACCGCGTCGTGTTCAGCAACGTGCTGCTCTACGTCGGGCGCACGCCGATCTTCTGGTTTCCGTATCTCCACCAGTCGCTCGACAAGAATGACGGGGTGCAAATCGTGCCGGGTTACAGCAGCATTTGGGGCGCGTATTTGCTGGGCGAATACACCTTTCCGATCGGCGAAGGGTCGGGGAGGTTGCGGCTCGATGTGCTCGCCGACCGAGGGGTCGGCCTCGGGCTCGAATCGAAATGGGGCGGCAAGGGCGGCAAAAAAGGCTGGGGGCGTTTCCGAAGTTATTTCATCAACGACTCGAGCCCCGGCACGAACAAAACGTCGCTCGCCCGCGAGCCGATCGACCCGAATCGCTACCGCGTTTCGCTCCAGGATCGCACGTATCTGACCGAGGACATTTACGCGTCGGTGGACATCAACAAGCTGAGCGACGCGCGCGTTTACCAGGACTTCGCGCCACACGAATTCCGCACGAATCCGAACCCGGACAACGTGCTTTCGCTGACGAAATGGGACGAGGAATACACGGCCACTTTCACCGCGCGGAAAAACCTGAACGAGGAGAACTTCGACCTCACCGAGCGACTCCCGGAAGGCGCGCTCGACATCAAGCGCCAGCCGCTTTTCGGCTCGAAGGTTTTCTACGACGGCGAGACGAGCGCGGGGCTTTACCGGCGGAATTTCGCGGGCGGTTCGCTCGTCGATGACTACCAAAGTTTTCGCGCGGACACCTTCCACCAGCTCAGCTATCCGGGCACGTATTTCGGCTGGCTCTCCGTCGTCCCGCACGCCGGCGTGCGCGGCACGTATTACGAAAACAGCGGGCATTTCATGGACTTGACGACGCTGACGACCGAGCCGCCCAGCGTGCCCGGCGGCATCGGGAAAACCACGTCCACGACCCGCCGCAAAATCGACCAGGGCGGCGCGCTTTTCCGCCCCGTGGTCAACGCGAATATTGAAACTTCGTTCAAGCTCTCCCGCGCCTACGAGCAGGTGCAGTCGCGCGCCTGGGGGCTCGACGGCTTGCGCCACATCGTGCAGCCCTACACGAATTTGTCGTTCGTTTATTCCGGCCAGAATCCGGAAAACATTCTGCAATTCGACCGGCTGAATCGCTCGACCCAACTGCAGCCGATCGACTTCCCGGCGTTCAACACGATCGACTCGATCGACAACTGGTCGATCGCCCGGCTCGGCGTCCGCAACCGGCTCCAGACCCGCCGGGATAATCTCACGCTGAACTGGTTCGAGCTCGATACGTTCTTCGACGTGAACATCGATCGGCCGCAATTCGTCGGCGATGTCGTGCAGGACGGAGGCACTTTTTCAAACCTCTACAACCGTCTCCGCTTCTATCCCCTGCCCTGGGTCGGACTCACCATCGATTCACAGGTGCCGATCTTCGACAAGGGGTTCACGGAGGTGAATACGCAGCTCAGTTTCTTCGCGAACCGGAACCTGCGCATGGATCTCGGGCACCGCTTCATCAGCGGAAATACCGCGGTTTTCGACAGCAATCTGCTGACCGTCGGCGGCTACTATCGCGTCAACGACAACTGGGCCGTGAGCGCGCGCGAGCAATACGAAATCACCGACGGCACGCTCGAGAGCCAGTCCTACAGCGTGCATCGCGACCTCTCGAGCTGGGTCGCCGCGCTCGGGGTGAATGTGCGCGACAACCGCGGCGTCACCGACTTCGGATTCATCCTCACGTTCACGCTCAAAGACGTTCCCGGCGTCCGCATCCCGCTGAATCTCGACCCGGAATCGCTCGTCGGTGCCGACTCGGGGAAGAACAAATAACGCCCCACGTTCCGAGGCCGCCGGATGACGACCCGGGCCTCCGGGCTGGTTCGACGCTTGCTCCCGAATTCGCATCCATGCCGCACGCCACCCTTCCGCAACTCGAAGCCGTGATCCGCAATCAGGCGGGGCAGCGCATCACGCGCTGCCTGCTCCGCCGCGGGAATTATGTGATCGGCCAGGCTCGCGGTTGCGAAATCGTGGTCGATGAACCGTCGGTTTCCTCGAAGCACGCGCGGCTGACCGTGGTGAGCGAGGACGAGATTTTCCTGGAAGATCTCGACAGCGCCAACGGCACGTTCATCGACGGGAAAAAGCTCACGGAAAAGCGGCAGGTCGCGTTCGGAAGCCGGACCGAAATCGGTCACACCTGCTTTGAATTCGAGCGCCGCGGCCTGCCCGCCTCGGTCTTCAGCGTGTTGCCGGATGGCTTCCTCCGCGAGCCGCGCTACCACATCGGCGAGATCGTCGTGCAGGGGCGCACGAGCACGATTTTCGAGGCCCGCGACACTTCGCTCGGGCGCTCCGTGGCGATCAAAGTCATGCGTCCCGAGAGCCAGGCGAACCCGGCGAATGTGCTCCGTTTCGTGCGCGAGGCGCAGATTGCCAGCCAGCTCGCGCACCCCGGTATTTTGCCGATCTACGAGCTGAACTTGAACGAGCAGAGCCAGCTCTTTTATACCACGCGCTTCGTCGAGGGCGAGTCGCTGGCAGACGTGCTCGACGGGCTGGCGAGCGCCTCCCAGACAGGATCCCCGGTCCACAGCCTGGCGTCGCTCCTCGTCGTTTTGCAGAAGGTGTGCGATGCCGTGGCCTTCGCGCATTCGTGCGGCGTGGTCCACTGCGGGCTGCGGCCGGAGTGCGTGACGATCGGAGAATTCGGCGAGGTTTTCGTGGTGAATTGGGGGCTCGCGAAAGTCGGGGCGGAAACCGCGGCGGGCGAGCCGCTGGCCGCGCCGGTCCGCGCCGCCGAGGCCGGTTCACTCCCGCCGGTCACCGCGTTCACCGCGCCCGAACAGGCGACCGAGATCTTCGACGACATCACCGCTCGCAGCGACATTTACAGCCTCGGCGCGCTCCTCTTTCGCATCCTCACGCTCCAGCCGCCGATCGCCACGGAAGTCGAAACCGAGCTACTCGATCACGTCCTCACCGGCACGCTCCGTCCGCTCTCCTCCTTTCAAAAAGAACCGCTCCCGCACTGCCCCGGCGGCCGCCTTCCCGAGCCGCTCGGCGCGATCGCGATGAAGGCGATGAGCCACGCGCCCGCGGACCGGCACGAGACCGTGCGCAAATTCCAGCGCGAGATCGCCGCGTTCCAAACCGGCGCGATGTCCGGCGACAGCGGCCTCTGGAAACAAGTCAGCGGCCTGCTCGGCAAGCATTGAATCCGGTCGGGCGCACGCGCCCTCGCGGATCGTTCTCGGCGCCCTCGCCGAAAATTATCGGAGCGTCCAGCCCACTCGGACATCGCTCGCTCGCGCCACCGTCTCCTGCCCGGCGAGGGCGCCGGGCACAACACGCGAGGGCGCGTGCGCTCCCCGGAATCCCTCGCGCCGCGCCGGAAAAGGATTTCACTTTTCACATCGAATCAGCCTCAGCACTCTCCCGCGCGCATGGATTTTCAGACCTATCTCCGGGACCGCTCGAAGCTCGTGGACCAGGCGCTCGACCGCTTCCTCCCGCGCGCCGCCACCAAGCCCGCGACCATTCACAAAGCGATGCGCTACAGCCTTTTCGCCGGCGGGAAAAGGCTCCGTCCGATCCTCGCCCTCGCCGCCGCCGAGGCCTGCGGCGGCTCGCTCGAAAAGGCGCTCCCCGCCGCCTGCGCCGTGGAATGCATCCACACCTATTCGCTCATCCACGACGACCTCCCGTGCATGGATGACGACGACCTGCGCCGCGGCCGGCCGACGAGCCACAAGGTTTTCGGCGAGGGCATCGCGGTCCTCGCCGGCGATGCGCTGCTCACGATTGCGTTTGAAATTCTCGCGCAAGCCGAGCCGGCCTCCCGCTACAAAACCGCCGCGCTCATCCGCGAGCTCGCCGACGCCGCGGGCAGCCGCTGGCTCATCGCCGGGCAGGTGCTCGACCTCGAGGGCGAGGGCAAAAAGACCAGCCGCGAGCAGCTCAAATTCATCCATCGCTCGAAGACCGCCGCGCTGCTCACCTCCTCGATTCGCCTCGGCGCGATGAGTGCGAACGCGACCACCGCGAAGCTCGAAAATCTGACCACGCTCGGCCAGACGCTCGGCCTCGCTTTTCAAATCATCGACGACATCCTCGACGTGACGCAGACGACCGAAAAGCTCGGCAAGACCGCCGGCAAAGACGTCGCCGCGACCAAGGCCACCTATCCCGCGATCTTCGGCCTCGAACGCTCGCGCGCCGAAGCCCACCGCCTCACCGCCGCCGCGCATTCCGCTCTGGGACCCTTTGGCGCGAAGGCGGCAAAGCTGCGCGAAATCGCCGACCACCTCCTCGCCCGGGAATATTAGAGGCTGTCCAGGAAGTCAGGCGTCCCGCATGACACGCCGGGTGAGACGCACCCGGTCAGGCGAGACGCCTGACTTCCTGGACAGTCTCTCAGAGCGGCTCGGGCAGGATCTGAATCCCGGCGCGCACTTTCAGATTGGCGAATTCCGTGGCGAAACAATCCGGGCAAATGCCGTGGCTGAAATTCGTCCCCGTGTGCGTGTAAATGTAACTCTCGACCTGCTGCCAGTAGTCGCTGTCGTCGCGCACGCGCTTGCAGTACATGCAGATCGGCAGCAGGTCTTTCAACTGCCGGATTTGCTTCGCGAAATCCAGAATCCGCTCGGCGACGCGCAGCCGCATCATCACCGCCTCCCGGTCGAGCGGCTTCGCCAAAAAGTCGTCGATCCCTGAATCCATCGCCTTTCGCAGGTTCTCGCGTCCGGTGTGAATCGCGGTCAGCAGGATGAAATATGTGTAGTCCGTCCCGGGCCGGCTTCGCACTTTCGCGCAGAGTTCCAGGCCATCCATTTTCGGCATCATCCAGTCGCTCACGATCACGCGGACCGGGTCGCGGTCGAAGATTTCCCACGCCTGCGCGCCGTCCTCTGCCGCGACTACTTCGTGTCCGTAATGCTCCAGCGTGAACTGCAAAATCTTGGTCGAGACGGGGTCGTCCTCCGCGATGAGAATTTTCATGCGGCTTGGAGGGGTCGCTCCCGTTCGAGCGCGAGGCGCACGTAATTGAACTCCGTCTCGATCTCGGAAATCAGCTCCGCCGCGCCTTCGAGCGATTCGCTGTGCGCGAGCTGTTCGAGCCGCCAGCAGGCCTCGCGCATCCGCCCGGCGCCGAAGTTCGCGCAGCTTCCCTTCAAGGCGTGCGCGGCCCGCGCGAGCTGCGGATTGGCATTCGTCGCCACGGCTCCCCGCGCCTCGGCCAGGACGACTGGCGTATTCTCGAGAAAGAGGTCGATCAGCTTGACGAGGATTCCGCCGCTGCCGTCCGCGTCGAGTTCGCGGAACCCATCCAGCAGGGTCGGATCGATCGCCGGCGTGGCGCCCACCTCGCGCACCTCGTGCTCGATCTGCTGGACGCCGGCGTAACGTGCCAGCGCCGCGCGCATGTCCTCGGTCCGGATCGGCTTGCTCAGATAATCGTCCATTCCCGCCGCGAAACATTTCTCACGATCACCCGCGAGCGAGTGCGCGGTCATCGCGATGATCCAGGTGCGGCGTCCCTCCGTTTCCATGCGGCGAATCTCGCGCGTGGTCTCGTAGCCGTCGAGTTCCGGCATCTGGCAATCCATCAGCACGATTTCGTACGGCGTCTGGCGCATCGCTTCCAGCGCCAGCTTTCCATTCGCCGCCGCGTCCGCGAGGTAGCCGATATTTTGGAGCTGATGCAGCGCGACGTTCATGTTCACCACATTGTCCTCGGCGATCAAAATTCGGAAATCGTCCTTCAGACGCGGCGTCTTTTCCTCGGCCACCAGCGGGCTCAGGCCGGCTTGGATCGACCGCGGCCTTTCGCCGGCGAGGACGCCCGCGAGGCAATCGAAAAGCGGCGATTGCTTCACCGGCTTCGTGAGATATGCCTCCACGCCCGTCTCGAGCATGGTCGCCGGATCTTCGCGGCGATCGAGCGAGGTCAGCATGACCAGCCGGGTGGCCGCCAGCTTCGGATCGGACTTGATCGCGTGCGCGAGCATCGGGCCGTCCATTTCCGGCATCTGCATCTCGAGCACCGCGAGATCGAAGCCATGTCCGCGAGACGCCTCCTGCCGCATCAATTCGAGCGCCTCCGCACCGCTCCGCGCGTGCTCGTGTCGCATTCCCCACGCGCTGAAAAGGTGGCGCAAAATCACGGCGATCGTCTCGCTGGGATCGACGAGAAGGATGCTCACGCCTGCGAGTATTTTGCCCGCTTTCTCCGGCTCGCGCGCGGCGGCCTGTTTTAAAAGCCGGGCCGTGAACCAAAACGTCGAGCCCTCGCCCGGCACGCTGTCCACCCCGATCTCGCCGTTCATCTGCCGCACCAGTTGCTTGGAAATCGCGAGGCCGAGCCCGGTGCCGCCGTAGCGGCGCGTGGTCGATCCGTCGGCCTGCACAAAGGCCTGGAAGAGTTTCGCCTTCTGCTCCGGCGTGATTCCGATGCCCGTGTCGCTCACGCTGAAACGGACCGTGAGTTCGCCCGCAGACTCCGCGACTTTCTCCGCGCGGACCACCACTTCCCCGTTCTCGGTGAACTTCAGCGCGTTGCCGATCAGGTTCGTCAGCACCTGCCGCAGACGCCCCGGATCGCCGCGCACCGCCATCGGCATGTCGCTGAAAACGAACGAGGCAATCTCGATTTTTTTCGTCAAGGCGCGCGCCGCCAGCAGATCGACCGCGCCCTCGACGACGCTGCCGAGATGGAAATCGATCTTCTCGAAAACGAGCATCCCCGCCTCGATTTTCGAGAAGTCCAAAATGTCGTTGATGATCGTGAGCAGCGCGTCGGCGCTCGAGGAAATGGTCTGCGTGAAGTCGCGCTGTTTCGACGTCAGCGCCGTGTCCATCAGCAGCCCGGACATGCCGATGATCCCATTCATCGGCGTGCGAATTTCGTGGCTCATGTTCGCGAGGAATTCGGATTTCAGCCGCACCGATTCCAGTGCGACGTCGCGCGCTTTCGTACTCGCCACCTCCGCCTCCCGCCGCGCCGTGATGTCCTCGGTGGTCCCTTCCAGATAAAGGCACCGGCCCGACGCATCGCACACCGCCCGCGCCCGCTCCGAAATCCACAGCGTCGTGCCGTCCTTCCGCTTTATCTCGGTTTCAAAATCGGTGACCTCACCTTTCTCGCGGATGAGTTTCGTGAACACGGCACGCCGTTTCGGATCCATGTAAATCTCGCGCGAGATGTCGCGGACTTCGCGGATGAGCGCATCCGGCGATTCGTAGCCGAAGATCCGCGCCAGCGCTGGATTCGCGTTCAGGAAACGCCCCTCGAGTGTCGTCTGGAAAATGCCCTCGATCGCGTTTTCGAAAATGCTCCGGTACTTCTCCTCGGCGCTCCGCAGCTCCTGCTCCGTGCGCTTCAGCGCGCTGATGTCCTGCAGCGTCGAGCGCATCCCGGCGACATCGCCATTCACGTCGGTGATCAGCTTGTGGCGCATCAGCACCGGCACGGTGGTCCCGTCTTTTTTCCTGAAAGTGCGCTGCGTCGATTCGAGCCGCATCCCGCTCGCCAGCTCGACCGGGATCGAGTCCTCGGCCGCATCTTCCACGATGAAATCCCACACGGTGCGGCCGACCATTTCCTCGGCCCGATATCCCAGCATCGCCAGCTCCGTGGCGTTCACGCGCGTCAGCCGACTGTCGGTGTCGAGCTCGTGGTAGGCGACCGGCGCATCGTCGAAAAGGTCGCGGAACTGGGCCTCGCGTTCCCGCAGCGCACGCTCACCGCGCTTTTGTTTCGTGATGTCCACGCCGACTCCGCCGATCAGTTTGCGCCCAGTCGCGGTCTGCATCGGGAACTTGAGCACGAGCCATTCGGAGAGCTCCCCTTCCCCGAGCGGGATGACCTCGACCATGCGCGCCGGCTGGCCGGTCTCGAGCACCTTGCGATCGGTTTCGGCAAAAAAAGTCGCGGTCTCCGTCGGGAGCCAATCGGCATCCGTCCTCCCTTTCAGATCGATCTCGAACTCGACGCCAAACTGCTCCTCGTACGGTTTGTTGACGTAAATGTAGCGCCCCTCGTCATCCTTGATGAAGGCGATCGTCGGGCTGTTATCCATGAAGGCCTGGAAGCGGTCCTCGCTTTCCCGCAACGCCATTTCCGCGCGGTGCCGCTGCGTCAGGTCGCGCCACACCGCCAGCACGATCGGGCGTCCGTCGAGGTTCACCGGCGTGAGCGTCATCTCGACGGGGAATTCCTCTCCGCCCCCGCGGATGAACTGCCACTCGACGCGGCATTCACCCGTCTCTTCGGCGATGCGCCGGTGTTCGGCGAATTTGACTGCCGAAAAAACGCCATTCGGCTGGAGGGTCGGCGATAGGTCCGCGATCTGCGCGGCGACCAGCGTCAGCTTGTCCGGGAACTCCAGCATCTGCACGGCGGCGCGATTGCCATCGATGATCCCAAGTTCATCGAAGAGCAGATGGGCGTCGGCGGAGTGCTCGAAAAGCGCGCGGAATTTTGCCTCGGCCCAGCGCATTTCCGTGATGTCGCGGGAGACGACGAGCAGCTTCCCCGCTGCGCCATCGGCCGCGGGGAGCGAGGTGACATGCACATCCCACCACCTCGGCGCTCCCGAGAAACTCGGGCAAAAGCCGCGGAACCGCCCGCTTCCCCCGGCCTTCGCATTCGACAATGCCTTGCGCGCGAAGCCCTGCGCCTCGTTCCTCCAGAGATCCGGCCAGACGATGCTCGGCAATTGCAGGGACTTCGGAATTTCCAAGCTGCGGCGCCCCTCCGCATTGATCGAGAGCACGCGCCCGTTCAAGTCCAGGACCTGTATGCACTCGCCACTGGTGTCGAGGAGCCGGCCCCGAAAGTTTTCCAGCGCCGCGAGTTCCGCTTCACGCCGGCGGCGCACTCGCATCTCCCGCAGGCAAAGCCATCCGACCGCCGACAGCGCCGAGAGCAAGGCACCCAGCCCGATCCAAACTGTCGTAGCCAACGCCTCTTGGCTGCGCCGCGCCTCGGCGCTCCGGATGCCCAGCAGAAACTTTTGCTCCTCGCGCATCTTTTCCGCCAACCCGCGGAGCGCGCTGAGATCTTTCGGACCCCGCGTGGTCGCTTCGTGATTGCGAGCCGGGTCGAATCCGTTGCTTCGGCGCACGTCGATCACCGTCGCGAGATCGGCAAAAATCCGCTCCACCCCGGTCCGCAAATCTTTCACATGCGCGGATTGGTTGGAATCGTCGGAGACGAGACGCGAAAGTTCCTCGAGCTGTGCGGCCACTTCCTTCCGGCCCGATTCGTAGGGCTCCAGCGCCGGTTCCGCGCCAGTAATCAGATAGGCGGCCTCGCTGCCCACCGCCGTCGCGATGGAGAGGAGAATCCGATCGAGGGCCCGCAGGACCTGACTGGATCGATCCACCTCACGCCGCGTCTCGCCGAGGTGCTCTCCGCTCCCGAGCACAAAAACGCCGAAAACGATCAGGATCCCGAAAGCCAGCAAAAAGCCGGCGAGGATTTTCTTTTGGAGGGAGGGGAGAACCACGGAAAAAATGAGAGAATCACCGTTAGCACGAAGCGGGCCTCCTTTCCGCGAGCACCATTCATTTTGCCCGTAGCAAGCATTCCTCGCCTCCCCTCATCGAGCCGGTCCCGCCGCTTCCGTGGGTAAATGAGAAACCCCGTTTCGCTCGGCGAAACGGGGTTTCTCGGGGATTTCTTGGGGGAATTCTTTACTTGCCCAGCTTCGACTTCAGGTCTTTACCCGCGGAAAATTTCACGCTCTTCGAAGCCTTGATTTTGATCTTCTCACCCGACTTCGGGTTGATTCCCATTCGGGCTTTGCGCGACGCCACTTTGAAGGTGCCAAACCCGACCAGTTGGACGGGCTTGCCTTTTTTGAGGCCGCCTTTGATTCCTTCAACGACGGCTTCCACGGCGCGTTCCGCCTGGGCCTTGCTGGTTTCCTTGCCGAGAGTTTTTTGCACTGCGGCGACGAGTTCTGCCTTGTTCATGGGGAAGACGAGGTGGGGTTGGGGGTTGTGATTTCTTGCCCGGATGCCACCGGGCGGGCGGAGTTTTGGCAGCGGGAAAAATGTTAGTCAATGAATTCCTGCGATCTTTTCGATCCGTCACGAATCCTTTGTGGATCAGCCTTCGCGGTTGATCAGGGTCCGCAAAAACAGTATGCGTCTGGCATGGATTTTGATCAGCGCCTCGCGCGATTTCTCGCAGCGGAACCGGCCATCCACGCCTCCGCCTTCGTCGCGCCAAATGCCACCGTCATCGGCGATGTCTCGCTGGGCGAAAAATCGAGTGTCTGGTTTCAGACCGTGCTCCGGGCGGACATCAACCGCATCGTGATCGGCCCACGCTCGAACATTCAGGACGGCTGCGTCATTCATCTCGCGGACGATTTTCCGACGCTCGTCGGCGAACTCGTCACCGTCGGGCACAAGGCCATCCTCCACGCCTGTACGATCGCCGACGAGGTGCTCGTCGGCATGAACGCGGTCGTCCTCGACGGCGCGGAAATCGGCGCGCGTTCGATCATCGGAGCCGGCGCGCTCGTCACCGGCGGCAAGAAATTTCCGGCTGGCTCGCTCATCCTCGGATCCCCCGCCAAAGTGATCCGGTCGCTCTCCCTGGACGAGCAGGCGGACATCAAAACGTGGGCGGAAAAATATGTGCGCCTCGCGCGCGCTTACCTCGATCGCGCGGCTATTTCCCCGCCGCTCCGTTGAACGTCAGATACGTGTAGCCCTTCAGCCCACGCTCGTAATTCGCGAGCAGTTTCATCGCTTCGTTCGGCTTGAGCCGGTTGCCTTTGATCGCCGCATCGACCTGCGCTTTCACCTGCCGGGTGAGCTCTTTTTTATCCCACTGCGTCATCCCGAGCACCTCGGCGATCGTGCTGCCTTCGATCGTTTCCTCGATGTACCAGCCGCTCTCTTCGTCTTCGTCGAGAAAGACGTGCGCTTCGTTCACGCGGCCGAAAAGATTGTGCAGATCGCCCATGATGTCCTGGTAGGCACCCATGATGAAGAAGCCGATGTAGTAAGGCTCGCCGGGCTTCAGCTTGTGCAGCGGGAGCGTCTCGCGCACGTCGTTGAGGTCGATGAATTTGCTGACCTTCCCGTCGGAGTCGCAGGTGATATCGACGAGCGTCGCATTGCGCTCCGGGAACTCCGTGAGCCGGTGAATCGGCATGACCGGGAAGAGCTGCCCGAGCGCCCAGTGATCGAGCAGACTTTGGAAGACGGAGAAGTTGCAGACGTACTGGTCGCTCAGCGCCGTCTCGAGGTCTTTCACTTCCTCGGGAATGTATTTCATGCCCGCGCAAAAACTGACGATCTCGGCCGCGATCTGCCAATAAATCGTCTCGATCTTCGCCTTGCTCTCCAGCTCGAGCAGCCCGAGATCGAACATCGATTGCGCCTGCTCCTTGATTTGCTGCGCGTCGTGCAGGCCCTCCATCCGGTTCTGCCGCGAGAGGTTTTTTTGAATGTCGAGGATGTCGGCGAGCAGCTTCGGATCAGTCTCGCTCGGCTCGACCGCGACACCGGGGCGATCTTTTTCAATCGAGCCGAACGCCTCGACGATCAGGATCGAATGATGCGCGACGATGGCCCGCCCGCTCTCGGTGACGATCGTCGGATGCGCGACTTTTTCCGAGTCGCACACGTCCATGATGTTCCAGACGAGATCGCGCGCGTACTCGTGCAGCGTGTAATTCGTGGAGCTCTCGAACGCCGTCCGCGAGCCGTCGTAATCGACGCCGAGCCCGCCGCCGCAATCCAGATATTCGAGCGCGTGTCCCATCTTCGCGATCTTCGTGTAAAAACGCGCCGCCTCGCGAACCGCGCGTTTGATCGTGCCGATGTCGGGCACCTGCGAGCCGACGTGGAAATGCACGAGCTTCAAACAGTGCGCGAGCCCCGCCTCTTTCAGCGTCTGGCTGGCCGCGACGAGGTCCGCCGTGCTCAGTCCGAACTTCGCGTTTTCACCGCCACTCGTCGCCCATTTGCCCGAGCCTTTCGACGCGAGCCGCACCCGCACGCCGATGATCGGCTCGACGCCGACCTCCTTTGAAACCGCAAGGATTTGCGCGAGCTCCTCCAGCTTCTCCACGACCAAAATCACCCGCTTGCCGAGCCGCACGCCGAGCAGCGCGTTCTGGATGAAAAGCGCGTCTTTGTAGCCGTTGCAGATGATCAGCGACTCGGGGTCTTTATGGATGGCCAGCGCCGCCAGCAGCTCCGGTTTGCTCCCCGCCTCGATCCCGAAATGGAACGGCGCGCCGGCATCCATGATCTCCTCCACGACTTCGCGGAGCTGGTTCACTTTGATCGGGAAAACGCCGCGATAGACGTTCTTGTAAGCCGCCTCCTCGATCGCGGTGGAAAAGGCTTTGTTGATGATCTCGACCCGATGCCGGAGCAAATCCTGAAACCGCAAAACCATCGGAAACCCGAGCCCGTATTCGCTCCGCGCCTCGGCCACCACTTCCATGATGTCGATCGGAGTCGCCGGATTCAGCGTCGGGGAAATCTGGATATTTCCGGCCGGGTTGATCGAAAAATAGCCGAGGCCCCAGCGGTCGATATTGTAAAGTGAGATGGCGGCGGGGATGTCCCAAGGCTGCTGCATGGGGCGCGAAATATGGGACGCGGGGCCGGGTGTCGAGTGCCGAGATGCGCTCATTTTTCCCCGCCCCGAAACGGCGGTTTTCCGCTTCGCGATGGTGCTCGATTCGACCGGGTTCTTCCCCTGAAATCCGCCGCAATTTCATGGATCGCTTCGACTACCTGGACACTCCCGATCCCGCTGGCCCGCATCCGTTCAAGGCTTGGGATCGGCTCTTTCGGCGCGCCGTGGCGGTGAAGATTTTCGCCCGTGCCGCGCCGCGCAACGGCTCGCGAGACGCGCTCCAGCAGACGTGGGATCGCTGGGTCGCCGCGCCGCATCGCGGGCTGCTGCGGCCGGCGATACTCGACCTCCGGCGCAACATTTTGCTGCGGGAATGGGTGGAAGGTTTTTCGCTCCTCGAGCTGCTCCGCGTCCGGCGAAAACTCGATGCGCGGGAGACGCTCGCCCTGCTTTCCGAAGCCGCCCCGCTCCTCGATCACGCGGAGAAACACGAGCTCCTCGCCGGTGCCGGACTCGACAAATTTCTCGTCGATTTCGGCACCGCCGCGCCGCCTCCGCCGGAGACGCCGATGCCGCGCTGGACCGCGTGGCATTTGCGGCTCGATCCGCTGCGGCTCGGCGACTTCACCGCGGCGCCGGGAGGCGAGACGCTCGGCGACGCGACCTCGAAAAAAGCGGCCCTCACCTCCGCCGTCGCCGCACTGCACGGACTCGCTCGCGAGCTGCTGGGCGGGGCGAAGACGAGGCCCGGCACGCCGCTCGCGGCGTTCGGCGACGCGGCGAATGCGGTGCTCGCCACGGCTTTGAAAATAGGCGCGTTCGAGTCGGCGACAGCGTTCGCCGCAGCGCTGCGCGCGACCTCCCCCGACGACCGGCCATTCGCGTCCGCGCCTGTGCCCACCGGGCTCGGCGGGGAGGCGATACGCGCCGGACGCGGGTTTCCCGCACCCGCGCGAGTGCTGACGCTGGAGCCGCTCGGCGGGGTGGCGCGCGCCTTGCGAATCGTCGCCCGGACCGAGTTGAAAATCGGCCGATCGAGTGTGCAAGCGGACGCGGTCGCGCGCTTTCCCGCGCATCTCGTCGGCTGTGAGGAATTGGCAAAATGTCTCGGCCGAATCCACGCGCGGCTGGGTTGGATCGACGGCGGTTTGCAGCTTTTCGACGGCACCAGCGACGCGCCGAGCCGCAACGGAACCTTCACCGGCGACGGCCCGCTTTCGCACCGGGATGGCACCTCGTTCCACGCGCCGACCGTGCTCCAACTCGGCAGCACTTGGCGCGCGACGCTCGTGCCCGTGAGCTTGATCGAGGCAGGATCGGGCGACGTTTCAGAGCCGGGCGGAGACACGCGATGGGGCGCGATTTTCATCGTGCCGTGGCCGGATTGCACCGTGCTGACGGAAACGCTGTGGCTCATCGAAGAAGCCGGATTCGGGCTGACGGAAAACGGCGCGCTCATCTGGGACATCGAGGGCCAGGGTTCCGCGCCCGCCGCGGTTCGCACGCACGCGGGCGGATTTAGTTTGGAAAATCGTCGCTTCACCGACGTTGAGTTTTTCCTCGACTCGCAACGGCTCGAGCCCGGCGGCGCGGTGCCGCTGCGCGACGGAATGCACGTCGCCATCGGCGCGGCTCGATGGCGCGCGCGGATCGAGTGACGGCCTGCGAGCGGACGCGATCTGAACGCTGGAAAAGCCCATTTTTCCCACCTAGCCTCCCCACGCGACTCAACCAGAAACGGGAGGCTACCAATATGAAGGAAAATACGGACGCGATCGATCTCGGCGAAACGGTGCAGTCTTTTTCCGGCGGGCAGAAATTGCTCAATCGATACAAACTGAACCGTGTGCTCGGGCAGGGCGGAATGGGCGTGGTCTGGCTCGCTCGCGACGAGGAACTCGAGCGCGACATCGCGTTGAAATTTCTGCCGGCGATCGTGGTGAACGACCGCGCCAGCCTCGCCGATCTCAAGCGCGAAACGCGGCGCAGTCTCGAGCTCACGCACCCGAATATCGTGCGCACGTACGACTTCGTGCAGGACAGCACGATCGCCGGGATCTCGATGGAATACGTCGAGTGCGACACACTGCGAAATCGCCGGGTCGATCAGCCGGGCGGGGTCTTCGAGCCGGGGCAACTCGGCGAGTGGGTGAAGCAACTTTGCGGCGCCCTCGATTACGCGCACACCGAGGCGGAGATCGTGCATCGCGATTTAAAGCCGGCGAATTTGATGATCAATCGGCGGGATCATCTGAAGGTCGCCGATTTCGGAATCTCGCGGAGCCTGGTCGAGTCGGTGACGCAAATGACGATGCAGCGGGGGGTCAGCGGCACGCTCGTTTACATGAGCCCGCAGCAGCTCCTCGGCGACACCGCGAGCCCGCTCGACGACGTGTATGCGGTCGGCGCGACGCTCTACGAATTGCTCACGACACGGCCGCCTTTTTACACCGGAGACATCAGCGCACAGGTCCACGGGCGCATCCCGCCGACGATGCGGGAGCGGCGCGGAAGTCTGGGCGTGAGCGGCGGGGAAATCCCGTCGAATTGGGAGGCGGTCATCGCTTCCTGCCTCTCGAAAGATGCGGCGCAGCGCCCGAAAAGCGCGGGCGAAATCGCGGCCCGCCTCGGCCTCATTCCTTTTGCCGAAGCGGCTTTGCAGGAGACGATGCTCAGCGAGCCGATCGTCCCGGCGCGAGCACAGCCGATCATTTTGACGCCGTCCGGCCCCGCGTCTTCCACGGCTCCCGCGAGCTTCCTGCCGCCGCCACCGACCGCCGCAAATCTTTCCGCAACCGTCTTCCCCGCCGCGGAGCCGATCGCGCCGCGCCGCCGAAATCCCGCGACCCTCGCCGCCGCCGCGCTCGCGCTGCTCACGCTCACCGCGGGCGCGTCGTGGTATCTCGCATCTTATCTCCCGAAGCAGCGTGCGGAACAGGCGCGGATCGAGTCCGCCACCGAATCAAAGCGTCTCGCCGAGCAGGCGCAGACCGCGGAAAAAGCGCGCCAACAGGCCACCGCCGACGCCGCGCGCGCAGAAGCGGAGCGCCTCGCCAGCGTCCGCGGCAGCATTGTCGTCAAAACCGAGCCGGCGGGCGCGATCGTCAAAATCGGCGACTTCCTGCCGGCGAAAAGTCCGGCCGTTTTCCACGACTTGAAACTCGGCAAACAGACCGTGCAAATCACGCTCGAGGGCTACGACCCGCTCAACCTCCCGGCCGAGATCAAAGAAAACTCGCCGACCGATCTCGGCAGTATCGCGCTCGTCCGCAGCAAGGGTTCGCTCAACATCGTCAGCGTCCCGGACAGCCTCCCCTACGAGCTGCGGAGCCGGGCAAATCCGCTCAACTCGACACGCGGCGTCACCCCGCTTTCGGCGACCGACATGCTCACCGGCGACTACGACATCACGGTCACGCGCGAGGGGTGGAAGCCGGTGAAACAAACCGTCACCGTCGCGAAAGATCAGGAGCCGCGCGCGGCGTTTGAGTTCCTCGGCGGCAGCGTGGTCATCGACAGCAAGCCGCCCGGCGCAAAAGTCACGGCCGGCACGAAAGAACTCGGCGTCACGCCGCTCCCGCTGACCGACCTCATCCCCGGCGATGTCGAATACACGGTCGCGCTCGCCGGCTACGATTCCGCGAAATTGAAAGGGACGATCGAGCCCGGCCAGGAACTCCCGCCGCTCACCGCCGAGCTCCACAAAACCGTCGCCAAAAAAGTCGCCGCGCGAACGTCCGGCCCGACTCACTCCACCACGACGCGGAAAAAGTCTGGCGACGAAGAAGAAGACAGCTCCTCCTCTGGCCACAACCACACCGGCGAAATCCTGCGCGGAATTTTCGGCGGTGGCGGCGGCTTCCGTCCCGGCTTCCCGGGCCGTCCATTTTAACGAGTTCGCAACCGCGCTTCCGGCACCCATCTTGTCATCCCGCGCGAAGCTGCGTAGCGTCTCGCGCCATGAACAAAGCCGTCGTCCAGGTGCAGGTGAGAGCCGTTCTCCCGTTCAATTCGGGGCGCGCGGTCTTCATCGGCAACGACGAAAAAGTATTCGTCATTTACGTCGATGAGAGCGTCGGCGCGGCGATCACCATGTTCATCAACAGCACCCCGAAAGAGCGCCCGCTCACCCACGATTTGATGGGCCACCTGATGACGGCGCTCGGCGCAAAAGTGGAGCGCGTGATCATCAACGATCTGAAAAGTGAGACCTACTTTGCCCGACTGATCATCAGCGCGGAGAACGAACTTTTTGAGAAAAAAATCGTCGAGCTCGATGGTCGGCCGAGCGACTGCCTCGCCCTCGCGATTTCGCAGAGCGCACCCATTTACGTCAGCCGCGAGGTCTGGGACGAAGTGGAGGATCGCAGCGACGTTTTGAAGGATCTCGAGGAACGCGGAGAGCAGGGAGAAAGCGAAGTTTGATTCGACGATTGGAGTTCTCCACAACCGAAGATTTTGCCCCATGAGCACACCCACTCGCATCGCCCTGATCACCGGGGCCAACAAAGGCCTCGGCTTTGAAATCGCCCGCCAACTCGGGTCGCAAGGCGTGACGATCATTGTCGGCGCGCGGAGTAAATCGAAAGGGCGCGATGCCGCGGAGAAGCTCGTCAGTGAAGGGATTGGCGCGCATCCGTTGATCCTCGATGTCACGCACGAGCCGTCGATCGTCCGCGCCCGCAAATACCTCGCGGAGGAATTTGGACGCCTCGATATTTTGGTGAATAACGCGGGCATCGGGCACGACATGACCTTGAAGCCGAGCGAGACGCCGCTGGAGGTCATCCGCGAGGTCTTCGAGACCAATTTTTTCGGCCTGATCGCCGTCACGCAAGGCCTGCTGCCGCTCCTGCGTTTGAGCGAGGCGGGGCGCATCGTGAACATGTCCAGCGGGCTCGGTTCGCTGACGCAAAACAGCGATCTCGCGTGGTCGTTCGCCGCCGTGAAACCGCTTGGCTACAACGCGTCGAAGACCGCACTCAACGCCTTCACCGTCATCCTCGCGCACGAGATGCGTGAGACGAAAATCAAGGTCAACAGCGCCGACCCCGACTGGTGCCGCACCGACCTCGGCGGCGAAGGTGCGCCCCACACCGCAGCCGAGGGCGCCGACACCGCCGTCTGGCTGGCCACCCTGCCGGCGGACGGGCCGACCGGCGGTTTTTTCAACGCCCGCAAGCCGGTGCCGTGGTGATACCCCGGCCGCAGCCGGTCCCGCACGACACCGTTCAGGGAAAGAAATCGTCGAGCTTTTGCGCGAGCCCGCGGTCGCCGTTGAACTTCAGCCGTCCCGTCAAAAACGCGCGCGTGCCGCCGAGCGACCCCGTCGAAAGGCGAACCCAATCCTTGTCGCTGGTCGCGATGATCACGTCCGGTTTCTCGATCGCTCCCGTGCCCATTTTGAAGGCGCCGTCCGCGACCGTGATCCACCACTTCCCCCCCGTCGGCCCGCTCAAATCGAAAGAGTAACGCGCGAAAATTCCCCGCGCTTTTTCCGCCAAAAACGTCCCGCTCATCCGCGCGAAGACATCGGCGGGCGTGGAACTCTCGGAGATATGGTGCCCCTTCAATTCCGCCGCCGCAGCCGCCGCCGGTTGCGCCGGCGCGACCACGGGAAATCCCGAAACGAGCAGCATCGCGGTCGCGATCAGGAAAAGGTCGCGGCGGTTTTCAGGCCGGCTGGAAAAGGCCGGACTCGAATCTTCCATTCGATGGGAGCGCTTTTGCATTTGGCCGCGATTTTACGAGAGGTTTCAAATGGCGCAAACGTCATTTGAATCACGCTCTCGAGAACCTAACATGCGCGCCTCACATGCCCGTCCTCACTCCTGAGTTTTCCCGCAGAACCCGCGACGATTTTCCCGTCACGGAGACGCCGTTCGGGCTCGTCTCGGTCGTCAGCTCGGTCGAGGAAATCGATCCTTTCCTCCGCCAGCGTGCCTTCGAGCAGCACAGCAAAGATTTTCGATACTACGAAATCGCCGAGCGGACCCTCAGCGGGCAATTCGATCATCGATACTTCGTGCTCGAGAATTCGGACACCGGCGAGATCGCCATTCAGCCGTTCTTTTTCGTCGATCAAGACCTCACCACCGGCCTGCCCACGAGCGTCCGCGAAGGCCTGTCCGCGATCCGCCGGAGATGGCCGCGCTTTCTCAAAATGCGGATGCTCATGGTCGGCTGCTCCGCCGGCGAAGGGCAGCTCCACACGCTCGACCCGTGGGCGGTCGAATGCCTCCACGCCGCGCTCGACCTTTACATGCACCGCGCCGGCGCTTCGGTCGTTTTGCTGAAGGATTTCCCCTCCACGTATCGCCACTCGCTGCGCCCCTTTTCGCAGAATGGCTACCGCCGCGTGCCGAGCATGCCGGCGGCGACGCTCCGCCTCGATTTCGCGACTTTCGAGGAATACATGCAGACCCGGTTGAGCAAAGTTTTCCGCAAAAATCTGCGCCGCAAATTCAAGGCGCTCGCCGCCGCGGAGCCCGTGACGATGGAGGTCGTGCAGGACGCGTCGCCGTTTCTCGACGAAATTTACGCGCTCTATTCCCAGACTTTCCGGCGCTCGAAATTTCAGTTCGAGGAATTGACCCCCGATTACTTCCGCCTCGTCGGGGAGCAGATGCCCGAGCGCGTCCGCTTTTTCCTCTGGCGACAAAACGGACGACTCATCGCGTTCAGCCTCTGCATGATCCACGACGGCACGCTCGACGACCTCGCCGTCGGCCTCGACTACGCAGTCGCGCTGGACCTGCACCTCTACTTCGTCACCTGGCGCGACATCATTGAGTGGTCCCTCGCGAATGGCGTGAAGACCTATCACACCGGCCCGCTGAACTACGACCCGAAGCTCCACCTCCGCCTCTCGCTCGCGCCCCAGGATCTCTACGCCCGGCACTCGTCGCCGCTGCTGAATCCCCTCTTCAAGTTCGCCCTCGCGTATCTCCAGCCGACCCGGCACGACCCGATCCTCGCGCAATTTCCCAACGCGCACGAACTCGCGTAGCCGCGCCCGATGCCGCCAACCGAAGCCGCGCCGCCGGCCAGCGAGAACCCAGTCGCCGCGCCGCCGCCGCCGTCGTTTTTTTTAAATCCCTACGTCCAGGTCGTCGTCAGCGTCGTCCTCTCCGCCGCCGCGCAACTGCTGCTCAAACGCGGCGCGGACGACTCGGTCCACCAGACCGTCCTCGGCTTTTCTGGCCTGTTTTCGGGCTGGGTCTGGCTCGGCATTTTCGCGCTGATCGGCAGCCTCGTCTCGTGGCTCCACGCGCTGCGCTTCATCCCGCTGAACATCGCCTACAATCTCACCGGCCTCACCCACGTCATCGTCCCCCTCAGTTGCTGGATTTTGCTCGGGGAAAAAATCAGCCCTCTCCGCTGGCTCGGCATCTTGCTCGTCATCGCCGGCGTCGTCGTCACCGCCCGCCCACTGATGCGCGTGGAGAAAAAATTGTGAGCGCGTTCAGCCTCCTCCTCGTCCTGCTCCGCGAACTCTGCGAAGTCGCCGGCCAGCTTTTTTTGAAGCACGCGATGAGTCACCCCGACGATGCGCCGCGGGCGAAAATGCTCCGCAGCTTCGGCTATGGCATCGCCTCGATGGCGCTCGGTTTTTTCCTCTGGCTCGGGCTGCTTTCCAAATTCGAGCTCAGCCTCCTCTACCCGCTCGAGGCCCTGAATCGCATCCTCCTCGTCCTCGGCGCCTCGTTTTTTTTACGCGAAAAGATGACCGTCAGCGTGTGGGCCGGCGTCCTCCTCATCAGCGCCGGCGTCGCGCTCGTCGTCGCCAGTTAGCCCTCTTTTTCCAAACAAATCTGCCGGTCAGTTCAGCCCGGCAGGGCTGACGGAATTTAGCCCCGGGTGAAACCCGGGGTATGTGCCAAAAGCGGATCGCACCCCGGCAGGGGTGCGGGAACCAGCGCGGGCCAGATCGTCCGCAGCGCCCGGAGATTGAGTGCCGAAGCCGCTTCCGGGTCGATCGCCGCCAGCCGCGGCCGATCCAGCGTCCCCTCGATCCGCTGCCGAAACCGCGCGTATCGCGGTGGCGAAAACGCGCCGCACAGATCGCCGCCGATGATCTCCCCGCGCGCCGTGAGCTCACGGATCGCCCACGCCACATCCTCCGCCGAAAACAATCCCGGCTCCCAATTCGTCGCAGCTTCCTCGCCCCGCAGGCAGTCGAGATCGACGGTGACGTAAAACTTTTCTCCGGAAAGCTGCTTCGCAAAAGCCGAGAACTTTTCCCGCCAATTCTCGCGCGTCATCCCCGGCCAACGCGCGCGCGTGGCCGGTTTCAAACGCTCGCTCCACGGCCAGACGGCGAGCCGTCCCGCCCGCAGCGCGCGATGATTCGCGAAAAAACTCGCGGGCCGGTTCAGCTCGAAATTTCCACAGCCCCAGACCACCGCGCGCCGCAGCATCGGCAGCTCCAGCGCGCGGCTGATCCACGTCCCGCAGCACCACTTCGGCGGACGGACATCCCAGTCCGGATGATTGTCGAATGAAACCAGCGTGAATGGCTCCGCGATGCGCCGCAGCCAGAGCGCACTGAGGTGATGGTAATCGCCGGACCCCACGAGCGTGAACCGCTCCTCGCGTTGGCCGAGTTCCGCGAAAAAATCTTCGATTCCGCGGCGCGTCGCGCTGTAGCGCAAGCGCGGACCCCACTCGCGGCAATCGAGCGACGTCCCCGGCCCAAGAACGTCTCGCGGCCACGCGCCATCGAGGTCGAGGTGAAGGCAACGCGCGCTCTGCATGGTGGACCGCCAGCGTCGCGACGGCCCTCGATTTCGCAATCCGAAACCCCGCGCAACGCGCCCATCCAAACCCGTCATCCTGAGCGGAGCTTCGGCCTTGCGAAGCGCAGTCGAAGGACCTCTTACTATTTCCCCTCCGCGATACGCCCGCGCCATGGGGAGAGAAGTAAGAGGTCCTTCGACTGCGCCCGCAAAGCCGGGCTTCGCTCAGGATGACGACGAGGGCTCGCGCCCCGCCGGCTTCACGCGAGGATCCCCTTCACCACTTCGCCATGCACGTCGGTGAGCCGGAAGTCCCGGCCTTGAAAACGATACGTCAGCTTCTCGTGATCGAACCCGCCGGTCGCCTGCGGGGTCGCGCCATTTCGCGCTTTGCAGTTCGCGGCGCAGTCCTCTACCAGTCTTCCGCACGAGACATGTCCGAACCCACCGTGGCCGTCATCGGCGCTTCTCTCGACCGGCGGAAATTCGGCAACAAGGCGGTGCGCGCGTATCTGGAATACGGCTATCGCGTTTTCCCGGTGAACCCATCGGAGACGACGATCGAGGGGCTACCCACGTATCCGAATGTCGAGGCGATCGCCGAGCCCATCGACTTCATCAGCCTCTACGTGCCGCCGGCGGTCGGGCTCAAACTCCTTCCTGCCATCGCCGCGAAAAATCCCCGCGAGCTCTGGCTGAATCCGGGCTCCGAGAGCGACGAACTGCTCGAAGCCGCCGCCGATTTGAAGCTGCGCACCGTCGCCGCCTGCTCGATCGTTGCGCTCGGAATGAGTCCGTCGCAATTTCCAGACCGCTAGTTTTTTCCCAACCACACGCTTGAATCTCATCGCTTCTTTTTTCACCTCCTCGATCGGCAAAAAATGGATCGTCGCGCTGACCGGGCTCGTGCTCATCGGCTACGTCATCGGCCACATGCTGGGAAATCTGCAGATTTTCACGCAGCCGAAGCAGATCAATAACTACGCGCTCTTCCTGCACTCGATGCCGCTCGCGCTCTGGGCGGTGCGCATTTTTCTCATCGTCTGCTTCGTCCTGCACATCGTGATGACGATCAAGCTGACGATCGAAAACCGCGCCGCGAAGGCCGGCGGGAACGTCAAAAAGGCCGGCACGCGCACCCGCCTCGCGGCCCGTTCGATGGCGCTCTCCGGGTTGATCGTCCTGAGCTTCGTCGTCTTTCACATCCTCCATTTTACGACCCGCTCGGTGAATCCCGAACTCCGCGCGACCGAGGCCGGGGGCAAGCTGCTCACCGAATATGACGTGCATTCGATGGTCATTCGCGGCTTTCAAAACCATCCGCTGATCACCGCGTTTTATCTGCTCGGGCTTTTCCTGCTGGCCCTGCATTTGAGCCACGGCTTTTCGTCCGTGCTGCAAACTTTCGGACTCAATTCCGAAAAATTGCGGACGCCGCTTTCGCGCAGCGGGCAGGTGCTGGCGTGGCTGATTTTTGCCGGCTTCGCATCCGTGCCGATCGCCGTCTGGTGCGGTGTCCTGAACTTCGCGACGATTTTAAAATGAGCGCTCTCGATTCCAAAATTCCCGCCGGCCCGCTCGAGAAAAAGTGGGAGAAACACAAGTTCGAATCGACGCTGATCAACCCCGCGAACAAGCGGAAATACGAGATCATCGTGGTCGGCTCCGGCCTCGCGGGAGCGGCAGCCGCCGCGACGCTCGGCGAGCTCGGTTTTCGCGTGAAGTGCTTCTGTTATCAGGACTCCCCGCGCCGCGCCCACTCGATCGCCGCGCAAGGCGGGATCAATGCCGCGAAGAATTATCAGAACGACGGCGACTCGGTGCATCGGCTTTTTTACGACACGATCAAAGGCGGCGATTTCCGGGCCCGCGAGGCCAACGTCCACCGCCTCGCGGAGGTGAGCGTGAACATCATCGACCAATGCGTCGCGCAGGGCGTGCCGTTCGCGCGGGAATACGGCGGGTTGTTGGCCAATCGATCGTTCGGCGGCGCGCAGGTTTCGCGGACTTTTTACGCGCGCGGCCAGACCGGGCAGCAGCTTCTCCTCGGCGCGTATTCTTCGCTGAATAAAGAGATCGCCGCAGGCTCCGTGCAGATGTTTCCGCGCACGGAAATGCTCGATGTCGTCCTCGTCGAGGGGCACGCGAAAGGGATCGTCGTACGCGACATGGTCACTGGCGCGATCAGCTCGCACGCGGCCGATTGCGTGATCCTCGCGACCGGCGGATACGGCAACGTTTTTTACCTCTCGACGAACGCGAAAGGCTGCAACGTCACCGCGACGTGGCGGGCCTACAAAAAGGGGGCGATGTTCGCGAACCCCTGCTACACGCAGATTCACCCGACCTGCGTCCCGGTCACCGGCGACTACCAGTCGAAGCTCACGCTGATGAGCGAGTCGCTCCGCAACGACGGACGCGTCTGGGCTCCCATCAAAAAAGGCGATAAGCGCGCCCCCGCCGACATCCCCGAAAACGAGCGCGATTATTACCTCGAACGGAAATACCCGAGCTACGGAAACCTGGCCCCTCGCGACATTGCCTCGCGTGCGGCGAAGCAGGTCTGTGACGACGGCCGCGGCATCGGCGAGACCGGGCTCGGGGTCTATCTCGACTTCGCGGACGCGATCAAACGGCTCGGCGAAAAGACCGTCCGCGAGCGCTACGCCAACCTCTTCGAAATGTACGAACAGATCACCGGCGAGGACGCGTACCACACGCCGATGCGCATCTTTCCCGCAGTCCACTACACGATGGGCGGGCTGTGGGTGGACTACGATTTGATGTCGAACGTCCCCGGCCTTTTCGTCCTCGGTGAAGCGAACTTTTCCGACCACGGCGCAAACCGTCTCGGAGCCAGCGCGCTGATGCAGGGCCTCGCCGACGGCTACTTCGTCGTGCCGAGCACGATCGGAAATTACCTCGCCCCGCAGCTCGGCAAACGCCCCTCGACCGACCACGCGGAATTCAAAAAAGCCGAGGCCGACGTGCGGGCTCGCGTCGCAAAATTGCTCGGAATCAAAGGCCGCCGCTCTGTCGATTCCTTTCACCGCGAACTCGGCCTCCTGCTCTGGGATCTCTGCGGCATGGGCCGCACCGAAAAAAGCCTTCAGCGCGCGCTGAAACGCATCCCGACCTTGCGTGAGGAATTCTGGACCAACGTGAACGTCACCGGAGAAAACGAGGAGCTGAACCAGGCGCTCGAAAAGGCGGGACGCGTCGCGGATTTCCTCGAATTCGGCGAACTGATGTGCCTCGACGCGCTCGAACGCCGCGAGTCGTGTGGCGGGCACTTTCGCGAGGAATTTCAGACCCCCGACGGCGAGGCGCTGCGCAACGACGAACTGTTCGCGCATGTCGCGGCGTGGGAATTCACCGGCGACGGCGCGAAGCCGACGCGCCACGTCGAGCATCTCGATTTCGAAAGCGTTCACCTCGCCGCCCGGAGCTACAAATAACCATGAACCTGAAGCTCAAAGTCTGGCGCCAAAAGAGCGCGCATGCGAAAGGTGCCCTCGTCAGCTACGAAGCGCGGAACATCCCGCCGGACGCCTCGTTTCTCGAGATGCTCGATATTCTCAACGAGGAGTTGCAGGCGAAAGGCGAAGCTCCAATCGCGTTCGATCACGACTGCCGCGAAGGCATTTGCGGAACGTGCTCACTCACGATCAACGGCATCCCGCACGGCACCAGCGCGACGACGACCTGCCAGCTTTACATGCGGAATTTCAAGGACGGGCAAACGGTCTTCATCGAGCCGTTTCGCGCCCGCTCTTTCCCCGTCGTCCGCGACCTCATCGTCGATCGCGCCGCCATGGATCGCGTCCAGCAAGCCGGCGGCTACATCACCGCCCGCGTCGGCGGCGCGCAGGATGGCAACGCGATCCTGGTCCCGAAAACTGCCGCCGACAAAGCGATGGAAGCTGCCGCCTGCATCCAGTGCGGAGCCTGCGTCGCCGCCTGCCCGAACGCCTCGGCCATGCTTTTCGTCGGCGCGAAAGTCTCACATCTCGGCCTCCTGCCGCAGGGCCAGCCCGAGCGCAGCGAACGCGTCCTGCGCATGGTCCGCAAAATGGACGAGGAAGGCTTCGGCAACTGCTCAAACCACTACGAATGCGAGGCCGTCTGCCCCGCCGACATTCCGATCAGTGTCATCGCCCGCCTGAACCGCGAACACGCCGGCGCAGCGGTGCGTGAGTCGGTGACATAAAATCAGCGGGCCCTTGATGAGCTACTGGGTGTCTTCCACCCAACTAGCCATTTGATAGCCGCCGATCGTATCGCTATCGACCAGTCCCAGAGCGTCATCGTAATGATAGCCAGCGTTACCCGTCACCTTGGCTGTTTTCGCGACGATGGCACCTTGATAGTTCCCGCCGCCCACGCAGACGAAGTCAAAACCCGGGCAGTAGATGACGCCCGTGAAATCCGCGCTGCCGGCGAGCTTGAACTGCCTCGATGAACCGTCGGCAGGCGTGATCCCGTAAAGCAAGAGGTTCGCCGCGCGGCTGCTCTGATTGTTCACTCCGCCACCACCGATGGTAAAATTGCCTTCGACATAGAACTTGGCGACAACGCCCGGTTGAATGATGAATTGCGCTTGCGCATTTGTTTGCATGTCCCCAGTGCACCAAACCTCAACATAGGAAGTCTGCCCCGGCGTTGGATTGGCAAGCGTTAGTGAGTCGCTACTTTTGAGGTTAATATTACTGACCTTGTAGCGAGACGGCGCGGCTTGAGTGCCAGCAGTCAACGTTTGGATTCCGGTTAGAACCGTGGGCGAAACAATGATATTTGTCCAAACGGGGATTCCGACCGGCGGAAGCTCAGTCTGAAAGTTATTGATGATCGATCCCTTGACGCCCGACGTGCTCTGCATCGTTCCGCCGTTGGACATTCCATTCCCATTTACGATACAATTACCCAGATCGGAAGTATTGCCGATTGTATTGGTGGCGACTGTTCCTTTATTACCCGCCTTCAATGGGTCATAAAGGCCGTTCGTGGACTTTAAAGGATCTGTCGAGTCGAAACTATCCGTGAAAGCGCCACCGGACATGCTGAGGATGGTTTGAACGGTCAAAGCGCGCTGGAAGAGACGGGCGGGTGTCGGCTGGGCGACCATTTCGACCGACCGGGAGACCTGCGGCAGACCCAAGGCACCGCCAGTCACGTCCGCGGAAAACCGGATTTTTCGAAGGATCGAAAAGTGGTTCTTTTCACCAGAAGCGGACACCAGGGATGCCTCGGCGGTAACGGTCTTGCCGCCAGGAACTTGTGCTGTGCCCGTGGCGCGAAGACGATACCATGCACGCCCAGCCACCACGATGGGAAGTGCCTGGACAGAGGCGTAAAGCCCGGTGTTCCCTTCACCGGCATGAACCGGCAGCGGTGGCGTCGTCGTCGCACTGTAGGTGCGAGTCCTAATCCCTGAGGCGTCCGGCGCACTCCACCCTGCCCACGCGGTGGTGGTGTTGACTGGAATCTGGTTCAAGCTCGCCATCGCCAAATCCTCCGCCGCCTCCGCAGCCCGGAACGCCTCCTCCCAACTCGTGGACTGGAAGGTCGCCCGATATTGGGTCGAGATGCGTGAAATGGTCAGGAACGCGACGGAAGCCAGAATGGCCATCGCCGCAAGCGCGGCAATCAGCGCGCCACCCTGCGACCGATACTTTAGAACGAAGGAATGCTTGCACATAAAGTTACGTGGATTAGTGGTTCCGCATATAAATCGTGGCGGAGCGCGTGGTACTTTGATCTGTCGAATTACTGATCCCCCTGAAACGAGGCGAAAATGTCAGGCTGGCTGTCACCGTGGAGTCCAAGATTCCGAAGTCGAAATCGAAGTTGTCCACACCGGTGGCAATGATTGCCTGGCTGGTGGTGTTCGTCTTGGTGATCGTTATCTCCCGGATGAGCGATCCGCCACTCACGAAATACCGAATCGTGCGCGGCCTTGCAGCATTCGCATAAGTGACAGCGTTATTACTGATGGTCGGTGGATATGGCGCGCCGGCCGGATTACCCTGTGCATCGTAAGCTGTGTAAAAGTCAGGCAAGGTCATCGTCAGGATATTCGACCCGCTCGTAACAGCGACAGTTAAGGCGCCCCGGGCATCGCGCACGATGTAGTCGAGTGCCCGGACTTGGTCAGTCAGGGCTGCGGAATAATAGCTCGACGCCTGATAGGAGCGTTGGAGGGTGACCGACGCGGTCAGCAGTGCCGCGAAGATTGCGGACGTCAAGGCCGCACTAATGAGGATCTCCAAGAGCGTGAACGCGTCTCTCGACGATGAGGCAATGGAACTTCGGTTCATTTGTTTCTCCCGCTAATGCCACCTTTGCTGACCAATGTATATGCCTCTCGCAGGCGTGTTCGCTGAGTGGTTGTCCATCCGATCGTCACCTTCACGCTGACGGTTTTTTCATTCACCATCTGGTTACTGCCAGCGGAGACGACCGATACGGTTCCGCTCGCATTGCGAACGACTGTAATGGGCGTCGCTCCCGTCGTCCCGCCCGGTGGCGGATACGCGGTCACGTTGATCGTGATGGTGAGCCCGCCGAGATCGGGAAAAGTGTTCCCGGTCGAGGCAAGGACCGTGTCCGAAATGTAGGTCGGATCAACCATTCGTTCCCACGGCGCGTTCCTCATTTTCTCGAGCCGGTCGCGCGAAGCCTGCTCTGCCGCGGTGGACTCCTTGGATGACCGGAGCAACAACATCCCGTGGCTGTTCAGGGCGAACGCTCCGCTCAAAAAGAGAGCGATCACCGCTGTCGCGACGATGCATTCAATCAAGCTGAATGCATGGAGCTTGGCCGTACGTCGGATTGCGAGTTTGCAGTGCATAGGTGAGCACCTCGATGCAAAGCAGTCGCCGAGCCATCCCCGCTGTATCTCGAGGCAGTGCCAAACTGACTACTGCGGCTGCGAGAGACCGGTCAGTTGAGGGCGCTGAAGCGCGCCGTTTCTCACCCGCGGCGCAATTTTGCGACGCCGGATTCAATGAGCTTCCCGACGAAGCCGGTGTCGTATTTGCCGCGGATGAAATCCGGGTCGCGCATGATCGACTCCTGAAACGGGATCGTCGTCTTGATGCCGCGCACGAGATACTCGCTGAGCGCGCGTCGCATCCGGTCGATCGCGGCGCCACGAGTGGTGCCGGTGGCGATCACTTTCGCGATCATGGAATCGTAGTGCGGAGGGACGGTGTAGCCGGAATAGACGTGGGAATCGATGCGGATGCCGCGGCCTCCGGGCGCGTAGTAGAGGTCGATTTTTCCGGGGCTCGGCTGGAAATTATTGAAGGGATCCTCGGCATTCACGCGGCATTCGATGGCGTGATATTTGAGCTTCGCATTGCGCACAAAAGTGGAGAGCGACTCGCCGGCGGCGACCTTGAGTTGCTCTTTCACGAGGTCGATGCCGTACGCTTCTTCCGTGATCGTGTGCTCGACCTGGATGCGCGTGTTCATCTCCATGAAGTAGAAGTTCCCGCGGTCATCGACCAGATACTCGATCGTCCCGGCGCCGATGTAGCCGACGGACTCGGCGAGCTTCACGGCGGCTGCTCCCATCTTCTTGCGCAGCCCTTCGGTCATCAGCGGCGAGGGCGTTTCCTCGATGATTTTTTGATTCCGCCGCTGCATGGAGCAGTCGCGTTCGCCGATGTGGACGGTGTCGCCGTGCGAGTCCGCCATGATCTGAAATTCGACGTGGTGCGGGTTCTCGATCAGCTTTTCGATGTAAACCCCGGCGTTGCCAAACGCCTTCTCCGCTTCCATCCGCGCGCCGTGAAATCCCTGCACGAGCGAGACGTCGTTGTGCGCCGCACGCATCCCTTTTCCGCCGCCCCCGGCGACCGCTTTGATCATCACGGGATAGCCGATTTTCTTCGCGACTTTCAGCGCTTCCTGCTCGGTCTCGACGAGTCCATCGCTTCCCGGCGTGACGGGGACGCCGGCTTTCCGGGCGGTGGCACGGGCGACGTTTTTGTCGCCCATCTTGCGAATGGCGTCGGCGGGCGGCCCGATGAATTTGATGTTGCAGCTCGTGCAGACGTCCGCGAAATGCGCGTTCTCCGAGAGAAATCCGTAGCCCGGATGGATCGCATCGACATCGCCGATTTCCGCCGCGCTGATGATCCGATCAATCTTCAAATAGCTCTGGGAACTGAGCGCGGGGCCGATGCAAATCGCTTCGTCCGCGAGCTGCACGTGGAGTGAATCGATGTCCGCCTCGGAGTAAACGGCGAGCGTTTTGATGCCGAGCTCCTTGCACGCGCGGATGACGCGCAGGGCGATTTCGCCGCGATTGGCGATCAGGACTTTCTTGAACATTTACGCTTTCAACCGGAATAGCGCCTGTCCGAACTGAACGGGTTTGCCGCTCTCCGCGACGACTTCCGCGATCGTCCCGCGGCACTCCGCCTTGATCTCGTTCATCACTTTCATCGCCTCGATGATGCCGACCACCGTGTCTTCCGTGACTTCCTGCCCGACGCTCACGTAGCTCGGCGATTCCGGCGAAGCGGCGGCGTAAAATGTGCCGACCATCGGGGAATTGATCTCCCGAAGTTTAGCCGATTCGGTGGCCACGATGGGAGCTGATGCGGCTGCGGGAGCCGTTGCGGCAGTGGGCGCGGGCGGATATTGCATCGGCGCGGTGGCGACGACCTGCGGCTGAAAATCGTTCCCTTTTTTCAGGGTAATTTTGAAGCCTTCGTTCTCCATCTTGAAGACGGAGAGGTCGTTCTTTTTCATGAGCGCGATGAGCTCTTTGATGTCTTTTAAGTCCAAGTGTGGTGGCTCCTTGTTGGTGAGGCGCGGATGCTATGCGCCGCGTTTTCCCGCGGTCAAGCGCGGCAGTTTTCCCGACGAGCGACGGGTCAATCAGCGAACGGAGAGAGCCGCGGAGAGGACGTCCACGGCGCGGTCGATCTCGGACTCGGTGTTGTAGAAATGCGGGCTGAACCGGAGGTAGTCGCGACCCTCGCGGTCGTAGCGGAGCGACGCGAAAACGCCCTCCTTTTCCAGCACCGAAAAGAGCTGGGCGGAGCTGGCACTCGCGTGGCGAAAGGTCGTGGTGCTGTGTGCGGTCGGCCCGCTGCAGGGGCCGAGGGTGTGGAAGCCGAGCGGCGCGAGAGCGCGGATGAGGTGCGCCTTTAACTCGAGAAGTCGCTCGCCGATGCGCCCGATGCCGTGGTTCATGAGGAGGTCGATGGCCGCGCGCATTCCGTAGATTCCGGCGATATTCAGCACGCCCGGTTCGTAGCGCTGCGCGGTCGGGACGAACGTGATTTCGTCCTGCGTCTGATAGTTCGGAGAGCGGACATTCCACGCGCCGAGCAGGGTCGGGCGGACGAGGTCGAAGTGCTCTTTTTTGACGTAAACGATCCCGATCGCCATCGGACCGAGCAGCCATTTGTGCGCGTCGGCACTGAGGAAATCGACGTGCTCGACCGAGAGCGGGAAGGCGCCGAGCGTCTGGATCGCATCGAGCGAAAAAAGGATGCTCCGTGCGCGGAGCAGGCTTCCGATCGCATCCACGTCGATCCGGTATCCGGTGAAAAAATGCGCGCTGGCGAGCGCGACGAGTCGGGTTTTTGCGGTGAGCGCGGCGGAGACGAGTTCCGGCGTGATCTCCCCTGGCTGCGCGGGTTCGAGAAAGCGGACGACGACACCGCGACGACGGAGTTCGAGCCACGGATAAACATTCGCCGGGTAGTCGCCGCGGTAGCAGAGGACTTCGTCGCCAGCCCGCCACGGGATGCCATTCGCGAACAAACTCAGGCCGAGTGAAGTCGGGCCGAGCAGCGCGATTTCGTCCGCCTCCGCGCCGATAAAAGCGGCGCAGGTTTTCCGCATTTGCAGGATGTCCCGCAGGATCGCATCGAACTCCTGCGGCCCCTGCGCCGAGCGCATCGTGTAATCGCAAATCGCCTCGGCGACGGGTCGCGGCAGCGGACAAACCCCGGCGTGCGCGAAGAAAATCTTGTCGCGACAGACCGGGAAAAGGCGCCGGCGTTCCTCTTCGTCGGGGAAGAAATTCATGGCCTCCGAATCCGACAAAACGAATGAGCCACGGACAGGCACGGACAGACTTGGACAGAAAGAATGGGAAGAACGTCGAACGTCGAACGTCGAACGTCGAACGCCGAAGTGGGAAACGTGGGGCGCCAGCTCTTACTTCGACGTTCGAC
>JAYVPW010000034.1:0-10101 GCA_043777315.1 Spartobacteria bacterium | reverse complement strand
GTCTCCAAGTTTGAGTGATTGAACACCCTCAGCCTTAGCGGTTTACCGCGGGGACTTCGCTAACTTTTTGCTCAAACCGTGAAATATCCGGGTTAGGCTAGCCGCGCGCGCCCACCTATTCCCGGCTCACGGGATGATCAGTTCCTGGCCGGGCTTGATCTTCGCGGTGCCTTGCAGGGAGTAAAAGTTAGCGTCCTGGATGTCCCTCCATCGGGCTTTGTTTTTGTAATACTTGGCGGCAAGCGTCGCCAGTGTTTCGCCGGCTTGGACCTTGTGAGTACGTGCTCCCGGCGGGATTGGCTTTTGCACCTGCTCGCCTTTTGCCAAACCCGGCGGCGGGGTCGCGTTCTTCTGCACGCGCAGTCCTTCGATGGTTTTACGCAGGGACTGATTCTCGTTCTTGATTCGCACCGCTTCCTCTTGTGAGACGAAGTTGCCTTTGGTCATCGAGGTCACCAGCTTGAACTCATCTTCTTTTTTGTAAGCCTTCGCTTCTTTCGCGTGAGGTCCGGTGGGAGCCAAGTCCAAGTAGCGCTCGAAGTGATGGAGACCGTCGCGGGGACTCTTTAACTTGTCGTCGTAAAGAACTCCGAGCCGGAAATGCACTTCGGCGGTCTTGGCAGTTCCATCGAGGGCGGACTCATATAACTTCACCGCTGCGTGGAAGTCACCCGCGGAGACCTTCTTCTCCGCCGCAGCGATCGGCGCTTTGCTGTGATCCCGGTCAAAGAGTTGGTCGCAACCCAGCATCGAGACACAGAGCAGAACTACGAGTAACCAGCGAGAGCAAAGATTCATCCCTGCGTCAACTTTCTCACCTTCGCGGCCTCCAGTGCTTCGCCGACTGTCTTCAAAATCTTCACGCGGGCGAACCATTTGAAATTCGCCGGAATGATGTGCCACGGAGCCCACATCGTGGAGGTTTTTTGAAACGTGTCCTCGGCTGCCTCGTTGTGTTCCTCCCAGCGACGCCGGTTGCGCCAGTCTTCTTCGTTGATCTTCCAGTGCTTGTAAGGGTCGGCCTCGCGGCGCTTGAAACGGAGCAGTTGCTCGTCCTTGGTGATGTGCAGGTAGAACTTCACGATCACCGCACCGTCATCGCACAGCATCCGCTCGTATTCATTGATCTCCTGATACGCGCGCTTCCATTCCCGCTCCGTGGCGAAGCTCTCCACTCTTTCGACCAGCACACGGCCATACCACGAGCGGTCAAAGATCACAGTTTGGCCATAGGTCGGAAGACGGTTCCAGAAGCGCCACAGGTAGTGATGGTGATGCTCTTCCTCCGACGGCTTCACCACCGAATGCACGCGCAGCAATCGCGGGTCGAGCCGCTCTACCACTCGCTTGATCGCGCCCCCTTTTCCCGCCGCATCCGGTCCTTCAAAGACCACGATCAGCGAGTTCTTGGTCTCACTCAATTCCCGCTGCAACTTCAGCAGCTCGAGCTGCAAGGTCTTCAGCTTCGGCTTGTAGTCCTCCTCCGAAATCCCCTTGTGCTCCAACTCATCGAGCCGCCGACCTTTTTTGAATCCGATCGGTTCGACGAGGTCAGCGGGCATGGGCAGTTTTATATCCCCCGCCGAATTTTCCGCAAGCGGGAGAGCCGGACAGAATCGGCAAAGACGAATCTGCTCCGCATCTTTGTCGTCGATCCCGGTTTTTCTTTTGACGCGCGCCCGTCCCGCCGCTTTAATCCCCGCTCACTCGGAGAGGTGGCTGAGTGGCCGAAAGCACCGCTTTGCTAAAGCGGCATACTGGCAACGGTATCGGGGGTTCGAATCCCCCCCTCTCCGCTCTTTTTCACGCGCACGGGCGCGGAAAATGGGCGCGACTTCAGCTCAGTGATTTCACCGCATCGAGGACCGCCTGGGTGGTGATGCCGAGGACTTCCATGACTTTGTTGCCGGGGGCGCTGAGGCCGAAGCGGTCGATGCCGATGACTTTGCCGTCGAGGCCGACGTATTTGCTCCAGAGGTCGGAGACGCCGGCCTCGATGGCGACGCGGCGGCGGCAACTCAGGGGGAGGACGCAGTCGCGGTATTCGGCGGGCTGGGCGTCGAAGCGCTCGAAGCAGGGCATGGAGACGACGCGGACGCCGGCACCGAGCTGTTTCGCGGCGGCGACGGCGTGCTGGAGCTCGCTGCCGCAACTGAGGAGGATCGTGGTGAGCGGGCCGGTTTCGTGGATGGCGATGTAGCCGCCTTTGCGGACGCCTTCGCGCCGGGTCTGCGCGGGGATTTCATTGAGCATCGGCACGACCTGACGCGTGAGGGCGATGAGAGTGGGTCCGCTGATGCGCTCGATCGCGGCGACGAATGCGCCGGCGGTTTCCTCCGGATCGGCGGGGCGCATGACATCGAGTTGCGGGATGACGCGGAGGCCGGAGACGGTCTCGACGGGCTGGTGGGTCGGGCCGTCTTCGCCGACTCCGACGGAGTCGTGGGTGAAGATGTAGATCACCGGCAATTTTGAGAGGGCCGCGAGGCGGATCGCCGGGCGGGCGTAGTCGGCGAAGACGAGGAAGGTCGCGCCGCTGGGGCGGAAGATGCCGTCGTAGGCAAAGCCGTTCATCATCGAGGCCATCGCGTGCTCGCGGATGCCGAAGCGGATGTTGCGACCGGTCGGATTGGCGGGGGTGAAGTCCTTGTCGGAATTGATGTAATTGAGCGTCGAGCCGTGGAGGTCGGCGCTGCCGCTGATCAGGGTCGGCATGGCCGCGGCGAGGGGCTGGAGGACGTCGCTGCCGGCTTTGCGGGTGGCGAGTTTCGCGTCGGACGGGAAGGCCGGGATGCGGTCCATCAGGTCGGACGGGATCACGTTTTCGAGCGCGTCGCTGAGTTCTTTGGCACGAACGGGATGCGCCGATTTCCACATTTCGAAAATGCCGAGCCACTCCTCATACCGCTCGAGGAGCGCCTGCTTGTGAGCGGTGAAATAGGCGCGCGTTTCTTCGGAGACAAAGAAGTGTTCTTCCGGCAGACCGAGCCCTTTTCGCGCCGCGTCGATGAACTTCGCGCCGCCTTCGCCGTGCGCCTTGCTCGTGCCGGCGACTTCCGGGATTCCTTTGCCGATGAGGGTCCGCGCCACGATGAACTGCGGCTTGCCCGTCGCCGCTTTCGCTTTCTCGATCGCGCCGAGCAGCGCGGTCATGTCGTTCCCGGCGACGGTCTGGACTTCCCAACCATAGGCCTCGTAACGCTTCGCGGTGTCTTCGCTCTGCGTGGCATTGGCCATCGCGTCGAGGGTGACGTCGTTGCTGTCGTAAATGAGGACGAGGTTATCGAGCTTGAAATGGCCGGCGAAGGCGGATGCTTCGGCGGAGACGCCCTCCTGCAGGCAGCCATCGCCGGCGAGGCAGAAGATGTGATTGTCGAAAATGTGGTAGTCGTCCGTGTTGAAACGCGCCGCTGCCATCTTCTGCGAGACGGCCATGCCGACGGCGTTGGCGACGCCTTGACCGAGGGGTCCGGTGGTGCATTCCACACCTTCGGTTTCAAAGGACTCGGGATGCCCCGGCGTGTGGCTGCCAAAGGCGCGAAACTTTTTCACCTGATCCAGCGTGACGAGCGGGTAGCCGGACAGGTGGAGCCACGAGTAAAGAAACATCGAGCCATGCCCGGCGCTCAGGATGAAGCGGTCGCGATTGAGCCAGCAGCCGTCTTCCGGGTTGTGATGGAGCGCGTGACCGTAGAGGACCGCGCCGATTTCCGCACATCCGAGCGGCAGTCCGAGATGACCGGAGGAGCAGGCGTGGACGGCGTCCATGGCGAGCCCGCGGGATTCATTGGCGGCGCGGGTGAGAGCTTCGAGATTGAGTGTCATAAATAAAAGAGCGCGGAGGTTCACGAAGTGATGAAACGAAGTCAAGACCGCGGTGGAAAAGTCGCGAATCAAGCCGCCCCTGCTCTTGGAGATCGCGTGCTGTCGGGCGGAGGCAGATCACAAAATCGGACGATTCCGATTTCTAAAATGAGTGAATGATAAATTTTGAGTGCCTGTCACCGATTCTATGCTTCCATTGCACGCTTTATGAAACGTTCCCCTCTTCTCTCGTGGATCGCGCTCGTCGCTCTCGCAGCTACCGGCGTCTCGGGCTTCGGTCAAAATCCGGGCAATATTCGACTTCGCGATTCGGGACGCTGGTCTGAATTCGAGTTCGCGCCTGACGAAATCGCGGTCCACCGCTCCGGCGCGAGTCCGGCCGCCGTCCGGGAAGATGTGCGCGCGCAGGTCGCGGGCGGCACCATCATCCACCAGGCTGGCGCTCAAGCCGTCGTGCGGGTGGACGGGAAAGGCGCTCGTCGCGGCGAGGCCGAGCGGGCGCGCCTCTCGCAGGCCCTCAAGGGCGCGGAAGTGGCCCCCGTTCTTTATCCGGTCGGTGCGCCGCACAACCAGGACTTGCGGCATATTCCGACGAAAGATGTTCTCGTGAAAGTCGCGCCGGGCGCAGATGCCAAGGCGCTGGCGGACTCGGTGAAGGCGAGCGGTGTGCGGGCGACCATCGTCGCCGACCGGGTGCTGTTTTCGTTCCCGAGTGCTGACCTCGCTCTGGAGGCGGCACTCACCCTTCAGAAGCGTGGGGTCGAAGCCGACCCGCAACTGCGCCGCCAGCATCAGAAGCGGTCGATCCCTGACGATCCCTTTTTCCCGCTCCAATGGCACTTGCGCAACACCGGCCAAGGCAATGGATTGGTGGGCGCGGACGCCAACGTGTTGCCCGCGTGGGACATCACGAAGGGCACAGGCGTGACGATCGCAATCGTGGACGACAGTTTCCAGGTAATCCATCCCGACATCGAGCCGAACACCCCTCCCATCAGCAGCCTGCTCCATCACGATTTCAACGGCGTCGATGACGATCCCGAGCCGGAGTTTGGAGACCAGCACGGCATTTCCGTTTCTGGAGTGGCGGCGGCCCGCGGCAACAATACCTTTGGTGTCACCGGTTCAGCCCCCGAGGCCCAACTCGTCGGTTTGCGGTTGATCTCTGGCCCGAGCACCGACCTCGATGATGCACAGGCGCTCTACTGGCATCCGACCGACTCGAACGGCGACGAACTGTTGGTCGGCGCTTCCAATAACAGTTGGGGTCCCACGGTTTACTTCGCCGGGCCTGATGTGTTGGCCCGGCAAGCTCTGCAAGACGCCGCCACGCTGGGACGCGGTGGCCTCGGGCAAGTCACGCTCTTTGCCGGCGGCAACTCTCAGCAGTCGTTCTACGGATCCCGCGATTCGAACGCGGACGGCTTTGCCAATTCCCGTTTCGTCATCGGCGTCGGAGCGAGCGACAATCTCGGCAAACAATCCTACTACAGCCAGCGTGGCGCAAACCTACTGGTCTGCGCCCCCTCCAGTGGCGGAACCCTCGGGGTATTTACCACCGATCTTTCCGGCTTCGTTTCCGATACCTCCGGGAACACAAGCGGAGGATACAATCCGGGGGCGGGCGAGCCGTCCGACACCGATTACACCAATTCTTTCGGCGGCACTTCGTCCGCCACTCCGCTGACCACGGGCGGTGTCGCCTTGATGCTCAGCGCGAATCCCGCACTCGGCTGGCGCGATGTCCACGAGATTCTCGCCGCGACGGCGCAGAAAATCGATCCGACCGAAGTGGACTGGGTGACCAACGGTGCTGGTTTTCACTTCAATCATCGATTTGGCGGAGGCGTCATCGACCTCACCGCCGCAGTCGTGCGGGCGAAAGACTGGGATAATCTCGCCGCGGAGGAAACTCAGAGCGTCGTCCTTGCCGCCCCGAGTGTGCCGATCGCCATCCCTGAGACGGCGGCAGGCATTTCGAGAAGTTTCGACTTTACCGGCGGGCCAAATCTTCGCGTCGAACGCGTCGAGGTTGTCCTGAATATTCAACATTCGCATCGCAGCGATCTCGACGTCACGATCACTTCCCCGGAAGGCACCGTCAGCAAACTGATGGAGCTGCGCCCCCGGCCTTCCACCGGTGATTTCTTCGACGACGACAGCGACGTCCGGGACGACAATCTTCAAACGGGCTGGACATTCACCACTACGCATTCGTGGGGTGAAAACAGCGATGGTCAGTGGGTTTTGAAGATTCGCGACTTGCGCGGTGGAAGCACCGGCACCCTTCGCAAGGCGACCGTCAACCTTTTCGGCACCCCCTCCGTGAAGGGCCGCTTCCGCTTCGCCACCCAACGAACACTTGTCACTGAAAAAGCCGGTGGCAGCACGATCAAAGTTCGGATCGAACGTCTCGGCGACACGCAGGGAGTTGCCTCGATCGACTACGTGGTCTCGCCCGACAGCACCGCGAGCGTGGCGGATTTCACGGCCACCGGAGCGACGGTCAATTTCGTCGACGGCCAGACCTTTGCCGATGTCTCGATCCCAATTCTCGATGATCTCACGCTCGAGGTGGATGAGTTCATCTATCTCCTGCTGAAAACCCCCGTCAATGCAGCCCTCGGCGGCAACCCGCTGCATGAAATCAAGATCGTCGATAACGAGCAAAACACCGTCAGCATCACGGCGACGGATGCGGACGCGACGGAAACGCGGCCGATCGATCCCGCGGATACCGGGCTGTTGACCGTTGCATTTCAGGCACCGGTCCTGGTCGATACGCAGGTTTTCTTCACCCTCTCCGGTTCAGCCGTGAAGAACTCCGACTACAAGCTCTACTCGGTGCCCGACCACAAGGTTCTCGCCAAGGATTCTGTCGTGATCACGGCGGGCTTCTCTTCGGCACAGTTCACGCTGGAACCGATTGACGATCTCTTCATCGAAGGCTCCGAAACCGTGAGCGTTCAACTCGCCCCAAATCCGGAGTACCTCATCGGCACGCCCAACCAGGCGGTGGTGACGATCGTGGATAATGAAAAAACGGACATCGCCATCGTCGCTTCCACCACGAGTGTCGTGGAGAACGATCCGACGCCCGTCGTTTTCACCGTCTCCCGCCACGCCGCGGACCCGAATCCGCTTTCCGTGCCGCTGCTGACTGGCGGCACCGCGCGACCGAATGTGGACTTCAATCCGCCGGTTCCCACGCTCGTGGAAATTCCCGCAGGCGCGGCCAGCGTCACCTTCTCGGTCATCGCGATCGATAATCTGACCTTCAGCCAGCCCCGCGTGCTGACGGTTGGGGTCGGCTCGAGCGCCGACTTCAAGGAAGGCTTTACGACGTTCGCCCAGGTTACTTTCCGCGAAAACGATCCGGCACCGGATATCCGCGCACCGTTGGTTAAAATCATCACTCCCGCGGACAAGGCGCAGATCACCGCCCCGGCGGCCTCCCTCATCGCCAGCGGCACGGCCTCGGATAACGGTGCCGTCGCTGAGGTCCGGTATCGCGTGAACAACCTCCCGCTGGCCATCGCCGACGGGACGACCGACTGGAGCAAGGACATCATCAACGACGTCGTCTTCGGCCCCAATATTCTGGAGGTCTTTGCGATCGATGACTTTGGCAACAAGTCCACGGTCGCCCGTCGCGCATTCGACTATTTGAAGGCCCGTCAGCTCACGATCCAGAAGCAGGGGAATGGAACGGTGAACGCCGTCTCGGGGTCACGAAACGTTGGCTTCCCGGTGGCGCTGATTGCAACTCCACAGCCCGGCTTTGTGTTCGACGGCTGGACCGATGGCATGGGCACCCTCCTCTCCACGGCCAAGGTCTTTTCCTTCCCGATGCCCGATGCCGACCTCACCCTCGTCGCCAGCTTCGTCGCATCGCCGTTCAACTCCGATCCGCCGATCACCGGGACCTATTCAGGGCTCGTTCGCAGTGCGGGATTCTCGACGGCGAACTCCGGCTACATCCAATTGCAAGTGCTCCCGACCGGAGGCTTCACCGGAAAGCTGAACATCGCGGGCGCGCCGTATCCGCTGAAGGGCGACTTCACCGGCCACGGTCGATATCGCGGCATCGTGTCGCGCAAATTCCCGCTGAGCAATCTTGCGATCGACCTGACGCTGGACGTGGTGAAGGGAGCCTCCGACCGGATTATCGGAACGATCACCACGCCGGAATTCACCGCGAACGTGCAGCTCGATCGCTCGGTGTTCTCGACCAAAGCACAGGTTCCGACCGCTTTGGTCGGCAAATATACGCTCTTCTTCCAGCCGCTCGCCATGCCGGTCGTCAGCGACCCGCGTGGCCAGGGAAGTGCGACGTTGACGATTGCCGCCAATGGAACCGTGAAATGGACCGGCACCTTGCCCGATGGGACCAAAGCATCGCAAACGGCGCCGCTTTCCAAGGCTTACAAGTGGCCGCTGTTTGTCACGCCCTACAAAAAGGGTGGTGTCGCCATCGGTGAGGTTGCGGTCGCTGATCAAATCGGCAGCCACATGAACGGGACCTTCGATTGGCAGAAGCTGGAGAACGTCACCGACGCCTACTTCGCGAACGGCTTCACCCGCACCGGCGCGACGGTCCTCGGCTCGCGTTACGCCACACCGGCCAAAAACGTGCGCATCATGAGTTCATTCGGTTCTACGCCGAACAACAGCGGGCGCGCGGTCTTCCGGGAGGGCAATCTGGTCAACGGATCGGTCGATCGCACCTTTGAAAAGAACGTCACACTTTCGCCCGCGAACTTAGTGACCGTCACCACTCCCGCCGCCGACAGGCTGAGCCTCAGGTTCAACACCACGAACGGCACCTTCACCGGCAGCTTCGTCCACCCGCACAGCGGCAAGGTCACGCTGATCAATGGCGTCGTCTTCGGAGCATCGGGTGAGGCCTATGGCTCGTTCTTCGGCAGTCTCTCCGCCGGGGCAGGGCTCCAGACCGGCCAGATCACCATCACCACCCAGCCGCCCCCTCCCTAAGATTCGGCACTGAAGCAGCGCTGACTTCCCTGTTAGACTCGCGACGCAACTTCACCGCGGATGATGCTCAACCAATGTAGCGCACCTCACTGAACCACTCGTTGGCGAAAGCCTCCACATCCGCCGCCTCATGGATCGCGAACTTATCCAGGTCCGTGCGGATGTTGTAGAGCTGGTAGTCCTTGAAGACTTGGTTCACTTCTTTGTGAAGTGCTTGTCCAGTTCTTGAAGGATGTTGGGATTGAAAAACGGCTTCTTTGAGCTCTTCGGATTACCAGGGTCGAGAAAACGTATTTCTCCGAAACGCTTGTCCTTGAGGAGCGGCTTCCGTGCGTCGTGATACTTTTGCGCGGCTTTGAAGTCATTGTAGCGCTTGCGGCATTCGTCCGTGAGGCGTTCGTAATCCCAAGGGTAACGATCGCGAATTTGCTCCTCGGTGAGACGGACTTCAGGAGCATTGGGGTTGTTCGTCACCTGCACGCCCAGCGCGTCCTTGGCCTTTGACCGGGTGAACTTGATGTCGATGTTCACCGTGACGGAGTAAGGTGATGCGGCATCGGCGTTTGCGGGCTCGAGACTCTCGACGAATGCGAGGAACTTCTTTTCTTCGTGGTTCAGGACGACAGCCTCGGTCTGCTGCGGCAGGGCGATAAACGACAGAGGCATCAGGTAGAAGTTGAACTCGGACATGTCGCGGCCAAACCATGCCTTTGTGGCCGCCACGAAGTTCTTCAGGCTGGCGGTGCCGATCTCCTGCAGGCGAACGGGAAATGCGCCCGATCGGTTGTAGAAGTGGATCGATGAATCCCGCAGTTCCAGAAGCGCTTGGATGTTGGCCCATGCGTTGGCATCGAACGCTTTCGTTTCGACCAGTTTCTTGGCGAGGAAATCGAGGCTGTGGGTGAAGGGGTTGCCGGAGCGGGTTTCTTTGATTTGGAGCTTCTTGCTCTTGGTGCCGTCGTTCTTCGTCCGCGGCTCCATGACATAAAGCGTGCTGATCTTGTTGTTGTGATCGACCAGCCACTTGGCCTTGAGAAGCAGTTCCCAGCCGTTGATGGCGAGAACGGCGAAGGCTTCTTCGCGGTAGAGGAAGTCCGGCTTGTTGTAGATTTCGATGGCGGCGACCGTGGCGGCGACGGCGCGATCCAGAAGTTCCTTGGAGCGGGCTTTCACGAGGCGGCGGGGGCGAAGGCTTCTTTGAGGACGGCTTGGAGGAGGTGGGCGGCGTGGGTGCGGGTGTGCGCGATCTCGGCGGCCAGCGCCCGGCAATGCTCCATCAGC
>JAYVPW010000033.1:0-81803 GCA_043777315.1 Spartobacteria bacterium | reverse complement strand
GAGACCACGCCGCGCTGGGAATTCCGCTACCTGCAAGGCGTGCTCATGCGCGACCGCCGCGTGGATTTGAAATGCGTGCTGCTCGAAGGCGACGAGAGCATCGCCGCCGGCGACAACTCGCCGTTCCTCGCAAAGGTGCCCGCGAAAAAGGACGACCTGTTCAAGTTCGATCTCATCATCATCGGCGACGTCGAGCCGCGTAATTTCACGCCCGAGCACTTCGCCGCATTCGAGGAGTTCGTGCAAAAATTCGGCGGCTCGATGCTCTTCATCGCTGGCCCGCGCGCAAACCCCGCCGCCTATCGCACCACGACGCTGGAAAAACTCCTGCCCGTCGAACTCGATCCCGCCGCCGCCGCGCAGCAGCCCGCGCCTTCACAGGGCGTCACCGTCGAACTCACCCCGCAGGGCCGCGCCAACCCGATGCTCAAACTCGCCGCCACCGACGACGAGAGCGCCGCGATTTGGAAACGCTTCGGCAAACTTTACTGGAGCGCCCGCGTGCTGCGCGCCAAGCCCGCCGCGCAAGTGCTGCTCGTGGACGCCGACCAGTCGCGCGCCAACCGCCACGGCAAGCAAGTCATCGCCGCCTTTCACCAATACGGCCTCGGCCAGGTGCTCTACATGGGTACCGACAACACCTGGCGCTGGCGGCGCAACGCGGGCGACCAGCTTTACCCGCTGCTCTGGGGCCAAATCGCGCAGAAGCTCGGCCTGCACCACCTCCTCGGCGGTTCGAAGCGCACGCAGCTCACCGTGGATCGGCAGAACTACACCACCGGCGAGCGCGTCACCGTCTATGCGCGACTCTACGCGGCTGATTTTTCCCCGGTGAAAGATCAGATCGTCGCGGCGGGATTCACCGTGCTCACCGGCGGCGCCCCCGGCCCGGAGCGCGAAGTCCCGCTCCGCGCCGTGCCCGAACAGCCCGGCATGTATCGCGGCGATTTCGTCGCGCTCGAGCCCGGCACGCACCGCTTCGCCGTGAAAAATGATCCCGGCACCGTGCTGGAGCTGAGCGTCACCGAGCCGAAATTCGAAACCGGCGAGACCGCGATGAACGAAGCCCTGCTCAAACAAATGGCCGAAGCCAGCGGCGGCGCATATTTCCGCGAGGAAAATTTGTGGCAATTTCCAAAGGCAATCTCCGCGAAAGCCGAACGCATCCAAGGCACCCTCGACGGCGAACTATGGTCTTCCCCGCTCATGTTCGCCCTGCTGTTGACCGTCGCGACTCTCGAATGGGCGCTGCGGAAAAAATGGCAGTTGAAGTGAAGTGACGAGCGTAGTCGCTCTCTGTCACGAATCATTCGGCCACATCATCGCCGGTACCGCGCTATGCGGCCAAGGCTAGCTTCTCCGCTACCGAGAAAATATCGTCGCGGTGCTCTTTGAGTGAGGCGCGGACGCGGGGGATGGAGTCGGCGGCTTGGAGGTCGGCGGTGGTGTTGATGGCGGCGGGGTGGAAGACGGTCGCGAGGAGGAGTTGGGCCATCATGGTGTCGGGAGTTTCCGGCTGGCGCGCGGGAGCGGTGGGCTCGGCTGGCTCGTCCTCTTCTCCCAATTCGGATGCGGGCATTCCGGCGAGTTCGCGGACGCGGGGGTAGAGTTCGAGGAGCATGTCGCGGAGGGCTTCGTCGGAGGTGGTGGATTCGAGCAGGCGGACGACTTTCAGGACGAGGGGCAGGATGCTGCTTTCGGGGCCGAAGGAGGCGAGTTCGGCTTCTTCAATGTCGCTAAGGGTTTCGCCGAGGCGAGCGCGGGCTTCGGCGAAGCCGAGTCGCAGTCCGAGCGGGGGACGGGGGAAGGCGGCGAGCTGCTGCTCGAAGTAGGCTCGGGCTTCGGGCGCCCGGTCGCGGGCGAGCAGGAGGAAGCCGCGCGCTTCCACGAAGGCGGTGCGGCATTCGCCGGTCAACTCGTCAGGAAGTGATAGTAGAGCTTCAGCATCTGTAAAAAGGACTTCGCGTTCAGCCGAAGTCTCTGAACGCATTGCAAGCGATTGTTTAAGTAAGGCTAGACCAAGATGCTGCGCCGGACCCATCTCAGGATTATCCTGCACCAACTCGACTACTCCGACAGGTGACTCATCGTCGGTAAGCAAGGGCGTCTGATTTGCAAATTCAAGCCATCGCTGATCAAATGCGGCGAGCCGAGATTTCGCAAAGTCGGAGCCTAAATTCGCCGCTTCTCGATAGAGGCGATGAGCTTCTTCGCGCTCTATAAGATCTTGCCTATCTGCGCTCCGACGAAAAAGAATGTCCCCTAGACTCGTTCTGCAACGAGCGTCAGTCGGTAACATCCTGCACGTATCCCGATAAAGTTGTTCGCTCTCCACAGTGCGGCCAGTTTCCTGCAGTAGCGCGGCCAAGCCATCCCGCGGCACTGCCTGATCTGGAAAATCAACAATAGCCTTTCTGTAGACGGCTTCCGCCTGTGCTAGATTGCCTTGCTTTGCGAGCACTTCTGCGAGTCCGCAGCGAACCGAAGGCTCAGACGGAAATTCTGTGGTCGCCTCTTGATAGATTCCTTTCGAGGTTTCCAAGTCGCCGATCTCGCGATATAGGCGAGCAAGTTCGGTCCGAACATAAGTATTGTAGGGTATACGGAAACGAGCACTCCAGAGAGTGTCCATAGCCTGACGTTTTGCAGTTTGTGAACGCTCGATGTTGCCCTGCTTTCGCGCATGTTTTGCCTGCGACCAAAGGCATCGCGCGAGAACGGTCCAGTTCCGAGGGTCACTCTTACGCCATTCGAGTGCCTCCTCAGCGAGGGATACGGCCCAATCAGAATCATGGTCTTTCGCCGCTTCTGCTAACCGATTAAACGTGCGAACCAAGTGATGCGGATTGTTAGTCACATTGGCATAGCCACGATGGCTGTCCAAAAATGCAGCAAGCCTCTGATCTGAGCGATCCACTCCACGCTGTCTAACGTCAGAAACGAACCAATTGCACGATGCAAGGGTGAATGATGGAGTTGGGCGTCGCTGCAAAATGGTTGAATCTTCATGATTATGCGCCGGCAGAGGCAGTATCTTCCTTAGCCACTCTGGGCCACGCGCCGCATCATGCCGTGCTTCAAGAACCGATCCAAACTCGCCCACCCACGTTTCCAAGCCGTAGTGGTAGCCACCGAGCAGCGCGCGGGTGGTTAGAAGCCAGTCCTTTTGCGAGATGCCGGGTAAATCGGCGAGGTCAATCAGCGTTGCGAGGAGGAGGAACGGTGCCTTGGACGGCAACTGGTCACGCTCGTCCCGCGTCTTGCGGAGGCCGAGCAAGCCGATGTCGGTGTAGTAGGCCGGTTCGCGGTCGCGACGTAGCGCCAGTCCCTGCCACATGCCTTCCAGATGCTGGTTGGTGTCGGCCCAGGCGAGCGCGGCGAGATAGGCGGCTTCGGGGTCGAGGCTTTCGTCCGTCCGCAGCGGGCGCAGCCAGGAGCGGAAGTCGCGCAGCCGGGCGCGCAGCAGCCGGGCGACCTGCGGCAACGGCAGGCCGGCGAGGGCGCTGAACAAATCCTGAAGGTGCGAGGCCCAGACAAGCGTGGGCGTCTTCTCCGGCGGGAGTTTCATCAGGCGCTCTTGCAGCCATGCGGCGACAGCGGCGTCCAGCGTCTCGGCGTGAGTCTGGAAGATTTCGACGAACGATTCGCGCAGGCTGGACCGCGACCATGCCGACACGCCCGCGTATCCGAGCACGAGCTTCTGAATCGCCGCGGAGGGTGCGACGGTCAGTTCGTCGAGCCATTTTTGGACGGATTCGTTCATGGCCTTGCAGGAAGGTCGGCGAAGTGGGCCAAGTCGTCTTTCAATAATTCGAGATGGTCTTTGCGAGCATCGGTGATGCGGCTGGACGGCACGTCGGTAGTGACTTCGCCGATGCGGCGGATGTCGGCAAGCGTGTAGGCGATGTGTCCGTGGAGGAATTCCTTCCTGTAGCTGGCTCCCGAAGTGGCGAGGTCCACGGTGTAGCCGTAGCCGTCCGTGGCGGCTTTCTTTGGCGCGGGGAAGAAGCAGGGATTTGGCATCTGACCGGGCACATCGTCGAGCACCGTAGGCGATGCGGCCCACGCAGGCATGCCGATGTGGGCGTCGTGGACGCGGATGAGGTTGTATTGCATCAGCACGACGGTCATAGGATTTCCCGCCCAAAGTCGGATGTGACCGAGGCCGAGTGCATCTCGAAGACGGTTTGCCCAATCCGGTTGCTTCAAGATGTCTTCCACTTCTGCGAACGGTGCAACGAAAGCAGGACGCCGGTCGCTGCCGCGATTGACGAGTTGCAGCCACTTTTCCAACTCGGCCACTTTGAGAGAGTCGAGACTGGTTCCCGCCGCACGCGCGGCCATCAGTTCGGTGATGAGGCTGCGGGCTTTGGCTTCCGGAAGAGTGGAACCCTTCTTCAGCGCTCGGTCGTTCAGTCCGTAAAGGGTCTCGACCCGAACGACGTCCCAATCCGGTGACCAACCCTGCCAGTTGTCCTGGTTGATTGCCGTAAATGTGCCGCTGACGGCAGGCAAGGCCACACGCTCTTTGGTGTAATCGACATGGTGTTTGAACCACGCGCTGGCACTGAATGGCGCAGCGAAGCCATTGAAAGAGAGGAAGTCACCTTCACGAACAGCGGGAACCCGCTCGTCGAGGATATAGTTTTCTGAAGGAGCGATTTCTTCAAACGCAGCTCCGCAGACTGCGCCCTGCAGAAAGGCAAAAAATGGTGGTTTACCCTGAAATGCCACGGGCGTTCAGATTAGAAATGACATTGGTCGAACGTCAACGTCCGCCTTCCCAAACGTCAGCTTTGCAAATGCGATGGAATGATTGCCCTATCGGCGGATTCCTTCATAGACGCATCAAATAGTCGAATTTTTGAAGAAATTTCTTCGAGCCACGTTGCACTGAGGAGCGCAACTGCCGTTCCGAACTCACCCGTCGCCTCAGACCCGCAGCGGCTGAGTCTTGCTCTTCGGATTCAGCTCGCTGGGCGTGGGGCCGACGATTCGGGGCTCGAGGCCGAGGCGGCGGAAGATGTTGCGGATCTCCTGCACGGTCAGCGTCGGCTCTTCAAACTCGAGATAGACGATGTCGTGGTTGCTATCGACTTTGTAGCGCAGTCCCGGGACCGCCTCGAATTCGTGATCGAGTTCCAGGATTTTTTCCAGACTGCGGACACCAGCGGCGTAAACCTCGAGTTCGATCATACAAAGTGTGTTTTGGGGTGAACCCCCGGAACCGTACGATTCGTTTCCGAGAATTTGCAACTGATTATTTGAACACCAGTCCGCGCGACCGTGCATCGGCTCAATCTCGCGACGATGGCGCGGTGCCGGCGGCGCGCGCGGGAACCAGATGAGCGAACCGCGTCGCCCAATCGGCGGGCAGGCGCATCAGCTTCGGGCCCGGCATTTGCACCAGCGCGAGCATCTGCCGGGAGAGCGCGATCAGCGCGCCATCGGCGGGCCGGCGGACTTCGAAAGCGCACCAGAAACGCGACCGATCCACACTTTCCAGCCGGCCGTGAATGACGAGCCTGTCACCGAGCACCGCCGGTTTTTTGTAGTCGATCTCAGTGCGCGCCACGACGGGGTAAAGGCCGGTGCGCGCCATGTCGGCGAGGCCCATTCCGAGTTGCTCGGCGAGCAGCGTCCGCGCGATTTCGATGAAGCGGAGATACGCGATGTTGTGGACGACGGCGGCGCAATCCGTGTCGAAAAACATCACCTGGATTTCGGTTTGAATGGTCGGTGTTTCGGGCGGGGCGAGCGGGTCCATGCGGCGGGTATGAATGACGGGCGGAGAATCAGGAATGTCGGAATGCGTCTCCGCCACGAACGCCGACGCGCGGGCCGCACGCAATTTCAGATTTGTCGCTGCCTGCTTCTTTCGGCATTCGTCTCCGGCATCCGCCTCTAATTTTCGATGCTTCCGCGGCTCGCCTATCTTTTTTCCCGCTACCCGGTCGTCTCGCAGACCTTTTGCGACACGGAGATTCTCGCGTTGGAAAAACTCGGCGTGGAGCTGGAACTTTACTCGATCTACCCGCCGCCCACGTCCTTCCGTCACGGCCACGCGGCGCGGATGAAAGCGGAGCCCCATTACGCCCCGCCGTCGCAGGTGTTGAAGCTCGGGGAACAAGCTGCGAAGCGGAGCGGACGCTGGCCTGACGCTCTGATCGCGGCGCACGACCGGCGCTTCGGGAAGGAATACAAATCCGCGTTGCGCGCGCGAAATGCCCTCTATTTCGCCGACCTGTTCGCCGCCCGCGGGATTACCCATTTTCACGTCCATTTCGCCAATCGCGCCGCGCACACCGCCATTTTCATCAAGGCGCTCAGCGGCATCCCGTTCAGCATTTCGACGCACGGTCAGGACTTCATGGTCGATCTCGGCAACGACGATTTGCTACGCGAAATTTGCCGCGACGCCGAGTTCATCGCGAACGAAACGGAGTTCAGCAAAGGCCTCGTCCGCGAGCGCTGCCCGGACTCCGCCGCGAAAATGCTGCGCGTCTTCAACGGGATGGACCTCGCGAATTTTCCCGCCGCCACAGTCGAACCGAGCAACGCGGTGCCGCGCATCGTCAGCACCGGCCGGCTGATCGAGTTCAAAGGCTTCCACCACCTCATCGCCGCGTGCGCCGATTTGAAAAAGCGCGGACTCTCCTTCGACTGCGAGATCATCGGCGAAGGCCCGTGGCGACACGATCTCCAGTCGCAGATCGAAAGCTCCGGCGTCTCCGATCGCGTCCGTTTGCTCGGCTCGCTGCCGCAGGAGGAAGTCTTCGCAAAACTGCGCGGCTGCGACATTTTCACCCTTGCCTGCATCCTCGACAAAAAGGGCGCGAGCGACGTTTTCCCGACCGTGATCCTCGAAGCAATGGCCTCCGGAAAGCCCGTCGTTTCCACCCGCCTCGCCGGCGTGCCCGAGCAAATCGACGACGCCCGCACCGGTCTCCTCGTCCCGCCCGGCGACGAGCGCGCCCTCGCCGACGCGCTCGCGAAATTGCTCCAATCCCCCGACCTCCGCCGCCAGTACGGCCACGCCGCGCGCGCGCGCATCGAGACAGACTTCGCGGTCGATCGCACTGTCCTTCCGCTGAAATCGCTATTCGAGAAATACGTCAAACCCAGCTCCGCGCCGACGCGCAACACCTCGGGATTCGCCTGCCTCCTCCACGAATGGCCGACCGGCGAACGCACCGAATCCGAGCTCCGCCAGCTCGCGCAGGCCAACCCCGCGCTCCGCATTTACGTCGGCCACGCGACCTCCACCGCCCCGCCGGACTCCGCGGCGAAAACCCTGCCGCACCTCGACTTCCTCCCCGACGCGATGGTCCTGGAAGGCGAGTGGCAGCAGGAGCGCGAGCTCGCCCGGCAGATGGAAACCTGGCGCGTGGACCTCGGCCAAAAACTCCCGACCGACCTCTTCCTCCAGCAGGCCCGCCACGCTCTTTTCCTCCGCCGTTGGATCGAACGCGACGGCGTCCGCCACCTCCACGCGATGTCCTCCCGCGAGCTGCTCTGCGGCTGGATGCTGCGCAAACTCACCGGCGTGACCTCGAGCGTCACGCTGGAGGAAAAAAGCCCGCACCTTCCCGAATCTGTCGCGCTGAAACTCGCCGCCGACTGCATCGGTGTCCGCCTGCTCGGCGACAGCTTCGCCACCGAACTCAACCAGCCCGCGCAGACCATCGTCCGCCACAAACACGGCCGCGCCATCGAACCCGAATGGCTCGCCCTCCTGCAAAAATGGGCCGCGCCTACTCCAAAATGACGATGCCTGCGGCGCCAATAAGGAAACGTCGAACGTCGAACGTCGAACGTCGAACGAGGACCGCCTCCGCTCACCTCCCCACTTCGACGTTCGACGTTCGACGTTCAGCGTTCGACGTTCTCCCCATCCCATGACCAAAAAGGCCATCATCCTCGCCGGCGGCTCCGGCACCCGCCTCTACCCGCTCACCCGCATCGCCTGCAAGCAGCTCCTCCCGGTTTACGACAAGCCGATGATCTACTACCCGCTCGCCACCCTCATGCTCGGCGGCATCCGCGAAGTCCTCATCATCTCGACCCCAAAAGACATCCCGCAATTTCGCGACCTCCTCGGCGACGGCGCGCGCCTCGGCATGCGCTTCGAATACGAAGCGCAGGAAAAGCCCGCCGGCATCGCCCAGGCCTTTTTGATCGGCGAACAATTCATCGCCGGCGACCCCGTCGCCCTCATCCTCGGCGACAACATTTTCTACGGGAAACTCGACTTCTTCCGCGAGGCGCTCGCGCTCGAGAAAGGCGCGTGCATTTTCGGCTACCAAGTCCGCGACCCGGAGCGTTACGGCGTGGTGGAATTCGACGCAGCCGGCAAGGCCATCAGTCTCGAGGAAAAGCCCGCGAAACCGAAGAGCCAGTTCGCCGTTCCCGGCCTCTACGTTTACGACCAGCAGGTCGTCGAAGTCTGCCGCAACCTCGCGCCGAGCCCGCGCGGCGAACTCGAAATCACCGACGTCAATCTCGAATACCTCCGCCGCGGCGAACTCAACGTCCGCCTCCTTGGCCGCGGCATGGCGTGGCTCGATACCGGCACGCAAATGAGCCTGCTCGAAGCCAGCAACTACATCGCCGCCATCGAAAACCGGCAGGGCCTCAAAATCGCCTGCATCGAGGAAATCGCCTTCAACCAGGGCTTCATCGACCGCCCCGGATTGCAGCGCGCCATCGCCGATTTGCCGAAGACCGAATACCGCGAATACGTGCAAATGGTCTGCGACGAAAAGCCCGCCGGCCCCGGCGCGTCGTGACCGGAGATCAAGCACCCGCGGCCCTCCGCGGGTGGCAGGCCCGCGCCGTCCGCCTCCGCGATTCACGTCTCGCGTGGCTGTTCCTGCTCCTCGTTTTCGCACTCTTCTACTACGGCAGCTATTACCGCCACGGCATCAATTTTCGAGACGAAGGCGGTACGGTCGCGCTCGACGCCAAACGACTTTTGGAAGGCCAGCGTCCCTTCCTCGACGTCTCGCTCGGCTACAACGTCCTCTGGTTTTACCCCGTCGTCGCGCTCTTCAAAATCTTCGGCGTCAGCTTCGTCCTCCTCCGCGCCTACTGCCTCGCGCTCTCCACCGTCACCGCCGTGCTGAGTTTTTTATGCGTCGAACGCGTGAGCCGCAAACCGTGGCTCGCCTTCCTCGTCGCGCTCCTCCCGCTCCTCGTGCCGGGGATGACTTTCAAAAATTACATGCCCCTCCTCGCGGTCGCGAACAGCGCCTGCCTCCTCCACGCGGCGCTCGGTCGTCGCTCGGTTGGCCAAATTGTAGGGCGACCGCTTCGGTTGCCCACGGGCAGGCGAAGCACCCGCCCTACAAACGATTCCGAACAGAGCCACTCCTCCGAGCCCATCTCACCGAACTCCCGCGAGATATTTTGGGAAAACCTCACCGGCGGCATCGTCCTCGGCCTGACCTTCCTCATCCGCATCGATCTCGGCATCTTTTTCACCGCGCTTTGGCTCGGATTTTTCGCCCTCCGACTCTTCGATCGCACGCTGCCCATCGCCCGGAGAACAGCCACCGCACTGGCTTCAACGGCCGTCGTCGCCGCCGCCGTCCTCCTCGTTCACCTCCCCATTTACGCCGACGCGCGGCACCGCGGATTCGATCGTGAATTCCTCCACCAATACCCGTCCTGGATCCATTCTCTCGCCGCGTCCCTCCACCTCGGCGCGCAGCAAACCGTCTCTCGAAACGCCGCCCCGATTCCCGCCGTCCCGACGAATTCCTCACCGACACCAGCAGCGACCACCGACCTCCTCGACCGCTCCGCGTGGCACGAATTCGTCACCGCAAAAGACACCGCCCACCGCGAATTCATCGCGCTCACCTACCTCCCGCTCCTCACCCTCCTGCCCCTGATTCTGTGGGCACTCGCCGCCTTCGTTCGCGCCACTTTCTCCCAGAATCCCGACGCCACCCGCCGCCCACTCGCCGCCCTCCTCATGCTCGGCGGCGCGCTCACGACCTTCCCGCAATTCTTCTTTTTCCGACCCGACCCGCCGCACCTCTCCGAGTTCTCCCCCGGCTTTTGGACCGGCGCATTCTGCGCGTGTCTGCTCCTCGGCCAGCCGGATTTTCGTCGCCTCGTCCCACGCCTGCTGTCCGTCGTGCTGATCCTCCACGCCGCGCTCTATCTCGACCGCATGCTCCCCGACCGCTGGACCGGCACCATCGCCGCACGGAAGAACCGGACCAAACTTTTCCACGGCGACAACGGCGTGAACGTCTTCCTCAACGCAAAAGAGTTCACCGGCTTGAATCAAGTCCAGGCCTTGATTCGCGAGCATTCACGCCCCGGCGAATACCTCGTCGCGTACCCCTACCACCCCGCCTTCAATCTCCTCGCCGACCGGCCCACGTACGAGAAAGACGTGTACATCGACAACGCCACCCGCACTGCGAATTGGGACGCCGAAGCCATCGCGCGCATCGAGAAATTCCAGCCCGCCGTGATCATCCTCAGCGACTGGGACATCAACGGCACCGAGGCCTCCCGCTTCAGTGTCTGGGCCACTCCGACGAAGACCTGGATTCAAACTCACTACGATTTCCAAGGCACCTATCTCGACTGGTACGAAGTCTTCACACGCCGCTGATTCACGCTGCTACTCGCCGAGATACGCCTGCCACTCCGCCGGCAACGGCGCGCGCTCGATCGAGTCCGCGATGCGTCCCTCGAACGCCGGATCGAACGACACGCTCGTCCCATAAACCATGATCGCATCCGTCGCGCCCTCGACTCGCAGCGCGTGCGCGACACCTGCCGGAATCACGATTCCCGCGTTGTTCGGACCGCGATGATCGTCGCCCTCGATGATGAATCGCATCACCCGCCGTTCGAGCCCCGCGCGCTCATCGACGAGCAACATTTCCACGCAGCCCTGCACGAAAAACATCACGTCCCACTGCTCGCGATCATACGGCCGGAGCGAGAAATTCGCGGGCTCATCGGCGAACAAACGGCGGAACCAACTCTCCGCAGTTTCGCCGCCGGGGATGTGCGGCGGATGAATGTGAAAACCCTTCCCCGTCCCGGCGAACATCCGCGCCGTCGCCCACTGCTTCGGCCAAAAACCGATCGCCGCCAACGGTCCATCTTCCTGCCGCGCAAACTCCCCGAAAAACCCGCGATGCCGCTGCGGAAAAATGCGTCGCCCGAAAATCTCCACCCCCGGAATCCACGCACCCGCGAGCTGCGACCGCCCGACCGCGATCAATTCCCCGGCTTCGACCCCCGACCCACCGAGCCGCTCCGGCAGTGACTTCGCGGAGTAGTCGCGCTGCGTCAGCGCATCGCGCGCGTCGGAGTTCAAGCCGGTCCAAGTGCTATTCATCGAGCGGTGTTATCAGCGCGCCCCTGGTGATTCAAAGATTTCGCGCGTCAGAGCCACGCAGGCCTCCGGCAGACGCGACGACTCGCGATTCGAATCCGAGGGTAGCGCACTCGTCTCGAGTGCTGGTCGAGTCGTCCCGACTCGACGGACTTTTCAAGACTCCCGCTGCGCTAAGATGTTCCGCGTCCCGAGCGTCAGAAAAGGTCGTTTCGGCGGGACGCCGAAACCAGCACTCGGGACGAGTGCGCTACCCCGGAATCAGACCGCGTGCGCGGCGTACCAGCGGACCGTTTCGCGCAAACCGGCATCGACGCTCATGGTCGGCGCGAAGCCGAGTTCGCGCACGATTTTCGAGATGTCCGCCGACGAGTGCAAAATGTCGCCTGCGCGCGGAGAGCTGTATTTTACAGGCTTCGCGGGCGATGCGGCGATCACGGCGACCTCTGCCGAGATCATCGCGTAGAGTTCGTTGAGCGTGGTGCTGCCGCCGAGCGCGACGTTGAAAACGCCGCCGAGCGCGTCGGGATTCCGCGTCGTCGCAGCGAGCAAATTCGCCTGCACGACATTCGAGACGTGGCAGAAATCGCGCGTCGCCGAGCCGTTTCCGTGGATCGCGCATTCGCCGCCGGCAAGGAGTTTGCTGATCCATTGCGGGATCACCGCCGCGTATCCGCCGGTCGGATTTTGCCGCGGGCCGAAGACGTTGAAATAGCGCAGCCCGATGCATTCGAGACCGAAGTGCCGCCCGAATTGCGCGGCGTAAATCTCGGTCATCAGCTTCGCCGCCGCGTACGGCGAAAGCGGTGCGCCGAGCTCCGACTCGACTTTCGGCATCCGCGCATCGTCGCCGTAAACCGCGCTCGAACTCGCGTACACGAACCGCCGGACGCCGCTTTCCCGCGCCGCCGCGAGCAGATTGAGCGTGCCGGTGACGTTGGTTGCGTGGCAGCCGATCGGGTCTTCGATCGAAAGCGGGACCGACACGAAACCGGCCTGATGCAGAACGAAATCGACGCCGCGCATCGCGGCTCGGCAGACCCCGAGATCGGCCACGCTGCCTTCGGAAAAAGTAAATCGGCTCCACTGCTTCTCGCTCACCCGGCCCCGCACAGCGTCGAGATTTCCGGGCGATCCGGTGGAAAAATTGTCGAGCCCGACCACGCGCTGATCAAGCAGCAGCAAGGCTTCGAGCAGATGCGAGCCGATGAATCCGGCCGCGCCGGTGACGAGCCAGATGCGCGGTGTGGCGCGGAGTTGAGCGAGCGTTTGGTCGTAGCGGGACATCGCGTTGAGATTGAGGGAGCACCCGCAATTCCGGCAATCGCCGAACGTGCGAAGCACCTCCGAAGGTAGCGCGCTCGTCTCGAGCGCTGGTTTCGGCGTCTCGCCGAAACGAACTTTTCCAAGCGAGAGGGCGCACCCGAAGTGCGCGTTCGGAAAAGTCCGTCGCGGCGGGACGCCGCGACCAGCGCTCGGGACGAGCGCGCTACCCGGGATTCCGCACCCGCCCGTTTTCGGCCGCATCGCGCAGCACATGCTCGTATTGCGAGGTGATGCGATCGAGGTCGAAACCGCGCGCTTTGGCATGGCTGGCGGCCTTCATCGCGGTGAGGCGCGCGGGGTTGGCGATGAGCTCGCGAAGAGCCTGCACAAAGGCTTTGGCGTCGCCGACGGGCAGCAGAAGCGCGTTCTCGGGCGAGGCGACGTCGCGCAAACCGGGGATCGCGCTGCCGACGATGGCGAGGCCAAACTTCAACGCCTCGACTGCCGCGACCGGCATCCCCTCGACGCTCGAGGGCATGCAAAGAATGTCCGCCTCGCGGAGAATCGCGTGGACTTCCGGGGCGCGAAGCCAGCCGGTGACGCGCGCGCTCTCTTGCAGGCCGCAGCTCGAGAGCCGTTCGCGCAACGCGAGCATTTGCGGGCCGTCGCCGATGATCGTGAGGGTCCAATCGAGGTCGCGGAGCTCGGCGAGAACGTCGATCAGAAACAGGAGGTTCTTCTGCGGATTGAAGCGTCCGATGAAAAGCAGATGCGGCGGCAATCCTGCTGGCGCGGGCGTTGGCGGACGATCAGCGAGGTCGAGGCCGTTCAGGATTTTCTCGACTGGGCGGCCATACGCGGCGACGGCGAGTTCGCGGACGAAGTCGCTGACGGCAGTGACCGCCGCCGCTTGCTGCCACACGCGCCGGGCGATCGGGTCGATCATTTTAAAAAGTGTGTCGGTGTCCTGCGGCAGCGCGCCGGGCACGTCGCCGAGATGCGCGGTGAGGACATACGGGACACCGGTGAGCCGGTGCGCGGCCCACGCGAGCAAGCCGGTGGGCATCGCGAAATGCGCGTGGATCACGTCTGGTTTCCACGTACGGATGTGCCGGAGCGCCGGGAAAAAACTGGTCACGACGAAGAGGCCCATTTCGTGGACGGCGCAGGTGTCTTCGCGGCGGCGGAAGCTCGGGGTGCGGAAAATTTCGACGCTTCGAATCGTCTCGCGCGCAGGCAGATGCGACATGCCGGCGGTCTGCACGCGGACCTCGTGTCCGCGGGCGGCGAGCGCCTCGGCGACGCTCTGCGCGACGCGTCCGCCGCCGCCGCCGATGGGCGGATATTCGTAGCAGAGGACGAGGATTTTCACGGCGGAGGCGGAGTTCCGGGGCCGGCAGCGGACGGGAGTTCGAGAGAGTCTTTCCGTGCGGGCATCGGAGCTGAAAACGTCGAACGTCGAACGTCGAACGTCGAACGTCGAAGTTCAGATTCCGCGCGTGGAATCTTCTCTGCACTTCGACGTTCGACGTTCGACGTTCGACGTTCGACGTTCATTTCTTCGCCCACTGCGCGAGGAGCCAGTAGCTCCACAGAAAGAGCCGCTCATCGGATTTGCCGGCGGAATGCGCGGCGAGTTTTTGGTCGATGAAAGTGCGGTTCAGCGGCCCGGGAGTTGGGGCGTTGAAGTCGAAGCGGTCTTCGCGGAGCCAACGGCCGATCGGCATGCCGAAGCCTTTTTTCGGACGCTCGACGATCTCGCGCGGGAGGAGCGGAGCGAGGGCGCGTTTGAGGATCCATTTTGTCTCGCCGTGGCGGAGCTTGAGCTGGTGCGGGATGCGGCGGGCGAGGTTGACGAACTCGATGTCGAGGAAGGGTGAGCGGGCTTCGAGGGAGGACATCATCGAGGCGCGATCGACTTTCGCGAGGATGCCATCCTGAAGGTAGAGGTTGGTCCAAAATTGGAGCGAACGGTCGATGATGTTTGGCTGGGCGCAGCGGTCCCACGACTCGATTGCTTCGCTGTAAACTTCGTCGATGTCGGTGGGCTCCCGGAAAAGTTCAGACAGCTCGGACGGCTCGGCAGCGCCCATCCAGACAGGATTCCAGAGCTTCGGCGGGTAGCTGAGGCCCATGAGGGTGCGCTTGATTTTGAAGTCGAAGCTGATGTTCGCGTGGCTGACGGGGAGCCGCGCGGCGATGAGTCGGATCGCGGTGTGGAGTGGGCGCGGGACGAAGCGCGAATAGGCGTCGGCCGAGCGGAGCGCGCGCATCGGATCGTAGCCGGCGAAGAGTTCGTCGCCGCCATCGCCGCCGAGCGCGACGGTGACGTGCTGGCGCGTGAATCGGGAGAGCAGGCACGTCGGCAGGAGCGAGCCGTCGCCGAGCGGTTCGTCGAGATGGGCGATGATCTCGGGGAGCAGCGCGACGGATTTGTCGAGGTCGAGAATCTCCTCGTGATGCCGCGTCCCGAGTCGCTCGGCGACGAGCCGGGCGTGCGCGGATTCGTCGAAGCTCGGGTCGTTGAAGCCGATGCTGAACGTGTTGAGCTGTCCGGCGGGGACGTGCTTCGCCGCGAGCGCGGCGATGGCGGAGGAGTCGAGTCCGCCGCTGAGAAAAACGCCGAGCGGAACGTCGGACATGAGCCGACGCTGGACGGCGCGCTCGAGGGTCGCGCGGATTTCCTCGCAGAGCAGGTCGAGGGAGGAAGCAGGAAAACAGGAAAACAGGAAGTCGGAGTCGGCCTTTCCTGCCTTCCTGCTTTCCTGCTTCGTCTCCAAAACGAACTCCCAATACCGCCACGTCTTCAGCTCACGGCTCGTGAGGTCGAAGGCGAAGGAATGCCCGCCGGGGAGCTTCCAGACTCGTTCGTAGATCGAACGCGGGGCGGGGATGTAGCAGTAGGCGAAGTATTTTTTGAGCGAGAGCGGGGAGAGATTTCGCGGGCAGGCGGGATGCGCGAGGAGGGCGGGGAGTTCACTCCCGAAGCCGAAGGTCGGGCCTTCGTGGAAGTAGTAGAGCGGCTTTTTCCCGAACCGGTCGCGGCTGCCGAAGAGGCGCTTTTTTTCGCGATCGTAAATGACGAAGGCCCACATGCCGTTGAGCCGCTCGACGAACGCGTCGCCCCATTCGCGATACGCGTGGAGCAGGACCTCGGTGTCGGAGTGGTCGGTGAGGAAGACGCAGCCGCGAGACTTCAGCTCGGCGCGGAGTTCCTGGTGGTTGTAAATCTCGCCGTTGAAGACGACGCCGAGCGCGCGGTCGGCGGTCCACATCGGCTGCCCGCCACCGCTGAGATCGACGATCGAGAGCCGGCGGTGGCCGAGGAAAACGGCGGCGCTTTCATCGTGCCAGAGACCCTCGGCATCCGGGCCGCGATGGCGGATGGCGTCGGTCATCCGACGCAAAATGCCAAAGTCGCCCGTGCCGGTGAAGCCGGCTATGCCGCACATGCGGGGCTCACGCGGAGGTGGGGCCGGGATTCGGTAAATTGCCGTCGATCACCCCGGCAAGATGAACGCCATGCATCGGCGCAGACGCCCCGTTTACGTCACAAACGAACACAGTCCTGGCACTCGGCGTAACCCATGCGTGCTGTGCGGTGGGAACCGGAAGCTCTCGGCCATCAGCTGTCCGAATCGCGAATGGAATGAATGGCGTGCGCCGGATGCGCTCGCGGATTCCGAGGATGTCAGCTTCCGACATCATGTTCGCGCTATCCCTCCGCGTGATGCTTTTCCACTGGTTCAACCCCCACCAGCGCACTGATGTGCAGACCGGTCAGAAGCACAGTCAGATCCTCGTCGTCGGAGATGACCACGCGTCGTCCACCTGGAGTAATATAGATGTGATCGATGGTCGGAACGGGATATTCGCGACCATCAGTGGTGCGAACAATGAACGGGAGGAACGGGATGGCGTTAATCCGAACGCGGATGTCGGGGATCATTGCTAAACAACTACGGTGGCCCCGCGGGTCGCGCCAGCTCCAGATTCCGCGTCGCGCGGATGAGGTAAACGCGCTTTCCCTGAGACTCGAAAAAGGTGCGCATGATGACTTCGGCGAGGAGACCCATGAGGAGGCAGATGACTCCGATGCCGGCAGTCATCACGCAGACGAGCGGCACGGGCGTCTCGATGAACGTGCGTTTTTCGGCGGCGAAATATTTCAAATAAATCGCAAAGATCGCGCTGCAAAAACTGACGAGGAATGAGGCGAGACTGACGGCACCGAAGATGTACATCGGCTTCTGTTGGAAGCGGTCGAGGAACTTCACGACGATCAAATCGGCGAGCACTTTGAGCACGCGCTCGAGGCCGTATTTCGACGCGCCGCTGGTGCGGGCGTAGTGGCGGACGGGGACTTCGGCGATGCGGGCGCCGTGCCACGAGACGTAGATCGGGAGGAAGCGGTGCATCTCGCCGTAGAGCCGCACGCCTTCGATCACGTCGCGGCGATAGGCCTTCAGCGAGCAGCCGAAATCGTGGAGCTGCACACCGCTGACGAACGAAATCAGGCGGTTCGCCATGATCGACGGCAGGTTGCGTTTCACCGCGTTGTCCTTGCGATCTTTGCGCCAGCCGGAGCAGACGTCGTAGCCCTCTTTCAGCTTCGCGAGCATGAGCGGGATGTCGGCGGGATCGTTCTGCATGTCGCCGTCGATCGGGATGATGATGTCGCCGCGGGCGTGGTCGAAGCCGGCCATCATCGCGGCGGTCTGGCCGAAGTTCCGGCGAAAATGGATGACCTTCACTGCTGGGTCTTTCGCCGCGATTTCGTCGAGAATTTCCTCGCTGCCGTCGGTCGATCCGTCGTTGACGAGGATCAGCTCCCACGGCTGGCCGATTTGCACCATCGTCGAGCTGATCCGCTCATAAAGTGGCACGATGTTCCCGGCTTCATTGCAGATGGGCACGGTGACGGAAAGCATCGCGCGGACGGTAGTTGCCCCGGAAAGACGCTGTAAATTTAAAACCAGCCGCGCGCCTCGCCGCAGCCCGCGCGAGGGGGAAAACGCCTTGCCTTTTTGGGGTCGGTGTCAAACCTTCGCGCGTTCATGGCGACCTCTGTCCCACACCGCTCCTGCCTTCGTTCACAGGGCATTTTCCGCTGAAATTTTGACGACCGAAATCCCGATCTCCGGCGACCCCGCGCGCGCCTCGGAAGACCTCAGCCAATGGACCGCCGTCATCGTGCCCGAGCGCGGGCTGCTCGATATGCGGCTGCGCGAACTCTGGGACTACCGCGAGCTCATTTACCTCTTCCTCCACCGCGATTTCCTCACGAGCACGAAGCAGACGGTCCTCGGCCCATTCTGGTTTTTCGCCCAGCCGCTGCTCACCAGCATCGTCTTCACGATCATCTTCGGGCGGATCAATAAAGTCGTCACGCCCGGCACCCCGCAGATCCTCTTCTTCATGGCCGGGGTCACGCTCTGGACCTACTTCTCCAACTGCCTCCTGAAGACCTCATCCACTCTGATCCAAAACTCGCAGCTCTTCGGCAAAGTCTATTTCCCGCGCCTCGCCGTCCCCGTCTCCGCGGTGCTGATGAACCTCATCATCTTCGTCGTGCAATTCGCTTTTTTCCTCGCGCTCTTCCTCGTCTCCGCGTGGCTCGGCGTCGCCGTCCACCCGAACTGGCGCATCGTCACGCTCCCTCTCCTCCTGCTGAATATGGGAATGCTCGGCCTCGGCGTCGGCTGCATCGTCGCCGCGCTCACCACGCGCTACCGCGATCTCGCGATGGCCGTGACCCTCGGCGTGCAGCTCTGGATGTTCGCGAGCTGCGTCATGTATCCGCTCTCCGCCGTCCCGCCGGACTGGCGCTGGGTCGCCGTGCTCAACCCGATCGTCCCCGTCATCGAGGCCTTCCGTTTCGCCTTCCTCGGCGTCGGCATCGTCGAATGGTGGCACCTCATCGTCAGCTTCGCGATCAGCGCCGCCACGCTCGTCATCGGCCTCATCCTTTTCAACAAAGTCGAGAGCACCTTCCTCGACGTCGTCTGAGCCGCATGGACCGAGAAATTTCGCCCGCGAGAACGACGGGGATTTCAGCAGGAAAACAGGAAAACAGAAAAGCGATCCGCTCCCCGTCTTCTTCCTGTCTTCCTGTTTTCCTGCTAAAAATCCCCCGTCGTTTCACCCTCGCCCCCGAGCATGTCTGAAGTCCTCCGCGTCGAGAACGTCAGCAAGCGCTACCGCCTCGGCGACATCAACCGCCAGCTCCTCTACGAGGAAATGCGCAGCCGCTGGGCGCGCTGGCGCGGCACCGAAGATCCGAACCTCAAAGTCACCGACGCCCCGCCCTCCGCGAACGAGCTCTGGGCCTTGCGCGACGTCTCTTTTTCGCTCGAAGAAGGCGACGTCCTCGCCGTCATCGGCCGCAACGGTTCCGGCAAATCGACGCTCCTCAAAATCATCTCGCGCCTCACCGCGCCGACCTCCGGGCGCGTGTTGTTGAAAGGGCGCGTCGCCAGTTTGCTCGAGGTCGGCACGGGATTTCACCCCGAGCTGACCGGCCGCGAAAACGTCTATCTCAACGGCGTGATCCTCGGCATGTCGCGCCAGGAAGTGACCCGCAAATACGACGAGATCGTCGCCTTTTCCGAGGTCGAGCGTTTCATGGAAACGCCCGTCAAACGTTACTCCAGCGGCATGCGCGTCCGCCTCGCCTTCGCCGTCGCCGCGCACCTCGAAGCCGAGCTCCTCATCCTCGACGAAGTGCTCGCCGTCGGCGACCGCGCCTTCCAGCAAAAGTGCCTCGCGAAGATCACCTCCGTCGCGCGCGACGGCCGCACCGTGCTTTTCGTGAACCACCAAATGGCCTCAGTCCAGGAGCTCTGCAGCCGCTGCCTGCTCCTCCAAAACGGCCGCCTCGAACTCGAAGGTGCGCCCGAGGAAGTCATCACCCGCTACCTCGGCGTCCATGGCACCGCCAGCGCCGACATCCCCATCGACGCCGCCCGTCAAGGCACCGGACGCCTCCGTTTTCTCAGCGTCACCAGCGGTGAAGTGGACGGCGGCGGCACCGCAAAAATCGTCTGCGGCGCAAGCGCCCGCCTCGTCCTCCGCCTCGAAAATCGCACTGCCGGTGAGCTGCGAAACGTCCGGCTCGCCTTCAACCTCGACAACGAATCCGGACACCGCGTCACCGCCTTCGACAGCGACGTCAGCAGCGGCACCATCCCGCCGCTCCCGCCCGGAATTTCGACCGTCGAAATTACCGTCCCCCGCGTCTCGCTCGCGCCCGGCATGTACCACGTCACGCTCTTCGCCGCGATCGACGAAGAGATCGCCGACTGGGTCCGCAACGCCGCCACGCTCGATGTCGCGCACGGCGATTTCTTCGGCACCGGCCTCCTCCCCCGCGGCGTCCATTCGCCCGCGCTCCTCGATCATCATTTCACCGTCCGCGCCGAGCGTGCCGCAGTTGGAAAAGCGGATTTTTTGAGACAGGGATGAAGCAGGAAAACAGAAAAACAGGAACGGAGAACAGACGACCTGCCGCTTTCAGGTTTCAAAGGTTTTGCTCGATGAAAAATGCCGCGGCGTCCTTGTCGCCGATTCCGCGCCGTCTCTCTTTTCCTGTTTTCCTGTTTTCCTGTTTTCCTGATAAAAACCACCCCTCTGCTTTGCTCAACACCCGCCAAAAAATCGCCCTCGCGAAAATCGTGCATTCGGCCGTGAAGCTAAGCCGCAGGCTGATCGGCAGGCCGATGCGCGACCGCTTCACCCGCGGCGGACTCCGCTGGGAACTCGACCTCGACGAAGGCATCGACTTCTCGATTTTCCTCTTCGGTGCTTTTGAGAAGGACGCCGTCGCGAGCTACCAAAGCCGCATCAAGCCCGGCGACATCGTCCTTGATCTCGGCGCAAATATCGGCGCGCACACGCTCCCCCTCGCGCAAGCCGTCGGCCCCACAGGACGCGTCTTCGCCTTCGAGCCCACGGCCTACGCTTTCGCGAAATTGAACGCCAATCTCGCGCTCAATCCCGCCCTCCAATCCGTCGTCACCGCGCGCCAAATGCTCCTCACCGACACCGCTGGCGGCGCGGTCCCCGACGCCATCTGTTCCGGCTGGCCGCTCGAAGCCGCCGAGGGTTTGCATCCCGAACATCTCGGCCAGCCGCACGCGACGACTGGCGCGACCAGCGCGATGCTCGACGAAGTGCTCTCCGACACCAGCCGCGTGGACTTTGTGAAGCTCGATGTCGATGGCTTCGAACTCGCCGTCCTTCGTGGCGGACGCGCCACGCTCGCCCGTTTCCACCCGCCCATTTTGATCGAGCTCTGCCCGCACATTTGCGTCGAGCACGGCCACCCTTTTTCCGAGCTCGTCGGATTCCTCACCGGCCTCGGCTACCGCTTCGAGCGCTTCAACGGCACCCGCCTCCCGAGCGACCCGAGCGCCCTCGAAAAACTCATCCCCGGCAACGGCAGCCTCAACGTCCTCGCCCTCGCCGACCCCGCCTCGTGACCCCGCTCGAACAGCACAATGTCGAGATCCACGAGAACGCGGAAGCGTGGCGCCGCAAGCCGCTGCTCGAAGATCTCTACGGCTCATTTTACCGCCGCCTCGCCCGCCATCTCCCGCGCGAAGTCCCCGGCCCCGTCGTCGAAATCGGCTCGGGAATGGGCAACATCAAGCGCTGGATTCCCGGCTGCATTACCACCGACGTTTTCCCAAATCCCTGGCTCGATCGCGTGGAAAACGCCTACCGCCTCAGCTTTGCCGGCGCGTCCGTCAGCGCCTTCATTCTCGTCGATGTCTGGCATCATCTCCGCCACCCCGGCACCGCCCTCCGCGAGTGGTCCCGCGCCCTCGTCCCCGGCGGCCGCGTCCTCCTTTTCGAGCCCGACATGGGCGCTCTCGGCCGCTTCATTTACGGCCGCTTTCATCACGAGCCCCTCGCCCTCTGCGACCCCGTCGAGTGGGACGCGCCCGCGAATTTCGACCCCGCCAACCACGACTACTACGCCGCGCAGGGCAACGCCCACCGCGCCTTCGTCCGCCGCGAATGGCCGGCAGAACTCGAAGGCTGGAACATCCGCGTCGTGCAGCAACTCCCGGCGTTTTCGTACGTCGCATCCGGCGGCTTCCGCGGCCCGCAACTTTACCCCCGCGCGGTCCGTCCGCTCATCGAGTGGCTCGAAATTCCGTTCGTCCTCCTGCCCGCGCTCTTCTCCACGCGCCTGCTCGTAGTTTTGGAAAAGCAATGACCGCCCTTCCTGGCACCGACGACCTCCCGCAGCTCACGCGCGATCAGATCGAACGCACCCGCGCCTACTTCGACGGACTCGGCGAAGACAAAAGCGCGGCGAGCCAAAACTACCACGACCTCCTCGCCCGTTATTTCGCGCAGATGATCCCCAACGGCGCGTCCGTCCTCGAAATCGGCTGCGGCGGCGGCGACCTCCTTGCGCAACTCCCCGGCCGCGCCGTCACCGGCATCGACCTCTGCGAACGCCGCATCGAAAAGGCCCGTGCGCTCGTGCCACACGGCCGCTTTTTCGTGCAAGCCGGCGAGATGCTCGAAGTCGAAGGAACCTTCGATTTCATCATCATCTCCGACACCGTGAATCTCGCCGCCGACGTGCAGCGGCTCTTCGAGCGCGCCCTCGCCGCCTCGCATCCCGGCACGCGTCTGCTCCTCAATTTTTACAACTTCGTCTGGCGTCCGATCCTCGGCGCGGGAAAGCGCCTCGGCCTCATCAAACCCTCGCCGGAAAGCAACTGGCTCAGCGTCGCCGACGTGAACAATCTCCTCGATCTCGCCGGCTGGCAGACAATCAAGGTGCAGCCCCGCATCCTTCTGCCCGTGCCGATTCCCGGCCTGTCGGAGTTTTGCAACCGCTTCCTCGCGCCGCTCTTCCCGTGGTTCTGCCTGAGTTGTTTTGGTGTCGCCCGCCCGCGTCCGCCGCAGCGCCGCGAACGTGAGTTTTCCGTCTCTGTCGTCGTCCCCGCGCGCAATGAATCGGGCAACATCGAGGCGATCCTGCAGCGCACGCCGGAGATGGGCAGCGGCACGGAATTGATCTTCATCGAGGGCAACTCGACCGACGACACTTGGGCGAAAATTCAGGAAATCACACGCGCGCATCCCGAGCGAAAAATCAAAATTCTCCAGCAGTCCGGGAAGGGGAAAGGCAACGCCGTCCGCGAAGCATTCGCCGTCGCGACTGGTGACATTTTGATGATCCTCGACGCCGACATGACCGTCCCGCCCGAGGAACTGCCGAAGTTTTACAGCGCCGTCGCCTCCCGCCACGCGGAGTTCGCGAACGGCGTCCGGCTCGTCTATCCGATGGAATCCGAGGCGATGCAGTTTCTGAATCTGTGCGCGAACAAAACGTTCGGCATCATCTTCAGTTGGCTCCTCCTCCAACCCGTCAAAGACACGCTCTGCGGAACCAAAGTCCTCTTCCGCACCGACTACGATCGCCTCGCCGCAAACCGCAAATTTTTCGGCGACTTCGATCCGTTCGGCGACTTCGACCTGCTCTTCGGCGCGGACAAACTCCACCTGAAAATCGCCGACGTTCCGATCCGCTACCGCGACCGGACTTACGGCAGCACGAACATCAACCGCTGGCGCCACGGCTGGCTGCTCCTGCGCATGGTCCTCTTCGCCGCTCGCAAGCTCCGCTTCACCTGATGCCGCACGAAAAATGGACGTCGAACTGATCGGTCCACGAAAGGCACGAAAGGCACGAAACCGGACTCTGGTTTCCGTCCCTTTCCGTGACTTTCGTGTTTTTCGTGGACCCCTTCCGAACTCCACCTCGTGACCTCGCACCGCTCGGAAACCCTGCCTGCAGGCCGATCGCCGGCCGATGCCACCCGCACGCACCGGCACTTTGCGCTCGCCCTCGCAGCCATGCTTTTGCTCACGCACGCGTGGTCGTTTCTCGCGTTCGGCGCGACCTTTTGGATCGATTCCAGCGTCTTCGCGACGTTCGGCGCGGCGCTGCATTCCGCCGTGGATTTCCGCAGTTTCTACGATGCCGCCGGGACGTTCATGTATTCGCACATCGGCATCGGTCTGCCCGCGGTTTGGGCCGCGCTTTGGTGGCTCCCGACCTCCGTCCAATGGCCTGTGCTCGCGCTCGGCCAGCACGCGCTCGCCATCACTGCGACCGCGGCGATTTTTCTCACCGCGCATCGACTCTGGCCAAGTTGGTGGCACCTCGCCGGAGCCGCGCTGCTCAGCGTCCACCCGTTTTATCAGTCGATGCACAACGCGCTGATGACCGAGTCGATCTCGTCGTCGCTGCTCCTCCTCGGCATCGCGCTGACGCTCCGGCTGTGGTCCGCGGAGCGCGCCATGTCGCGCGATTATCGGCTGCTCCTCCTCTGCATCGCGCTCGTCATCCAATTCCGCAGCTACAACGGCGTGATGCTCGCCGCGATGGCCGCCCTCGTCCTCTGGCAGCGCCGCGCGCCGTTTTCTCCGACTTCGACGTTCGACGTTCGACGTTCGACGTTCGACGTTTTCCGCTCCCACTGGCAGCCGTGGTTTTATCTCGCGGCAACTTGCCTCGCCGCCACTGCGTTCCTCCCCGCGACCCGCTGGGCGGTCACTGGCCGCTGGTTCACCGCGGGGCTCGGGACGAACCAATTGCTCTTCGCGACGTGGGTGAATGCGACGCCGAGCCCGGATTTGCTCGCGCGCATCGAGGCACTCGGCTGGCTCCCGGCGGATTCTGTGAAGGGATTTTTCGAGCGCTCTTTCGATTACCCGAAATCGCTCGAGGTCGCCAAAATCTGGAACGCGCAGGGCCGCTCGGACAGCGAAGTGCGGGCGCGGCTCAACACACTCTCGCGGATGATCGAGCGGGATTCCCCGAACCTGCTCACCACCAAAATCCGCTGCGGTCTCGTCTCGTCCGGATGGACTTGGTCCGCCTTCACCGGCGACTCGCCCGCGCCGATTTATCAGCACTTCACCGCCGCCGAGCAGCGGAAGGGAAAGCTCGCTCATCTGCGCTGGCTGAGCTGGCTGGAAAAGTCTTCGTATCGCGGCTACGGCGAGAACTTTTTCCTGCACACGACGAACTCCCTCTCTCACGCCGACGAAGCGCAGCGCGCGCTCTGGGACGCCCTCCGGCAGTGGCTCCGGACGCCGCCACCGAGCTGGCGCGACCCGTTTCATCTCGCGGATTTGACGCCGGATATTTGGGCGACGATCGGTCTGCTCGGCATCGGAATCTGCCTCTGGCGATGCCCATTCGTCGGGCTCGTGCTCGCCCTCCCGCTCGTCGTGAATTTCGGCGTCACGGCGTTCAGCTCGCTCGGAGGTCCGCGCTACGCCTACGCCCTTTTGCCGGTGAGCGCACTCGCCGCGACGACCGCCTGCGCGCTCCTCAGCCGGCGGTTTCCTCGCTCCGCGCCACCCGCCGCTGCCTGATCCGATCGATGCGTCTTTCGAGCAAAAAATGGATCGCGCAAGCGAGCGCGAGCGTGCCTGCGAGGAGCAGGACGGGCAGCGAGACAGCGGTCATTTTTCCCGCCGCGAGCGCGGCATACGGCAGGACGAAAACATGGCTGATGTAGATCGGGTACGAGAGCTCGCCGAGGCTGCGATCCCAGCGCCAGTTCTTCGTCAGCGCGAAGATGACCGGGATGCAGATCGCGGCGGCGAGCAGGTAGCAGGTGTGCTTTTCCGCGAGCGGGATCGCTGGATAAAAAATGGTCGCCCCGAGAATGGCGACGAGCGCCGAGAGGCCGATCCAGCGTCGATTCCGCAACGCACCCGCGAGCCAGGATTCGTAGATTTTGCACCCGAGACAACCGGCCAGAAAGAGCGCGAGCTCGTGCGGGAAAAAGCGATAGGTCCACGGATCGAAATTCAAAGCGAGCGAGTAAAAAGTGAACGCGCGCAGCCCGAGACTTGCCGCCAACAGCGCGGCGACGAACCACCAGCGCCGCCGCACGATAAACGGCGCGACGAAGTAAAACGTGAGCTCGATGCCGAGCGTCCACGCCTGCGGCACGAGCAGGAAGCGATAGCCGGAGATCGTCTGCTGGAGCGGCTTCGCGGCGAATGCGAGCGCGCCGCTGGCGTGATCGTAGCCGGTGAAAAGCACCCAGTCCTGGCCGAGCATCAGCAGGTTCGCGAAAGCGAGTGCGAGCCTCGCGCCGACGGTCATCCCGCCCGCTTGTTTGAGCCACTCCGGGATGCCGCCCCACCGCGTGGCCACCTGCATCCCCGTCGCGCTCTGCACGATGAAAAACGAGCCGAGCGTCAGCGCCAGGATCACCAGATACGCGGGGAAAAGGCGCAGCAGCCGGTTGCCGATGAAGACGAAATACGGCCGCTTCAGATGCGCGTATTTTCCATCGAGGATCAGCGTCATGTAGAATCCCGAGATGATGAAAAACGCCTGCACCGCCAGCCGGCCGCCGGTCAATTTCAGCCCGAACAGCGGCCCGCCGTGCTGGATCAGCACGGCCAGCGCGAGCAGAAATCGGAACATTCCCATGTGATGCGCCCCCGCAGGAGCAGCGCAAATTGGGCAGAGACGCGCACGTTCCACCATGCAAAAGTCCGCACGAGCGGTGAGGGACAAAGCCGTCATCCTGAGCGGAGCGCAGCGGAGTCGAAGGACCTCTTACTTCTCCCCGTTGCGCGCGTGCCCGGGAGAAAAGCAAGAGGTCCTTCGACTGCGTTCCGCTGGCGCTTCACTTCGCTCAGGATGACCGTATTTCCGCCGCAACCGCTCGGGAAAGTCGGAACGCTTTCCCGATGAAATTTAGCCTCCGAGAAACCCTCCACCGCATGCTGCCGACAGCACTGCGCCCGCCTGAACGCTCTTTTGCGCTCGATGAACTCGACTTGAAACTCCGCCCGTGGCTCGACTTCCGCCGCGGCTTTTTTGTCGAGGCGGGGGCGAACGACGGTCTCAGTTTCAGCAACACGCTTTTTTACGAATGCTTCCGCGGCTGGCGCGGTTTGCTCATCGAGCCGATCCCGAAACTCGCCGCCCGCTGCCGCAAAAACCGCCCGCGGTGCGTCGTCGAAAACTGCGCGCTCGTCGCGCCGGAAGACGCCGGAAAAGAGATCACCATGAATTACTGCAACCTCATGTCGCTCGTGAAAGGCGCGATGAATTCCGACGAAGCCGACCGTGCGCATCTCGACAAAGGCCGCGAGGTGCAGGGCATCGCGCAAAGTTACGAAGTCAAAGTGCCCGGTCGCACGCTCACCGAAGTGCTCGATCAGCACCGGATCGAGCGCGTCGATTTCTTCTCGCTCGACGTGGAAGGCTACGAACTCCCGGCGCTCCGCGGCCTCGATCTCGAGCGCATCCGCCCGCGCTTTTTTCTCATCGAAGTCCGCGACCGCCCCGCGATCGACGCCTATCTCGGCGAGCGCTACGAAGCCGTCGCCGAGCTCAGCCACCACGACATTCTCTACCGCGCCCGTGCCTGATTCCGCGCCTCTCGCCGAGCCCTGCGCGACACCGATCGTGCTCCTCGTTTTCAACCGCCCGGACGTGACCCGGCGCATGCTCGACGCGCTCCGTCCGGCGCGCCCGACCCGCATCTTCGTCGTCGCCGATGGGCCGCGCGCCAGCGTCCCCGGCGATGCTGCAGCGTGCGCGGAAGTGCGCGCGTTGATCGGGCGCGCGATCGATTGGCCGGCGGACGTGCAGCGCGATTTCGCCGACGAGAATCTTGGCCTCCGCCGCCGAGTCGCGTCCGGTTTGGATTGGGCGTTCCGCCACGTCGAGGAGGCGATCGTGCTCGAAGACGACTGCGTTCCCTCGCCGAGTTTTTTTCCTTTTTGCGCGGAACTTCTCGCGAGATTTCGTGACGAGCCTCGCGTTGGAGTCATCACTGGTGACAATTTCCAGCAGCAACCTTTTGCCTGCGATGCCTCGTACTACTTTTCCAAATATCCGCACTGCTGGGGCTGGGCGACGTGGCGGCGGGCGTGGTCGCTGTTCGACGACTCGATGGCGCAATGGCCGGAACTGCGCGACCGCGGCTGGCTCGGCGAACTTTTCTCGGAGCCAGTCCACGCGGCTTACTGGCGGAATATTTTTGATCTCACGCACCGCAGGAAAATCAGCTCGTGGGCCTATGTCTGGACGTTTGTCTGCTGGTCGCGCGGCTTCGTCACCGCCACGCCGGCGCGCAATCTCGTGGTCAATATCGGCTTCGGCTCCGACGGCACGCACACCAAGAGTGAAACCCTCGCAGGTGTGGATGGATCGCTCGCCGACGTCGATTTTCCGCTCCGCCATCCTGCCGACATCGAAATCAACTCCGCCGCCGACCGCTACGTTCAGAATGCCGTTTTTTCGCCGCCGCCAATCGCTCCGAAGCCTCGCAGGAACAAGCATTTCAGCCCACGAGGGAACATCATGCTGAGCTTCCTCCAACGCCTGCTCGACCTCACCGGCCGGCCCGCGGCCGCGGCGGATCTACTCACCCCGCGCGGCTTCGGCTGGGCGCGCCGCCGGCTCGAGCGAGTGGCCGACCCGGAGCTTTTTGCGCAGCTCAATTCGCTCAAAGCTGGACGTGTGGCGCAGCGCGGAATCGACCTCCTGCGCGCACTTTATTTTCTGCGGCAGCGGCAGACCGGAGCGGCGACCGAGGCATTGAAAGAGGAGCTTCGTTTCTTTCCCGACAACTCCGACGCGACCGCCCTGCTCCAGACCGTGGAGGCGGCTGGTGCGGAGCTTCCGGACGACGCGGAGTTCCGCGAACTATTTGCCGCCGTGCGACCGTACACGATGCTCTCGGTGCCGCGGCTCTGGAGTCTCTTCCGGCTCGCCCGCGAAGTTTGCGTCGAGGATTTGCCGGGGAATTTCGTCGAGTGCGGAGTCGCGGCGGGCGGCTCCTCCGCCATGCTCGCCGCCGTGATCGCGCGCCATTCGCGCCGGCCGCGGACGCTCTTTTCCTGCGACACTTTCGAAGGCATGCCGGCCGCCGAGGCAGCAGACACGCACCGCGGGCAGCAGGCGGATGCGATCGGCTGGGGCACCGGAACCTGCGCCGCCCCGGTCGATTCGCTCCGCGAAATTTTGCGAAAACTCGGCGTCGAAAAGATCGTCGAGCCGCTCCCCGGATTGTTCGGCGAAACGCTCCCGGCCAATCGCGCGCGCATCGGCGGCATCGCGTTTCTGCACATGGACGGCGACTGGCACAGCTCGACGCGCGACATCTTCGACAACCTCTTCGATCAAGTCGCGACGGGCGCGCGCATCCAGATCGACGACTACGGATTTTGGGACGGCTGCCGCCGCGCGGTCGAAGAGTTCAGCCAGGAGCGCGGCCTGAAGTTCAACCTCCACGTCATCGACGAAACCGGTGTTTGGCTCACGAAATAAACGCTCCGCCGCGCTGCAAGTCGTCTCCGCGCGGCCGCTCCTGAATCTCGGCTGCGGCGCGCATTTTCATCCCGACTGGACGAACGCGGACATCGTCCCCGCCGACCCGCGCGTCCTCCAGCACGACCTGCGCAAACCGCTGCCATTCGCGGAGGCGAGCTTCACGGCGGTCTATCATTCGCACGTCCTCGAGCATCTTCCGCCGCGCGAAGGCGAGGCCTTGATCTCGGAGTGCCGGCGCGTTCTGAAGCCCGGCGGTGTGCTGCGAGTCGTCGTCCCGGACCTCGAGGAAATCGCCCGGCTTTACCTCGAAAATCTCGGCGGTGCGTGGAGCCGCGATCCCGAGGCAACGGCGCGCCACGAATGGATGATCCTGGAGCTGATCGACCAGCTCGCCCGCGAAAAATGCGGCGGCGAAATGCTCCGATACTGGCGGCAAACGCCGATGCCTGCGGAGTCGTTTGTGATCGCGAGAATGGGCCGCGAGGTGCTGCGCGTGATCGAAAAACTGCGCTCAAAAAAGCGAGCCGCGGACGCCAGCGTCGAAGACTCCACGCCTGCGGCCGCCGCCACTTTTCGGAACTCTGGAGAAGTGCATCGCTGGATGTACGACCGCGTCTCGCTTCGAGCCCTGCTGGAAAAATCGGACTTCGCCGAGATGCGGATTTGTTCGTCCACCGAATCCCGGATTCCTGATTTCGCGAGCTTCGGGCTCGATGCCAGCGACGGCGAAGTCCGCAAACCCGACTCGCTTTTCGTCGAAGCGATCGTCCCGATTTCCTGACCGTGCGCGTCGTCCACCTCAGCACCTCCGACGTTCAAGGCGGTGCCGCGCGATCGGCCTTCCATCTGCATCGCGGGCTGCTCGAAATCGGGGTCGAGTCGTCGATGCTCGTGCGCCGAAAAACAGGTAACGACGCTTCAATTCAGACGACGAACGGCGGCAAATCGGCGTCGCCATTTTGGAGCGAAATCCAGGCATGGAAAATCGCGCGTAACCGCACTCCGCTCTCGAACAGCTACTTCTCGCTCGGCTATCCCGGCACCGATCTCACCGGCGAACCGGGCGTCGCCACGGCCGATATTCTGCACCTCCACTGGCTCGCCGATTTTCAATCGCCGCCCTCGATCGCCGCTCTCGCCGCGCTCGGCAAGCCGATGGTCTGGACGCTCCACGATCAGCGCCCGTTCACCGGCGGCTGCCACTTTTCCGCGGGCTGCCGCGGATTTGAAAGCGAGTGCTTTCCGTGCCCGCAATTGCGACACGACGACTTCGCGATTCCGCGCCGCAATCTGCGCGACCAGCGCGAGCTTTTCGCACCTGCTCAATTTACGGTCGTCGCGCCGAGTCGATGGCTCGCCGACGCCGCGCGGAGCAGCGTGGTTTTCAAAAACGCCCGCGTCGAAGTGATTCCATACGGCATCGACACGGCACAGTTTTTCCCCGTCGAAAAAGCCGCCGCGCGCCAGCGGCTCGGTCTTGCCGACGACAAATTTTACGTGCTCTTCGGCGCTGATTTCGCATCCGAGCGGCGCAAGGGAGTGACCGAGTTTGTCGAAGCTCTCTCCATCTGCCGCGCGGCGGGCGACGCCCCCGAGCTTCTGGCTTTCGGCGAGTTGCCCGCCGATTTCACGAGCCGCAGCGGCCCGTGCCGCGCGCTCGGCTATCTCCGCTCCGCCGAGCAGTTGCGCGACGCGTACGCCGCCGCCGATCTTTTTGTGCTGCCCTCACTCGAGGACAATCTCCCGAACACGATGCTCGAAGCGCTCGCCTGCGGCACCGCCGTCCTCGCCTTTTCCGCCGGCGGGATTCCCGACGTGATCAGCGACGGCCTCTGCGGACGGCTTGTCCCCGTCGGCGATTCTCGCGCGCTCGCCGCCGCGCTCCGCGAGCTCATCGCCGACCCGGCAAGCTGCCGCGCAATGGGCCGGGAAGGCGCGCGTCTCATCGCCGAGCGCCACACCTTGCGCGACCAGGCCGAGCACTACGCCGCGCTTTACCAAAGTCTCTCCGCGCCGAAATCCGCGCGTGTCCGACCGCCCGCAGTTGGCCGCCACCTGCGCCGCGCGCTGCCCCGGATCGCCCTTTCTTTGCTTTGGAAAAATGGCTTACGACACCACTGGCAGATACTCCAGAAAAGCCGGACTCCCGCGACATGACCCCGCTCGTTTCCATCGTCGTCCCGACGCTGAATCAGGCTGCGTTCATCGAGCAGACGCTTGCCTCGATCGCGGGCCAGGGCTGGCCGCGGCTGGAAATCATTGTCGTCGATGGCGGCAGCACCGACGGCACGCTCGCCATCGTCGAACGCTACCGGCACGCGATCACGCACTTCATTTCCGAGCCCGACCGCGGGCAGGCGGATGCGATCAACAAAGGCTTCCACCTCGCACGCGGTGACGTGCTCGCGTGGCTGAATTCCGACGACTACTACCTTCCCCTCGCGCTCGCGAATGCCGTGCGCTCGCTCGGCGATGTGAACACCGCCGCGATGATCTACGGCGGCTGCCTCGGCATTTACGAATCTCCGGCGAAGGCGAAAGCGTGGCCTCCAAAACCATTCGATCGCGAGGCGCTGAAGACCCGCGCGTTCATCGTCCAGCCGAGCACGTTTTGGACGCGCACACTTTGGGAAAAAACGGGCGAGCTAAATCCCGATTTCCACTTCGTCCTCGATTGGGACTGGTTCCTCCGCGCCTCTGCCCATGCGGTTCCCCGACCGATCGCCGAATACTTTTCCGTCTATCGCTTTCATGCCGGACACAAGACGAGCAGCGGAAATCCGCGCCGCACCCGCGAGGTCATCGACTTTGTCGAAACACATGGTGGACCCGAGTGGGGCGCTGCATTCCGCGACGTCGCGGATGCGCTCCCGCGTCTGAACTCCGGCCTCGCGCGCCTGCGCCGCTACCATCTCGAGCGCTTCAAAAACTGGGCTTTTCGCGACCTCTATCGCCGGCACGGCGAGAAAGTGGACGTGGCACTCGTGCAACTGGGCGTCTGAATCTTGAGCGTCGCAATCATCATCCCGAGCTTCAATTCGGCGGAGCTTTTGCCCGCCGTCATCACGTCTGCGCTGCGGCAAATTCGTCCCGCGGAGGAGATCGTTGTGATCGACGACGGCAGCACCGATGCGACCAGCGCAGCCTGCGCGCCTTTCGCAAACCGCGTCCGTTTTGTGCGACAGGAAAACGGCGGCGTCGCCAGCGCGCGCAATCACGGCGCGCGGCTCACCACCGCGGAATGGATGCTCTTTCTCGACTCCGACGACCTGCTCCTCCCGCACGCGACCGAATCCCTTCTTTCCAGCGCTGGCAAAGGATCGGGCGTCGTTTACGGCCGCGTGATCGCGCGCGGCGCGGCTCCGGCGGAGGCGCGTCTGCACGGGCTCCCGTCGTCGGCTGGCGAGCCGCCACATCCCGCCAAAAAAAACTTCAAGCGCGCGATCATTACGACTCCCGGCGCGGCGATTGTGCGCCGCGATGTCTTCGAGAAAACCGGCGGGTTCGTTTCCGGATTCGAGCCGATGGAAGACCGCGATTTTTGGGTGAAGTGCGGGATGCTCACCGGCTTCGCATTTTGCGACACCGTGGTGCTCGACAAGACCTTCCGCGAGGGCTCCGCCGGCACGCAGGTGAGCCGCCGCATCCGCAGCGGACTCCGCGCGCAGCTCGCCTTTTTTGAATGGTGCCGCGGGCGGGGACTCGACTTCGGTTTCCTCGAAACGAGCCCCGTGAAGGTCGTCGATTCCGCGTTGAAAGAAGCGATCTGGTATCGCCGCTGGGAGATCCTCGAACCGCTCCTCGCGCAAGCCGTCGAACTCGGCGTCCGCTCGTTTTGGACGCGCCGCGCGCGCTGGCAACTGCGCGCACTGCGCCTGCTCGGAATCGCCAAATGAACGCGCCGACGTTCTCCGTCATCACGCCGTCGTTCAATCAGGCGGGCTACATCGAAGGCTGCATCCGCTCCGTGCTCGCGCAGGGCACGGACGATTTCGAGCACCTCATTTTCGACAACTGCTCGACCGACGGCACGCTCGAGATCATCGCCAGATATCCGCATGTCCGCTGCATCTCCGAGCCCGACCGCGGGCAGTCGCACGCGATCAACAAAGGCTTCGCCGCCGCGCGGGGCCGCATCATTTGCTGGCTAAATTCCGACGACGAATACGCCCCCGGCGCTTTTGCCACCGCCCGCCGGGAACTGCTCGACGGGGGCCGTCCCGTGATCTTCGGAAACGCACGCGAGATTTTTTACGACGGCGGCGGCGAACGCGTGCAACGGCCGCGGTTCGAGCGCCGCGAGGACCTGCTCCGCTGGTGGGACAAGTCGGTCAGCGTGCTCCAGCCCGCGGTCTTTTTCACCCGCGAGGTCTGGGAGAAAGTCGGCGGCCTCCGAGAGGAGCTGCACATCGTCCTCGACCTCGAATACTGGTGGCGGATGTCCGCGCACTTCCCGTTTCACTACGTCGATGAAGTGCTCGCCGTGCAGCACCGTCAGCCCGATTCGAAGACGATGAAACTGGTCTATCGAATGTATCGCGAGAAGCAGTCGGTCTTCGGCGCGCTCCGGCGCGAGGCGGAAGGATTTCGGCTCAGCACGCTGCTCACCGCCCGCGCCGGACTCGCCTGGCGCTTCCTCCAGCTCGGACAATTGGCCGCGGCGACCGATCGGCGGGCCGCGCTTTTTTTCCTCGGCCAAAGTCTGCGCGAAAATCCGGCGCAGGTCGTCCGACCCGCATGGTTACAGGCTTTGGCGTCCACACTACTTCGCTCGAAGCCATGATCCTCCTCGCGTTTCTCGCGCTCGTGCAGGTCTGCTTTCTGCCGGGCTGGCTCGTGCTGCGACCGTTCGCCGTACCGGACTTGCTCGCGCGGGCGCTGCTCATTTTTCCGCTCAGCCTGCTCGCAAATTACGAGCTGGTTTATCTCCTCACGCTCGTCGGCGCATACCAGCGGCCAGTCGTTTTCGGCATTTTTGGAGCGGAGGTTGTCGCCGCGATCTGGCTGCTTTTTCGGCGTCCCGCAGCGCCGGAAACGTCGGACGAAAATTCCGTTCGCGAGCAAGTCGGCGACTGGCCGGAGGCGCTGCCGCTGCGCCACATTCTCTTCACCGTCGCCGTGCTGCTCGTCGCCGCGCTGGCGCTGGAGTGGGCGCGCAAAATTCCCGGCGTCTTCGGCATCGGCGACGACATCGTCTCATGGAATCGCTGGGCACTCGACTGGTTCGCCGGGCGGGTGTCGGCGCGCTCGGGATATTATCCGCAGATCATCCCCGCGAATTGGTCGTTGATTTACCAATTCACCGGCACCGCCGAGACGCACATTTTCGCAAAGTCGTTCATGGGTCTCTTTGCCGTCGGAGTGCCGCTGATCTTCATCGCCGCGTTCCAGGCCACTCGCTCGATCGCGTGTCTCGCCGCCGTGCCCGTTTTCGTCTGGATGCTCGGGAAGCTGCTCGGGCTCTACATCGGCGAGGGATGGGTCGATATTCCCCTCGCCTTCGCCGGCGCGGCGACGTGGCTCGTTTTCGTCCTCCACCACTCCCGCCGGCTCGCTCTTTTTCCGACCGTCGTCCTTTCCACGCTGCTCGCCGCGACCGCGACTTTGATCAAGCAAGGCGGCGCGCTCATCCTGCTCGCCTCGCTGATTTGGAACGTCGTCATCCTGCTTCGATCCCGCGCCGATCGCCAAACGTGGACGCGCTCCCTGACTGCGATTGCGGTCGCCGCGGGCGTGCTGGTCGCGCCGTGGTTCATCTTCAAATGGCAGCTCGTCTCGGCGAAAACCGAGCGGTCCGAGTGGGAATATCAGACCAAACAACTGCACCGCGGACGCAGCTACGGCGAACGTCTCGAGCGCGCGACGGTCGCGGTCGTCGCCAAACTTTCGGGCCTGCAAAAAAGCAAACCGCTCACGAACGGAGCCGTCGCCGCTTTTGCCCTGTGCGCCTTGCTTGCACTGCGAAATCCCCTCGGACGCCAATCGCTCGCGCTCGGTCTGCCACTCTATTTGCTCTGGGGAACGCTCTTCAGTTACGACCAGCGCAACGCTGCCGCCGCGCTCCCTTTTCTCGCGCTCACCATCGGCACCGGCCTCGTCGAAGGCGCGGAACTTCTCTTCCGGCATCGGAGTTCCGCGCCGCTCGCGTGGCTCTTTCGAGCGCGGTCGATTGCCATCGGAGCCGCGCTGGCGCTTGCTTGCGGACTCGTCGGGCTCAATGCGCGCGTCTCGCGCGCGGACATACTGGGCAAGCAGGATGCGCTGATGCGGCAGATCGCCTACCCGCAGGTGAACGCCCTGATCTACGAGCACATTCACCGCGAGGGATTGCACGGCGCGATCCTCACCGACTACCAGCAGCTCAATTATTTGCCGGAACTCAGCGGCAGCGCTCGCTTCTACCAGATGACCTTTCCCGGCACCCTCACCGGCTTCCTCTCCGCTTGCGCGAAGCTCGGCGAGCCGCGCGTCCGCTACGTCCTTTTTCGCGAGGATGCGGAACGCGAGATCGTCGAGTACTCCGAGAAAAACTTCCGCTCCTTGTTCCGCCAGATGCCTTTCCGCTTTTACGAAATCCCCGAGACATGGACGCCGCCCCCGATTCCATAACCTCTCCGAAGCCTGTGCCAGCGGGCCTTCCCGAGCCATCGCCGCATTCGTGGCGATTCTGGCTTTTGCTCGCGACGATCGTCGCGCTCGGTGTCGGCGTGCGCGTTTATCCGAGCGGCACCTTTCCCGTCGTCGGCTTCGACGCCGGGCTTTATCGCAACTACATCGTCGATCTCGAATCTCGCGGCGGCATCGCGCACTACCCCGAGATTTGCCGCGACTACATCAAGCGGCAAAAGGCCGAGAAGCTCGCGCTGCTTCCCCCGACGCGCTTCCTCTTCATCTTCAGCGGCTACGTCTGGAAGCGCGCGGTGTATGGCGCCGCCGCGCCGCTGCCCGATCTCAAGGCCCCCGCGGCACTCTGGACCGACCCCGGATTGCGCTCGTTGCGCGGCGTGGCGATTACGTTTTCGACGCTCCTCTTTCTCCTCTCCGGCGTCGCCGCGTGGCGCATGCTCGGCCCGCCCGCAGCGTGCGGAGTGATGGCGCTATTCGCCGGCGCGCCCGTCCAGATTCACATGAGCCAAAACGTGCTCATCGACGGATTCGTCGCGTTCTGGGCCATGCTTGCGCTCTGGCTTTTGTGGGAAAATCTCCAGCAACCGCGGGACTGGCGCTGGCTCACCGCGCTCGCGCTTTCGCTCGCGGCGATGGTGACGGTGAAGGAAAACGCCGCCTTCGTTTTCGTCGGTCTGGGAGGCGTGATCGCCCTGAATCGCTGGCAGAAATTCGGCACCGTCACGCCCTGGCTTTTGCTCGCGCTGGCCGTCGGTCCGATGCTCGGGATTCTCGTGCTGGTCGAGCTCGCGGGCAGTTGGAAAGTGCTCTCGCACGCCTACCAGTTGCTCGTCTCGAAAGCCTCCGCGATGCCTTACGCAATCGCGACCGGAGACGGCCCGTGGCATCGCTACCTGTTCGAGATTTTCATGGTCAGCCCGTGGGTCTTTTGCCTCGCGATCTCCGCCATTTTCTGCGTCGTGCCCGAGCACCGCGCGTTCGCGTTTCTGCTTACGTTCATGGCCTTCAGCTACCTGCTCATGTGCAACGTCCCGCACGGCATGAACCTCCGCTACAGTACGATCTGGGATCTCACGATTCGCACGCTCGCGTGGGGTCAGCTCGCGTGGTTCGTGCGGCGATTCGGAGCGCGGCAGGACGTCGTCCTCAGTCTGTTGATCGCGTTCATTTTTCTCTACGACCTGCGCCAATATTACCTCATCTCCGTCGCCGGGTACGCGCACGAGCTGGTTCCGAAAATCCTGTTGCAGGCTCTCAACATCATGAAACCGGGAGCCTGATTCCGTGTCCGATCTCCGCACCATCGGCATTTTGCTCGTTCGCAATGAAGACCGCTTCCTGCGGCGTGCGGTGCTGAATGTCCTCGATTTCTGCGACCGCGTTTTGATCGCCGATCATCAGTCCACCGACGCCACTTTCGAGGTCGCGCAGGAGCTGGCGATTCACTCGAAGAAAGTCGAGCCGCATCGCATCCGAAACCCGCGCGAATCGAGCGAAATGCTCGAGCCTTTTGCCAATACGAACACATGGGTCCTCGGCGTGGATGGGGATGAAATCTATGATCCGGCCGGGCTTGCTACGACCCGCGCGTCGCTCGCGGACGGAGCGTGGCGGGACTCATGGGTGGTCTTCGGAAACGTCCTCCATTGTGTCGAAATCAACGAGCCGGCGGCGACCGCGCGCGGCTACTTCGCGCCTCCTTGCCGGAGCATGACCAAGCTCTATAACTTCGCCGCCGTGCAACGGCTCGATCCCGATTCCCCGCAGCGACTGATGGGCCAGGACAACGTCTTCAATCCCGGCTGGGACGCGACGCGGCGGCACGAAATTTACAAAACCACGAGCTGGAATGCCGCGCGCCTGCGCTGCCTGCACGCCTGCTTTCTGCCACGCAGCAGCGGTGAACCGGAAGGTTCGGTAGCGCGGGAAAATATCACGGAGCTGCGAAAACATTCCCCCGGGGCATGGCTGCGGCGGGCCTTTGCCAGAGCCACCGGACGCACCGCACCCTCGGGCTGGAAGCACGAAAAATACCGGCGCGGCGAACTCGTGACCGTCGATGCCGCGCCGTTTTTCCCATGATCGATTTACAGCAATTCAAAATGGTCCCGGCAGAAGAAGCCGTATTGCGGCGACTCCTCCGCGAAGCCCACCCACAAAGGATCGCGGAGTTCGGCTCCGGCCTCACGACGCGGTTTTGGGCGGAGAACTGCGACGCGAAAATCGTGACGTGGGACAATTATCCCGAGTGGATCGCGGAACTGAAAACCGCCTTTGCAGGCGCGCCGTGGCTGGAGCGCGTCGAGTTCCGAAATTACGACGTGACGCCCGCCGGTCCGCGCAGCGTCGAGAAAGACGCGGTGCCGTGGGATGGCGGGAAATTCGACTTTCTTTTCCTCGATGGCCCGCGCTCGGCGCACCCGCCAAACTTCGGCCGCAGCGGCACCTTCCGCTTCGCCACGCAGCACGCCGCGCCGGGGGCCACGATCGTCTGGCACGATGCCAATCGCCCGCACGAACGCGAGATGGCGCGCCACTATTTCGGCCACTGCGCGCGCCGCCGTTCGGCGAATGTCGGCTGGTGTCGCTGGCAACCGCCGGGCAGCGCGTGCTGCGGCTTGGTCGAAACGCTGCGCCGGTTGAATCCCTTCGCGTGACCCATCTCGGCGGATGATGAAGGCGAAGCAGGAAAACAGGAAAACAGGAACGAAGCTCCGGTTTCCTGTTTTCCTGTTTTCCTGCTTATCCGCTCCGCAAACCTGTGTTGGCAGACTCGGAAATTTCGCCGGATTTCATTCGTGTTGAGCATCCGCTTCATCGTCGCAAACTACGGGCATCGGCACGTCGGGATGTTGCTGAATCATCTCCATTCGATCGCCCAAACGCATCCCGACGCGCGCGTCACGATTTACTGGCAGGATGTCCCGCAATCGAGGCTGGAGGCCATTCGCGCGACTTTTCGGCACTTCGATTTTGTGCCGATGAACTTCGATTTCGCAAACGATCCGCGCGTCCGCATCGCGAATAAAGTCCTCGCGTGGAGCCGCGCGGCGGACGAGCACGCGCACGAGGCTCGGCTCTGTTTCGCGGATGCGGACACGCTCGTGCTCCGTGGCATCGGCCACTTCTTCGACGACTTCGATGCCGACGTGATTTTCACCCACAACCCGACACGCGAAAATCGTGATAAGGCACCGGTCAACACGGGCGTCATTCTCGCCCGCGGCGGCGCGGCGGCTTCGGCGTTTTTTCGGCACTGGAAAGCCGAGACGTTGCACATTCTCGAGACGCCGGAACTTTTCGCGCAGGCGAACGATCACGCGCTCCCGTTTGCCAGCCCGGATCAAATGGCGATGCACCGCATCCTCGGCTACGAGACGCCCCGGACGCATTACGAAATCGAGGTCGAAAACCAGAGCGTGCGGATCGACGCCGCGGCGTGCCAGCAACTGAACGAAATGAACTCGCGCCCGCTCGCCGACGACATTCACATCATCCATTTCAAAGGCGGCTGGCAGCACATCCTGCTCGACGGGCGGCCTTTCTCCCGCTGGCGTCCCCGGCGGCTTTCCTGGCAAATGTTCATCGTTTTTCTCAACAGCTTTCTGGCCGCGCTCGCGCGGTTGAATGTCGCGGCGGGCACGCAATTTTCCGCGCGCGATTTCGGGATCGTGGTGCCGTGGCATTTCAATCCCGACGGCAAGTTCAGCGCGGTTCGGTACGCACTCTGGCGTGCCAGAGAAATGGGCAAACGCGCGTGGCTTCTCGCCACGCGGCAACTCCCGAGCCGCCCGTGAAGTCGCTTCTGGACAGGATTCGCGGGGCAAGGCGTCTCGCGCGGGTGCGTCCGCCGCTCGAGCCCATCGCGCGGATCGCGGTGAATATGCGCCCGATTTTTGCGTCGTGGGGCGGCGGGAATCAGTGGCTCCAGCAGATGACGCGCTACCTTTCGTATTGCGGCTACGAAGTGCGGTTCGACCTGCGCGAAGAGGTCGATGCGATCCTCATCAATCACTCGGGGCTGTGGGACAACATGACCTTCCACGACGACGAGATTGCGGCGGCAAAAGCGCGCAATCCGCGGCTGCGCGTGATTCAGCGCGTCAACGACAACGACATTCGGAAAGAGACCGACCAGATGGATCCGCTGCTCGCGAAATACAATCGCGTCGCGGATTTCACGGTCTTCATTTCGGAGTGGCTGCGCGATTACCACGCGGCGCGCTGGTTCGATTCCGCGCGCCCGCACTGCTGCATTTTGAACGGCGGCGACCCGAGCGTTTTTCACTCGATCGGGAGCCGCGACTGGCAGGCTGGCCAGCCGTTCCGTTTCGTCACGCATCATTGGTCAGCCAATGTCCGCAAAGGCTTCCCGCAGTACGAGGAACTCGACGGACGCATCGCCGCCGGGGAGCTGCCCGGCGTTGAACTGCGCGTGATCGGGCGCTGGCCGGACGGCTTGAAATGGAAGGCCGCGCAGACCTTTCCGCCGGCACACGGAGCGGCGCTCGCCGCGCAACTCCGCGAGTGCCACGGCTACATCACCGCGTCGCTCGATGAGCCGGGCGGGATGCACTTCATCGAGGGCCTGCAATGCGGGCTGCCGCTGCTTTATCACCTCGGCGGCGGCGGGATCGTGGAGCTCGGGAAAGCTTATGGCGTGGGCTTTCGCGAGGATTTGGTCGCTGGCGTCCGTGAGCTGCGCGATCGGTATTTTGAGCTGCGGGCGAAGGTGCTCGCGGCCCCGCCTTCCGGCGACCAAATGTGCATCGCGTATCGCGAGGTGCTGCAACGCGAGCTCGCCATCGCGGCGAAATGAGCGCGCTGCGGCGCTGGGCCACGGAGCTGAAAGCGATGCCCGGCCGGCTCGCTTTTCGCCGCCTGCTGGAGCGACGGACAATGTCTCCGCCGAGCGGAGAAATCGCGTTGAGCTTCGGCGGAGCATTGCCCGCGGATGCCGATGCGCTGGTGCATGGCGGGCGGGTGAAGCTGCTGCATTTGCGCGATGAGTTTCCCGAGCGCGCCGATTTCAACATCCTTTATCTCGTCAGCAGCGCGCCGCCGCCGCACGCGATCGAGCTGGTCCGGTGGGCCAAAAAACGTGGTGCGAAATTCGTCTGGAATCAGAATGGCGTCGGTTTCCCCGCGTGGGCGGGGCGGCGCAGCGAAGAGTTCAATCGCCCGATGCGGGAGCTGCTGCGCCTGGCCGATTTCGTGGTTTATCAGAGCGAGTTCTGCCAGCGCTCGGCGGATCGATTTCTCGGCGCCACGGACGCGCCGAGTGAAGTCATTTTCAACCCGGTGAACCTCGACGCGTTCGCGCCCCCGAGCGCGCCGCCGGGGATGGAGCGATGGGAGCTACTCGCCGCGGGGACGCATCAGGAATTGGAGCGCGTCACCGTCGCTATCGACACGCTCGCGGAACTGGTGCGCAGCGGACAAGCGGCGCGGCTGACGATCGCCGGGCGGTTTCACTGGCCGCGCGGCGATGCCGAAGTGCAAGCCGCGATCCGGCGCGCGGGTGTCGAGGTGAACGTCCAAATCGTGCCCGCATTCAGACAGGCGGAAGCACCGGGGCTTTTTCGCGCGAGCCATGTTTTGCTGCATCCGAAATTCAACGATCCGTGCCCGACGGTGCCGATCGAGTCGCTCGCGTGCGGCGTGCCGGTCATCGCTTCCGCGAGCGGCGGAATGCCGGAACTCGTGAGCTTGGAATGTGGCGCGTTGCTGCCGGTCGCGGAGAGCTGGGACGCGCCGAGCTATCCGACACCCGGCGCGATGGCTGAGGCGGTGCGGAAACTGATGGGTGACTGGGAATCAAGCAGCCATGCGGCTCGGCGGCGTGCGGAGGGGCTGTTCGATCATCGCGAATGGGTCGCGCGGCATCGCGAGATTTTTGCCAGACTGCTCGCGTGAATCCGCCCGTGATCACGGTCCTGCTGCCCGCGTTCAATGCCGCGCCATTTCTCGGCGCGGCGATCGAAAGCGTGCTGGCGCAGACGTGTGGCGACTTCGAACTGCTCGTCATCGACGACGGCTCGACCGACTCCACGCGCGCGGTCGCCGCGGGCTTTCGCGACCCGCGGCTCCGCGTGCTGGCGAATGAGCGGAACCTCGGGCTCACCGCGACGCTGAACCGCGGACTGCGCGAGGCCCGCGGCGAATTCATCGCGCGGCAGGATGCCGACGACGTCTCGCAGCCGGATCGATTCGCGCGACAGCTCGAATGTTTGCGGGCGAACCCGCAGGTGATGCTGCTCGGAACTTCGGCACGGCAAGTCGATGACGCGGGCCGCGCGCAGGGCACGCTCGACATGCCGCGAAGCCCGCTCGCGGTGCGCTGGGCGATGCTGTTCGACAATCCCTTCCTCCACTCCGCTGTGATGTTTCGCCGTGCGCCAGTGGTTGCGGAATTCGGCGGCTACGACGAGTCGTTTTCGATTTCACAGGACTACGAACTCTGGTCGCGCATCTCCCGTCGGCATCCCGCCGCGAACCTGCCGGAACGGCTCGTCACGGTCCGCGCACACGCTGGTTCACTGATGCGTTCGCGCCGCGCGGAGCTCGATGCCGAGACGCGCCGCATCCAATCCGCGGCGCTCGCGGCGGAGCTTCCGGTCCTCACTTTCCCCGAGCGCGAGATGGAAATGCTCGGTCAGTTTCGCTGGAAACTGGAGCCGTCCGAGCTGCCTGAATTCTGGCGGCTCTTCGACCGCCTACTCGCTGCATTTCACGCCGCTCACGATTCCGCGGGCGAAGATTCTGATCTCCGCGCCTCACTCGCCGGGCAGATCGGCCGGGTGGCTTACAATCTTCTTCCGAAGCACCGGCTCGCTGCGCTGCGGACGCTCTCACGCGCGGTGCGCACCAGCCCGGAAGCCGCATGGCGACTGCCTTGGGCGCGCATCGCGGCGCTGGCGGTGCTCGGCGATTCGGCGCGTCTGTTTTACGAAAAGTATGCCGCAAAAAAGGGGGACGCGTCGTGAGCCGCCGATACCGAGTCCTGCACGTCATTGATTCGCTCGACCTCGGCGGTGCGCAGTCGGTGATGATCAATCTGCTCAGGCATGGCGACACGGCGCGATTCGAGTTTTCGGCTGCGGCGATGCACGGGCGCGGGGTTTTTTGGGAAGAGTTGAAGACGCTCGGCGTGCCGGTTTTCTCGCTCTCTTTTCATCCGCGATTTCCGAGCTACGTGCCGGCGCTGGCGTGGCTGTGCCTGACGCGGAAATACGATGTCGTCCACACGCACCTTCTGGCCGCAAACGTTGTGGCCAAGCCGATCGCGGCGCTGTGCGGGGTGCCGGTGCGGATCAATCACGACCACTGCAATGACAAGCTCACCGACCCGCGGAAGTGGGCGCCGAAAGCGGACGAAATCACGAACCGCTTTTCGACGCATGTGATCGCGGTTTCGGGTTCGACGCGCCAGTATTTGCTCGATCACGAAGGCCTCCCCGCGGCGCGTGTGACGACGATTCACAACGGCGTGGACCTGGGGATTTTCCAGCCACGACCCGAGCAGCGGGCCGCGGCGCGAGCGCGTTGGGGCTTGCCGGAAAACGCGTTCGTCGTCGCGGGAATCGGGCGGCTCACGCATCAGAAAAACTTCGCGCTTTTCATCAAAGTCGCGGTGGCGGTGCGCGCGCGTCATCCGCACGCGATCTTCGTGATCGCGGGCACGGGCGAAGAGGAGAGCGATCTGCGGCGACAAGCACGGCGGCTGGGAATTGAAGACGGCGTGCGTTTTCTCGGCTATGTCGGCGACATGGCGGCGCTGTATCCTGCGCTCGATATGCTGCTGCTCACGTCGCGTTACGAAGGCCTGCCGATCACCATCCTCGAGGCGATGGCGGTCGGCATCCCGATTGTCTCGGCGAAGCTCGACGGGGTGCAGGAAATCCTGAGTGACGGTGAAGATGCGGCACTCGTGACCCCCGGCGACTGCGCTGGATTTTGCGACCGCGTGAGCGAATTGATCGCGCAGCCGGAGACCGCGCGGCGGCTCGCCAATGCCGCGCTGGCCAAGGTGCGCGCGGGCTATTCCGCTGAGGCGATGACGCGCGCGGTGGAGGCGATTTATTTGCAATACCTGAAACCGGCAACCGCCCGCGAACCCGCATGAATGCTCTCTTCGCGGACTGGCAGGCCAATCGCGGCAATCCGAAAGGTCAGGTCGTTTTGCTGCTTTTTCGCCTCGCCCATGCGGTCCGCGGCTGGCCCGCGCCGTGGTGGCTCATCGGCGTGCCGCTGTTCGCATTTTACCGCGTTTTCGTCGGCGCATTTCTCGGCATCGAGCTGCGCTACAAAACGCGCATCGGCCCCGGACTCCGCCTCTTCCACGCGCAAGCACTCGTCGTCCACGAGGGCACGGTGATCGGACGCGATTGCATCCTCCGCCAATCGACCACGATTGGAAACAAGACCCTCGCCGACGGCTCGCAGAGCGGTTGTCCGATCATCGGAGATCGCGTGGATGTCGGGGCAAACGCGGTGATCCTCGGCCCGATCAGGATCGGCGACGGAGCGGTGATTGGCGCGGGCTCGGTCGTGGTGAAAGATGTGCCGGCTGGTGCGGTGGTGGCGGGAAATCCGGCGCGAGCGATTCGCGAGGAGGTTGGTTGAATTTGACCGGTCTTTCCTTTTTCGGGTCGATCTCCGACGACGCAAGGTTTGGGGAAATAGTTAGAGGTCCTTCGACTCCGCTGCGCTTCGCTCAGGATGACGAAAAAGGGCGGGGCCTACGGCCCGGACTTCGCCCGCCGACAGGCTTCCTCCGCGCGGGAAAAGCGCTAATTTCCGCGGCCCTCTCCGACTTCCCCAACACCGCCATGAAACGCCACCTCCTCGTTCTCTTCACCCTCACGCTCGCGTTTGTCGCGGGCATCGCATCGGCCGCCGAGCCGCTTCGCATCTACATCCGCAGCGGGGTGAAGACGCATGGGCCGAACGCGCATGATCACCCGCATTTCCTCGCGACCTGGAAGCCGTTGCTGACGGAGCGGGGGATGAAAGTGGACGGTGCGATCGGGTGGCCGAGCGCGGCGCAGTTCGCGCAGACGGATGTGGTGATCGTGGATGCGGATGAGGCGGGCGACGCGACAGCGGAGGAAAAGGCGAACGTCGAGGCGTTCACGAAGCGGGGCGGCGGGCTGGTCGTCATTCATGCCGCATCGGTCGCGATGAAGGAATCGGCGTGGTGGAAGGCGACGATCGGGGGCTCGTGGGTGAAGGGAACGACCAAGTGGCGCGAGGGGCCGATGGACCTTTATTTCGTGGAAAATCAACGGCTCGGCGAGGCGCACCCGATCACGAAAGGCGCGTCGAATTTCCAGCTCGATGACGAGATCTACTACGACATGGACATCTCGCCGGACGTGCGGGTGCTGGCCACGAGTTACACGCCGAATGTCCCCGCGGGAAAGAAGGCGGTGCAGGGCGCGCCGGTCACGATTTTCGACATTCAGCCGCAGATGTGGGCCTACGAACACGACGGCTACCGCGCGTTCGTTTCGATCCCGGGTCATTATAACGCGACTTTTGAGCGGCCGAATTATCGCGCGATTTTGCTGCGCGGGATCGCGTGGGCGGGGAAGCGGGCGAACGTGGATGAGTTTTGCAAACCGGACGAGATCGCGGCGCTGACTTATCCTGAGGGCGGACCGCAGCGGCCGGCGGACACGTTGAAGGCGCTGGAGGTGCACCCGGATTTCAACATGAAGCTGGTCGCCGCGGAGCCGCTGATCACGAAGCCGATGAATTTCGACTGGGATCCGGCGGGGCGGATGTGGGTCGCGGAGACGCCGGAATATCCGAACGGCCGGCGCGGGATGCGGCCGGATTATCGCGGCAAGGAATGGAAGGATCACGGCGGGATCGACGCGACGCCGGGCAAGCAGGATCGGAAGGGGCTCGATAAAATCAGCATCCTCACGGACACGGATGGCGACGGTGTGGCGGACAAAAAGGAGGTCTTTTACGAAGGCCTCGAACTGGTCACCGGACTCGTCTTTTACAAGGACGGCGTGATCGTGACGCAGGCGCCGGACATCCTCTGGCTGCGCGACACGGACGGCGACGGGAAGGCCGACAAAGTGGAGAAACTTTACACCGGGCTCGGGACCGGCGACACGCACGCGGTCATCAATAATCCGCGGTGGGGCTGGGATGGCTGGATCTATTGCACGCACGGCTACAGCGGCTCGCGCGATGTCACGAGCGGCGACGGCGCGAAGCATTTCGGGACGATCGGTTCGGGGGTCGTGCGGTTCAAACCGGACGGGTCGGCGTTCGAGCAATACAGCTCGAAGGGCGGCAACACCTGGGGGCTGGAAATCACCGGCGACAACCGCGTGATGTGGACGCAGCCGACGAGCGGCCAACTGCTCATGCAGACTGTGCTGCCGGAGTATGCGCTCGCCCGCGGCAAGGTCTCGAAAGACGTGACGAGCTACAAAGTCGTCGAGCCGTCGCTGAAGACTTTTCCGGCGATGAGCTGGGAGCAGCAGGCGTATCGGCAGATCGATTGGGTCGGGTTGTTCACGGCGGCGGCGGGCTGCGTGATCTACGACGGCGGCTCGTGGCCGGCGGAATACAACGGCGACTATTTTTGCACCGAGCCGACGATCAACATCGTCCATCACGCGCGGCTCACGCCCGAGGGATCGAGCTACACTTTTCACAAACTGCCGGGCCGCGAGGAGACGGAGTTCATTCGCAGCAAAGACATGTGGTGGCGTCCGATCGAGGTCCGCGTCGGGCCGGACGGCGCGATGTATGTCGGCGATTTTTACAATCAAGCCGTGATCCACAACGACACGCGCGGGCCCGATCACAACGAGGTCAACGCGGCGGTGCGGCCCGATCGCGATCACTATTTCGGCCGCATCTGGCGGGTGGATCAAAAGGACGCGAAGAAGCTCGTGGTGCCGGATTTGTCGAAGGCGGGCGTCGCGGAGTTGGTGAAGGCGCTGGAGCATCCGAACCGCGTGGTGCGGATGACGGCGAGCCGGTTGTTGCTCGACCGGGCGAACCCGTTGCCGAAGCGCGAGAAGCTGTGGTTGGCCGGGGAGCAGGAAAAACACGCGGCGCTGATGGAGACGAATTTCGGCTACCAATCGCTGCTCAAACTCGCGCTCGATCCGGCCAAGCCCGCGGAGCCGCGTGTGGCGGCGCTGTGGATTCTCGGCCAGCGCGATGCCGATGAACTCATGCTGCAATGGACGCCCGCGCTCGCCGACAAAGACCCGGTCGTGCGGCGGAACGCGGCGCTGCTCGCCGAGTTGCCGCACTACACTTTTCCGCAGTCGGAGAAGGGCACGCGCAACTTCGTGACGAGCGCGCCGGCGTTCGGGGCGCTGCTCACGGACAGCGATCCGCAGGTGCGTGTCGCGGCGTTGCGCGCGCTGGGCACGAGTGGTTTCGAGGACGCGGCGGCGCAGGCGATCATCGCGGCGTGGCCGAAGTTGGATGACGATTTTCAACGCTCCGCCGCCATCGGAGCTGCGGCGCAAAACCCGGCGGCGAGCATCGCCGCAGCGCTCGATGCGGCTGATTCCGCGCCGCTCGCGCCGCTGGTCAGCCAGCTCGCGCAGAGCATCGGCGAGAAGAACAACGCGGACGCGGCGGCGAAATTGGTGATCTCACTTTCGACGAAACCGGCGAGCGCCGATGCGCTGAAACGCAGCGTCCTCGACACGCTCGGCAAGTCGCTCAAAGACGCGCCGGCGATGACCTCGGAGCTTTCCGGCGCGCTCGGGAAATTGCTCGCGGGCGGCGCGAGTGGCAGCGCGCTCCCGCTCGCGGCGAAATGGGACAAAGCGGGAGCGCTCAAGGCGCAGGTCGCGCAGCTCACGACCGTGCTTCTTGCCAAGTTGAATGACGCGGAGTCCGCCGAGGCCGCGCGTTTTTCCGCTGCAGAAAGTCTGCTCGGATTGCGATCGGCAAATCCTGACGCGTTGCCCGCAGTGATCAAGGTTGCGACGGGCAAGGCCTCGCCTGCACTGCAACGGCAGCTCATCGTGGCGCTCGGCGAGACGGGCGATGCGGGGGTCGGGACGGCGCTGGCCGGTTCGTTTGGAAAGCTGCCGGCGGAGGCGCAGGGATCCGCGTTCGAAGTGCTGCTGCAGCGCGCGGACTGGGCGCTGGCGCTGCTCGATGCGGCGAAGGCGAAGCAGGCGGACCTCACGATTCTCGGGCCGGCGAATCTCGCGCGGCTGCGGACGCATCCCGACAAGGCGGTTTCGCAGCGGGCGAATGCGCTGCTCGACGAGCTGATGGGACCGGCGCTGGCGGCGAAAAACGAGGCGCTGGCGAAGCTCACGCCGATCGTCGAGCAGCCGGGCGACGCGGTGAAAGGAAAGGCGATCTTCACCGCGACGTGCGCCATTTGCCACAAGCTCGGCGAACTCGGCACGGACATCGGGCCGGCGCTGACGGGCATGGGCGCGCACGGTCCGGCCGAGTTGCTGACGGCGATCATCGATCCGAATCGCGAGGTCGATCCGAGCTTCGTCGCGTGGAATATCGAGACGAAGGACGGCAAATTTCACGCCGGCGTGATCGCGCGGGAAAACCCCGCAAACATTGTGCTGAAGAGCCTCGCCGGGCAGGAGGAGATCAAAGTTTCCGAGATCAAGAGCCGCGTGAACACGGGCCGCTCGCTGATGCCGGAAGGCTTCGAGGGACTCGGCGGCGAGACGCTCCGCGACATCCTCACCTTCATCTGCGGCGCGGATGCGCAGCACTTCCGCGTGCTCGATTTGGCGAAGGCTTTCACTGCCGACACGCGCCACGGGATTTACATGGCGCCGACCGATGTGCCGGAGAATTTCCACTTCGCCAAAACGGGCCTGCTGAATCTCGGTGGCATTCCGTTCAACCTCGTCGCGGCGGAAAAATCGCCGACCGGTAACAACGCGATTCAGCTCAAAGGCGGGCAGAGCGGCAGCTTTGCGAAGACGAAAATGCCGAAGTCGGTGGAGATCAATGTCGGCGGATTCAAGGCGAACCGGCTGCACTTTCTCGGCAACGTCGGTGGGTGGGCGTCACCCTACGGTGAGGAAAATGAAGTCGTGATGAAGGCGGTCGTGCAGTTCGCTGGCGGGGCGAGCGAGACGCTGGAGTTTCGCAATGGCGTGGAGTTCGCGGACTACATTGGCCGCGTCGAAGTGCCGGGCTCGAGGTTTGCGGAGGGGGTCACGAAAAATGGGCAGGTGCGGTGGAGCAGCAAGCAATTGAAAACCACCGCCCCGATCGAAAAAATTACGCTCGAGAGCGCGGACAGCGGAGTGGCGCCGACGACATTTGCGATCACCGCGGAACTCGCGGAGGCCAACGCCGCGCCGCTCGCGGCTGTCTCCGAGAGCGCCAGCGCGCCGGCTCCGAAAGTCGTGAAACCTGCTTTGAAAGCGGCGGGAGATTTCGTGCCGCAATTCACCGACGCGGTGCCGGAGCCGCCGACGAAAGCGGCGGGGATGCGCGCGCTGATGGTCGGTGGCGGTTCGTCGCACGACTTCGCGAAATATTATGGCGGGACGGACAAGGCGACGCTCGCCGCGATCAAGCCGGGCTGGCTCGATTACACGCAGAATGCGAACGGAACGCCGGCGATTCTCGACCGCGTCGATGTGCTGGCGTGGAGCGCGAACCAACCGGTCTCGAGCGAGACGGCGACGGCGCTGATCAAGTTCGCGAACGCCGGGAAAGGACTCGTGATCGAGCATCCGGGCACATGGTATGCGTGGAATAATTTCCCGCAGTGGAATCACGATGTCGTCGGCGGCGGAGCGCGCGGACACGACGCGCTCGGGGAATTCGAGGTCGAGGTAATCGAGCCGAATCACCCGCTGATGGCGGGCCTGCCGAAGACCTTCAAGATCACCGACGAGCTCTACAATTTCGTTCCCGACCCGACGGGCGTGCCGATCAAAGTGCTCGCGCAGGCAAAGAGCCCGAAGACCGGGAAAGTCTTCCCGCAGGTCTGGATCGTCGAGCATCCGAAGTCCCGCGTGGTCTGCATCACGCTCGGCCACGACGCCCGCGCCCACGACCTTCCCGAGTACCAGACGCTGATCAAAAACGCGTTTGTCTGGGCGGCGGGGAAATAAGCAAGAGCGCGGCTCCGATTCCGGGTAGCGCGCTCGTCCCGAGCGCTGGTCGCGGTGTCCCGCCGCGACGGACCTTGCTTTTGTGAGAAAAATTCGCCGGCGCCGAAATCAGAAAGTTCGTTTCGGCGGGACGCCGAAACCAGCGCTCGAGACGAGCGCGCTACCCGGAGCAGAACGGAGTGGCGCGCGCCGCTACTTCTTCCCGAACAAACTCCAGCCCGTGCCTTTCTCCTGTTTGTTTTGCTGGACTTTGAGCTGGCCGAGGAGGCTTTGCAGGCCGAGGTAAATTTTGTGCCACTGGGCCTCGACGTTGTGCACCGCGTCGGGCATGTCGCTGAGGTAGCGGAGGGAGGGCGCGTTGCTGAAGAGCGCGTTCACTTCCTCCTTTTTCGGGCCCTGTTTATCGGTGCTGGCGAGGATCGCCTCGAGCCCCTGCGCGATGATGCTTTTGATTTCGAGAAACTGGTTCTCATCTTCGCGAGAGAATTTCTTGTCCCGCGCGAGATTCACGTAGCTGTTAAACTGCTTCCAGCACTCGATGTAGTTCTCCAGATGCAGGGTAAATTCCTCGAGGTTTTTGTAGTGCATGGCGGGTGGGGTGTAGGCGCGGGCGAGATTGAGCGTGGCGGGATTCAGGAAAACGAGCGCGCCGCCGCGGAGTTCGCGGGCGGTGATGGTGAGGCCGCTGAAGTGAATGTAGAGGTCGCTCAACGGGAGATTGGTGTCGGCGGCGCGCTGGAATGCGTCGATGACGACGCGCCCGATTTCGAGCACGACGGCGGTGGAAAAGCTGCTCGGCAACGTCGAGCTGACGATGTCTCCGCCGCGATGGACGGTGAAGCAGCCGGACGGCAGGCGCTCGGGCCAGAGCGGTTTTTGCGCGCGGGAGAACGGTTTCAACAAAGCCATTTAGCCTCGATTTGTTTCATGGTTTCGCGGATGTGCGGCAGCACGGCGGATCGGGTGAAGCCGACTCCGAGCGACTCATTGTCGCCGATGAGCACGGCGATGTGGCGCTGCGCCCCGAGCCCCTCGACTTCCTGGAGCTGCCCGGCCTGGAGCTGATCGCCGAGCGCCCGGAGCGCCCGAGATGTCTCGTGAATCCAGCCCGCCATCTCCTCGGGATTTTCCATTCCCCACTGGTCGAATTTCGATCTGTCCGCGCTCTCGACGGCGACCGCGAACTGCACGCCTTTGTAGCGCGCAAACGCCGCCAGACCCGTGTCCTCCGGCGCCACGGGCGCGGCGGCCGCCTCGTCGAGCGACTGCGCCGTTTCCATTAGCAGGCTTTCGTACGAGCTGAAAATCGTGCGCGGACGCGGGATGTCGGACGGGAGAATTTCGAAGTTCCCAGTTTTCCAGCGGAGCAATTCCATGAATGCGTCGCGCCCGGAAAACTCGCCCGTCGCCGCGTCGATGATCTCGCCGCGCTGCACCCAGATGCGGCCTTCGCCGGTGGCGGTCGTCACTTTCAAAATCGCGGAACTCTGCGTGAGGCACTCGAGCTGCACGATATCGACGAGCGTCTTGCTCTGCACTCCGCGGAAGCCGCCCTGCTCCTCGCGCTCGAGCAGCGACTCGATGCAATCGACGAAATTGATGATCTCCTTCCCCGTCTTCGGCTTCTCCATGTAGAGGTCGATCCCCATCGCATAAGCCCGCGCGCGGAACTGCTCGTCCTCCGCTGCGGTCATCACGACGACTCGCAATGCCGGGAATTTCCGCCGCACGATCGCGAGCACCTGGAAGCCATCCATTTGCGGCATCCGCAGATCGACGAGCAGCAGATTGAAGGGCTCGCTTTCGAGAAGGGCGATGGCCCGCGCGCCGTTGTCCGCCGTGTGGATTTCGGGCTGGCTCGGGAGCCGTGCGAGGATCTCCTGATAGATTTCGAGAATGTCGTGCTCGTCGTCGAGGATGAGAATTTTTTGACGGGAGGCCATGCGATGTGGGAGGTCGGGAAGCGAATCTGCTGGGAACGCGCGGCGAAGGAAAGCACGAGACAGGCCAGCATTAAATCACCGATGAGAAAAATCTGCGGTCTAGCGCAAATGGCACCGGGTGTGCTTAGGCTCACTGCACGGCATCCTCCCCTACGTTCGCATGATCAAGTTTTTCAAACGTCTATTTCAAAAACCTCCCGCACCCGTGAAAGCAGCCCCCCCACGGGTCGCCACGGAACAGGCTCTCCCAATCTCCAAGGTCGAGACCGCTTCGCTCTCGCTGGCGGCGATCATCGCCCGATTTCCGGCGGACCTGAAATCCACGGTCGCCGTCGCGCCGGACCCGAGCGTGATGGTCGCGCTCCCGCTTTCCACGATCCTGAAACAGCTCCCCGGCGGCTCGGTGAAAATGTCGCTCGCCAGCATCTACCGGCAGGCGCCCGCGGGCACCTTCGCCGCGCCCCGGCTGGAGGAAAAACGGATGATCGAAATTCCGCTCGGCGAGATTTTCAAACGCGTAAAACCGGACCTCCTCAAACGTCGCGACGACCAGCGGATGCACGAGCTCGCTGAGGAGGAAGGCTTCGACGTTTTCGGCGATCCCGAGAACCCGTTCGCCGTCGCCCCGAACGCGCCAAAAGCCCCGGAGCCGGCGGCGCCTCTCCCGCAGCCGCCCAGTCTCAAACTCACCACAGTCAAACCATTGGCTTCGGAGATTCCAATCGCATCACCTGCAAAACGCGCTCCGCAGACGGAGCCGATTCGACTCGCTGCTCCGGTCGCGGCCGCGGCGACGACCGCGACATCGAAAGCTGAAGCGGGAGCGGTCGTCCTTCCGCTCCCGGACATCTCGGCAGGCTGGCCGCCTGAGATTCTCGCGGAAATTTCAGCGCTGACCGGCTCCACCGTTTCACTGCCGGCGGCAGGCGTCACGGCCGGACTGGCAAAAGGAAAGGTCGCCTTCACGTGGGGAGAAATTCGGAGCTGGATCGAGCCCACCTTGACTGAACCCTCGTCCGCTCGCGAGGCCATCGAGCTCCAGATCCCGCTGCGCATCATCGCCCCTGCGTTTCTGAAATCATCGAAAGATGCCGGCGGACGCAAACGGCTGGTCGTGGACGACTCCATTCCGACGCTCTTTGCCGGCGGCCCGGCCAGCCCCGAAGTCGAAAAGACGAACGCCCCCGAGCCAATCCCCGCCGCGGAACCAAGCCCCCCTCCGCCATGTGCCGCAGGGGAAGAGCCCACGCCCGAAGCGAGCGAAACGGAACATGCGGTCATTCCCGACGCTCCGGCTCATCACCCTGACAGCGCGCACGGCAGTGTCGGCGAAATCTTCGGCCAGCCCCAGAAAACGGACTGGACCCCGGCGGAGATCGTCAAGCACATCGTCCAGCTTCCGCAAGTTGCGGGCGCGGTCGTGGCTTTGCAGGAAGGACTCGTCGTCGCTCATTCACTCCCGGAGACCATGAAGGGCGAGGTGGTCGCCGCCTTCCTTCCGCAGATTTTCGGTCGGCTCAATCAATACTCCGGCGAAATGAAACTGGGTGAGATCGACGACCTTCTCATGTGTACGCACGGAGCTTACTTTCAGATCTTCCGGCTCGGTTACGTCTTCTTCGCTGTCCTTGGAAAACCCGGCGAATCTCTCCCCTGGCAGGAACTTCGCGTGATCGCGGAAGAACTGACCCGCCAGACGCAAAAGTAACTCCCTCCCTCCGATGGCCATTATCAACCAAGCTACCAAGGAGCTGCAGGTAAAGATCGTGTATTACGGTCCTGCCAAAAGCGGCAAGACGACCAATCTGGAACAAGTGCATTCCAACGTGCAGGTGCCTAATCCCGAGGCGAAAGGTAAGATGACTTCTCTCGCCACCAGCAGCGATCGGACACTGTTCTTCGACTTCTTTCCGCTCGAAGCTGTCGCGATCAAGGGCTTCAAAACCAAGTTCGCACTCTTCACCGTTCCGGGCCAGGTCATCTACAACGCCACCCGTCAAATCGTGTTGCGCGGCGTGGACGGCATCGTCTTTGTCGCCGACTCTCAATACGACAAGATGGAGGAGAACATCGAGACCTTCCGGCACCTGGAAGAGAACCTCAAGACACTCAACCTAAGCCTCGATGACATCCCTTACGTCATGCAATACAACAAGCGCGACCTGCCCGATGTCGCGCCTGTCGAATATCTCGATTTCCTCCTGAACAATCGCGAGATTCAAGTGCCATCCTTCGAGGCATCCGCGTCAAAATGCGAAGGCGTGTTTGACACTCTCAACATGATCACCCGAATGCTTTTGCACAAGTTCCTCAACGACGGCGGACGCCGGCGCTAACTCCACCCAGACCTATGAGCCAGTTTCCTTCGCTCAACCAAGAAGACATCGACCACATCGACGCCGCTCTGCGCGAACTCCTCCGCAAGAGCGAGGCGAACATCGCGCTGCTCGTCGAGAAAGCGGGTTACTTGATCCATCAATGCGGCAACCCCGAACAAATCGACACGACGACCTTTGCGACGCTGGGTTCCAACGCCTACAACGCCGTGCAGTTCATGGCCAGCCTGGTGAACGAAAGTAACTTCACGAGCATGTATCAGCAGGGGGAGAACTACAGCACTCTGATGCTCAACATTGATGAGAACTCGCTGTTGGTGATCGTCTTCCCAACACACCTCACTGTCGGTTCGATGAAGTATTACGCTGGCCCGACGGTGAAGCTCGTGGCCGACCGCATCCAGGTCTCAACTCTGCGCGGCGATACCGGTCTCGATCTCAGCGATCTGAATCCGACGGACGTGCAGGCGTTGTTTCAGCAGAAGAAGAAGTGACGTCAGGCTCGCGCGTCGCGAGGATTCGGTAGTGGCTCAGTCTGAAAATGATTGTAGGGCGACCGCTCCGGTTGCCCAGGGCAGGCGGAGCGCCCGCCCTACAAATTCCGGCAAACTGAGCCACTGCCGAGGATTCTCTCGACGTATTTTGCGAGTAAGTCGAACTCGAGGTTGACCAAGTCTCCCGGCTTTCGGCTTTGCAGGTTGGTCACCGTCAAGGTGTGCGGGATGATCCAAACAACAAAGGTGGCGGCACTGACTTCCGCGACGGTAAGACTGATGCCGTCGATTGCGATGGATCCTTTGAGTGCGATGTAACGTGCGTAGTCGGGCAGAAGCGCGATTTCCAAGCGCCAATCGGAGCCCGAAGGCGTGAAGCTGATGACTTGGCTGGTGCAGTCGATGTGACCTTGCACAAAGTGGCCACCCAGTCGTCCGGTTGTGGCGAGAGCACGCTCGAGATTCACCGGAGTTCCAGTGACAATCCCTCCGAGGTTGGTCCGAGCGAGGGTCTCGCCGAGCAAGTCAAAGCGCAACTCGCCGGAGGTGTGTGAGGAGACGGTCAGACAGCAGCCATTCACCGCGATGCTGTCGCCGACAAGCACGCCGGAACTTACTTCTTTCGCTCGGACAGTCAGCCGCGCGCCTTCGCCGGATCGTTGTAGGTCCAGCACTGTTCCGAGTTCTTCGACGAGTCCGGTGAACATAATTTTCACCACGCGAGCGTGCGGACGGGCTGGCGTTTTTGGTTGTGCCGGATGTCGATGATGTGGCCGTCGGAGAGGTGAATGACGCGGTCGGCCATGTCGGCAAGGGTGGAGTTGTGGGTGATGATGACGGTGAGGGTGCCGAGTTCGAGGTTCACATGCTCGATGGCTTCGAGAACTTTGATCCCCGTCTTCACGTCGAGCGCGCCGGTCGGCTCGTCGCAGAGCAGGACTTCGGGGCGTTTCGCGATGGCTCGCGCGATGGCCACGCGCTGTTGCTGACCGCCGGAAAGCTGGGATGGAAAGTGATCCATCCGGTCGGTGAGTTCGACGAGTTCGAGCGCTTCCTCCGGCGACATCGGGTCGCGCGCGATCTCGGTGATGAGCGCGACGTTTTCGCGGGCGGTGAGACTCGGGATGAGGTTGTAGAACTGAAAGACGAACCCGACCGAGTCGCGCCGGAAGCGCGTGAGTTCGTCCTCGTCGGCACCGGCGAGGTCGCGGCCGCGATAAGTGAGCGAGCCGGCGGTCGGCACGTCGAGGCCGCCGAGGTTGTTGAGCAGGGTCGATTTGCCGCTGCCGGACGCGCCGAGGAGGACGATCAATTCGCCGGGGAAAAGATCGAGGTCGAGTCCATCGAGAGCGCGGGTTTCGACCTCGCCGGTCGTGTAGATTTTAGACAGTCCGCGCGCGGAAAAGAGCGGCTCGCGCTCCGGCGCGGGAGCGTGGGTTTGCGGCGGGGCGGGTAGCTCGGGCGCGGCGGTTTCCATCCGGGAAATTTACGCGACGTCCGCGTGCAGCTTGGTCTGCAAGGCTGCCGCTTTCGCCGCGGCGTCGTGCGCCACGTTCGCGTAGGCGTTGAAGTCGTTGAACCAATACTTCTTTGCCCAGCGATACATCCAGTGTTGCTCGGGGATTTCCTGGCCGGGGAGCCACTGCGAAAAGCGCGGCTCCATCGCTTCGAGTTCGGCCATCGCGGTGCCGCGCATCGTCGTGTCGCGGGCGTTGTGTTTGACGACGAGTTCCTTCACCAAATCCGGCCGCTCCAGCACGACGCAGCCGCGCGTGTGTTGCGCGCTGAGTTCGCGGAAATCTTTGAGGAAAGTGCTGTCGCGCATCGTGGCGAAGATGCCGCGTTCGTCGCGGATGTTTTCGGTCGCAAACTGAATGATCGGGCACGGCTCGATGTCGCCGCGCGGGTTCACATGGTGGCTGATGCCCGTGGACATCGGGCAGAGCGCTTTGCCCTCGCCGTCGTAGTACGCATCGATGATCGCGATCGGCACTTTCGCGCGCATTTCGACGACGAATTTCCGCACGCGCACGAGCTGATCGGGGCGCAGCGCGAGCGCGGGATTCATCTTCGGCCCGACCGGCCGATACGTGTGAAACCACGCGTAATGCACGCCGCGGGCGATCAGCTCGCGGAGCCACGATTCGGTGCAGAGATCGTCGATATTCGTCTGGCAAACGCTGGTCGCGACGCCGGTCAGGATGCGCTCCTTCAGGCAATGCTCCAGTCCGCGCAGGGTCCGCGCGAAGACCTCCTTTTTTCCGCGCCGCTCGTCGCTGACGATCTCGCGGCCCTCGATGGAAATGAGCGGCGTCGCGTTGCCAATCTGCCGCAGACGGCGCGCGATTTTTTCGGTGATGAACTGCCCGTTCGTGAAGACCTGAAAGTAAGCGTCCGGGTGCGCGGCGAGCAGATCGAGCAGCCCGGAGTGCATGAACGGCTCGCCGCCGAGGATGCCGAAGAACGAGTTCCCGTGGGCCTTCGCGTCGTTGATCGTGCGGTTCAGCGTGTCGAGATCGATCTCCGTGCGCTCGGCTTCCACATCGACCCAGCAGCCCTGGCAGCGAAGGTTGCAGCTATTTAAAATCGAGAGGTAGAGGAACGGCGGGAAGTATTCTCCACGCTTGATCCGGCGCTTGAAGCGCTCGACGGAGAGCATCCCTTTCACGCCGAAATTCCACGCGAACTTTGCGAGCAAACGCGGATCGGTCGTGCGGACGATGCGGGCGGCGAGAGCGGGAAACATGGCGACGGTTCCGTTACGCCAAGTCGAGGTGAAGTCGAGGCTTTCCGCGCCGCGCGAGCGTAGCTTTTCGGGCCCGTCCGGGTGGAGGCTGCGCGTTCTCCGCAACTGCGAACTGGTTGGCGGGTTGGAGAAAACTGTCACGTCTCGCAGACCGCCGGCGTCTCCGACCACGATCTCCGCATCCATGAATATTCGTCCGTTCCGCATCATTGCCGTCGCCACTTTTGGCCTCGCGATCGCGACCCCATCGCGGGCGCTCGACGAAGCGCCGACTGCGGAGCAGCTCGCCTTTTTCGAGAAAAAGATCCGGCCCGTGCTTTCCGAGAAATGCTACAAATGCCACTCGGAGAAATCGGAGAAAATCCGCGGCGGGCTGACGCTGGACACGCGTGAAGGAATCCGGCGCGGCGGCGACAACGGGCCGGCGGTGGTGCCCGGCGACTTGAAGGAAAGTCTGCTCATCGACGCGGTGCGTTATTCGAGCAAAGACACCGCGATGCCGCCGGAAAAATCGGGCGGGAAGCTGCCGCCCGAAATGGTCGCCGATCTCGAGGCGTGGGTGAAAATGGGCGCGCCCGACCCGCGCGCGGGCGCGGCGAAGATCGTCAGGAAATTCGACACGGAGGAAGCGAAGAAATGGTGGGCCTTTCAACCGATCGCCGGACCCGCCGCTCCCGCCGCGACGCCGTGGGCGCAGAGCGAACTCGACGGTTTCGTCGCCGCGGGCCTCGCGGCGAAAGGGCTGAAACCGGTCGCCGACGCCGACGCTTCGACGCTCCTGCGCCGCCTTTATTTTGACCTCATCGGCCTGCCGCCAACGCAGCAGGAACTCGCCGCCTTTTACAAAGAATGGAACGCCGCAGGTTCCGGCCGATCAGCAATCAGCAATCAGCAATCAGCAATCGAAAAGACGGTCGATCGGCTGCTCGCGTCGCCGCAATTCGGCGAGCGGTGGGGCCGGCATTGGCTCGATGTCGCGCGCTTCGCGGAATCGAGCGGGAAGGACGTGAACATCGCGTTTCCGAATGCGTGGCGGTATCGCGATTACGTGGTCGCGGCGTTCAACGCGGACAAGCCGTTCGACCAATTCATCCGCGAGCAAATTGCCGGCGATCTTCTGCCAGCCAAGGATGACCGGCAGCGCGCGGAACAGGTGGTCGCGACCGGCTTTCTCGCGATCGGTCCGAAAGGGCTGAATGAGCAGAATGCGCGGCAGTTTGCGCTCGATGTGGCGGACGAGCAGATCGACACGGTCTCGCAGGCTTTTCTCGGCATGACGGTGGCGTGCGCGCGCTGCCACGATCACAAATTCGACCCGATCCCGCAGCGCGATTATTACGCGATGGCCGGCATTTTTCTCAGCACGGACACGCATTACGGCACGCCCGCGGCGGTCCAGAACCGCCACTCGACGGACCTGCTCGAACTGCCAAAAGGCGCGGGCGCGCCGACGCTCGGAGCGACGCTTTCGGTCGAGGAAAAGAAGCGGAAAGAGACACAGCTCGCGGCTTTGAAAGCAGAGCAGCAGCAGATTTTCAAAGAGCGCATGGCCAATCGCGGAAAAGCCGACGCGCCACAAAAACCGGGCGGTCAGCTCCGACCGCTCATCGTTCTCACCCAAATCGGCGAGCTCGAGACGGAGCTGAAATCGTTCGATGAAACGGGCTACGCAAAGGCGCTCGCGATGGGCGTGCAGGATTACCCGACGACGCCGCGGATGGCGGGCGGCGGGTACGGATTCGGCGCGATGATCGGCGCAAAAATCCGCGCGCGTTTCGGTGGACGTCCGCCGGAACTTTCGAGGATCGGCGACAGCGCGCTTTACGCTCGGGGCGATGTGGAGAAGCCCGGCGACAAAGTCCCGCGCGGATTCGTGAACGCCCTGAGCACCGCGGCGGCGCCCGCAATTTCGCCGGGCAACAGCGGGCGAAAGGAACTCGCCGACTGGATCGCGAGCCCGGCGAATCCGCTCACGTCGCGGGTGATTGCGAACCGCGCGTGGCATTGGCTCTTCGGCCAGGGGATCGTCGAGAGCACCGATAATTTCGGGACGACCGGGACGAAGCCGAGTAATCAGGCGCTGCTCGATCATCTCGCGACGCGGCTCGTCGCGGACGGCTGGTCGATGAAAAAACTGATCCGCGAAATCGTGCTGAGCCGCACGTATCGGATGTCGTCCGCGTTCGATGAAAAGAACTTCGCCGCGGATCCCGAGAACGCGCTCGTGTGGCGGATGAGCAAGAAACGACTCGATGCCGAATGCCTCCGCGACGCGATGCTCAGCGTCGCCGGCACGCTCGATTTGAAAGCGCCGACGGGCTCGCTGATCGCGAAGGCCGGCGACGGTCCGATCGCACGGCGGGGACCGCGGCGCGGCGGGGTCGGCGAGGAGGCGATCATCGAGGCGGGCGGGAATCAGCGGAGCGTCTATCTGCCGGTCGCGCGGGACGTTTTGCCCGACGCACTCGCGGTCTTCGACTTCGCCGAGCCAAGCCTCGTGACCGGCGCGCGCGAGACGACGAATGTGCCGTCGCAAGCGCTCTACATGCTGAACAGCGCGTTCGTCACCACGCAGTCGCAGGCGCTCGCGAATCGTGTGCTGGCGGCCATTCCCGGCGGGCCGAACGCCGGTGCCGCGGCGAATCTCGAGCAGCGTCTCGCGGCGGTTTACTGGCAGGTTTTCGGTCGCGCCCCGGACGCAGTGGAGCGACAGGCCGCGTCCAATTTCCTCGCGAAATTTCCGTCGAACTGGAGCAAGGGCGACAAGTCCGCGCCCGGTCTCCGCGACGCCTCCGATGTCAAAGCCGCGTGGACCAGCCTCTGCCGCGCACTCTTCGCCAGCGCGGAATTTCGCTACCTCAACTGAGCGATGCCCGATTCGATTCTACGGCAAACGCACAGCGACATCGGCGTGAAGCGTCACGAACGCCGCGTCGATCGTGATCAGCTTCGCCCGGCGTCGGCGCGCGAGTTCGGCGAGCCACGCGTCGGTGATTTGCTTCGCCCCTTGCAGATGCCGATGCGGCACGGAGCCGTAGCTAAATCCGTCGTTCCAAAACACATGCCGCGGATGGGCCTCGATCGCGCCGAGTGCGGCCCACGCGGCGGCGACAGTATCGTCCACCGCGAGCGTCATGTGCAGCCTCAGCAGGGTCCCCTGCGTAACCGCGCAGGTGGCAAAACGATCTTCATTTGATGAAAACCACGCCTTCGCTCGCGAATGATGGACATGGCCGGCCAGCGCCAATGCCGCGAGGACGCTGCCATCAAGAAGCCACGTCATTCGTTCTCCGCGTCAATGCGGTAAACATCTTCGGAAGTGAACGTGCGCCGGCATTTCACTACCGGCAGCCCGTCGTTCCATTCGTTTCCCCCGTCCTGCCCATTCGCCGGCTCCAAGGCACGGCGCAGCAGTTGGTTTACCGCCTTGCTCACCGTGGTGCCCTCCTCGTGCGCGAGGGACTTGGCGATAGCGTAGGTATCATCTGCCAGATTTACAGTGAGTCTCATGCGAGAAAATTGGTGCACTGGTGCATGGGTGTAAAGGTGAACATTTTAATTTCCAAAATCTGGCTCTCAATCCCATGAACGAAAACTTCTGCACCTGCGGCGATGTGACGCCGCTTTTCACGCGGCGCGACATCTTGAAAAAGATGTCGTGCGGCTTCGGATATCTCGCGCTCGCGGGGCTCACGGCGGGCGCGGCGGAGAGTGCGAAACCGGGGAGTCCGCTCGCCGCGAAGTCGCCGCATTTTCCGGCGAAAGCAAAGCGCGTGATCTTTTTGACGATGCGCGGCGGGCCGTCGCATGTGGACACTTTCGACTACAAACCGAAGCTGATCGCCGACACCGGACTGCCCGGGAAACGGCCTGGGACCAAGCTTCTCGGGTCGAAGTGGAAATTTGCGCAGTCGGGAAAGAGCGGGCTGTGGATCTCGGAACTCTTCCCGAATCTCGCGAAGCACGCGGATGAAATGTGTCTTGTCCGCTCGATGCAAACGGACCTGCCCGCGCATCCGCAGGCGCTGGTGAAACTGCACACGGGCAACTCGCAATTCGTCCGCCCGTCGATGGGCGCGTGGACGCTTTACGGGCTCGGGACGGCGAACGAAAACCTGCCGGGATTTGTGACGCTGACGCCGCCGAGCGGCTTCGGCGGAGCGCAGAATTACGGGAGCGCGTTTCTGCCGGCGATCTATCAGGCGACGCGCATCGGCTCGGATAATCGGCCGATCGCGGGCGCGGAGGTGCGCAATCTTTCGACGCAACTGAGCGCGCCGGCGCAGCGCGCGGAACTCGATTTCGTGCAGCAGCTCAATCGCGAAAAGCTCGCGCGGGACCGCGTGAATCCGGAGGTCGAGGGCGTGATCGAATCGTACGAGCTCGCGTTCAAGATGCAGAGCCAGATGCCGCAGGTGCTCGATATTTCGAAAGAAACCGAGGCGACGAAAAAGCTCTACGGCATCGGCGACGCGGCGACGGAAGACTTCGGGCGCAAGTGTTTGCTGGCGCGGCGGATGGTCGAAGCGGGCGTGCGTTTCGTGGAGATCACGCACGGGAATTGGGACCAGCATTTCAATCTCGGCACGGCGCTGGCGAACAACTGCCGCGCGACCGATCAGCCGATCGCGGGGCTGCTCACCGACCTGCAATCGCGTGGAATGTTGAAGGATACGCTCGTCGTTTGGGCGGGGGAATTTGGCCGCACGCCGCACGCGCAGGGCGGCGACGGACGCGATCACAACAACAAGGCTTTCACCGTCTGGATGGCTGGCGGCGGCGCGCGCGGGGGCGTGAGTTACGGGCAGACGGACGAGTACGGATACGAGGCGGTGGAGAACAAAGTTCAGATTCACGACCTGCACGCGACCATGCTCGCGATGCTCGGGCTCGATCACGAGAAGCTGACGTTCCGTTACGCCGGCCGCGATTTCCGCCTGACCGATGTCGCCGGGAATGTCGTGAAAGAAATCATCGCGTGAGGCCAATCGCGTTGAATGAACCCGCGCGGCTCCCGTCAGTTACGAAAGTTAAATCACCGCAGCGTCGGTCTGTCGGAAACGACGCGGCGCCGCATCAACTCAAACACCACAGAAAGCAAAACATGAAAGCACTCACCACCATCCTCGCGACTCTCGCGTTGGGCACCGCAGTCAGCTTCGCGGCTGACGAAGTCAAACCCGCCAAGCCTGGCTCGCCGAGCGAGAAACCCGCGGACGCCGCTGCCGGGACTTCCGGCACTGGCGCCGCCGCAAAACCGGCGGAGCCCGGCACGCCCGCGACTCCGGCCAAAGCCGGTTCACCCGCCGAAAAACCCGCGCATCGCGACCCGGCCGAGATGTTCAAGAAGCTCGACGCCAACAGCGACAACTCGCTCAGCCTCGACGAACTGAAGGCCGGCCCGATGGGCAAAAAGGATCCGGCGAAGGCCGAGGAAGCGTTCAAGAAAATGGACAAGGACAGCGACGGCAAGGTGACCATGGAAGAGTTCGCGGCCCGCGAGCACGGCCCGAAAAAAGAGGCACCGAAAGCCAAGTAATTCCACCCGCGGCACTGCCGCAAAATTCAAACGCCGCACCCGCGATTTCGCAGGTGCGGCGTTTTTTTTGAAACGCTTCGCGGGAATGACTCCTAACCGTCGGTGACTGGGTCGAAAATCTCACCCCAATTCAAAACGGTGGTCGGTGTGAGACTGGCGGCGATTTGCCGGAGCGCGGCGACGTCGATGCGGTCTTTGTCTCGAAAGGAATCCTGCTTGAGTTCGATTAAAGCGTTCGGCGCGAGGAAGCGGACCGGCACGCTGTTGACTTCGGTGACTCGGGCTGTGGTCGCAAATTCGATGAATCGATGGCCGCGTATTCTCGTAAAAACATCGAGCGTGAAATCCTCTTCGATGCGAACGGCTCCTTCTTCCGGGGTGAAGTCGGCGGGGGTCAGCTCGGAGGTGTGGCCTTCGCCAAAATTAGCGAGACAGGCAAGCAGGCGCTCTAGGTTTTCCGGCGAATCCTCGACGAGAATGTCGAGGTCGGAGGTGGTGCGGACGTAACCATTGAGGCAGACGGCGACTCCGCCTGCGACGAGATATTCAACGCCGCTGCGGCTGAGCTTTTCCAACAAGCTTTCGAACGTGTCCAGCATCGGGCGGTGGCAGCTCGATCCCGAGGCTGCGAAGGTTTGCGTTGAGCTGTTCGAGTTCGCGGAGCGGGTTGGTGACGCGCTTTCGGCCAACCGTTTTTTTGATGATCTCGCCGTGACCCATGTGCGGAAACTAGGCGCGGACGGCCGCCAATTCCAGCGGGGCGGCGAGGTTCTTTTGCTCGAATTCTTTGCACCAGCCTTTGATTTCGGTGTCGTTGAAGATCTTGCCGATGACGCGGCGGAGGAGGCCTTTGAGGTTGGCGTTTTCGACGTCGCGGAGGGTGCGGATGGCTTCTTCTTTGTAGCGTTCGAGGAGGTCGCGGCAGCGGTCGTCGGCGGCGAGGTCGAGGAAGAGGGTTTCGATCTCGGCGGGCGTGGAGGTGGAGAGGCGGCGCCAGTGGGATTCGAGGGCGAGGCGCTGGGGTTCGCGGAGGGCGGCGAGGGATTTGTCGGTGCCGCGGGATTCCTGGGCGGCGCGCTCGAAGGCGGTGGCGAGGATGAGGCTGGGGCGGAGGCCGGCGATGTCGTTGGTCTCGCCGGAGGCTCCGAGGTCGGAGAGGTCGTCGCGGATTTGGTAGGCGATGCCGAGGGCTTCGGAGTAGGCGGTGAGGACTTCGTCCACGTCGTCGAGCTGGCCGGCGTAGATCGCGCCGAGCTTGAGGGCGACGGAGAAGGCGGGGGCGGTCTTTTTGCGGAAGATGTCGATGACCTCGAGCGAGGTGAGCGGGGCGGGGTTGCGCGCCCAGACGAGTTCGGCACCTTGGCCGCGGCAGAGTTCGCGCTGGCCTTCGGCGGCGACGCGGAGCATCTCGGATTTCTGCTCGGCGCTGGCGCGGCAGGAGGCGAGGAGGCGGTAACCTTCGCCGATGAGGAGGTCGCCGACGTTCAGCGCGACGGCGAGGCCGTGCTCTTCGTGGAGGGTTTTTTCGCCGTAGCGGGCGGCGTCGTTGTCCTCGATGTCGTCGTGGATGAGGGAGGCTTTGTGGAAGCACTCGACGGCGACGGCGACCTTGCAGATGTCCTCGGGGAGCGGCGCGCCGGGCGTGGTGCGGAGGGCTTGGTAGGCGCTGACGGTGAGGAAGGGCCGCCACCTTTTGCCGGCACGGCAGAGCCAGTCGCGGCCGATCTTTTCGGTCGCGCCGTCGGCGGGGCCCATGATGGCGTCGAGATTCAGCGGGGTGAACCAGAAATCGACTTCGTCGCGCGAGGCGGAGAGGTCGAGGCGGCGGGTTTGGTCGTCGCTGGTGAGGTGGATGTAGTCCCAGATCCAGTCGAGATCGACGGTGGTGTCGATGCAGTCGTCCTGGAGCAAAGGGACGGCGACGCCGGGGATCGCGGCGGCTTCCATGTAAGGGAACGCGCGCTCCAAGACGCTGATGCACGAGACGCCGACGATCGCCTCGATCTTGCCGGTCTGGATGAGTGACATGACGATCGCCGAGCCTTCCGCGACGAGGACCGCGTAGCCGAGGCGCTCGGCTTCGGCCTGCAAATCCTGGATCGAGCAGAGGCCGCATTGTTTGCAGAGCAGGCCGAATTCATCGAAGGGCGCGGGGCACTTGCTCTCGACGCGCAGGCACTTCGGGAGAAGGAGCAGCCGCCTTTCGAAGGGCACGCCGGCGAGTTGCTCGCGCCACATTTCGTTGTTCAGCAGCACGCCGACATAGTCGCGGTAAATGGGGTCGAGCCCGAGTTGCGCGACGAGCGTGTCGGCGTGGACTTTCAAGTCCGCCTGCGGCTGCGGCGGCACGGGCTGGTGCTCGGCGACATATTCGCGGCACTTCGCCAGGATGAACTGCCGCTCCACGGTCGTCTGCGGGATGTTCTTCTTCGGCTGCCGGTACTTCTGCGTCGGGACGGGACGCGGGAGGGCGAGCGAGGCGGGCTGGGGCGCGGACATTGGGCGGGAGTATTTGTGCTGCGGGGGAATCCGCAATGGGGAAGATTTGTTAGTGCGGCAGGTGGAGCGCAAAAGCTCGTCATCCTGAGCGGAGCGCAGCGGAGTCGAAGGAAGACCGGAAGGAAGGCGGGCGCGCTTTACCTTTTCCCCGTCGCCGCTACCTTCCGCGCCCACATGACCGCCGACCAAATCCGCCAGTCGTTCCTCGATTTCTTCCGGGCCAAGGAGCACGCGATCGTCCCGAGCGCCAGCCTGCTCCCCGACTCGCCGAACCTGCTCTTCACGAACGCGGGCATGAACCAGTTCGTCCCCATCTTCCTCGGGAAAGTGCGCTGCCCCTACACGCCCGGCCGCGCCGCCGACACGCAAAAGTGCATCCGCGCCGGCGGCAAGCACAACGACCTCGACGACGTCGGCCTCGACACCTACCACCACACTTTCTTCGAGATGCTCGGCAACTGGAGCTTCGGCGATTACTTCAAAAAGGAAGCCATCGAGTGGGCCTGGGAGCTCATCGTCGAAGAGTGGGGCTTTCCCGCGGAGCGCCTCTACGCCACCGTCTATAATCCCGACAAAGCCGCCGGCGACCCCGCCGACTTCGACGCCGAGGCGTGGAACCTGTGGGCGGCGAAATTCGAGAGCCTCGGCCTCGACCCCACCGTCCACATCGTCAACGGCAACAAAAAGGACAACTTCTGGATGATGGGCGACACCGGCCCCTGCGGCCCGTGCAGCGAGCTCCACGTCGATCTCACCCCCCTCGGCGACACCCGCGGCAGCCTGGTCAACATGGGCGACCCCCGCTGCATCGAGATATGGAACCTCGTCTTCATCCAATTCGTCGCGCAGCCATCCTCCGGTGCCGCCGCCGCCTCCGCCGCGCGCTCCCCCGGCGCATCTGCGGAACGATCCCCCGGTAGCGCACCCGTCCCGGGTGCAGTCTCCGGCGTCTCGCCGGAGAGCGGCAGGTCCCCGGGCCCTGCCTCCATTCCTGCGCGTGGGGAGGGGAGCCCGGGGGACCTGCCGCCGGCGGACGGGACGTCCGCCGCGACACGCGAGACGCGTGCGCTACCGGTGGATTTCGTCCCGCTCGCCCAGCGGCACGTCGATACGGGAATGGGCTTCGAGCGCGTCGCCAGCATCATCCAGGGGACGAAAAACTTCACCGACTTCGCCAACGCCAAGATCTCGAACTACGAGACCGACATCTTCCGCCCGATCTTCGACGAGCTGGAGAAAATGAGCGGCAAAATCTACCGCAGCACCCTCCCAGGTGAGCAAATACCGCCACCTCCGGCCACCGGCGGCCTGTCGGAGTTCATTGAAGCGACCTCGGGAGCCGTGCAACCAGACTCTCCAGCCGTGCAATCGCCCCCTCCCGCCATGCAGCCGGGCTCGGAGGAGGACGAGCCGATGCTCGATGCCAGCAGCACGGTCTTCGGCTCGTTCGCGGCTCCGGTCGTGGAGTCGAACATCCCCGGCGTCATCCCCGATCCCGGACCCGACGTGCCTGTCCCCGTCGAGGTCTCAGCCGAGCTCCCGCCGAGCCCCCCGCCGCCGCCCGTCGAGCCCCCCGCCCCGCTCGCGAACGTGAACCCCCGCGCGACCCCCGAGCAAATCGCCATCGACATCGCCTTCCGCGTCATCGCCGACCACATCCGGACGCTCAGCTTCGCGATCGCCGACGGCATTTCGCCCGGCAATACCGACCGCAACTACGTCCTCCGCCGCATCCTGCGCCGCGCCGTCCGCTACGGCCGCACCCTCGGCTTCACCGAGCCCTTTTTCTACCAACTCGCCGCCACCCTCGCCCGCACCATGGGCCCCACCTTCCCCGAACTCCGCGACCAGCAAAAGCACATCGAAGAAGTGCTGAAACGCGAGGAGGAGGCCTTTAATAAGACGCTGGACCGGGGGATCGAGCTGTTCGCGTCCGAAGCAGCGAAGCTGCTGGGTAGCGCACGCGTCCCGCGTGTCCCGCCCGGCGTCTCGCCGGGCGGTCCGGGTGCGGGCGGTCCGGGTGCGGGCGGGTTGGGGGGAGGGGGAGCGTCCGGCGAGACGCCGGACGCTGCACGCGAGACGCGTGCGCTACCGGGGGCTACTTATCATCGGCGGCGGCTGCCGCACTTTGAACGCCCGTGGGCGAAATATCTGATCACTTTCACCACGCAGGAACGCCGGGAACTCTCGCCGGCCGCGCGGACGATCACGCTGGATGCGGTGCGGCATTTCGACGGGAAACGCTACGAGCTCTATGCGGTGGTGGTGATGCCGGACCATGTGCATGTCTTGTTCGAGCCGGGCATCAAGGAAACCGGGGCGGACGGCCAGCCGGTTTTCTGGGCGTTGAGCGAGCTGCTGCACTCGATCAAGTCATTCACTGCGCACAAGATTCAGGATTTGGAAGGCGGGGAGGGAATTTGGGAGAAGGAATGGCACGACCGGATGATTCGGTCGGAGGAGGACTTGGAGGAGAAGTTCCAGTATGTGGTGGGGAATCCGGGGAGGACGGGGGTCGTGGGTGAGGGGGAGGATTATGAGTGGGTTTGGTGGGCGGGGCGGGAGGCGGAGGGGACTTTGGCGGAGGGGACTTCTCGGCGGGACGCCGAGAAGAGCACGCGAGACGCGTGCGCTACCGGGGCGATTTCGGGGGCGTTCGCGTTTCGGCTTTATGATGAACAGGGCTTTCCGCTGGATTTGACGGAGCTGATGGCGAGGGAGCGCGGGCTGAGCGTGGATGTGGAAGGATTCAACAAGCTCATGGAGGAGCAGCGGGCGCGGGCGCGGTCGGCGCAGAAGAAGGAGATCATCGAGGTGTCGCAGATCGAGACGACGGAGCCGACGAAGTTTGTCGGCTACGAGACGCTGGAGCGGGATGCGGAGGTGCTGGAGATCGTGGGGCTGAAGGGGAAGACGGCGGTGATCACGGAGGCGTCCACCTTTTATGCCGAGATGGGCGGGCAGGTGGGCGATACGGGCGAGATGTCGAGCGGGGGGCAGGCGTGGACGGTCGCGGCGACGCAGAAGGCGGGGAAGACGTGGCTGCATTTCATCGAGCCGGTGATGGGGGAGGAGGCGCCGGCGGTGGGGGCGACGGTGCGGCTGGCGGTGGATCGCGGACGGCGGGCGGCGATCGAGCGGCATCATACGGTGACGCATTTGCTGCACTGGGCGTTGCACGAGGTGGTGGGGAAGGAGGCGACGCAGAAGGGGTCGTTTGTGGGGCCGGAGAAGCTGACGTTTGACTTCAATAGCGCGGCGCTGACGGGGGCGCAGGTGCGCGCGGTGGAGCGGCTGGTGAATGAGCGGATCGTCGAGAATGCGGCGGTGTCGTGGACGGAGGTGCCGTATGCGGAGGTGAAGGCGCGGGGGGAGGTGATGCAGTTCTTCGGGGATAAATACGGGGCGACGGTGCGGGTGGTGCAGATCGGGGGGAAGGCGGGCGCGCTGGATGGCTTTTCGATGGAGCTGTGCGGCGGGACGCACACGCGGGCGACGGGGGAGATCGGGGCGTTTCGCATCGTGAGCGAGGCGGCGATCGCGTCGGGCGTGCGGCGGATCGAGGCGGTGGCGGGGCGGGTGGCGTACGACTTTGGCAATGCCGATGCGGAAAGGCTGCGCGCGCTGGCGGCGAAGATGGGCGCGCCGCTCGGCGAGCTGGAGCGGAAGCTGGAAGCGATGTTCGCGAAGCAGGAGGCGATGGAGAAAGAGATCGCGCTTTTCCACCGCAAACAGGCCGCGCACATGGCGGCGTCGCTGATGGAGAAGATCCAGAAACTGATCGCCGCGCCGGCGATCATCGAGGCCGTGCCCGGCTCGACCGGGGACGAGCTGGCGGCGATCGCGGAGGCGCTGCGGACGCAGTTCAACGGCGTGGTCGTGCTGGCCGGGGCGACGCCGGGGAACGTGGCGCTGCTGGCGACGGTGTCGGAGCAGTTCGTCGGGAAATTCAGCGCGGGGAAGATCATCCAGGCCATCGCCCCGCTGGTCGGCGGCAAAGGCGGCGGCAAGTCCGACCTCGCGCGCGGCGCCGGCAAAGAGCCCGCCAAAGTCACCGAAGCCCTCGCCGCCGCACAGGCGCTCCTGCGCGAGTGATGGCGGCGAAGTCAGTGCGCACGATGGTCCGCGGCCTCGTCTTCGGCCTCGTCGCCTGCGCCGCCTCTGCGCTCGGCGCAGAAGGCGTGACGCACGTCAGCGCCGATGCGTCGGAAATCGCGGTGACCGTCGGCGGCACGGAGCGCGTGCGCCTCGTCGAACTCGCCCCTTTTCAAAACATCTCCGACGCCCCCGCCGCGCCCGCGCTCGCCGCCGCCGAACCCGGCGCGACCGTCCGCATCCCGCGCTGGGACGGCGCGCGGGACCGCTTGTATTCAGGCTTCGCGGCGGTGCGCGGCGAACCGGCGACGGCGGCAGGCGCGCTGCGTTTCGTCGAGGAATTCCGCGGCATCGCCGCAGACACCGCGCCTTTTCCCACCGTCGCGACGAAGAAAGGATTGCAGGTGCAGATGGTCGATGACGCCCTCGCGCTCGGCGTCCGCCACGCCGCGCTGAACCTCGACCTCGGCTCGCTCTTCGACGCCGAGCGCCAGCCCGACAGCCTCGAATGGAAGTGCGACGGCGTGACGTATTTCTTCCGGCGGAAATTCGTCGAGGGGCTGAACGTGAAGCCGCTCTCCGACGCCGGCGCGCTCGTGTATTTGATCATCTACACCGCGCACGTCCCCGCGCCGCTCGAAGCCGCGCTGCGCCATCCCGGCGACGACCGCACTTCGCCGCACGGCTTCACCGCGATCCACACCGCGAACGCCGAGGGCTTGCGGCACTTCAAGGCCGCGATGGAATTTCTCGGCGACTATTTTTCCCGGCCCGAGCACGGCCGCGTCTGGGGCTGGATCATGGGGAACGAGGTGAACTGCCATCAGGAGTGGTTCAACATCGGCCCGGCCACGCCCGCCGTGCTCGCCGAGGACTACGCGCGCAGCGTCCGCGTCGCCGTCACCGCGCTGCGGAAAAGCTCCGCGCACACCCGCGCGTATCTCTCCTTCACGCACCACTGGGCGCTGACGCCGAAAGGCCGGGAGACGCGGCAGACCGGCGCGAAAGACCTGCTGGAAAACTTCGCGCGGATCGCCCGGCGCGGCGGCGATTTCGAGTGGCACATCGCGTATCATCCGTATCCCGAAAACCTCTTCGACCCGCGCTCTTGGCGCGACAAAACCGCGCTGCAAACCGACGACTCGCCCCGCGTCACTTTCAAAAATCTCGAAGTCCTCCAGCGCTTCACGCATCGCCCGGAGATGCTGTATCTAGGCGGGCCGCGGAGGATCATCCTCTCCGAGCAGGGCTTCAACTGCGGCCCCGAGCCCGACGCCGAAATCCGCCAGGCCGCCGGCTTTTGCTACGCGTGGGAAAAGGTCGCGCGCCTCGACGGCATCGACGCCTTCATCCTCCACCGCCACGTCGATAACCAATACGAAGGCGGCCTCAATCTCGGCCTCTGGACGCACCAACCGAACACCACCGCCACGCCCGACCGGCACCGCAAAATGTATGACGCCTTCGCCGCCGCCGGCACCCCGCAGCAGGCCGAAGCCTTCGCCTTCGCCCTCCCCGTCATCGGCCTCCCGAGCTGGGACGAACTGGCGAAGTGAGAACCGCCGGCGGGCGAGTTCCGGGTAGCGCACTCGTCCCGAGTGCTGGTTTCGGCGTCCCGCCGAAACGAACTTTTCTGAACCGTCCCGACGTGCGAAACCGTCCCGAAATCCGAGCGCCTCCCAAAGTTCGACGCGGCGGGACGCCGCGACCAGCACTCGGGACGAGCGCGCTCCCCGGACTCCGCCCGCGCGCATTTTCACAGCTCCGGCGGCACACTCGCGTCCGGCCGCTGCGCGAGATATTTCCCGAGCCCGCCGACGGTGAAAATCTGCGGATAGAGCCGCTCGAAATACCAGAGCTTGGCGAAGTAAAACCCGATCGGCGCGGGCTCGCGCCACTTGCCATTCGTGACGCGGGCGGCGAGCCAGTGCGCGCCGGCTTCGGCGGCATCCGCGCGGAATCCGGAGAGCGCTTCGACCGCGAGCCCGGTCTCTTCCACCGACGCCGGGCCGCCGCGAAATCCACTCCAGCCGCCGAAGCGATCCTGCGCGGAAACCAGCCACGAAGCGGCTTCCCGGTCGGCGTGCCGCGGAATGTGAAAGCCGCGCTCCGACAATTCGCGCAACGCGATCAGCACTTTCGCCGTGCCGTACGTGAAATTTTCATCCTCGGGCGCGTGCTCGTTTCCGAACCAGAGCGGCAGCCACGCGCCGTCCGGACGCTGCGTCTTCGCGAGGTATTTCAGCCCGCGCCCGATCGCGCGCAACGTCCGCTGATGCAGCACCGCCGGGAGCTGCGGCAGCCACGCGCTCCACGCCCGCAGCGCGTGCGCGGTGAGGTCCGGGCTGCTGCGATCGAACGGCAGCGCGCCCCAGCCGCGGCAAAAAGTCGGGATGCCGCCGTCGCCATTTTGCACGCCGAGCAGCCACTGCACTCCTGCGAGGCCGGCCGCGCGCGTGACGTTGTCCACGACGCCGAGTTTCAGGAGCGCGATCAATGCGCCCGCGGTGTCGTCCGCATCGGGCACGCCGCCGGCCAAATCGGTCCACGCCCAGCCGCCCGGCGCGGCGTGCGTGGAGGGATGCTCGACGCGATATTGCTGCCCGAGCAACCACTCGCGGAGCGTCATCCGCATTTCCGGCGAGGCCCACGAATGCTGATGGGCACAGGCTTTGATCGCCAGCGTGCTGACCCACGTCGCGAGGTCCGTATCGATCGGCCAGCTCCCATCGGAGCGCTGCGCCCGACGCAAAAAATCCACCCCGCGCTTCACGACGACGTGCCCGTGCAGCCCGACGGACGCCAGGCTCATCGTGACGAAACTGGTCAGCGGCGTGGCCTCGAGGAACCCGCCATTCGGCGGCTGAATCCTCGCCAGCACGCGCAGCGTCCGCCGCCTTGCCAACGCGCGGATCAAGCGCGCAAGCGGGTTGCGCGCCGGTGCGTGAAAATGAATCGCCTGCCCGATCGCGATCAATGCCGGCAGCGCGTAGCTGACGACTGGGAGCCGCAACGCTCCGAAAATCTGATGCGGCAGCGCCGCCAGCTCGAACGGCAACGGCTTCACCCGCCGCCAGCCGTCGGCGCCAAGCCGTCCGGCGAGCGCGAGAGTCATCACGATTGGCACCGAGAACGTGCGGTCTTTTCCGTAACGCTGCTCGATCCGCGAGATGAGCGCGCTGAGGATCAGCGAGGACGAAAAAGTGGAGTTCTGCGCGAGCCAGTGCTGCGCCGCGGCGACGATCGCGGGATATTTTTCGTCCGCTCCCGCCGCCCCGAACGCCGCCCAGCAGAGCGCGGTCGTGCTGATGTTACTCTTGCTGCGAACCGTGTCGCCCCAGCCGCCGTCGGCATTCACATGCCCCGCGAGCCAGCGCAACCCGCGGTCGATGCGCCCCGCATTTTCCTCACCATCGACGGTCGCCAGCGCGACGACCGCGGTCGCCGTCGAGAGCGCGCTGGACGAAAGTTCGCCGCACCAATTCCCCTCCGGTCCCAGCTCCGCGAGCAGCGTTCTCGTTGCCTTTTCCAGCGCCGTAAAAAGCGCGCTCTGGCCGGTCTCCGGTCTCCGCTCTTCGATTTCCGAAATCACGTTCGATCCTGCTCCCGCGCCCGTTTCGGCAGGATCGCGCACGCTTCCTTGCAGCCGAAAACGCGGCTGAGGATGAGGCGATTCCGGCTGACCCATTTGTAAATCAGCTCCGCGATTTGGATGACGCCGGGAATCCAAAGCACGAGCGCGAGCGGGACCAGCAGCGGGAGGCGCATTCCCGCGAAACGGATGCAGCGTGCGCCGCGATGAATTTTCCCGCTGCGCGTGATGCAGTGAATCGCCGCCTGCAAATCCTCGCGCTCGATCTCCGGCGCGAGCTCTGCCGCCCGCGGGTCGGCAAGCGGGACGAGCGAGAGTTGGTTGAACCAATCGAGCCAGCTCAGGACGCGCATCTGGAAAATGCACATCGGGCATTCGCCGTCGTAGAGGATGATGTGCGGGGACATTGGGAAATTTAGGAAGTGGGATTTAGGATTTAGGAAGTTCGGAACACGGAGTCGCGCCGCTCCGAACTTCCTAAATCCTAAATGCTAAATCCTAAATTCAAACCAAGTGTCCGAGCGCGAGGAGGCCGTAAAAAGTGTATTCGGCATCGACGTGATCGTCGGCCCAGTGGCCGTGGAAGCCGCCTTCGTTTGTCCAAAGCGTGTCGATGAAATCGAGGCAGCGCTCGCGCATCACGGCGGGGATTTCGACCTGCATCCCGGAGAGCGCGTGCAGCGTCGTCGCCGTGGAAAGCAAGTCTGGCAAAGGCGCGGATGGCATCGCGAGAAATCCGCCCTGCGGATGCGCGCGGGCGAGGAGCCAGTCGGCGACGCTCTGATTGATCGGCACGCCGAGGTGGCGGAGCAGCGTCACCGCCGCGGCGGTGGCGTTCGTCGAACCGGCGGCGAGTCCGCGGGCGTTGGCCCACGCGCCGTCGGGGGTTTCGAGGAATTTGAGGCACTGGACCATCCGCAGCGGCTCGGGAAGTTCGCGCTGCAAATCCTGGTACGCGCCCAGCGCGACGAAGCAGGCGTAGGCATTTCCGAAGGGTTCTCCGGCGTCCGAGTCGTAGCCGCCATCGGCGCTGCGATGCCGCTCGATCCGCTCCAGCACAGCATCCGCGAGCCCCGCCGGCATCGGCTCGCCGATCGCGGCCCAGCAGCGGGCGAGCGCGCCGAGGTGGATGAAATCGAGATGTTCGCCGTCTTCGAAGCCGCGCAGAAATTTCTCCACGCGCGCGACGGGGATTTCAGCTTGGAGCGCCTGCAAGCCGGCGAGGGCGAAGATCGTGTAATAAAGATCGGGCCGTCCGTCGCGATCGCAGCCCGCGCCGTCCGGGCCGATTTGGGCGGCGAGAAAACCGCGCACGAGCTCCGCGGATTCGCCGAGCATCTTCGGCGCGAGCCGCGCGACCTGGAGCATTTCGAGGCGGAGGCTCATCGGCGGGAGAGCGGCATTTTTGTCATCCTGAGCGGAGCGTCAGCGGAGTCGAAGGACCTCTTACTTTTCCCCCGGCAATCGCGCGCGCATCGCGGAGGGGAAAAGTAAGAGGTTCTTCGACTGCGTTCCGCTGACGCTCCACTTCGCTCAGAATGACCGGTTTGGAGGGCGGCTTCGCCGGGCGGAACCGCGCGCCGAACGAGGAAGTCGCCGCCGTTTTCCTCGCCGGGCGCTACGCTTTTTCCTCGTCGAGCTTCACCTTCACCGCGGCGTAGAGCTCTTCGTAAAGTGCGGTGTCGGTCTTCAAAACCTCTTTGCCGGCGTCGCGGCCTTGCGCGAGCTGGCCGCCTTTGTAGCTGAGCCACGAGCCGCGCTTTTCGACGATTCCCTTTTCGATCGCGAGGTCGAGGAGCGCGCCGGTCGAGCTGATTCCTTCGTTGTACATGATGTCGAATTCCGCCTCGCGAAAGGGCGGCGCGACTTTGTTTTTCACGATCTTCAGCTTTGTGCGATTGCCGGTCACTGCGCCGTCGGCCTGCTTGATCGCGCCGATGCGGCGGATGTCGCAGCGGACGCTGGAGTAAAATTTGAGCGCCTTGCCGCCGGGCGTCGTCTCGGGGTTGCCAAACATCACGCCGATTTTTTCGCGGATCTGGTTCGTGAAAATGACGACCGTGCGCGCCTTGGAAATGAGCGACGTGAGCTTGCGCATCGCGGCGCTCATCAACCGCGCCTGCGCGCCGACGGTCGAGTCGCCGATCTCGCCTTCGAGCTCCTGTTTGGTCACGAGCGCGGCGACGGAATCGAGGACGATGACGTCGAGCGCATTCGAGCGGACGAGTGTCTCGACGATGCGGAGCGCTTCTTCGCCGGAGCTCGGCTGCGAGACGAGAAGGTCGTCGAGATTGACGCCGAGTTTCTTCGCGTATTGCGGGTCGAGCGCGTGCTCGACATCGACGAACGCGGCGAGCCCGCCGAGCTTTTGCGCCTGCGCGATCACGGTCAGCGTGAGCGTCGTTTTGCCCGAGGATTCCGGCCCGAAAACCTCGCAAATCCGGCCGCGCGGAAAGCCGCCGACGCCGAGCGCGCGGTCGATGACGATGTTGCCGGTCGGGATCGACTCGACATCCATGTGCGTGGCCGCGCCGAGCCGCATGATCGCGCCGTCGCCGAAATCCTTGGCGATCTGCTGGATCGCGAGATCGAGATTTTTGTTCCGCGCGAGGATGACGCGGCTCTCTTCGGACGGGGCTTCGGTTTTGGTGGCCATAGGCGGCGGAAGCTACAGAGCGCGTGTCATCGGGCGAAAGGAAAACGTGGACCCGGGCGGGGATATTTCGCGATTTGTCCGGAAGCGCGGGGGATGGGATCGGACGTCGCTTGCGTCGTTCACGCACGACGGGGCTTTGAAAAAGATGCGGATTGCGGACGCCGTCGCATCTCGCTAAACGGGCCACCACCGCAGACGGCGATCTTTGCCGCAAACTTTTCACCCCGGGCAATCACCCCGGCAGCGATGCACGGACGCAGTTCCCCATCTTCCCAGAAACCTCCCGCGAAAACGCTCCGCGTCCATGAGACGCCGAGCCGGACATGCAGCCCGCGAAATTCCCCCGCATGAAAATCCCCCATCCCTCCGCGCGCCATCCGCGTCGCGTACATCACGCGATCGAGCGGCTGGAAGCGCGCATCGCCCCGGCATTCGCCGCGGTTTTCGAGCTCGCGGGCATCAATGGCGCGAATGGCTTCAAGATTCCCGGCTTGGTGGCGGGCGACACCGCCGCCGCGGTGGTGAGCAGCGCGGGCGACATCAATGGCGACGGCTTCGCCGACTTTCTCGTCGGCGCTCCGATTCATTATAACGACAACACGCGGATCGGTGCCACCTACGTCATCTTTGGCAAGGCGGGCGCGTTCACGACGCCCTTCGACCTTTCCACCATCAACGGCACCAACGGCTTCAAGATCGTGGATGAAGCGGCGGGCGATCATGGCGGGTCGAGCGTCGCAGCAGCCGGCGACATCAACGGCGACGGCTTCGATGACCTTCTCATCGGCGCGCCCGAAGCATCGCCGAACGGTGTCGGCTCAGGTGCCGCTTACCTGGTGTTTGGAAAAGCGAGCGGCTTTGGCGCGGCGTTCAATCTTTCGGCGCTGAACGGCGCGAACGGTGTGAAATTCCAGGGCGAAGCGGCGGGTCACGCCGCCGGCAAAGGCGTTGGCGGCGCAGGCGATGTGAACGGCGACGGACTGGCGGATCTGATTATCGGCGCGCCAGGCGCTTCACCCCACGGATTCGAATCGGGCGCGAGCTACGTCGTTTTCGGGAGCACCGCCGGATTTGCCGCGACCTTCAACCTCTCGACGTTGAACGGAACGAACGGCTTCAAGCTGCAGGGCGAAGCCAACCAGGATCACGCCGGCTACTCCGTCTCCGGAGCGGGAGACGTGAACGGCGACGGCTTTGCCGACGTGCTCATTGGCTCGTCTGCCTACGACAATGCCGGTGCGGCCTACCTCCTGTTCGGGAAATCGGCTCCTTTCACGACACCGCTGGACCTCTCGACACTGAACGGGGCCACGGGTTTCAAAATGCTGGGAGAGGCGCGCCAGGATGGCGCGGGGAGCGCAGTAAGCGCGGCGGGCGACGTCAACGGCGATGGTTTCGATGACGTGATCGTCGGTGCTCCGACGGCCCACCGCATCTCGGCCTTCACGCCCGCAGGCGCAAGCTACGTGGTTTTCGGAAAAGCTTCCGGCTTCACCGCCGCGCTGAACCTCGGCGCCCTGAGCGGCAACGATGGCTTCATTCTTCAAGGGGAGGCAGGGGAGCAACAGTATTCCGGGAGGAGCGTCGCCGGCGCAGGCGACATCAACGGCGACGGCTTCGACGACGTGATCGTCGGGATGCCAGACGCCGCCGATTTCCGCCGCGGCTACTCGTTCGTTTATTTTGGAAAAGCCGGCGGATTCGCCACGGTCACGCTCACCATGTTCCGCAGCCCGACACTTGATGGCAGCGATGGATTCGCGATTCGCGGCGAAGCGAGCGCCGACGAATCGGGCACAAGGGTAAGCGTGATCGGGGACATCAACCGCGATGGTTTCGCCGATCTGCTCATCGGCGCGCCGTCCGCCGACCCGAACGGGATCAATTCCGGCGCGGCTTACGTGATCTACGGCCATTCGGGACTGGCCCCGTCGCCGACGCTTTCCGTCGGCGACGCAGCGATCACGGAGGGGCAGAGCGGAGTGAAGACGCTGACTTTCACCGTGAGCCTTTTGGGCAGCTCGGCGAGCGCGGTGAGCGTGAAATTTTCCACGAACTCGGGGACGGCGACGGCGGGGTCGGACTTCAATGCGGTGACGAATCAGGTCGTGAATTTCGCGGCGGGAGAGACGAGCAAAACCGTCATTGTCGGCATCCGCGGCGACACGACGCTCGAGCCGGATGAAACCTTCAGCGTGATGCTCTCGAGCCCGACGAATGCGGGCATCGCGGACGGCGTCGGTGTCGGGACGATTCTGAATGACGACGCGCAGCCGAAGTTCACGTTCGCGGGCCTCACGGGCGCGAATGGTTTCAAGCTCTCCGGCATCGCGGACGGCGACCACTCGGGCCAGTCGGTCAGCGATGCGGGCGATGTGAATGGCGACGGTTTTTCCGATCTCATCATCGGCGCGCCGCGGGCCGATGAGGGCGGCACGGATCGCGGCGCGGCGTATGTCGTTTTCGGAAAAGCGGGCGGCTTCGTCGCGGGGCTGAATCTCTCCAAACTCAATGGCAGCAATGGTTTCAAGCTCTCGGGCATCGCCGATGGCGACAAGGCCGGCTCGGTCGTCAGCGCGGCGGGCGATGTAAATGGCGACGGTTTCGGCGACCTGATCATCGGCGCGGCGCGCGCATCCGGGGGCGGCACGTATCGCGGGGAAACCTACGTGGTCTTTGGAAAAGCGCGGGGCTTCAGCGCGGCGCTCACTCTCTCCGCGCTGAATGGCGCGAACGGATTCACGTTGAGCGGCGTCGCCGACAACGACTTCTCCGGCGGCTCGGTCAGCGGCGCGGGCGACGTGAACGGCGACGGCGTGGACGACCTGATCATCGGCGCTTCGGACGCGTCGTCCGGCGGAAATAATCGCGGCGCGAGCTACGTCGTCTTCGGAAAACGGACCGCGTTTTCCGCGGCACTCGCGCTTTCTTCGCTCGGCGGCAGCGACGGATTCGTGCTCACCGGCGCGGCGGATGGCGACGGCTCGGGCAACGCCGTCAGCGCCGCGGGCGATGTGAATGGCGACGGCATCGGCGACGTGATCATCGGCGCATTCGGCGCGGCGGAGGGCGGGACGAGCCGCGGCGCGAGCTACGTCGTCTTCGGAAAATCGACCGCGTTCACCGCGAGCATCGCGCTCTCCGCGCTCGCCGGGACGGACGGCCTCAAGCTCTCCGGCGAGACTGACAGCGGCTTTGCCGGCAGTTCCGTGAGTGCGGCGGGCGACGTGAATGGCGACGGCATCGGCGACGTGATCGTCGGCGCGATCGGCGCGGCGGAAGGTGGCACGAACCGCGGCGCGAGCTACGTCGTCTTCGGAAAGGCGACCGCCTTCACCGCGAGCATCGCACTCTCCGCGCTCGCCGGGACGGACGGCTTCAAGCTGTCCGGCACCGCCGACAGCGAAAGCGCGGGCGGCTCCGTCAGCGCGGCCGGGGACGTAAATGGCGACGGCTTCGACGACCTGATCGTCGGCGCGGCCGGCGCGGCGGAGGGCGGCGGCGCGCGCGGTGCGAGCTTCGTCTTTTTTGGGAAATCGAGCGGCTTCGCGCCATCGCTCGCGCTCTCGGCGATCGACGGCTTGAACGGCTTCAAGCTCTCCGGCATCGCGAACCTCGACTTCTCCGGCGGCTCGGTCAGCGCCGCCGGCGACGTGAATGGCGACGGCTTCGCGGACCTGATCATCGGCGCGAATGGCGCGGCCGAGGGCGGCACGAATCGCGGGGCGAGCTACGTCGTTTTCGGCACCGGCGCGCGGCTCGATGCGAAGCACCCGCTCACCTTCACCGACGCCAGCGGCGACACCGTGCGCGTCACGCTCAAAGGGAGCGGATACGTGCAAAAACGCTTCGTCGGTGACGCGCTCAGCAACGCCGACCTCGCGTCGCTCGAGCTCTTCGGCAGCGACCTTTCCACGACGCTGAATGTCGCGATCATTTCCAAGCCCACGGGCCAAACCACGGTCGCCCAAATCTTCACCCACGGCCCGCTCCAGCATGTCGGCGGCATCGTGCTCGGACCCGGCGTGCGGCTCGGCGACGGCCTCGCCGATGCGCTGCCGGATCTCCAAATCACCGGCAAACTCAACAAGCTCGTCCTCGACGACGTGCTCGCGAATACCTTCATCCAGCTCGGCCACGACCTGCCGTACAACCTGCCGGACAAGACGACGCCGGACACTTACAACCACCATCCCGACGTCGTCATCGGCGACATCCTCGGCCCCGGCGTCCGCTTCGAAGTGCTCGGCGACGGCACGCCATTCGGAGTCGGCGGCGGCGGGCTCGGCGACGTGACGATCGGCTCGTGGGCCTTTCCCGGCCTGCTCGCCACGACGCAGAGCATCGGCGATTTCACCGTCCTGCACGGCGACTTTCTCGCGGTGCTCGAGATCGATAAATTTCACCGCGGCGGCGGCACGATCGCGAACGCGGGCAACATCAACGTGATCAGCGGCGCGTTTGGCAGCACGGGCTCGGTGATCGAGGGAAATGTGCGCGACTTCGACGTGCAGGAATTTCTGCAAGGCGCGACGATCACCGCCGCGAGCATCGGAAAAGTGGAGACGCGCACCGGCGATTTCGCGGGCACTTTCATGCTCACGAATCCGGACGCGGTGAACGTCGCGACCTTCACCGTCGCGTCGAATTTCACCGGGGTCGTCGTGGCTCAGGGACCGGTGAAAAAATTCACGGTCCGCGGCGACTTCACCGGCTCACTCATCGCTCCGTCGATCGGCTCGATCACCGCTTTTTCGTTCATCGGCACGACGACCGGCGACCCGACGGGCGACCCGCTGCGGAGCGACATCATGGCGACCAGCGGCTTCATCGGCCTGCTCAAAAGCACGGCCGGCGTGGTCGTCGATTACGAGGTCACGACGCCGCTCTTTTTTCAGGGCTTCGACGTCTCCGTCGGCAAGCTCGTCCACGACACCGTCGGGATCGATCGGGTGAAGATCACCGCGGGCTCGATCGGCGACATCAGCGTGAAACTCACCGCGGCGAAAACCGCGCCCGGAATCGACCTCACCGGCATCCGCGACAGCCAGTTCGTGAGCACGCGGACCGGCCTGAAAAAGGAGGCCGGCGGCATCGGCGACATCGACGTATCACTCGTGGGCACGGCCGGCGGCGGCGATGCGTTCGGCATTCAAAACTCGAGCTTCGGCGCGCGCGTGCCCGCCGCCTCGACCGTGAATCCGCTCGGCAGCGTGACCGTGAAAATCACCGGCCAGGACGGCGCGAGCCTCGGGCTCGACCGCGTGCATTTCGAGGGCGACACGATCGATGCGACCCATGTGACCGTGAGCCGCGGCAAGGCGTCCGGGGCGACCGCGCGCGATGCGGACACCGCCGAATTCGCCGCGACCAAAACCATCGGCGCGCTGACCTTCGACGGCGACGCGACCGGCGCGCAGGTCACCGCGCTGAAAATCCTCGCGGGCGGAAATGTCGGCGCGGTCTTGGTCAAGGCACGGATCGCGGAAAACGGCGCGCTCGTGGACAGCGCGATCCTCGCGGGCCAGACGCTCGATTTGAGCGGCAGCGAAAAGGCAATCCGCGCCGCGCTCCACGCCGCCGCGCTCGGCACGGTGAACGTCTCCGGCGCGATCCTCCGCACGAAGCTCGTCGCCGGCGCGAACATCGCCGCGATCACCGTCGGCGGCGCAGTCACCGACTCGCTCGTGCTCGCCGGCGCGCAGCTCGGCGGCGACTATTTTTTCAATGGAAACGACAGCTTCCAGCGCGCCGCGAGCATCGCCGCGGTGACGATCCAGGGCGCGCTCACCCGCACCTCCATCGCCGCCGGGATCGTGCCCGTGAACGGCGTCTTCGGCGGCGACACCGATGCGCTCGCGCCGGCCGCCGGCACGCTCACGCTTTCGAGCACGATCGGCCGCGTGAGCATCGGCACGGGCGGCGTCCCGGCGGTGTCCTCGATCCCGCACGGGTTCGCGATCGAGGCCGCGGGAATCAAGGCGCTCAAAGTCGGGGCGACTTCCGTGCAGAGCTTCGCGTCGTCGATTTATCTCGGCGCGAGTGGCGTCGCGGAAGACGGGTCCGACATCCGGGTCCGCGTGATCGCCTGATACCATCTCTGGGAAATAACCGGACATCGGGCGGCTCCCGTGTCGGCCCGGCAGGGCCAGTGGAAATTAGCCGGTGGCGTGAGCCACCGGTATGTCC